>JAFSMZ010000023.1:0-114497 GCA_017447685.1 Oscillospiraceae bacterium
ATGAACGGCTTCGCCGCCCTTGACAAACACCGCAGAAAATGCAATTGGGTAATTAAGGCGGCTTCGCCGAGCTGTCTCTTCGAGCTCCTTAAAGTGTTACCCTTGTCTTTGGACAAAGTGTTACCTATGTGGTCTTGACAGGGGGCGTCGGCCCCTACATCACGCATACACCCTTGGCACCCGTTTCGATACCGCGCAGAGCAGTTCGTAGCTGATGGTGCCGGCTTCCCGGGCCAAGGCCTCGATGTCGTTGTGCTCGCCGAAGATCTCCACCTCGTCGCCCACGGCGGCCTGGGGCAGCTCCGTCAGATCCAGCATGCACATGTCCATGCAGATGCTGCCCCGCTGGGGCGCGTAGCCTCCGGCCACATAGAAACTGCACTTGTTGGAGAGGATCCGGGGCAGCCCGTCGGCATAGCCGATGGCGAGAACGCCCATGCGGGTGTGGCGCGCCGTGACAAAGCGGCGGCCGTAGCTCACGGAGGTGCCGG
This sequence comes from Oscillospiraceae bacterium, assembly GCA_017447685.1. GTDB lineage: Bacteria > Bacillota > Clostridia > Oscillospirales > Oscillospiraceae > Limivicinus. The sequence continues at coordinate 492 of JAFSMZ010000023.1, forward strand.
CCTCATAGTGCTTGATGGTGCTCACCGTGGTAACGAGGCGCATGCAGGGCCTCAGACCCAGGCGGCCGCTCTCGTCCCCGTAGCCGTAGAGCAGCAGGCCCGGGCGGACCATGTCCAGGGCCATCTGGGGATAGCGGACCACGGCGCCGGAGTTGGCGCAGTGACGGATGGCAAAGCGCACGCCGCCCCGCTCCTGCACCGCGGCGATCACGTCGGTGAAGAGCTTGAACTGCTGCAGGGTGTAGGCTTCGTTCTCCTCTCCCGGCTCATCGGAGACGGCAAAGTGGGTGTAGATCCCCTCCGGCTCCAGGTTCGGCAGCTTGCAGGAGGCGATCACATTGCCCACGCCGATATCGAAATAGTCCCCGGCGCAGAGAAAGCCCAGACGGGACATGCCGGTGTCCAGCTTGATGTGGACCCGCAGCGTCTTTCCCAGTTCCTGCGCGGCGGCGGAATACTCCTTCGCCTTGGCCAGGGCGCTGACGGTCTGGGTCAGGTTCTCCTCGATCAGGAGAGAGGTGTACTCCGGCGGCGTGTGGCCCAGGATCAGGATGGGCATGCTGATGCCGCCCCGGCGCAGCTCCAGAGCCTCGTCCAGGCAGCTCACGGCCAGATAGTCTGCCCCGGCCTCCTGCAGCAGGCGGGAGACGGGCAGGGCTCCGTGGCCGTAAGCGTCGGCCTTCACCACGCCCAGAAAACGGCAGCCCGCGGGAAGGCTTTTCCGGATCGCCTCGTAATTATGACGGATGTTGGGCAGGGAGATCTCCGCCCAGGTTCTCTTTTGCAGATCGTTCATGGCAGTTTATCCTTATGTGGTCCAATTCTTGATTTCGCAGCTCACTACCACCACGCCGTCGGAGATGAGCTCTGCCCGGCAGGGGAGCCCTTCCCCGTCAAACCAGACGTTTGCCCGGGCGTGATCGTCAAACAGCAGCTCCACCGCGTCCATGCCATTTTCCGTCCAGAAGGCGTCCCCATGGCCGTGGCGCAGGGCCTCCACCAGAAGCGGCAGGGCGGACATGGGGGAGAGACCGTAATCGTCCAGATCCCCGGTGTCCAGGATAAGCCCGTCGTATTCCAGGGCGGTACTGCCCGGCCTGACGCTGGCGCTGATGCCGGAAATGCGCTCCGGAGACAGAATGGTGACGCGCTGCAGCCCGTCTTCCAGGGTGTAGCGAAGCTCGAACTGGGCGGTCCTGTCCGGGTAGGAGGCGGTGAGAGCGGCGGTAAAGCTGAGGGTTTCCTGCTCCTGCAGATCCTGGGAAAAACTCTCGTAGCGCTGCAGGGCCGCGTTGCCGCAGGCGCTCAGCAGCAGAGAGAGGAGCAGGGGAAAAAGGGCAAGGGCTTTCTTCATGGCTACCTCCAAAAGGATGATACCCCATGCCTATGTGCCTTTTGCCGGAAACATGCCCATTATAATCACCGATGGCCCTCCCGTCAAATCCTTCTTTGACAAAAAGGACAAAAAAGACCTTGAAATCTTGTGCGATGTGTGATAGGCTATGCCTGCTGTGATCGGGAAAATAGCGCTTTCCATGGCGGGCAGAGAATGAGGGTCGGCGGCTGAAAGCCCTCTGCGTCATCGGCGCTTGGTTCGCCCGGGAGCTCCGGCCAATCCCCGGCGGGCGGCGCCCGTTATCGCGCAGAAAGTGCGGTCTTGCTGTTGAGACCGAATGTGGGTGGTACCACGGAAGCAATGCTTTCGTCCCAGTGCGGGACGGAGGCTTATTTTTTTTAGTGAAAAGAGAAAAGTGAAGAATTGTGGTATCCCCTTCGGGGATGATTGAGTATCATCACGCCTTCGGCGTGATTCCTTAGCTTTTCACGCTTCACTTGTTATGGAAGGAGATTGTAATGAGAGAACTGATGCAGGGGCTTCGGGAAGCGGCCATAAAGGCCATTTTCGAGGCACAGGATGTGGATCGCCTGGAAGAGCTCCGGATCAAGTATCTGGGCAAAAAGGGCGAGATGACCGCGATCCTGCGGCAGATGGGCAAGCTCTCCCCGGAGGAGCGGCCTGCCATGGGCCAGCTGGCCAACCAGGTCAGAGGCGAGATCGAGGGTTTGCTGGACGAGCGCAAGCGCATCGTCAGCGAGGCCATGCTGGAAAAGAAACTGGAGAGGGAAGCGCTGGACGTGACCCTGCCCGGCGAGAAGCCTGCCCTGGGCCACAAGCACCCCATGTACAACGTGCTGGACCAGATCAAGGACATCTTCATCGGCATGGGCTTTGAGATCCTGGACGGGCCCGAGGTGGAGCAGGCGGCCTATAACTTCGACAAGCTGAATATCGACGAGGGCCATCCCTCCCGGGACTGGACCGATACCTTCTATTTCACCGAGGACAGCCAGATCCTCCTGCGTACCCAGACCTCTCCCATGCAGATCCACGCCATGGAGACCCGGGACCTGCCCATCCGCGTGCTGGCTCCCGGCCGGGTCTACCGCAAGGATGAGGTGGACGCCACCCACAGCCCCATGTTCCACCAGATCGAGGGTCTGGTGGTGGACAAGGGCGTGACCATGGCGGACCTGAAGGCCACCTTGAACCTGGTGGTGGAAAAGATCTACGGCAAGGGCACTGTTACCCGCTTCCGTCCCCATCACTTCCCCTTCACCGAGCCCAGCTGCGAGTTGGACATCCAGTGCCACAAGTGCGGCGGCAAGGGCTGCTCAACCTGCAAGGGTGAGGGCTGGATCGAGGTGCTGGGCGCCGGCATGGTGCACCCCAAGGTGCTCTCCGGTTGCGGCATCGACCCGGACCTGTACTCCGGCTGGGCCTTCGGCATGGGCCTGGAGCGCCTGGCCATGGGCGAATACAAGATCACGGACCTGCGGCTCATCTTCGAGAACGACGTACGGTTCCTTGAACAATTCTGAGCGGACAAAGGCGAAGCCGCCTTTATCCGGAAGGATTGCAGCCAGCTGCGCGCACTCGCTTCCGTGAGACGCTCGCACACTTGCAGGCTGAGCGGTGTGTTTTGCGAGGTACACGCCCCGCAAAACACGATGGTATCTTTTTCGCGCCTGCGGGCGCGAACTCTGTGAGACTGATTGATTCCACAGATCCTGCCGCTTCCGGGGGGTCTGAACAGGAGGATTATTGATATGAAAATGCCGAGAAAATGGCTGGATGAGTTCGTTGATCTGCCTCTGGACGAGGTGGGGGACAAGGCCTTTGCCGAGGCCATGAGCGTCTCCGGCTCCAAGGTGGAGGTCACCGAGGACCTGACCCAGACCATTCATAACGTAAAAGTGGGGCGCATCCTGTCCCTGGAAAAGCACCCCAATTCCGACCATATGCTGGTGGCCCAGATCGACGTGGGAGAGGAGGCTCCCGTGCAGATCTGCACCGGCGCCTGGAACGTGCACGTGGGGGACCTGGTCCCCGCTGCGCTGCACAAGTCTTTGCTCCCGAACGGCGCGAAGATCGAAAAGGGCAAGCTCCGGGGCGTGGAGTCCTTCGGTATGCTCTGCTCCCTGAAGGAGCTGGACGCCGACGTGCACGATTTCCCCTATGGGGAGATCAAGGCAGCGGCCCTGCTGAATAACTACCACCCCATCGACCCGCTGAAGCCCTCCATCTCTCCCTTCATCAAGAGCGGGGACCGGATCTTCGGCAAGGTGGTGGCGGCAGAAATCACGAAAGTGGAAAACGTGGGCGTCAATCTCTGGAAATGCGCCCTGGCCACCGGCCATGAGACCGTGACCCCCTGCCAGAACATCCACGAGGGCGATCTGGTGGCCTACAACACCGAGAAGGACGCCATCTGCACCCTGGCGGATCTTCACGCCGAGCAGAAGGAATTCCCCAACTGCATCGAGGACGGCATCCTGATCCTCCACGAGGACTGCAGACCCGGCGACGATATGGCAAAGCTCCTGGGCCGGGACGACCATGTGGTGGAGTATGAGATCACCCCCAACCGGCCGGACTGCCTGTGCATGATTGGCCTGGCGCGGGAGGTGGCGGTCACCTTCGGCAAGGAGCTGAAGCTCCATGAGCCAGTGGTGCGGGCCAAGGCAGGCGGGAACATCGCGGACATGGCGATGATCGTCATCGAAGATCCGGACCTCTGCCCCCGCTACACCGCCCGGATGGTGAAGAACGTGAAGATCGCCCCGTCTCCCGCCTGGATGCGGGAGCGCATCCGCAACGCCGGCATGCGCCCCATCAACAACCTGGTGGATATCACCAACTACGTCATGCTGGAGTACGGCCAGCCCATGCACGCCTTTGACTTCAGCTGCGTGAAGGACGGGGAGATCCGCGTCCGCTGCGCACGGGAAGGGGAGAGCATCCGCACCCTGGACGGCAACGACCGGCCCCTGACCCCCAATATGCTCTGCATCTGCGATACCGAGAAGCCCGTTGCCGTGGCCGGCGTTATGGGCGGCGAGAACAGCGAAATCGTGGGCGACACCGGCATGGTGCTCTTCGAGAGCGCCTGCTTCAACGGCCCCTCCGTCCGCCGCACTGCCACCGCTCTCGGAATGCGCACAGACGCCTCCTCGCGCTTTGAGAAGGGACTGGACGCCGAGGGCACGCTGAAGGCCGTGAACCGGGCCTGCGAGCTGGTGGAACTGCTGGGCGCCGGGGAAGTGGTGGAGGGCGTCATCGACGTCTTCCCAGGCAAGAAACCCCAGACTACAGTAAAACTGGAGCCCGAGAAGATCAACGCTCTGCTGGGCACCGATCTCAGCGTGGAGACCATGCGCAGGATCCTCACCGATCTGGGCTTCGGTTTTGACGGGGACACCATCCTGGTGCCCTCCTGGCGCGGCGATGTGGAGCACTACTCTGATATCGCGGAGGAGGTGGCCCGCTTCTACGGCTACAACGAGATCCCCACCGCCTTTTCCGGCGGCATCAGCACCGCCGGCGGCTACAGCGAAGTGCAGCAGACCGAACGGCGCATCGGGGAAGTCTGCCGCAGCATGGGCCTGGATGAGATCATCACCTATTCCTTCATCAGCCCCTCCTACTACGACAAGATCCGCATGCCCAAGGACGATCCCCGGCGGGACAGCCTGAAGATCCTGAACCCCCTGGGCGAGGACACCTCCATCATGCGCACCACCATCCTGCCCTCCATGCTGGAGATCCTGACCCGCAACTATAATTACCGCAACAAGGAAGCCTCCCTCTACGAGATCGGCAGGATCTATCTGAAACGGCCCGACGGCCTGGCCGACGAGCCCAAGATCGTCTCTCTCGGCGCCTACGGGCCCAAGACCACCTTCTTCACTCTGAAGGGCTGGGTGGAGAACCTGCTGGCGGATCTGGGCGCCGGCAAGCCCCATTTTGCCGCCGAGAAGAGCAACCCCGCCTATCATCCCGGCCGCTGCGCCAAGGTCTTTGTGGGAGAGAAGGAGATCGGCGTCCTGGGCCAGATCCATCCCCAGACGGCGGCCAATTACGGCGTGGATGCGGAGCTCTACTGCGCGGAGCTGAGCTTTGACGCGCTCTGTGAGGTCAAGGGCGGCATCCCCGTCTTCAAGCCCCTGCCCCGTTTCCCGGCGGTGACCCGGGATATTGCCGTGGTCTGCGACGGCAGCGTTCCCGTGGGCGACATGACCGAGGCCATCCTCGCCGGCGGCGGGCAGTACCTCAAGGCCTGCAGCCTCTTCGACGTGTACACCGGCTCCCATGTGCCCCAGGGCATGAAGTCCGTTGCCTTCTCCCTCACCATGCGGGCGGAGGATCAGACCCTGACGGACGATCACGCCGAGGAGACCGTGGCGAGAGTGCTGAAGCTGCTGAAGGAGAAATTCAACGCCGTGATGCGCTGATCGCAAAAAAATCGCGTAAGATAGCCTTTTTCGACTTTACTTGACGAAAAATCCTGTTATAATGGAAACAGGAAAAATGAGGAAAGGAGGGACAGTCATGGAGGATGCTACCAGAAAATTTGCAGCCATGGACAGCAAAGCGGAGATGCGGGAGATCCTGTCATCCGTGTACAACTCCCTCAAAGTGAAGGGCTATAATCCGATCAACCAGCTGGTGGGATATATTCTGTCCGAGGATCCGACTTATATCACCAACTACAACAACGCCCGGACCCTGATCTGCCGGATTGACCGGGACGAACTGCTCCAGGAGCTGCTGCGCAGATACCTGGAAAAGTAAAAAAGCGTTACACAAAGAAAAAACAGGCTGATCCGGCCTGTTTTTCTTTGCGCGCAAGGGAAATATGCAAGGCGTATGTTGTGTTATTCACAAGGAATATCAAGACTTCTTTTCATATTATATCCTATAATTCTTTTGCGTAATCAATAAAGGGAGTGTTGCAAACATGAATGCAAAACAGATCCTCCTGCGTGCCTTCAGCGGCATTCTGGCTCTGGTGTGTGTCCTGAGCCTGGTGCTGACGGGCTATGGCTTCCGCCAGACGCTGGATTGCAAGGCATATTGGGAAGCGGAGGCCGATGAAGCCAACGAAGGCTTTGACAAGCTGGAGGACGGTATCAATCAGCTGCGGGATAATGAGGACGCCTATCTCAGCGGCGTGGAAGCCTATGAAGAGGGCCTGGAGGAATACGAGAAGGGCGAACAGGACCTGGAAAAAGGGGAGGATAAGCTCAGCAGCGGCCAGGCCCAGTACAACGACGGCGCTTCTCAGCTTGCCGCCGCCCATCAGCAATATAACGAAAATGTGGCCAAAATCAACGAGGCCAAAGCCCAGGTGGAGGCAGGAAAGGCCGAACTGGAAGCAGGAAAGGCCGAAGTCGCCGCGGGCGAGGCGGAGCTGGCCGCCCACCGGCAGGAATATGAAGAGGGCAAAGCGCAGCTGGAGACTGTGACGCCGATCTATAACGCTGCCATGGCTGCCCTTGGACGGATCGACGAGCTGAAGGCCCAGCGGGACAGCTATGCCGCGATGGGACCGCTGTTTGAGGATAAAGTTGCCGAGCTGGACATGGCGATCGCCATGGCGGAAGCCGCGCTGAACATGCAGCTGAACGGCTATTCCGTGAACGGTATCATTCAGGAGTACCAGGAAGGCCAGGCCAAGATCGCCGCTTACGAGGAAGGCCAGCGCCAGGTGGAAGCCGGCAAGCAGAAGATCGCCGAGGGCGAGAAGAAAATCGCCGCATCCGAGGCGGAGATCGCCGCGGCGGAGCAGAAGCTGGCCGAAGCTAAGGCGATCTTGGATCAGAAGGACCGGGAGCTTGCCAACGCCGGAGATCAGCTGGCTGCCGGCTATACTGCTCTTGAGGAAGGCAAGGATAAACTGGAGGCCGGCGCCCAGCAGCTCAGCGAAGGTCTTGCCAAGCTCGGCGAGTACGAAGGTGGCGAGGAGCAGGTCAAAGAGGGCCTGGACACTGTGCTTGCCACCGATACCTATTACGATACGGCAAGGAAGCCTCTGCTGCCCGCCATCGCGGAGCGTCTGGACCCCGACTTCAGCTACTGGAAGCTGGACGAAAACGGCGAGCCGCTACTGGTGAACGGACAGAGATTCCTGAGTCTGGCGGAGTCTCTCAAGGTCGTGCGCGCGGGACGTGAGTTCCTTGCCGATACAACGGAGCTGGTCACTGAAGAGATCACCGGCCGCGTCATGGTCTCTGCCCTGGCTGTGCTGGCGGTCCTCATCGGCCTTGTCACGGCGATCCTGGGTCTTGCCGGGCTGCGGATCGGCGCTCTGGTCTGTGCGGTGCTGTCTGTGCTCAGCGGCATTGCTGCGCTGTCGCTGTCCTTCTTCGTGGGCAGGGAGGATCCGTTCTCCGTCATTGCCGGGACCGGTACCGTGGGCGTCGTGCTGGCAGGCCTTGCGGGCCTGGTGTTTGCGGCTTTGCTGGTGCTGGTCTTTGCCGCGATCCCCGGCTCCGGCAGAAGGAAAAAGGCGGCTCCCGCCCCTGCGGAAGCGTAAAACTCCATAGCACAAAAACTCCGAGTTTCTCGGAGTTTTTTATTATGGTCGATGGATTTTGCCGCCGCGATCGCGAAAGAGCGGAGGGAAACGGAACGGCGTTTTTTCCCTTTTTCCGGGAAGATAGCGGAAAAGCGGCAATTTAATCTTGTCAGGAGGAATCGACTATGATAAAATGATAGAGATTGAGTGTCAGATGCGCCGAACCGGCGGAATGCTCGCCGGGGGCCCCGGTGCTCCGCGCTCGATGTACAGGATGGAGGGATCTTAAGCTCTATGAAGAAGAGAAGCAAGTGGAAAACTGTCAATCTGGTCCTGGACCGGATCTTTGGCTTTTTCTTTGTGACCGCAGTGATCCTCGGCATTGCCGCACTGGGCTTCGGCTATATCGCCACCCGGGATACCTATCCCAGCCTGCGGGAAAAATTCGTGATGACCATGGACGAAAGCAGACGTTTTCGTTTCGTGTCCAGGATCTTCCTGTCCCAGTCGGAATATGACGAGCTGCTGGATAAGCGTTTTACCAAGTATGAAGAGGTGATGGACCCCTCTTTGATCCATATCGCCGCCCAGGAACCCCAGACCACTGAGGAGCAGACCGCTGCGGAAGCCTCTTCCGGCGCGGACAGCTACGGCATCGTGGATGAAGACGGGGACGGCTATGTCCTGATGCCGGTCAGCGGCCGGGGCTATAACGGCTATATGCTGATCGTGCTGGATCCGTCCCGCTGCTTCGTGGCAAACGGCGGCGGCGGTCAGACCATCGATATGATCGTGGAGAAGTACGGCGCCATCGGCGGCATCAACGGCGGCGCGTTTCTGGACGCAGGCGGCGCAGGCACCGGCGGTATTCCCGAGGGCCTGACCATTATTGACGGCCAGCTTCTGGAAGACGCTTACTATGACGAGAAGGCTTTTGCCGGCTTTGACGCCCAAGGCATTCTCCATGTGGGCTATTTCACCTATGAGGATTGCGTGAATATGGGCATCGTCGGCGGAGTTTCCTTCCTGCCCCCTCTGATCATCAACGGCATCCCCCAGGACACCAGCTGGATGGTCAGCGGTGTGAACCCCCGCACGGCCATTGGCCAGCGGGCAGACGGCGCAGTGCTGATGCTGGCCATCAACGGCCGGCAGCTTTCCAGCATGGGCGCGACCTATGCGGACCTGGTGGAGATCATGATGGAGTTCGGCGCGGTGAACGCCATGAACCTGGACGGCGGCTCCTCCACGGTCATGTACCTCAACGGCGAGCTGGTGAACACCCCCTCCTCCGAGAGCGGCTATTCCCGCGGCCTGCCCAATGCCATTCTGTTCCGATAAGAAGAGGGTAGCAAAGATGAAGAAAACGAAGAAAAAGAAAACCAGAGTCGGCGCCATCGTCTACGCCGTTTTCATGGTGCTGTGGGCGCTGGTGCTGTGCTACGGCGTGTATTTTCTCTGGACCAGTCTGATGACCTTTGGCGAGTATTGGGAGAATGGTCAGATCGGTCCCAAGGTGGACGCCTATATGGAAAAGCTGGACACCGAGATGTGGCTGAACGGCGAGAACGGCCTGAAGAGAACCATTTCGGAGATGGAGCATCCCTACCAGACGGATGATGAGTGCGTCCAGGTGCTCCGTGAGGTCCTCCAGGATGACATCCACTGCCTGCCCGGCGTAAGCGAGGGAAGCGCAACCAGGAAGATCTATGATCTTTTCTCCGGCCGCAGCAAGTTCGGCCAGGTCTATCTGACTCAGCATCCTTTTGAACCCGAGGAAAACACCCTGGTCAACTGGGCCATTGAAAACTGGGCCCTGTACCCCTGGGAAGTGGAGGGCGTGCAGTTCTATCTGGACGGCCTGTACACCGATTTTGAACTTGTCGTACCCGAGTCCTTCACGGTCCTTCTCAACGGCCACGCGCTGACGGAGGCCAACATCGTGGAGCGGGGGCTGCCCTACGACGTGCTGGCGGAATACTATGATGAGTTTGAGGGTCTTCCCACCAAGGTGAAGTACCATGCGGACAAGATCTTCGGTCAGGTGGACTACCAGCTGCTGGACAGAAACGGGCAGCCTGCGGTGATCGATCCCGAGCGGGACGATTCCCAGTTCATTGAGCCGGTCTCTGAGGAACTCTATCAGCGCTTTGACAAGTTCAGCGGAGAGTTTACCGAGCGTTACCTGCAGTTCTCCTCCGGCGCGGGCCAGATCTGGACCGATTACGCCCGGGTGCGGGCTTATGTCCTGAAGGGCAGCGACCTGGACGACCGTCTGGACCGCACGCTTCACAGCTACCTGGAGTACATGCACAACTCCAACTTCAACTTTGACGGCAGCAAGCTCAACGGCGTGAAGCCTCTGGGCAACAACATCTACATCCTGGACATTTCTGCCGACGCCGGTTCCCAGATGCCCGCGGGCTACGAGGAAGTCCACCGGGATATGTATGTATTCGTGCAGTATCTGCCCGGCAGCAACGAGGTGTTTGCCTTCTCCGTTGAGGACTACAACACAGAAGAGAGCGATGTCATTGGATAATCATTCTTGCAGAGAGGACTTGGCCATCGTGCTGCCTTCCCTGGACCCGGACAACAAGTTTGACCGGGTGGTGGAGGAGCTGGTGAACGGCGGCTTTGCCCATATCGTGATCGTGGATGACGGAACCGGTCCGGAGGGACAGAACCATTTCGAGAAGGCTGCCGCCCTCCCCGGATGCACGGTGCTGCACCATGAAGGCAACAAGGGAAAAGGCCGGGCGCTGAAGACGGCGTTCCGGCACGTGCTGGATGAACTGCCCGAGGTAAAGGGCGTCATCACCATCGACGGGGACGGCCAGCATCTGACCCAGGATATCATCGCCTGCGGCGATCGGATGCTGCGGGAAGGAAACAAGGTGATCCTGGGCTGCCGGGACTTTGACCAGCCCGGGGTGCCGCCCAGAAGTGTGGCGGGGAACAAGACCACTTCCCGGATGTTCTGCCTCTTTTACGGCATCCGCCTTTCGGACACGCAAACAGGCCTCCGCGCTATTCCGCGGGACTTTCTGGAGAACTTTATCCGGATCGAGGGCGAGCGCTTTGAGTATGAGACCAACATGCTCCTGAAGATGAAAAAGCGCGGGATCCTGTTTCTGGAGCAGCCCATCACCACCGTTTACGATCCGGAGGATTACAGCTCCCATTACAATGCGCTCAAGGATTCCTGGCGGATCTTCCGGGTCATGTTCAAAGGCCTGTTCCTCTGAGGGGGCTTTATGAAAAAAGCAAAACAACCGGCCCTCTACGCACTGAGCTCTGTCCTCTCCTGGGCAGTGGATACGGGGCTGTTTCGCCTTGGGCTTGCCCTTTTCGGCGGCCTTTTGGGAGAAGCGGCCGCCCCTGTCTGCAATGTGATCGCCCGGATCTTCTCCTCCTTCTTCAACTTCAATATGAATAACCGCATGGTTTTTCAGAGCCGGGAACCCTATGGAAAGGCCCTGCTGCGCTATTACCTGCTGGCAGTGCCCACGCTTGCGGCCTCCACGCTTCTGCTGAGCTTTTTCGTGTGGCTCTTCCATGTGCAGAGCGACAACGGCTCTACGCTGGTGAAGATCCTGGTGGACGGGGGACTGTTCGTTGCGAACTTCTTCATCCAGAAGTTCTGGGTATTCCGCAGAAAAACAGAAAACTAAGACGATCCGCCCGGACGCAGAGTCCGGGCGGATCTTTATACGCTTATATGACAGAGGTTTTCAAGACGGATCGCCCGGCTGCGTAAATTGCGTGCCGCCTGCATCTGCCACTGGCAGCTGCGGACCGAAATTCTCTCGGCAGAGACCACGATGCTTTCCCGCCATTGGATGAAAGGATCATAGCGGGTTACGCACTTTTCACGAAATGCATAACCCACTATGTCCTGTCACATCGTCTGAGCATTACACTGTATTGATCCACAGCAGCAGATCTTTTCATTGTTTGCAGCCATTCTCATATGGTGGCCTTCCCGCTAAGGAAAATCTCGCTTTTCCACTCGCTGTTGACTGAAACAGAATCGTTGAAAAGTCACATTTTCAGTTTCATTGCCAGCGTCAGTACGCTCCTTGCCGTGCGCTGCAGCTCGGCGCGAGAGATGCCGTCGGCCTGTCCCAGTGTCTCCAGCAGGCTGCCGTCGGACTTGTACTGCTTCGCAAGATGCCCGATATCACCCGGCATTAGCACGTCCACCTGGGCGCGCACGCGGTAGGCGTTGTTCTTGAGCTTCGGGAACTCCGGGCTTTTGGATTTCTGCATCCACCAGTCGGTGATCACGCAGCCGGTGTAAGCCCATTCGCCGCGCAGGACGGTGGTCACCAGGTCGTAGTTGTAATGGCTCCACACGCCGTTTACCTTGTTGTAGCTGGTCATGATGGTCAGGGGCTTCGCCTCCTTGACCACGATTTCAAAGTTTCTCAGATAGATCTCCCGCAGGGCACGCTCGGAGACGCGGGAATCGTTGCGGTTGCGGTTGGTCTCCTGATTGTTGCAGGCAAAGTGCTTGGGGCAGGCGGCCCTTCCCTTGCTCTGCACGCCGCGCACCGTGGCCGCGGCCATCTTGCCGGAGAGCAGCGGATCTTCAGAGAAGTACTCGAAGTTGCGGCCGCAGAGAGGATTGCGGTGGATGTTCATGCCGGGGGCGAGCTGCACGTCCACACCGTAGTGGATCATCTCCTCACCGATCTTTGCCGACAGGGCTTCGATCAGATCCGTGTTCCAGGTGCAGGCCAGGGCCGTGCCGCAGGGCTGCAGTGCGCAGTATTTTTTCAGGCGAAGCCCCGCAGGGCCGTCGGAGGTAATGATCGGCGGCACGCCTTTCTTTCGCAGACTCTCGATCACGCCGCCGAAGGCGCCCGCGTTGCCAGCCACGCCGAGGGAACTTCCCATCATGCCGTGACCTCGGCTGAGGGCTTCCAACTCCTTGTCGCTCAGCCGGGCGATAAAGTCGTCCAGCCCGATCTTCCCGCTTTTCACGTCGTCGAGCGTATAGCTCCCGATCCCGGTCACAGGAACCGCTTTCGGCAGACGGCTGAGGATCCGTTCCCGCAACTCGGCGCTGGTTTTGCAGAGCGGCTCGCACTGCTCCACCGTGATTTCCTCGTCAAGAGTGAAGCCGCTCGTCTCCGTGCCGTTGGCCGTGAAGCGGTATTCGCCAGACTCCAGAATAAAGCGGCTGCTCTCCTCGTCGTAAGAAGCCAGGCACTTGTCGTCACAGCAGAGCCGCAGCGTCTCGCTTTCGCCGGGGGCAAGGGCTTTCGTTTTCCCGAAGGCCACAAGCACTCGCAGGGGCTTGTCCAGGCGTCCTGCCGGTGCGTGACACCAGAGCTGCACGACCTCCTTGCCGGGCAGCGTCCCGGTGTTCGTAACGGTGATCACAGCTTCCGTCTCATTCTCCCTGCGCTCCAGGCTCTCGGACTTCAGGGTAAAGCACGTATAGCTCAGGCCGAAGCCAAAGGGATAGAGCACCTTATCGGGGTGCCGGTCGAAATACCGATAACCTACGTAGATGCCTTCGGCGTAGTCGTTAAACTCCTTGCCGCCGAAATTGGCGCAGCTGGGGTAGTCCTCATAGCGGCGGGCGATCGTATCGCTGAGCTTACCGCAAGGTATGACAGCTCCGGTGAGGACATCCGCCACGGCGTTGCCGCTCTCCATGCCGCTCTGCCAGACGATCATGAGGGCGGAGAGCTTGTCCCCGTATTCCTCCGTCCATGCGAGGTCTATGATATTGCCGATGTTCAGCAGCACCACGACCCTGGAAAAGGCTGCCGTGACCGCGTCCAGCAGGACACGCTCCTCATCGGTCAGGTAGAAACTGCCCTTGGTGAGGGTGTTCTCCCGATCCTCCCCGGCTGCGCGGCCGATGACAACGATTGCAGTCTCGGCGGTCTGCGCGGCCTTCTGCACCAGCGCGTCATCCAGCGGCATCTCCGGATAATTCATCGGCCAGTGGCCCCACCAGCCGTGATCGGCCATGTTGTCCTCCTGCTGTGTCCAGGTCTCATAGGCGTTCAGCGCATCGGCGTTGAGTTTAAGCCCGGCATTGCGCAGACCGTCGATCAGATTCACATGATAGGGCGCGTTCACATCGCCCCCGCTGCCATAGCCCACATAGAACCAGTCCAGCTGGCAGCGCCCGAAGACCGCGACTTCCTTATCCCGGTTCAGCGGCAGCGCGCCGTCGTTTTTCAGCAGCACGCAGCCCTCGGCTCCCGCCTGGCGGATCAGCGGCCCGATCCCCGGTGTGACGTAGCGTTCTCCGGAGGCCGAGGTCTCCTCCTGCATCAGGCCGTTGCCCATGGCCTTGTCGATGATACGCTGGGCCATTTTTCCCAGTTTGTTCTTGAGTTTTTTCATGTCAGCACCCCCTGCGATTTCTCTTGAAATCAGTATAACAAATCGCGCGTATTCGTTCCAGTAGTATTGTTTGGATTCATGTTTTTTTTGCTGCCCGCCACAGGTGCGGTCAGAGGATTATCTGCATAGTCTCTTTGCAGACTCTCGCCTTGAAAACGAAGTTCAAATGTATGGTATTGCTGTGTGTATTTCCCTCAATTCAGATCTTCAAGCCAGAGCTTTCTTAAATAAATGGTCTTCGCTTTTCCGTTCTTCAATACCAGCTCCCATTCTTTGTCGGGAAGCCGGATTTCTGCGCTTCCTGTTCCACTCTTGAGGCTCAGAGTTCCAAGCTCCAGACCGTCGGCCAGAAGATGGACAAGGGCATCTTCTTCACCTTCCACATGCAGGACGGCATTTTTGCCATTTGCCTGCAGATACCGGAAGCAGGCGGAACGGTTTCTTTTCAGCACGAGCCTGCCCCGTCCACATAAGCGCAGCCGCTTAGCTCACAGGCGGCAGAGGCCGGGATGTTCTCCGCCGGGGAAAAGGCAGGGTCAGGCCCCTGAGAAGTCATCTTCACCTTGTCGGAGACGTCAAGGCTGCCGTAAAGATACAGGCGGCTGTCCGGCATGCTGCGGGCCTCCACGTCGGGCATACAGAACTCCGTGCTGAGCAGCGGATTCATGGGTCTTTCTGTGCAAAAAACTGTTTTCCTTTCATTCCTCCGCGGCGTTCATGGCGCCGATGATGGCCTCAAACAGCGGCTGGATCTGCGGCGCGTAGCTGAGCAGCGCCGTGATCGGCTCGTCGATGACGTACTGGATCATGGGGTTTTCCGCCATCTCCGGGGCGTACTGGCTCAGCATAGGTTTTCCGATGGGGTGCTCCATCAGAATGCGCAGGGGCATCTCCATGCTATACTTGGCCTGATGCAGGTCGGTCTCGGTGGCGTACTCCCAGGTGTAGACGCCGCTGCCCAGTTCAACCGTCTCGTCCCTTTCGGGCAGAGTCACACGGGCAGTGGTGTTGGCAGGGACTTCGATTTCCACGCGAATAGTCTTGCTTTGGCAGCTCCACTCCACCCGGATCGGGCCGTAGACGCTGTCATAGCGGAGCTTGACCCACTCAATGCCCCGGATGAACTGCGGTTTGACGGAAAACTTCTTGTATCCCGGCTCCAGCAACTCCAGTCCGGCCAGCTTCGTATAGAGCCAGTTGCCGATGGAGCCGTAAGCGTAGTGGTTGAGGGAATTCATGTTGGCCGGGTTGAAGCGGCCGTCGGGCATAATGGAGTCCCAGCGCTCCCAGATCGTGGTGGCGCCCATCTTGACCTCGTAAAGCCAGCTGGGGTTCTGTTCCTGCAGCAGGAGCTTGCCCGCCAGCTCGTGCATGCCGTTGTCGGAAAGCGCGAGGCATGCGTAAGGCGTGCCGATGAAGCCGGTGACCAGATGGGTCTTGTGGGCGTCGATGTTGGTTTTGAGCATGGCGGCGATGCGCACGCGGTGCTTTTCCTCCACAAGCCTTAATTGCAGGGCCAGCACCATGGCGGTCTGCGTCTCGCACACAAGGCGCCCTGTGGCGGTCACGTACTCGGCCCGGAAAGCGGCCAGCACACGCTCACGCAGGGCCCGATACTTTTTCTCTTCCTCCGTCCTGTCCAGCAGTTTTGCCGTGTCGGAAAGGATCTGCAAGCTCCAGAGGTAGCAGGCGTTGGCGGCAAAGTAGTCCTCCGTGGCGCCCTTGCGCGGCTCGTTCAGGGCGTTCATCTCTGCGTCCAGCCCCAGCCAGTCGCCGTACTGAAAGCCCGTCTGCCACAGACCGTTTTCGCCGCACTGAGCCGTGATAAAGTCCACCCAGAGCTTCATGCTGTCAAACTGATCCGAAAGCACCCGCCTGTCACCGTAGACCTGATACAGCGTCCAGGGAAGGACGGTAGCTACGTCGCCCCAGTAGGCCGCGCCCGTCTGCCCCACGCCCATGATGTTGGGAACCACCTGGGGCATGCCGATGGCGGGCGTCTGCTCGCTGCGGAGGTCCAGCAGCCACTTTTTCATAAAGGGCAGGATGTTTTCGTTGAAGGCAGCCGTGGGACTGTAGGCCGTGGCGTCGCCCGTCCAGCCCAGGCGCTCGCTGCGCTGGGGGCAGTCGGTGGGCACGTCCAGATAGTTGTCCCGCTGGCTCCACAGGATGTTCTGCTGCAGGCGATTGACCAGCTTGTTGGAGCACGCAAAGCTGCCGGTCTGCCGCAGGTCGGTGGACAAATGGCAGGCGGTGAAGACCGCCTCCTGCCCCTCCTCCAGTCCCTCGACCCAGAGGTAGCGGAAGCCGTGGAACGTGAAGTGCGGGCGCAGGGTCTGGGCTTCGCCGTTCAGGATATAGCTGTCCGTGGCCTTGGCAAAGCTCAGGTTCCCGGTGTAGAAGTTCCCGTTTTCGTCCAGACTCTCGGCGTGATGCAGGGCAAGGTTCCGGCCGCGTTTACCGCTGATCCGAACCTCCACCCAGCCCGTGAGGTTCTGGCCAAAGTCATAGACCTGCTCGCCGCGGGGCGTAACAAAGGATTTGACGGCGTCCAGGCGCATCAGGCAGCGCACAGGCTCGTTCTCCTGACCGATCAGGGTGTCGAAGCCGTGCTCATAACGAATCGCCATGCCAAGAGGCTTCTCCGGAATCGTGGTATCCTGGGTCTCGCCGTCGTAGAGCTCGGAGAAGCGGATCGCCCCGGTGGAGACCTGCCAGGTTTCATTGGTGCCGATCACGTCGCTGCTCCCGTCAGCATAGTCTACGCAGAGCATCGCCAGCAGCGCCGCCCGGTCGCCGTAGTTGTTCGGCTGAGGATCGAAGCCCAGCTTGCCGCAGTACCAGCCGCGGCCAAGGGTGAAGCGCAGCTCGTTGACGCCGTGGGTCAGGGCCACAGGGTAACTCTGATACTGGAGCCGCTTGTGGTAGTTGGTCCAGCCGGGGGCAAAGAAGGTATCGTCCAGCTTCTCGCCGTTCAGCTCCGCCTCATAAAGTCCCAAGGCCGTGGCATAGAGCCTGGCGCGTTTGACCTCCTTTTCCACACAGAAGATTTTGGTGAAGACAGGGCTGGCGGCTTCCTCGGCGGGCAGGGGGTGGGTGATCCACTCCGCGTAACCCTCAAAGGCGCGGCCATCCAGCAGGCCGGTCTCAAAGCGGCTCTCGGCTCCGGCTGCCTCGGTGCCGTCGGATACTTCAACCGTCCAGACGTACTCTGTGCGGGCTTTGAGCGGTGCCCCGGCATAACACACGAAGCTGCTCTGCTCGCTGGAAACGGCGCCGCTGTCCCAGACCGTCCCGTTTTCGTCGGACACCGTGATGCGATACGATTTCTGTAAAACGTTCTGCCTCTCGCTTTTCAGCTTCCAGCTGAAAGCCGGGCATTTTTCGCCCAGGCCGAGAGGCGCGGTCTTCTGTTCAACCGTCAAATCATAGAGTGAAAGCATAATAATCTCCTTCTTTATAGGCTCCCCTGCAAAGGGGAGCTGTCAGCGCAGCTGACTGAGGGGTTTCTTTTTGAAAAGGCCCGCAGAGCAAAGCCCTGCGGGCACGGTTACCTGTTTTCCTTATTCGGCGGCAGCCTCAGCCTCGTTGCGGGCCTTGATCTGGGCCATCATCTCGGCGTACTTGCCTTCGATGTCGAAGCGGCTGACGATGAGGAACAACACCACGAGCATGACGAGAGGCAGGTAGATCGAGAAGGTGTAGATGCCGTAGCGTACGGCCGAGGTTGCGGCAGCAGCGGAGGGATCGTAGTGTGCAGCAGCCAGGATCCAGCCGATAAGGGAACCGCCGAGACCGCTGGCAATCTTCTGACCGAAGCTGCAGGCCGAGGCGGACATGCCGATGATCTTGTTGCCATAGAGGGAATCGTTGTAGTCCATGGCCATGCTGTTCATCGTACCGCCCAGGCACATCATGGGGATGGTGGCAAAGCTGGGGAGAAGACCTGCCGTGAGCGTAACGATCAGGCTGTCCGGGAAGAATACGCGCACCGCCGCGCCGATGATGCCAACGGCAAAGCCGATGAGCAGGGTTTTGCGTACGCCGAATTTCTTCGCCATAGGGCCAACGACGGCAAAGCCGACGAAGGTGGGGATCAGGCCGACCGCGCCCATAATACCCACAATGTTGTCATTGCCAAGGATCCATTTTGCGTAATAGGTGCCGGAAGCGCCGGATATTGCGTAAATGACGAAGACGAACAGGTTGGCAACGAGGACAATGACCCAGTATTTGTTTTTGAAGAGCTTTCCGATCGCGTCAAAGAACGGGATCCCATCATCCTGCCTTTTTGTCTCCTCACCGGTCTCTTTGCTGTGCCGGTAGAGCACGAACATCAGGATCATGCTGATCGCACCGACGACAACGGCAAACTTGATGTAGGCTGCCTGATCCGCCACACCGTTAGGGCCGAGAAGATTGGTGATAGGCACCAGGGCGATGGCGATGATCATGCCGATGATATAACCCAACGCAGCACGAAAAATGCCCATGGTGTTGCGTTCTTCAATACTCTTGGTGCGCAGAACCAGAATTGCGCCGTAGGGGATCGCAATGGCAGTGGAGACAATCGCGGTAGCTAACAGGTTTGTGCCAAGCAGGTAGGCAATTTGTGCAACGCCGGTCAAGCCCTTGGGGACGGTAAACAGCGCCACGATAGCCACAAAGACAGGGATCGCCATGCGCAGGAACCAGGGGCGGCACTTGCCCTTGGGACTTTTGCCGTTGTCCATGATCTTGCCCATGATCAGGTCGGTGAAGGCGTCGCAGATCTTTGCCGCCAGCAGGACATTGGCAGCCGTCAGTGCTGATACGCCGACTTTGTCGGTATAGAAGTAGGTGATAGCTCCAACAAGGCCGCTGATGCCATTGAGCGCGAACTGGCCGCCGCCGTCCGCCAGGTAGTCGCCGAAGCGCATGGTCTTCTGGATACCCATTTTGTCCACGCCAAGAGGTTTTCTTGCCATTGTGATCCGCTCCTTTATTATTTTAAGATTCTGAAAACAGCATAGCAAGAAGCAATTTCAAAATATATTATTTTTGTGTTCCATTTATCACATATGTGATATAATGGAGAAAAACTTTGAGGAGGTCCGCGATGGAAGGCATGGCGCAGATCTGTCAGCGCTTTTTCACGGCGCTGCCCATCCCGCTGGCGATCGTGAACGGGGAAGGGAAGTACCTGGAAAGCTGGCCGGAAGCCTTCCGCGGGATCGTCCGCCCGGAATTTGCCGCGCTGGTGCTGGAGGACTTCCGCCTGCAGAAGAGGGACGTCCGGCACCCCCTGATCAACTATGTGGACAAGGGCTTCTTCGTCGGGGTGATCCAGATCGACGCGGAGCTCTATCTGATCGTCGGCCTGGCCAGTCCCTTTCGGCACAGTCAAAAGGAGCTGCTGGAGTTCGGCGGCGCGGCCATTCTGCCGGAAGCGCTGCAGAGCTTTGTCGCCATGCTGCAGAACACGCCCATCGTCACGCTGCCCCAGCTTACAGCCTATATGTGTCTGCTGGCGTGTGCCCTTACCGGCGCGCCCATCGAAGAGGACGACATTCTCTTCAGCGACAGCGCCAGCCGTGTTCCCTACAGCGCCGAGAAGCTCAGCGGCGCCCGTTTCCGTCAACGGGAGGCCGCCGACCCCCATGCCGCGACCAACTATGAAAACGGCGTCTGCGGCGCGATCTCCCTGGGCCGCTCCGATCTGCTGATCCAGCGCCTGACGGCCTCGCCCGGCGGCAGCATCGGCATGATGTCGCCGGATGAACTGCGGCAGCGGCGCTATACCTTCATCAGCTTTGCTACCCTCGTCAGCCGCGCCGCCATTCGCGGAGGGCTGCCGGAGGAGACGGCCTTTCTGCTCAGCGATCTCTACTGCCAGCGCATGGACAGTCTGACGAGCGCTTCGGCCATGGATCAGCTGAGCCTGGGCATGGCCATGGACTTTTGCGAAAAGGTGGAAAAGAGCCGTCTGCCCCAGCAGGTTTCCCCGGTGGTGCAGAAGGCCTTGAGCTATATTACCGTCCACCTTCACGAGTCCTTTGGCATGGAGGACTTGTCCCGACACTGCCATCTCTGCCGCCGCAGCCTCACCATCCGCTTTCAGAAGGAGGTCGGCATGACGGTAAATGAATATGTGCAAAAAGAGAAGATCGAGGAAGCCAAATTCCTGCTCCGCCATACGGAGACTACGCTTCCGGAGATCGCGGCCTATCTGAATTATTCCTCGCAGAGCTATTTCACCCAACAGTTCAAAAAGCACACCGGCGAGACGCCGGAGCGCTATCGGGCGAGACGCCAAAGCCGATAGCGAGGGGAAGTGGTACGAGGCCGCCTGCTCCTCCTGCAAGTGCTGTCCGCGAAAAGGGCCGGACGGTCAGGCCGCCTTTGTCCTTCTTCGGAAAGGATCCGATCGGAAAGCAGCTCCAAAACGCCGGATTTCTGCTTTCAAACGACGTCTTCCCCCGGAATGAGCGGATTTTCCGGGTTCTGTCGCTCTTGTTTTTGCCATAGAAATATGGTAAAATAAGATTTACGATTGTGTCGCCGCGGGCAAATCGCAGGCTTTCAAGGGCCTTCGGGCCGGAAGCCGCCTGCCCGGCGGACGCTGTGTGGAGGGTACACCATGAGCTTCTGGAATGCGATCCTCCTGGGCTTCATTCAGGGAATTACGGAGTTTCTTCCCATCTCCAGCTCGGGACATCTTTCCATTTTGAATAATCTGTTCGGCCTGACCACCGCCGAAAACGGACACATGTTCTTCAATGTGCTGCTGCATCTGGGAACGCTGGTGTCCATCGGCGTGGTGTACTGGCGTGATATCGTGGAGATGTTCTATGAGGTCCTGGGCATTGTAGGCCTGGGACGCCGGGCAGGGGAGCGCAAGCGCCGCTATCCCGCGGCAAGACTTTTTCTCATGATCGTGCTGGCGACCCTGCCTCTGGTACTGATCCTGCCCATCAAGGATGAGCTGGAGACTCTGTATTACAACAGCATCTTCATCGGCGTGACCCTGATCCTCACGGGCTGTATGCTTTACGTCTCCGACAAGATGATCCAGGGCAAAAAGACCGAGACCAACATGACCGTCTATGACGCGCTGATCATCGGCCTTTGCCAGTGCGCCGCCACCATCCCCGGCCTGTCCCGCTCCGGTACCACCATCACCGCCGGCCTTGCCACCGGCCTGAGACGGGACTTTGCCGTGAAGTTTGCCTTTCTCATGTCCATTCCCGCGGTGCTGGGCGCCAACCTCCTTGGCCTGGTGGACGCTATCGGCGACGGGGTGGATTGGTCGCTGTTGCCCGCATACCTGGCGGGCACGGCCGTGGCAGCCGTCACGGGCATCGCGTCCATCCGGCTGCTGCGCAGCATCGCAAGCCGCGGACGCTTCGGCGGCTTTGCTTACTATTGCTGGGTGCTTGGCGTGCTGGCCATCATCCTCACCATGATTTTTTAACCGGCAGATAAGGATACAAAACTATGGCTGAAAAAAAGACAAGTAACAAGAAAAAAACCGGCTCCGCCTCCGCCGCGAAAAGCAGCTCCCGGTCCGGGACCAAAAAGAGCGCCGCTGCCAAAGAGAGCACCCGCGCCGCCAGAGTCCCCGAAGAGGAGCTGGAGAGCGGGCACAGCGGGGCCTTCTGGGGCGTCGTTCTGCTGGCGCAGGGGATCTTTATGATCATCAGCTATTTCAGCAACGACGGGAAGGTAGTCGCCTTCTTTGCAAACCTTGTGAAAGGCCTGGTGGGCTGGGGCTTCTGGCTCACGGTTCCGGCGTTCCTCTATGCCGGGGTGATCCTGCTCTTCGAGCGAGAGCATCCCGTGGGGCACAGAGTGACCTGCGCCCTGCTGCTGCCTACGATTTTTGCCGGTATGGCAGAGCTGATCCACCCGGCGGAAGTGGACATTTTCTCCAGGATCCAGACGCCGGTGCGGCACCTATACTCTACCGGCAAAATGATGGATTCCGCCGGCGTGCTGGGCGGCTATCTGGGAAAGCTTCTGGTCCGTGCCTTCAGCATTTACGGCGCGTTTCCCTTCCTTCTGGTCCTGTTTATCCTCTTTGCGGTCATCGCGCTGCGGGGCACCCTTGTGGGAAGCCTCTCCGGCGTGAAGAAGGCGGCCGCCCGTCAGCGGGAGGTCTACCGGGAGAACAGAGAACGGGAGATGGAACCGGAGGAGATGGACGAGCCGGTGCGCCGGCCGGAGAAGCGCTCCGCCCCCGTAGCCAGGGAGACCGCCTCCAGAAGCCGCAGACCCGCCTATTCGATGGATATTCCCCTGGGCAGCGATGAGGACGAGGAAGTCCTGAGCCTGAGAGGGCCCTCCCGGACGAGCCGTACGGAAAGCGCGCCGAAAAAGACGCCTGTGCGGCGCAAGGCGGAGGAAAAGCCGCTGCCGAGGATTGACCCCTTCCAGATCCCCATCGAGGAGGATCCGATCCAGGAGCAGGCGGAGGAGAGCTATCCCGTGCTGCAAAAGACCCCGGCGGCGCCGAAGATCCCGGTGACGCCCCAGCCGAAGGCGCCCCGGAAAACAGTTGCGGCCACGGCTGTCATCGAGGATCCCCCCAAGAAGATCAAGAAAGAAGAGCTGGAGAAGGAGACCCGGGCCGTTGCCGAGGAGATCTCCAATGCGGAGGACCGGCCCGATTATCAGTTCCCGCCGGTGGAACTGCTGCGCAGCAGCGTGGGCGGCGCCGTGGACGCCCGGGACGAGATCCAGCTGAACGCCGAGCGGCTTCAGGGCGCTCTGACAAGCTTCGGCATCAACGCCGCCATCGTGGGCGTGACCCACGGCCCCACCGTCACCCGCTATGACATCGAGCTGGAGCAGGGCGTGAAGCTCTCCCGGGTCACCAACCTGGCGGGAGATCTGGCCCTGGCTCTGGGCGTTGTGAATGTGCGCATCGCCCCCATCCCGGACAAGATTTCCACCGTGGGCATCGAGGTGCCGAACAAGCTGGTCAGCACCGTGTACCTGCGGGACATCATCGAATCTCCCAAGTTCCAGAACGCCAAGTCCAAGCTCAGCTTTGCCATCGGCAAGGACATCGGCGGCGACTGCATCGTGGGCAATATCGCAAAGCTGCCCCATATGCTCATCGCCGGCACCACCGGCTCCGGCAAATCCGTGTGCATGAACTCCCTGATCCTGAGCCTGCTGTATAAGGCCAGGCCGGATGAGGTCCGCCTCATCATGATCGACCCGAAGATGGTGGAACTGGGCGTTTACAACGGCATCCCGCATCTCTATGTCCCTGTGGTCACCGACCCGAAGAAGGCCGCCGGCGCGCTGCAGTGGTCCGTGGTGGAGATGCTCAAGCGCTACCGCCTCTTCTCCGAGGTGGGCGTACGGGATCTGGATACCTACAACAAGCACGCCGAGCTCAACGGGGAAGAGACCATGCCCCGTGTGGTCATCGTGATCGACGAGCTGGCGGATTTGATGATGGCTGCCTCCAAGGAGGTGGAGGAGAGCATCTGCCGGGTTGCCCAAATGGGCCGCGCCGCCGGCATGCACCTGATCATTGCCACCCAGCGTCCTTCCGCCGACGTGATCACGGGCCTGATGAAGGCCAACATCCCCAGCCGCATCGCCTTTGCGGTCTCCTCCGCCATGGAGAGCCGCATCATTCTGGACCAGGCCGGCGCCGAAAAACTGGTCGGCATGGGCGATATGCTCTATGCCCCGGTAGGCAGCGGCAAGCCCACCCGTATCCAGGGCGCTTTCGTCTCCGACGAGGAGAGAGAAGAGGTCATTCAGTTCATCAAGGAAGGGGCCGGCGAGGTCTCCGCCAACAACGAGATCCTGGCCGCCATGGAGCAGTCCGCCGCGGAGAAGACCGCCGCTGAGGGCTCCAAGGGTGCCAAGGACGAGGGAACATCCGCTTCCGGTTACGATGAAATGCTGCCCCAGGCCGTGGAAGCGGTGCTGGAGGCGGGCTCCTGCTCGGTCTCCATGCTGCAGAGACGGGTCAAGCTGGGCTATTCCCGGGCTGCCCGCATCGTGGACCAGATGGAAGAACTGGGCGTGGTGGGACCCTATGAGGGCGCCAAGCCCCGCGCCGTTGTCATCGACCGGGAGGGCTGGCAGGCACTGCAGGTGCAGCTTGGCCTTGCGGAGGATGACGGGATGGCCCTGGCCGCCCGCATGAGCGAAGGGGCCGAGCCCTCGGATTTCGACGAATAAAAAACGAAAAGGCTCCCATGCGGGAGCCTTTTTCGGGAAGATAAGAAAACACAGGAGAAACAGGATGCATCGTTTATCACCGAATATGAGTATCCAGGAGGTCCAGCGCATCAGCATGCTGGGCCTGGCCCATGTGGGCGACGGGGTCTATGAGCTGCTGACCAGAACGGAGCTCTGCCGTCAGGGCCATACCGATGTGCAGGAGCTGCACAGGCTCACGGTTGCCCGGGTCCGGGCGGAGGCCCAGGCCAGGGCCGCGGAAAAGCTGCTGCCGCTGCTCACGGAAGAGGAACTGGCCCTGTATAAGCGGGGGCGGAACACCCATGTGAACTCCGTTCCCCACAACGCACAACTGGCAGACTATCATGCGGCCACCGGCCTGGAGGCGCTCTTCG
The DNA here is from genome assembly GCA_017447685.1 of Oscillospiraceae bacterium. GTDB lineage: Bacteria > Bacillota > Clostridia > Oscillospirales > Oscillospiraceae > Limivicinus. Next base: position 25,306 of record JAFSMZ010000023.1, read on the forward strand.
GCTGGCTCTACCTGCTGGGCAGGTTGGAGAGGATCGATGAACTGTTTTCTGCCATTACGGAGGAATCATAATGCCGCTGGACGCTGTATGTATCGCCGCTCTGGCCGGGGAACTGAAGGACCGGCTGGAGGGCGGACGGATCGACAAGGTGCAGCAGCCGGAGCGGGACCTGCTCCTGCTCTCGGTGCGGGCAAAGGGCGAGAATCTGCGCCTGCTGCTCAGCGCCGGGACCGGCAGCGCCAGGATTCACGTGACCCGGGCTTCCTATGAAAACCCCAAAGAGGCGCCCATGTTCTGCATGCTGCTGCGCAAGCACCTGGTGGGAGCCAGGATCCTCTCCCTTTATCAGCCGGACTGGGAGCGGATGCTGATCCTGGAGCTGGAGACCCATGACGAGCTGGGCGTCAGCGCCCGGAAGCAGCTGATCGTGGAAATGATCGGCCGCAGCGCCAATGTGAGCCTGGTAGGGGAGGACGGCCGCATCATCGACTGCATGCGCCGGGCGGACTTCGCGGGAGACGCCCTGCGGCGGATGCTGCCGGGCTGCTTTTACCGCCTGCCGCCCAGACAGGAGAGCAAGCTGCCATTTTTTGAAATCGGGGAAGAGCGGCTGCGGGAACTGCCGGAAGACCGGGAAACCCCCATGGACAAGTGGCTGCTGGACCGCTATTCCGGCTTGTCGCCCCTGATCTGCCGGGAGCTGGCCCACCGCTGTGCCGGGGACTGGAATACCCTGCCCCAACAGCTGGAGGCTCTGCGGGAGACGGTGAAAGCGGAGGAATGGCAGCCCACTCTGCTGCAGCGGGAGGGGAAAGCCCAGGACTTCAGCTTTATGTCCATTTCCCAGTACGGGAGGGAAACGAGCTGCGAGACCTATCCCGGCTTTTCCGAGCTGCTGGACGCTTTTTATACCCAGAGGGATCAGGCGGAGCTGCGCCGCAGAAGGAGCCATGAGCTGACCCGCAGCATCCGTACCGCCAGGGACCGTCTGGCCAGGAAGCTCCTGAATCAAAAGGAGGAGCTGAAGCGGACCGAGGACCGGGAGACGGTGCGTCGGCAGGCGGAGCTCATCACGGCAAACCTCTATCGGCTGAAAAAAGGCGACAGGGTCCTGACTTGCCAGAACTACTATGAGACCGATTGCCCGGAGATCAGCATCCCGCTGGACGCGCTGAAAACGCCCCAGCAGAACGCGGCGGCCCTTTTCAAGGAATACAATAAGCTCAAGGGCGCGAAGCTGCATCTCACGGAGCTTATCGAAAAAGGGGAGCAGCAGCTGGACTATCTGAACAGCGTGCTGGAGGAGCTGGACCGGGCTCAGACCGAGCGGGACCTGAGCGAGATCCGCAGGGAGCTCGCGGAAACCGGCTATCTCAAGAAGAGCAAGGCGAAGGAGAAGGACAAGGGCAAGGCCCAGGCGCCGCTGCGCTTCATGACTGACGACGGCTTTGAGGTGCTGGTGGGCCGGAACAACAGCCAGAACGACGAGCTGACCACCCGCATCGCCCGGCGCACCGACTGGTGGCTGCACACCCAGAAGGTCCACGGCAGCCATGTGATCCTGCGCTGTGAGGGGCAGGAGCCCGGTGAAACCGCGCTGGAGCAGGCGGCGGCCCTGGCCGTGACCTACTCCCAGGGCAGGGAGGGCGGCAAGATTCCGGTGGACTATACCATGGTGCGCCATGTGCGCAAGCCCTCCGGCGCCATGCCGGGAAAGGTAATCTACACGGAATATAAGACCATGCTTGCCCAGGGGGACGAAGCGCTGGCAGAACGGCTCAAGCGCCCCTGAGTTGCTGCAGCCGAAATAGAAAAGATCAGGATCCTGTGAAACCTTCACAGGATCCTGATCTTTTCACGTAAGTCTCAAAACTCAAGTCTCAAAACGCTATTCCCAGGTTTTCCAGATCTCCGGGCAGTAGCCCACTGTGGCCTGCTTGCCGTTTCGCACCACGGGGCTCTGGATCAGCTCCGGGATCTCGAAGAGCTTGTCCATCTTGGCCTCGGTGGAGGCAAGATACTGAAACAGGGGATAGTCCTGGTCGTTCTTGTTCACCAGGTTCTCCAGTCCCACCGCGTTTTTCACCGCGTTCAGCTCGCCCCGGCTCATGCCGTAGCGCAGCAGGTCGATATACTGATACTTGATCCGGCGCTCTTTGAACCAGCGCTCGGCCTTTTTGGTATCAAAGCATTTGCTTTTGCCAAAGATCTGGATGTTCATGTCATACCTCGGAGATCACCGGCAGGATCATGGGACTGCGCTTGGTGGTCTTGAACAGATAGCCGGAGAGATTGCTCTTCACCCGGGCCTTGATGGTGGTCCAGTCGCGGATGCGCTGGGCCTCGCAGGCGTCAACGGATTCCAGGGTCACGCGCTTGAGCTCCTCCATCATCTCCTCGGCCTCTTTGACGTAGACGAAGCCGCGGGTGATGATCTCGGGATCCGCCAGCAGGCGGTGGTCATAGGAGGAATAGGGGAGGACCACCACGATCATGCCGTCCTCGGCCAGCTTCCGCCGATCCCGCATGACCACGGTGCCCACCTCACCGATGCCGCCGCTGCCGTCCAGCAGCACCGCGCCGGCGGGGACGCTGTCCTCGCACTTGATGCCCTTCTTGGTAATCTCGATCACGCTGCCGTTTTCGGCGACCACCACGTTCTTCGGCCCCACGCCCATCTCCTTGCCCAGCTCCGCGTGCTTGACCAGCATGCGGTACTCGCCGTGGACGGGGATGAAGTACTTGGGCCGGATCAGGGCCAGCATCATCTTGTGCTCCTCCTGGGAGGCGTGGCCGGAGACGTGCAGATCGGTGTGCCGGTCGTAGATGACCTCGGCGCCCTTGTGGAACAGCTCGTCAATGACCCGGCTGATGGTGTTCTCATTGCCGGGAATGGCGGAGGCGGAGATGATGATCCGGTCCTCTCCGTCCACCCGGATCTGCTTGTGCTCGGAAAAGGCCATCCGGTACAGGGCGGACATGGCCTCGCCCTGGCTGCCGGTGGAGATGATGACCACCTGGTCCCGGGGTAGCTTGTTCACATGATCCAGGTCTACCATCACATTTTCCGGGATGTTCATGTAGCCCAGCTCCGTGGAGACCCGCAGCACGTTTTCCATACTGCGCCCGGTGATGGCCACCTTTCGCTTATACTTGGCCGCCACGTCGATGATCTGCTGGAGACGGTGGACGTTGGAGGCAAAGGTGGTGATGATGATGCGCTTTTTGCAGCCCACAAAGAGCCGCTCAAAGCTGGCGCCAACCTTCCGCTCGGAATCGGAGTGTCCGGGCTTTTCCACATTGGTGGAATCCATCATCAGGGCCAGCACACCCTCGTTGCCCAGCTCGCCGAAGCGGGTCAGGTCGATCATGCCGCCGGAAATGGGGGTCACGTCGATCTTGTAGTCTCCGGTGTGGATCACGGTGCCCAGGGGGGTCTTGATGGCCAGAGCCACGGAATCGGGGATCGAGTGGTTCACATGGATGAATTCGATGGTGAAGGCGCCCAGGCGGAATGTGCTTCCGGCCTTCTTCGTGAAGATCTGGGAATTGCGGAGCAGGTCGTGCTCCTCCAGCTTCAGCTCCACCAGCGCCGCCGTGAGAGGCGTGGTGTAAATGGGAACGTCCAGCTCCCGCAGCACGTAAGGCACGGCGCCGATATGGTCCTCGTGCCCGTGGGTCAGGATGATGCCGCGGATGCGGGAGGCGTTGTTTTTGAGATAGCTGATGTCCGGCAAGACCACGTCGATACCGTACATGTCTTCATCGGGGAAGCCCATGCCGCAGTCCACAACGATGCTGTCGTTGCCGTACTCCAGCACGGTCATGTTCTTTCCGATCTCACCGAGACCGCCAAGGGGAATGATTTTCAGTTTTTGTACCATTGTAACTCCATTCTTAGGGTAAAATTGCTATGTAAGAAAAAGTGGGATGAGAAAGCATACCCGAAACGGGTCCGTCTTATTCACATCTCCGTGCGCCCCTCCAGGGCGCGGTTCAGGGTGGCGTCGTCGGCAAACTCCAGATTGGAGCCCACCGGGATGCCGTAGGCCAGACGGGTGACCTTTACGTCAAAGGGCTTGAGCAGGCGGGAAATGTACATGGCGGTGGCTTCTCCCTCGGTATCGGGGTTCGTGGCCATGATGACCTCCTCCACGTCCTTCTCCGCAACCCGGTGCAGCAGCTCCTTGATACGGATATCCTCCGGCCCCACATGGCTCATGGGGGAGAGAGCGCCGTGCAGCACGTGATAGGTGCCCTGATACTCGTGGCCCCGTTCGATGCTCAGCACGTCCCTGGGCTCGGACACCACGCAGATGGTGCCGTGATCCCGCCGGTCGCTGGCGCAGATGGCGCAGATCTCGCCCTCCGTCAGGTTCTGGCAGATGCGGCAGCAATGCACGCTCTTGCGTGCTTCCACCACCGCGTCGGCAAAGGAGAGGGCTTCGCTCTCCGGCAGGGAGAGGATATGAAAGGCAAGCCGCTGGGCGCTCTTCCGGCCGATCCCGGGCAGTGAGGCAAACTTATCGATCAGGTTTTCGAGAGAGGCAGGAAAGAAAGACATAGGGCCCTCCAAAATGATCCGGATGATTGAGAAAGAAGCGCTCCGCGCTCAGAATCCGCGGATGGCGCGGATGGCCGCGGCCCGGTCCGCCTTGCGGAAAACGGCGCTGCCGGCCACCAGCACGTTTGCGCCGGCGTCGATGCAGAGGGGAGCGGTTTCAGCGTCCACACCGCCGTCCACCTCCAGCTCGCAGCTGAGGCCCCGCTCCTGGATCCAGCCGCGGAGGGTCCGGATCTTGGGCAGCATATCCGCCATAAAGCGCTGGCCGCCGAAGCCGGGTTCCACCGTCATCACCAGCACCAGGTCCACCTGCTCCAGCCAGGGGAGCGCGGCCTCCGCCGGGGTGCCGGGCTTCAGGGTGACGCCGGTCTTCACACCCAGGGCGCGGACCTTTTCCAGTGCGGCGGAGATAAGCTCCGGGGTGTCAGCCTCCACATGCACGTTCACCAGATCCGCCCCGGCCTTGCAGAACTGCTCCACATAGCGGACGGGACGGTCCACCATCAGGTGCGCGTCCAGGAACATGTCGGTGGCTTTGCGCAGGGAGGCCAGCACCGGGATCCCCATGGAGATGTTGGGAACAAATGCCCCGTCCATCACGTCAAAGTGGACATAGTCCGCACCGGCGGCACGGATGTCCTCCACCTCCTGCCCGAGACGGGCAAAATCCGCGGAAAGGATCGAAGGCGCGATCTTGATCATGGTGAAACCTCCATTGAGAGCAGGGCGGCTCAGTTCGCTGCGTTTTGACGCGCTATTATACACCAACTCATATTAAAAAAGCAATACTCTTGACGATAAGAAGATTTCGAGATAAAATAGTTCGATAAAACATGGAGGAGTTTGACCATGGCGAGAAGAAGAAACTATCGCTCCGGTGTGAGACCCATTTATACCTTCATTTTGTCCTGGCTGTTCCTGTCTGCCTTTATGCCCATGTTCCTGCCGGCAACCTTTCTGGTCAGCCTGGGCCTGGGCGGTGTGCTGACCTATTTCTTGGGCAAGGCCAGCGGAAAGCGGGAGCAGCAGCGGGAGCAGGAGGAGCTGCGCAAGGCCCGGGTGGAAGCTGCCCAGGCCAAGCCCCAGTACACCTCCCAGCGCACCGCCCAGCAGCAGAAGCCCCAGTATACCTCCCAGCGGGTGCAGCAGCAGAACAAGGTGGAGAAGAAGAGCTACGGCCCGGAGGTGGACCCCATCGTGGAGGAGGGCAACCGCGCCCTCAGCGAGATGGGCAGACTCTATATGTCCATCAAGGAGCCGGAGGTCAAGAGCAAGATCAACGAGCTGATGCGCGTTACGGACAAGATCACCCAGGACGCCATTGCCGATCCCTCCGACGTGCCGCAGATCAAAAAATTCATGAACTATTATCTGCCCACCACCATCAAGCTCCTGAACGCCTATGACCGGATGAGCGCCCAGGGCATTGAAGGGGAAAACCTGGACAAGACCATGAAGAGCATCGACGCCATGCTGGACGACGCCATCGCCGCCTACAAGAAGATGCTGGACTCCCTCTTTGCCAACCAGGCTCTGGACATCGAAACGGATATCCAGGTGATGAACACCATGCTGGCCCGGGAAGGCCTGGCCGGTGGCAAGGACTTTGAGGTAAAGCCCACGGAGCAGCCTGCCGCCGAAGGCGGCACCGCGGCCGCTTCCTCAGGCATCACCCTGCACCTGTAAGCGCCGGACCCAAGATTTCGTTACTAACAATATTCGAATAGAAAGGAACATGCACCATGAGTGAAGAAAGCAAGATCCCCTTCCTGACCCTGGATCCCAACGCCACCGCGGCCGCCGTGGAAGAGGCCCCCGCCCCCGAAGAGGAGAAGAAGGAAGAAGAACTGGCCCCTGCCGAAAAGCTGGAGCTCAGCAGCCTCTCCGAAGCGGAGCAGGCCGCCGTGCGTGAGTTTTCCGAAAAGATCGACGTGCTGAATACCGAGCAGATCATGAACTACGGCAGCAGCGCACAGAAGAACATCTCCGAGTTCTCTGACGCCGCCCTGGCCACGGTCCGCACCAAGGATCTGGGCGAAGTGGGCAACATGCTGGGCGATCTGGTGGTGGAGCTGAAGGGCCTGAACTTCGATTCCGAAGAGAAGAAGGGCTTCCTCGGCCTCTTCAAGAAGAGCCAGCAGAGTCTGGCCTCCCTGAAGGCCCAGTACGACAAGGCCGAGATCAACGTGGACAAGATCGTCGAATCACTGGAAAACCATGAGGTCACCCTTCTCAAGGACATCACCATGATGGACAAGATGTATGAGAAGAACGAGGAGTACATGAAGGAACTGACCATGTACATCCTGGCCGGCAAGCTGAAGATCGAGCATCTGCGTCAGGTGGAGCTGCCCGAGTATGTGAAGAAGGCAAACGACTCCGGCCTGCCAGAGGACGCCCAGGCCGCCAACGACTTTGCCAACATGATCGGCCGCTTTGAGAAGAAGATCCATGACCTGGAGCTGACCCGCATGATCTCCGTGCAGATGGCGCCCCAGATCCGCATGGTGCAGAATAACGACAGCCTCATGGCCGAGAAGATCCGCACCTCCATCGTGAACACCATCCCCCTGTGGAAGAACCAGATGGTCATGGCCATGTCCCTCTACCACTCCGAGCAGGCCATGAAGGCCCAGCGGGAGGTCACCAACGTCACCAACGAGCTGCTGCAGAAGAACGCCCAGACCCTGCATCAGGGCAGCGTTGCCATCGCCAAGGAGTCCGAGCGGGGCATCGTGGACCTGGAGACGCTGCGCAAGACCAACGAAGAGCTGATCGCCACCCTGAACGAGGTACGGGAGATCCAGGACCAGGGCCGCGTCCGCCGCGCCCAGGCCGAGGAGGAACTGGGCCGTCTGGAAGGCGCCCTGAAGCAGAAACTGCTGGAGATGAAGGGCTGAGCGCAGCCTGACGGGAGACAAGCATGAAGTTTTTTCAAAAACGCTGGGTGGCATGGACGCTCTGTGTACTGGTGATCTTTGCCTCCACGCTGCTGAACACCCGCTGGAAGCTTGGTGCCAGGTGCAGTGACCTTGCCGGGAGCTTCTATGGCGAGGGGAGCATTGCCCAGTCTCTCTCCCAACTGGGGGAGAACGGGCTGAGCCTCGCGAAGCTGGCAGAGGCAAACGGTATTGACGCCGGCGCCCTGCATGTGGCGGCGGAGAATGTCTTGAACAGCCTGAGCCGCCGCGACGCCAACGCCGCGGAGCTTTATAAAAGCTATGCTGCGCTGCGCAGTGAGCTGGACAGCGCGGAGCAGAAGCTCCTTGGCACCAGCCTGGGCACAGAGGACGCCTCCGCACTCAGCGCCAGTCTGGAGAGCATCCACACCGGCAATGCCCGGATCGACGCCAGCGATTACAACGCCCAGGTCCGCCGCTTCCTGTATCGCTATGACAACGGCTTTACCCGGATGCTTGCCAATCTGGCCGGGGTGGACCTGCCGGCGGCCTTCGCCTGAACAACCGGGCAGCATACCACACAAAAAACTCCGAAGAGTTTTCTCTTCGGAGTTTTTTGTGTCTATTTCATCCCGCGGAAGAAGCGGAAGCGGACTTTGCCGATGGGATCGAGGCTCGGGTAAACGGTGTCGATCAGATTCTGCAGCTCCGTCTTGCACTGCTCCAGCTCCTCTGGCTGAATGGCGTGTGGGCTGAAGGTGACTTTCTCCGCCTTCTGCTGGATTACCGGCGGGATCTCGCTGCCGAAGGCCGCGGCCTGTCTGGCATAGCGCCAGCAGGCGATGACTGCCCGCCGTCCGTCGGCATGCTGGGTCTGGCTGATAAAGCGTGCACGGGCCAGGCCGTACCACAGGAAAAAGAGCAGTACCAGCGCCGGCAGGATCAGCAGCAGCCACCAGGGGAAGCCGCTGCCGGGCTCATTGACCGGGTCCGGCTCCGGCGTGGGGGAAGGGCCGGGACCGCCGCCGCCACCGCCCTGTTCTTCCATGCCTGAGGCAGGGTCGGGACTGGGAGAGGGCTGCTGCTCCGGCTCCGGCATGGGACTGGGGGAGGGGGTAGCGTCCGGCAGAGCTGTGGCCAGGCCGCCCCGGGCGGTGACCTCAACGGGGAACCAGCCCAGACCGTCCCGGTAAACCTCAACCCAGGCGTGGGCATCGCCTGCTACCACGTCGGTATAGAAGCCGCCGCGGGTCTCCACGGCGAAGCCCTCGGTCACCCGGGCGGGGATCCCGAAGGAACGGTAGAGCACGGCCGCGGCCGTGGCATAGTGGATGCAGTAGCCGTGGTGGGATTCGGTGAGGAAATAGATGGCGTAGTCGGTAGAGGGATAGGGTCCTGTCTGCAGGTCATACTCGCCGCTTTTGCTGACGTAATCCGCAATGGTCTGCACCAGGTTCGGATCGTCGCCCCGGATGCCGGCGTCCTCACAGAGGTGGAGCGCCGCGGCCCGGGTGGCCTCGGGCAGACGGGTATAGACGCTGTGAGCGTGGGAACGGTACTTCACTTCGGCAGCGGCGGCCTCCGCCGGGAGGACCAGAGTGTCCATGCTGCCCTTGTAGTCGATGTAGCTGACGCGGTAGCTGCTCTGGTCCTCCGCCGTGACGGAGACATCGGAACCGGAGGAGACCGCGGCGTAGTAGGGGATACAGAGCGCGCTCAGATCCAGGAAGCTGCGGATGTCCAGATCCCGCTTCACACCCTGGGGGGAGAGCTCGGCGGCAAAAGCCGTGAAGGGCAGCGATGAGCCGGAGCTCAGCTCCTCGGCGGGACGCCAGCCCGTTCCGGTGTAATCGCCGAAGGACTGGACGCGCAGATACAGGCGGCCGGAGGTCTGGGCGCGAACCTGCAGCAGACGCAGGTCTGCGTGCTCCGCGTCAAATTCGGTCTCCAGCTGCATGCTGTCGTTGTTGTCCCAGGAGGGTTTGAACTGGGAGCGCGGCGCGCTGGTGCTGCTGGGCTGATCCGGGTCAGCGGTATAGGCCTGCTGCTCCTTGGTCTTGCCGGTAAAGAGATCGAAATAGCGGCTCAGCTTCTCGAAATGCTCCGCCAGTTCCTGATCCCTGGGGCTGTATTCGTATTTGGCAGGGTCAAAGCGGACCAGCAGCCCGCCCAGAAGCAGCGCGATGGGGAGCACGCAGCAGAGAACGGTCCGCCCCAGGTTGCCCTCCGGGTTATAGCCCACGCCGCCCACAAGCAGCAGGAACCAGAACAGCAGCATCCCGGCGCTGGCGATGGCGGGCATTTCGCCGTTGACCATGGCGCAGGCCGTGAAGATGGGCACGGTTTCCAAAAGAGCCAGGGTGATGCGCATGCTGCGGGAGGTGAGCGCGGTGCTGAGATAGGCAGCCAGCAGAAAGCCCAGAAACAGCAGGATCAGGGAGTGGGAGTTCACCGCGTTGAGATAGGGGTAACTGTCTCCCGGATGCAGGATATGGGTGTAGAAGGCGCCGGAGATGTGGTCGATCAGATCCTGCAGCTGCAGCATCGGATTGTGACCGTAGAACCGGTAGGCCAGGAACAGAAGCGCGGCAGCGATGGGCATCCCGATCCAGAATCCGCGGCGGAAGGAGCTTGCCACCCAGAGCAGGACGCAGAGTATCAGCATCCATACCCAAAGGGAGCGGTCATAGCGGCACTGAAAGCTGCTGGCGATGATGGCAAGCAGACTGAAAATGCCGAGACAAAGCAGAAACAGATTGGCCAGGCGATTGAGCAGACGGCTCACGGCACGCTCACCTCCCCGTCGGTGACGATGAAGATGGCGCGGGCCCCCGCCGGGTCAAAGGGGCAGGGCTTGTCCATGGGGTTTGCCAGCACCGTGCAGAGGGCGTCGATGGTCTCCGCCTCGTTGGTGACGTCGTAGAGGGAATCCGCCACGATGGTGTGGGGGATCTCCCGCATGCAGAGCTCCAGGGACATCCAGTACAGCACCTCCAGACCCCGGTCCTCCTTGCCGATCCGGCCCAGGACCAGAAAGACGTTCTGGTTGGCGTTGATGAGAGGCTCCCGGACGATGACCTCGTCCGTCTTGGAGCTGAGCTTCCAGTGGATGCTGTTCACCGTGTCGCCGGGGCGGTACTCCCGCAGGTCGTGCTCCTCGGAATAGCCGCCGCCGTACTTGGGCTTGAGCTGCTCCGCCGTGTCCAGGGCCAGATCAAAGTCCGGCGGAACGGCGGGGCCGTTTGCCACGGGAAGCACCGTGCAGGTGACGGCTTCCGGGCATTTGCGCAGTAGCTTGATAAAGCCCATCAGATCACGGACCTCCACCCGGACCACCCGGCAATGGAGCTGGCCGCAATAGTCCGTGGGCAGGGGAAGTTCCCCCCGGCTGCTGACAAGAGCCTGATAGTGGAAGCGGTCCTTTTTCACGTCGCCGGTGAAGCGGTTTTCCACCTCCAGCCAGACAGAGACCCGGTGCAGCGGCAGCAGCGAACGGTTCAGAAAGCGGACCGTGAGCTTGCCTTCCGCGTTCCGGGTCAGGGTGGGGGCAACCTCCAGCTCCAGTTTGAGCCGCAGCATGGAGGGCAGGCTCATCAGCAGCAGCACCGGCGGCACCACCAGAGCGCAGGCGAAGAGATAAGAGCCCAGCCAGCCCACATAGGCCATGCGGAACAGCCACAGCGCGCCCAGGATCAGCAGGTAAAGAAGTAAGGCTAAGGTCGGCATGATCAGCGGATGGCCGGGGCGGGAACGGAGTTGAACAGCTCCTCCAGCACGAGAAAACGATCGTCGGAACGGGCAAGCTCCGGCGCCCAGATCAGGCGGTGCTCAATGCAGTCGCTGAAGACAAAACGCACATCCCGGGGCAGGACATAGTCCCGGCCCTGGATCCAGGCAGTCGCCTTGGCCAGAGAGGTCAGCGCCAGAGAAGCCCGGGGGCTTGCGCCCTGAAGGATCCGGGGGTCGTTGCGGGTGGTCTCACAGAGGGAGACGATGTACTCGATGACGCTGTCCTTGATAAAGACGCCGTCGGCCTCCTTGCGGATCTGCATCATCTCGTCCCGACTCACCACCTGCTCCACGTCCTCGGGGCTCATGCCGCTTTGTTTGCGGCGGATCATCTCGATGGCGTCCTCATGCTCGGGATAGCCGATGGAGAGACGCAGCATAAAGCGGTCCATCTGGGAGTCGGGCAGCATCTGGGTGCCCTTGGCGCCGGTGGGGTTCTGGGTGGCGATGACCACGAAGGGCTGGGGAACCGGGTAGGTCTTGTTGTCCACCGTGACCTCGCCTTCCTCCATGGCCTGGAGCAGCGCGGACTGGGTGCGGCTGGTGGCGCGGTTCAGCTCGTCCGCCAGGAAGAGGTTGCAGAGCACGGCGCCCTTCTGATAGCGCATCTCGCCGCTGTTCTTATCGTAAATGGAAAAGCCGGTGATGTCGGAGGGCAGCACGTCCGGGGTGAACTGGACGCGGTTATAGTCCAGGCCCAGGGCCTTGGAGAGAGACACGGCCATGGTGGTCTTGCCCACGCCGGGAATGTCCTCCATCAGGATGTGGCCGCCTGCGATCACCGCAAGCAGGATCTTGATCAACACCTCGTCCTTGCCGACGATGGCCTTGCTGATCTCCCGCACGATCTGTTTGGCTTTTCCAACGGAATTGATGGTAGTCATAAAAACCTCCAGAAAAACAAATCATGTTATGTTACCATAATTTTCGACAAGTTTCAAGATGGAGAATACACGGATTCTTGGCTATCGCAGGCTTTGCGGCTCCTTTCCTTCCCTTTGTGACATATCCACCCCTTGGGCGGAGGCGGGAACACATCCGGCTTGCGGGAGACGCTTGTAAAATCCTGGGGGCTGTGATAGAATCGGGAAGGTTGAAAACGGCTATCCTGTTATCATGCGAAAAAAGGGAAGCAGAAGGAGAGATACAGTATGTCCTGCACGACGATCCTGGTTGGCTGCAAGGCCAGCAACGACGGTTCCACGATGATCGCCCGTACCGATGACGGGCATTTCGACGTCAAGAAGCTTGTGGTGATGGAGCCGAAGCGGCAGAAGAAAATATACAAAAGCGTGATCTCCCATGTGGAGATCGAGCTGCCCGATAAGCCTCTGCGCTATACCGCCTGCCCCAGCGTGGACCCCAAGGACGGCATCTGGGCCGCCACGGGTATCAACGCGGCAAACGTGGGCATGACCGCCACCGAGACCATCACCTCCAATCCCCGGGTGCTGGCGGCAGACCCGCTGGTGGAGCTGAAAAAGGCCGAAAAGCGCGGGGAGAAGGAGATTCCCGGCGGTATCGGGGAAGAGGATATCGTGGTGCTGGTGCTGCCCTATATCCGTTCCGCCCGGGAGGGCGTGCTGCGGCTGGCCGAGCTTCTGGAGAAGTACGGCACCTATGAGTCCAACGGCATCGCCTTCAACGACGAGAAGGAGGTCTGGTGGCTGGAGACCATCGGCGGTCATCACTGGATGGCCCGCCGGGTGCCGGACGATGTGGTTGTGGTAAATCCCAACCAGTTCGGCATGGACGCTTTCGATCTGGAGGACGCCTTCGGCGCGCAGGAAAGCCACCTCTGCTCCCGTGACCTGCGGGAGTTCATCGCGGACAATCACCTGGACCTGAACCGGATGGGCGCCTTCAATCCCCGGGACGTGTTCGGCTCCCGCCGGGATATGGACCACATCTACAACACGCCACGGGCCTGGTTCATGGGCCGCTATCTCACGCCCCGCTCCCACCGCTGGGAGGGGCCGGACGCGGAGTTCACCCCAGAGAGCGACAATATTCCCTGGAGCTTTGTGCCGGACCGGAAGGTGGCGGTGGAGGACGTGAAGTACCTGCTCTCCACCCACTATCAGGGCACGCCCTACAACCCCTACACCAATCAGGACACCGGCAAGCGGGGCATGTACCGCTCCATCGGCATCAACCGCACCGGTGTGACCTCCGTCTGCCAGATTCGGCAGGACAAGCCGGAGGCGGTGAAGGGCCTGGAGTGGATCTGCTTCGGCTCCACCACCTTCGACGCGCTGCTGCCTGTTTATCCCAACGTCCCCAGGATGCCCGACTATCTCAGCAAGGTGACGCTGGACGCGTCCACGGAGAACTTCTATTGGGCCAGCCGCATGATCGGCGCCCTGGCGGACGCCAGCTACAACAGCTCCGCCCAGCTGATCGAGCGCTATCAGGACGCGGTGGTGACCAAAGGCCGCCAGATCGTGCGGACCTATGACAGCCGCATCGCGGCGGGGGAGGACGCCTCCATCCTGCAAAAGGCCAATGAGGAGCTCTGCGCCATGGCCAAGGAGCAGAGCACCAAGACCCTGAACAAGGTGCTGCACGAGGCGAGCCTGCGCATGAAGAACGGCTACAACCGGGCGGACAACTGAGAATATAAGGAGAACGATCCATGTTAGAGATCCGGAATCTGAGCTTTGCGGTCAACGAGGATGACGTCAAAAAAGAGATCATCCACGATTTGAATCTGACCATCGAGGACGGCAAATTCACCGTCATCACCGGGCCCAACGGCAGCGGCAAGTCCACCCTGGCCCGGCTCATCATGGGCATTGAGAAGCCTATCTCCGGCAGCATTCTGCTGGACGGGGAGGACATCACTGCCCTGGACATCACCGAGAGAGCCAAAAAGGGCATCAGCTTTGCCTTCCAGCAGCCGGTGCGCTTCAAGGGCATCCGGGTGAAGGACCTGCTGCGTCTGGCCGCTGGAAAGCGGATCTCCGTCTCCGAGGCCTGCAGCTACCTCTCCGAGGTGGGCCTCTGCGCCCGGGATTATATCGACCGGGAGATCAATTCCTCCCTCTCCGGCGGCGAGCTGAAGCGCATCGAGATCGCGACCCTGCTGGCCCGGCAGACCCGGCTCTCCGTCTTTGACGAGCCGGAGGCTGGCATCGACCTTTGGAGCTTCCAGAACCTGATCCGTATCTTTGAGAAGATGCGCAGCGAGATCCGGGACAGCTCCATCGTCATCATCTCCCACCAGGAGCGGATCCTGCAGATCGCGGACGAGATCCTGGTCCTGGCAGAGGGACGGATCTCGCAGCGGGGGACCCCCGAGGAGATCCTGCCCAGACTCATCGGCCAGACCGCGCCGGTCAGCGCCTGCCAGAAGCTGCAGTAAGGAGGAGAAGGATATGGTTCAGCTTGACGCCATCCAGAAGCGCCTCATCGAGGAGATCGCCGATCTCCACTCCGTCCCCGAGGGCGCCTATAACTTCCGGGCAAACGGCCAGCTTGCGGGCCGCAGCAGCACCTCCAACATCGAGATCGTCTCGAAGGAAGACGGCAGCGGCATCGACATCCATGTGAAGCCCGGCACCAAAAACGAGAGCGTGCACATCCCCGTGGTCCTCTCCCAGAGCGGCCTGAAGGAGACAGTGTACAACGACTTCTATATCGGCGAGGATGCGGACGTGGTCATCGTGGCCGGCTGCGGCATCGACAACTGCGGCAGCCAGGACAGCGAGCATGACGGCGTACACCGCTTCTTTGTGGGCAAAAACGCGAAGATCAAGTATGTGGAAAAGCACTACGGCTCCGGTGACGGAAGGGGCCAGCGCATCCTGAATCCGGTGACGGAGGTTTACCAGGAAGAGGGCAGCAGCGTGGAGATGGAGATGGAGCAGATCAAGGGCGTGGACTCCACCGAGCGTACCACCCTGGCGGAGCTGAAGGCCGGGGCAAGGCTGGTGGTGAAGGAACGTCTCATGACCCACGGCAGCCAGAATGCGGTGAGCACCTATCAGGTGAACCTGAACGGCGCCGACTCCACGGCGGATGTGGTGTCCCGCTCCGTGGCGCGGGACGATTCCACCCAGACCTTCAACGCCCGCATCACCGGCAACGCCCCCTGCAGCGGGCACACCGAGTGCGACTCCATCATCATGGACAAGGGCAGGATCCTGGCCATCCCCTCCCTGGAGGCCAATAACGTGGACGCCATGCTGGTCCACGAGGCCGCCATCGGCAAGATCGCCGGAGACCAGCTCATCAAGCTCATGACTCTGGGCCTTACCGAGCAGCAGGCGGAGGAGCAGATCATCAACGGCTTCCTGCGCTGAAGAAAAAGAGAACAGAAACGGCCGGGTGGATCCATAATTTGCTTGGATCCACCCGGCTGTTTCCTGTTCTCTTGGAGTACTGCAAAAATGCGGTTTTTATTTGCCGCGTCGCGATTTGCGCAGCAGGATCACGACCAGAGCAAGGATTGCGCAGCCGGCCAGCGCGACAGGCAGCAGGGAGACGCCTTGCGTTTTGGGAAGGCCTTCTTCCGCTGCTTCCGGTTCCGGCAGAGGCTGCGGTTCCGCCCTGTCTTCGGATACAGCGGGCTGCTCCGCGGAGGATGCCTCGTCCTCTTTTGCAGCAGCCGGGCCGGCCGTGGGGGAGGCCTCGCTCTCCTTGTCGTTCGGAGCCGAAGATTCGGCGGCGGGGGAGGGCAGCGGCGCCGCCGTGGGCGAAGCGCCGCCTCCGCCGTTTTCGGCGGCGGGGGAAGGACTGGGCGAAGGGACATTCGATCCGATCCGGACACCGCCGCTGATCAGCTGGAAGAGGATGAGCTCTTCCGCATAATTGTAGGCGTCCCCGTCGCTGCAGATGAGACTGATCTCGGCCAGCCCTTCCTGGGCGGTATCCAGCACCTTGAAGCGCAGTGTCAAGATTACGCCGTTAAAAACGCTGTCCGAATTGCCGAGCCATACGCCGGCCTTTTCCGTCACGGTCCAGCCCTTCAGGCCGCCCTCTTCATAGCCAAGCCACTGCAGGCGGCTGCTGTCAAAGACGAACTTGGGGTTGATCACGCCGATGCCGGGATTGTTCTGGATCGTGATGCTGACGGAAACCTCGTCCCCGGGCATGGCCTGCTCGGTGGAGACGATGAGCTGCGGTTCGCCGCCGGTCCCCTGCGCGAAGGCAGGCAGGGAGAGCGGAACAAGCAAAAGAACGGTCAAAAGCAGACTTGTGAGCTTTTTCATTGCATTTCCCCTTTCACAGCTGTCAGGCCTGGACCAGGTCGAGGACCTTCGCGTAGCCTTTCCCGGCAAGAGGAAGGCTGCGTTTCAGGATCGCTTCCCCTTCCTCCCGGTACTCCCGGACAAAAGCCGGATCCTTGATGGAGGAGAGATTGATGAGCACGTTGAGCCAGGCCCCCTGCATGGCGCTTTGCAGGGAAAGAAAGGCCACGCCCAGGTCGCTGGCGGAGCTCAGGTTGAAGCCGGATTCCAGGAAGTCACGGGCCAGGGAGATGGCCTTCTCACAGAGACGCATCATCTCCATGGGCGTCCGGGTGCAGGTCTTGAGCCCCTCCTGGATGGCGGCGGAGCGAAGTGTTTTCTCCGCGTCGCTCTCCCTTGGGAGAGCGAAAGCAGCGCTCACCTGGTTGAAGGCTTTGCTGTCCTCGTCCATGAGAGCCAGAAGCCTTTTCTGCAGGTCTTCGGCATGCGCCTGGACAAAAGCGGCGTTTTTCGCGTAATCCGCGTATTTTTTCCTTCCTTGGGTCAAACAGGCTACCATCGCGGTAAGCCCGGCTCCCAGGGAGGCCTCCAGCGCGGCGACTGAGCCGCCGCCTGGAGCCGGCGCGTCAGAGCCGACGGTTTCCGTGAAGCACCGGACAGAGAGTTCGGCAAGATCCATGGCGATCCTCCTTATTCCATGTCGATCAGGTGGTATTCCATGATCTGGTTCTTGCAGTTGAAATTCTCGATCTTCAGGTAAAACTCCGCACAGTCAATGAGAGCCTTGGCGGGGGTGAGACCCACGATCTCGCTGCCGATGATGCGCACGCCGTAGCGTTCGGCCAGGGCGCGGATCATCTCATAGGCGTAGTAGAGGGGCGTGTCCTCGAAGTTTACCATGTTCATGGAGACCTGAGCGATGTTCCGCTCTTCCAGCATGACGCCGATGGCCTTGCAGGAGCGGAAGCCCCCGGAGGAGCCCCGGATGGCCTTGGCAATCTTTTTGGCGATCTCCACGTCGGCGGTGTCCAGGTTCACGTTGAAGGCGATGAGCGGCATGCGTGCGCCGATGGCGGTGATCCCGGCGGTGGGGTGGATCCTGCGCTCGCCGTAATCCGGCGCCCAGTCCGGCTGCAGCAGCTTTTCCGGCATGCCCTCGAACTGTCCCTTACGGCAGGCGGCCAGGTTCTTTCGCTCCGGGCGGGAGGCGGAGTCCTCATACAGAAAAGAGGGGAGACCCAACTCGTCCCAGCAGCGCTGCGCGACCCGCCTGGAGATCTCCACGCAGTCCTGAACGCTCACGTCCATCTGGGGCACGAAGGGGATCACATCCACGGCGCCCATGCGGGGGTGCTGCCCCTGGTGCTTTGTCATATCGATGGTTTCCACCGCTTTTTTTGCCAGCTGAAAGGCCGCCTCCTCGATGGCGGCGGGGGAGCCGATCAGAGTGAAAACGCAGCGGTTGTGGTTGCCGTCACTCTGCACGTCGAAGAGGGTGCAGCCTGGGACGGCGTTGGCCGTGTCAACGAGCGCCTGAAAAACGGGCTCGTCCTTCTCCCGGCTCACCGAAAAATTGGGGATGCACTCCACAAGCTTTGCCATGATCCATGCCTCCGAATCCTGATATTCAAGCGGGGATATGATTTCTTATAAAAGTCTATCACAAGGCGTTCTTCCTGTCCAGAGACTTTGTGCTTTTCTGCCCCTTTCCGCCCTCTTCCTCTTGCGCTGGGGACGGAATAATGATATAAGTAATAGTTGGGCATCAGCCTGCATGCTGATATGCGTTTTTCCTTTTCGGAAAACGTTCAGAAGGGAAGGAGATCGACACCATGAATCTGGCAGATGAAGCCATGACCATCAAGCTTGATTATGAGCTCCCGGAATACCCGAAAATGGATCCCGGCTACCGCCGCGCCCCCAGGAGAGAGTCCAAGCTCTCCGAGGCGGACAAGGCCCTGGCCATCAAAAACGCCCTGCGCTACATCCACCCGGACCACCATGCACAGATGGCAAAGGAATTTGCCCAGGAACTGGAGGAGAAGGGAAGGATCTACGGATACCGCTTCCGCCCGGAGGGCAAGCTCTCCGGCAAGCCCATCGATCAGTACAAGGGCAAGTGCATCGAGGGCAGAGCCATCCAGGTCATGATCGACAACAATCTGGACTTTGACGTGGCCCTGTATCCCTATGAGCTGGTGACCTACGGCGAGACCGGCCAGGTCTGCCAGAACTGGATGCAGTATCGGCTCATCAAGAAATACCTGGAGGAGATGACCGACGAGCAGACCCTGGTGGTCATGTCCGGCCACCCCCTGGGCCTCTTCCACTCCCACAAGCTGGCGCCCCGGGTCATCCTCTCCAACGGCCTGATGGTCGGCGCCTTCGACGATCAGGAGCACTTCAACCGGGCCGCCGCTCTTGGCGTTGCCAACTACGGCCAGATGACCGCCGGCGGCTGGATGTACATCGGGCCCCAGGGCATCGTCCATGGCACCTTCAATACCTTGCTGAACGCAGGCCGCTTGAAGCTCGGCATCCCCCAGGACGGGAATCTGGCGGGCAAGCTCTTTGTATCCTCCGGCCTCGGCGGCATGAGCGGCGCCCAGGGCAAGGCCGCCGTTATCGTGGGTGTGGCCTCCATCATTGCCGAGGTGGACGAGAGCCGCATCCAGACTCGCTTTGAGCAGGGCTGGGTCACCCACCGGACCGACGATCTTGCCGAGGCGGTGAAGATCGCCCTGGAGCACCAGAATGCCGGCAAGGGCTGCGCCGTGGCCTACCACGGCAACGTGGTGGACCTGCTGGAGTATCTGCTGGAGCAGAATATCCACGTGGATCTGATGAGCGATCAGACCTCCTGCCATGTGCCCTACGACGGCGGCTACTGCCCGCAGGGCCTCTCCTTCGAGCAGCGCACCGAGATGCTGGCCAAGGACCCGGAGGACTTCCGCAAGCTGGTGGACAAGTCCCTGCAGCACCACATCGAGCTCATCGAGAAGTTCCACGACCGGGGCACCTATTTCTTCGATTACGGCAACAGCTTCCTGAAGGCTGTGTACGACACCGGCGTCAAGTCCATCTGCAAGAACGGCGAGAACGACCTGGACGGTTTCGTCTTCCCCTCCTACGTGGAAGACATCCTGGGCCCCTGCCTCTTCGACTACGGCTACGGCCCCTTCCGCTGGTGCTGCCTGAGCCGGGACCCCAAGGACCTGGAGAAGACCGACAAGGCCGCGGCGGAGTACATCAAGGAGCACAACCGGCGCTATCAGGACTATGACAACTACGTCTGGGTCCGGGATGCCCAGGAGAACAAACTGGTGGTGGGCACCCAGTGCCGCATCCTGTATCAGGACGCCATGGGCCGCATGAACATCGCGCTGAAGTTCAATGAAATGGTCCGCAACGGGGAGATCGGCCCTGTGATCCTTGGCCGGGATCATCACGACACCGGCGGCACCGACGCCCCCTTCCGGGAGACCTCCAACATCAAGGACGGCTCCAACATCATGGCGGAGATGGCCACCCAGTGCTTTGCCGGCAACGCGGCCCGGGGCATGAGCTACATCGCCCTCCACAACGGCGGCGGCACCGGCATCGGCCGCGCCATCAACGGCGGCTTCGGCATGGTGTTGGACGGCTCCGAGCGGGTGGACAACATCCTGAAAATGTCCATGCCCTGGGACACCATGGTGGGCGTTGCCCGGCGCAGCTGGGCGAGAAACGAACACGCCATGACCACCGCGGCGGAGTACAACAAGTTGTACGCCGGACAGGACCACATCACCATGCCCTACGTGGCGGATGACGCCATTGTGGAAGAAGCTGTAAAAGGCATGAAGAAGTAAGACGCCGGAGAGGACAGCTATGAACAGGATCCTTGTTACGAACATCGGCCTGCTGGCGACACCGGAAGGGCGGCATGCCAGGGGCGGGGCGGCTCAGGGACGCATCCTTTTTTTGAAAGACGCCTGGATCCTCTGCGAAAACGGCAGGATCGCCGCTGTGGGAACGGGGGAGCCCCCCCTTGAGGAGGCACGACGCATCGACGCGGCGAACCGCCTGGTCACGCCGGGCCTGGTGGACGCCCACACCCACCTGATTTTCGGCGGCTGGCGGCAGAACGAGCTGGCGCTCAAGCTCCGTGGCGTGAGCTATCTGGAGATCCTGGCGGCGGGAGGGGGCATCCTCTCCACCGTGAAAGCCACCCGGGAGGCCACGGAGTACGAGCTCTTCGACAAGGCCTGTGACGCCCTGGACGAGATGCTGGAGCTCGGCGTTACCACCGTGGAGGCCAAGAGCGGCTACGGGCTGGACCTGGAGACGGAGCTGAAGCAGCTGCGGGTGATTCGGCGGCTGGATGAGGAACACCCCATGGATCTGGCGGCCACCTTCCTGGGCGCTCACGCGCTGCCGCCGGAATACAAGGACGATCGGGAAGGCTATCTCCGGCTCCTGTGTGAGGAAGCGATCCCCAAGGTGGCGGAGGAGAAGCTGGCGGAATTCTGCGACGTGTTCTGCGAAAGAGGCGTATTCACCGCGGAGGAGTCCAGGCGCATCCTGGAGGCGGGCAGACGCTATGGCCTGATCCCCAAGATCCACGCGGATGAGATCGAGCCCATCGGCGGTTCCCTGCTCACAAAAGAAGTGGGCGCCATCTCCGCCGAGCACCTGATCGTGTGCCCAACCGAGGGGATCGAAGCCATGGCTGCGGCCGGGACCGTTGCCTGCTGCCTGCCGGCCACCAGCTTCTATCTGGGCTCCACCTACGCGCCGGTGCGGGATATGATCCGCGCGGGAGTGCCTGTGGCGCTGGCCTCGGACTTTAACCCCGGTTCCTGCCCCAGCCTGAATCTGCAGTTCGTGATGAACCTGGGCTGTCTGCGCTACCGGATGACGCCGGAGGAAATGCTCACCGGCGTGACACTGAACGCTGCCGCCGCCATTCACCGGGCGGAGAGCATCGGCAGCATTGAAACAGGAAAGCTTGCGGACCTTGTGGTCTGGGACGCTCCGGATCTGGACACTCTCGGCTACCGCATGGGAAGCAATCTGACAAGAATCGTCATCAAAAAAGGAAAAGTACAAGGAGGACGGCTACGTGGCCTATTTGAGTGACATCGAAATCGCGCAGGCTTGCCGCTTGCGCAAAATTACCGAGATCGCCCGCATCGCGGGGATCGAGGATCAGTACCTGGAACAGTACGGCAATTACAAAGCCAAAGTGGACCCCAGCCTCCTCAAGGAGCTTGCGGACCGTCCCGACGGCAAGCTGATCCTGGTGACTGCTATCACCCCCACCCCCGCGGGAGAAGGAAAGACCACCACTTCCGTGGGTCTCACCGACGGTCTGCGCCGCATCGGCAAGAACGCCGTTGTGGCCCTGCGGGAGCCCTCCCTGGGCCCCGTGTTCGGCATCAAGGGCGGCGCCGCCGGCGGCGGCTATGCCCAGGTGGTGCCCATGGAGGACATCAACCTCCACTTCACCGGCGACTTCCATGCCATCGGCGCTGCCAACAACCTGCTGGCCGCCATGCTGGACAACCACATCCAGCAGGGCAACAGCCTGGGCATCGACCCCAAGGCCATCACCTGGAAGCGGGCTGTGGACATGAACGACCGGCAGCTGCGCCACATCGTGGACGGCCTGGGCGGCCGGATGCAGGGCGTGCCCCGGGAGGACGGCTTTGAGATCACCGTGGCAAGCGAGATCATGGCGGTGCTGTGCCTGGCTTCCGACCTGATGGATCTGAAGGCACGTTTGGCCCGCATCGTGGTGGGCTACACCTACGGCGGCAAGCCCGTCACCGCCCACGACCTGAAGGCCGAGGGCGCCATGACGGCCCTGCTGAAGGACGCCATCAAGCCCAACCTGGTCCAGACCCTGGAGGGAACTCCCGCCTTCGTGCACGGCGGTCCCTTTGCCAACATCGCCCACGGCTGCAACAGCGTCATGGCCACCCGCCTGGCCCTGAAGCTCAGCGACTACACTGTCACCGAGGCCGGCTTCGCCGCGGACCTTGGCGCGGAGAAGTTTGTGGACATCAAGTGCCGCATGGCCAATCTCCATCCCTCCGCCATCGTGGTGGTGGCAACCGTCCGCGCCCTCAAGTATCACGGCGGCGTACCCAAGACCGAGCTTGGCGCCGAGAACCTGGAGGCCCTGGAGAAGGGCCTGCCCAACCTGCTGCAGCATGTGAGCAATGTGAAGAACGTCTGGGGCGTCCCCTGCGTGGTGGCGGTGAACCGCTTCCCCACGGACACCGAGGCGGAGCTGCAGCTGGTGGAAGCCAAGTGCAGAGAGCTGGGCGTGAACGTTGCCCTCAGCGAAGTCTGGGGCAAGGGCGGCGAGGGCGGCATGGCCCTGGCCGAGGAAGTGGTGCGCCTGTGCGAGGAGCCCAACAACTTCTCCTTTACCTATGAGCTGGACCAGCCCATCGAAAAGAAGCTGGAGCAGATCTGCAAGCGCATCTATCATGCCGACGGCGTGGAGCTGGACGGCAACGCCAAAAAGCAGCTCAAACAGATCACCGAGCTGGGCTTTGACAAGCTGCCCATCTGCATGGCCAAGACCCAGTATTCCTTCTCCGACGATCCCGCCCTCCTGGGCGCCCCCAAGGGCTTCACCGTTACGGTGCGAAATCTGAAGGTCGCCTCCGGCGCGGGCTTCATCGTGGCTCTCACCGGCGATATCATGACCATGCCGGGCCTGCCCAAGGTTCCCGCCGCCGAGCGGATCGACGTGGACGAAAACGGCGTGATCTCCGGTCTGTTCTGATATTTCCACAACAAAAAAGGAAGATGATCTGCATTTTTATGTGCAGGTCATCTTCCTTTTTTACGTGACGGTACTGGATTTGTTAATCTGCTTACGCTTTTCTCTTCACCGGCACCCAGATCGCACTGTGATAATCCGGGTCTGTCATTTCCCCGTTTACACAATCATACCACTCGACCGTTGCATTTCCGCTGAGCTCATAATCCGGATTGCCGGGCAGCCATTCAGAGAAGATTCGGGTGTTCACGCTCTGCAGCGTCTGGGGGTTCGGACCGATGCAGTTGAATACGGCCCATTCATTCCTTGGAAACTCATAGACAATCATTCCCTCCGGTACTGCTCCGCCCGTGTACTTGCCCGCGATCAGATAGCGGAATTTGCCTCCGCCGATATCGTCGATACAGACGCCGTATTCCCCGATGCAGTTGTCCACCAGGGCCTGCTCATAGGGGTTCGCCGGTGCATTTCCCGCATAGACGCTGTAAGCATACTTCTCACAGATTTCATTCCAGAACTTCGGTATTTGCGCATAAGCAGTTTCATTCTCGAAAACCTTCTGAAAACCGATGACCTTGAACGGAAACATGGGCGCAATTTTGACATCCATTTGACTGCCTCCTTGTACCGATAATTGGATCGTCAAGGGAAGAAAGACTTTTCCGGCGGCTCCGTCACGGACCTGTGAAGGCGTGACACCGTGAAAACGGGAGAATGCTTTTGTAAAGCTCTCCGGTGTTTCATACCCGTACCGAAATGCAATGTCGATCACTTTATCATCCGTCTCTTTCAGGTCCCGTGCCGCCCGGTACAGCCTGCGGTTCCTGATGTATTCCCCGATACCGTATCCGGTCATCAGAGAGAATCCCTTCTGAAGAAAGAACGGAGAAAGGTACACCCGATCCGCCACATCCTGCGCACTGATGTCGTCGGTCAGATGCTCTTCCATATACTCGATTGCAGTACGAATGCTGGTAAGCCACTCCATCGATCAAGCCTCCTTTCCTTGATGGGATCATTGTATCTGATGAAGCGAAAATCGTCCTGTCTTTTCCTGCTCAGATCCGTCCTGCCCTTATCATTTCACGGCCTCACCAAGATGGGCGACAGCCCCGGCCTTTTACAGACCGGGGCGAAGAAGCATCCCCATTCATCTGTTTTTTCCCAAGTATTCTCTGTTTTCAAGCTCCAGCCTCATGAGCACGAGCTCCTGCCAGCCTGTAAAGCGGGAGCGGAAACCCTTGGGATTTCTGCCGTATTCCGCGAAGCCCACGCTCTTGTACAGGGCGAGGGCGCTTTTGTTTTCTGCCACGACTTCCAGCTCCAGCTGGGCATATCCCGCTTTTTTTGCACATTCGACGCAGGCTTCTGTCAGTGCCCGTCCGATGCCGAGACCCCAGTATGCCTTATCCACGCTGATGCCAAACTCCGCGCGATGTCGGATCTTTTCCTTTCGGCCGACACTGCCGATTCCGGCGCTGCCCACAACTTTTCCGTCCAGCTCCGCGAGAAGTTCGATCTCATCGACGCTGTCTGTCTTTCTCCGCAGCAGCTCCGCCTCATCCTCGGCGGTATAGCTATGCTCTTCAGGGTAGGTAAGCAGATAGTCCGTCTGCGTATGGGTGAGGTTGAAGATATCGAGGAGCGCCTGCCCGTCCGATGCCATCCCGTTCCGGATGATACAGGCTTTGCCGTCTTTCAGGGTGACTGTGCTGTTATATTCCATCTTGAAGCCCTTCCTTTTCGATCGTCATTCATTCCGCGGAAGCTGCCACAAGCTGAGCTGTCCGAACGGCTCCTTTTCTTCGAAGCGGTGCAGGTATGCGAAGATCTCGTCGTTATCGTGCATGATCCCGCTTTGCTCGCAGGTGTGATGAAACAAGCTCATCAGCTCATCGTCGCGCGGACTGGGGACCTCGTAGCGGTCTCCGTATTCCCGGATGTAGCGCTCCTTCAAGCCGGGGAAATGCCTGTCAAGCTGACGATAGAAATATTCACGGCTGCCGTCGCGAAGCGTCATCCCCATTCCAAAGCAGATCACGCCGCGCACCTGAGCCTCTATACACATCCGAAGGATCGACGCAATGTTCTCGCGGGTATCGTTGATATAGGGCAGGATCGGACACAGCCACACGACAGTGGGAATACCGTTTTCGTGCAAGGTTTTCAGCGCCTCGAACCTCTCTTTTGTCGAGCAGACATGCGGCTCGATGATCCTGCACAAGCTTTCATCCGCTGTTGTCAGCGTCATCTGAACAACGGCTTTGGTCTTTTCATTGATACGTTTCAGGATATCCAGATCTCTGAGCACACGATCGGACTTTGTCTGCAGCGCGACGCCGCACCCGTATTTCTCGATGATCAACAATGCTTTTCGCGTGTATTCTGTTTTCAGCTCCTGCGGGATGTACGGATCGCTCATGGAGCCTGTCCCGATCATGCAGCGTTTTCTCTTGCGGCGCAGCGCGTCTTCCAGCAATGCAAGGGCATTTTCTTTGACCTCGATATCCTCAAAAGCGTGATCCATCCGATAACAGCTGCTTCTTGAATCGCAGTAAATACATCCGTGCGTACAGCCCCGATAAAGATTCATTCCGTTTTGAGAGGATAAGATCCCCTTTGCTTTCACATAATGCACAGCGTTCCCTCCGCCCTCTCAAGCTGCTGTTATCATAAACCGCTCTGTCATCAAAAGACTTATACCGTAAGTATCCGTACGCAGATCCGATTTTTTGAAATTACACTCCCGGTTTTTGATTCAGTACGCGTTCGAGCGCTACCCAGCCCAGGTATTTCGGATGATCTCCGGTCAATGCCGTCAACTTTTCGATTGCCAGATAGTCATCGATTCGGACCATGTCCCACGCATGGATCACACGGCCGTCCCCTAAACTGATACCGCAATGTCCCCAGTTGACCGGACCGTTTTCGCTTGGACACAGGCAGTCATAGAATATGAACGCGCCTCGCTCCGGCACTCCGCCCTGCAGCGCGTCCTTGTACAGCTCGCAGGATTCCTTTGCGGAATCTCCGCCGAATACTTCGATTTGATTGCTGATTTCAAGTGCGTCCTCGATAAACGCTAGACACCAGCCTGCATACTCTGTGCTGCCAAGTTTGCTTTCAGCCCAGCGGATCATATTTTCTGTCAGCTTCTCCATGGGTTCGTTTTTTCTTTTCCGGTAAAAGACGAATCCATCCTCATTTTTTATGATGTGATAGCCTAATCTTTTGTAAAAAGCATTTGTCCGCTCATTCCAACATGGGGTATCCAGATGAAACTCAGCAGCCCACGGGAAATTCTTTTCTATGCAATCCATCAAGCGAATTCCATAACCTTTTCTATGATAGATGCTATCAATAAAAATCCTGCCTATGTATACGCTGTTTTCTGTTTCATCCGGGAATACAATGGCAGCCCCTACCAAATCATTTTCTATCATTGCCTGATACAAATGCCCCTCCCGGGCCATCTGTTTATGCCATTCTACCGAATCAAATCCAGGCGGGCACTCACCTTTTCCTCCGCCAACATTTACATCTGTTTCAAAAGCTCTGACAGACATAGCTACGATTTTTTCTATCTGTTCTGCTTCTGCTTTGATAATGTACATCCCACGACTCCCACCTGTCTTACACACTAAGATTATTCCCTTGACTATTGCACAGCGATCTCCAGATAACTGACAATTTTGGACTGTTCTGCAGCTTCCGATCCGTAATATCTTCCCTCATACCAGAGTTTAAAGCCGCCGTCGACATAAACAATGCAGCACTTTGGCAGGCTTACATCCGTTCCTTTGGGTTATACCATTTTTTCTGAACAGCAAATCCCATAATAGTCCAGAGTCGTCTTAATCCTCTTTTCCTCCAAGGCGTTCGATGCGCGCAAAAGTTCTCTGGCACCAGGCAAACAGGGAAGAGAAAGCCGGATCAAAATCGTAACCGTCAGGCAGCTCAGCCATTTCCAGAATCAGCCGATCCTCTTCCAACGCCGCTGCCTTCAGGTCCTTTTTGCTCAGGAGAAAACGCCCGCTTTCCAGATAATGCAGATTCTGGATCAGGTAAAACACGCTTTTGCAGGTGCCGCGAAACCTGACGGCGTTCTTGTCCCTGTCTGCGTGGATATAGCGGTGGCAGAGTTCGTGATACAGATTCCCCAGGCTCAGCTTGACATAGTTGATTTCGTCTTCCCGCGTCGCGGGCGGAAGATAATCCGTCAGTACGCCGACCAGGTCTTTCGTCGTCTGGCGCAGTTGGCATAGCTCCAGAGGATTCCAGCGCTTCATTTCGTCTTTCCCGCAGATGAAGCCGCAGGATCTCTCGTAGAAGCCGATCCCTTTCAGGATCCCGCGGTATGTATCCATATCCCGCACGGAGAACCCGTCCAGGATCACCATAACGTCGATATCGCTGTTTTCATGCGCTTCTCCGCGCAGCCAGCTTCCCTGAAGCCCCATGTACAAGAGCCGCTCTCCGAAAGCTGACCGACAGTTCAGGATCAGATCAGCCAGGTATTTGTCCAGATCAAACATTGCTACTTCACCCCATCGCTCGCATTACTCTTGAATTTTGATGGCCCGTCTCTTTCTCACGCACCTGCAACGATCCTGCGAATGCTCTCCCAATCGGCGCATCTTTGATAGTTTCCGTTGGGAAAAGCACAGTCTCGGTTCCAGGGCCTGTCAAACACCAGGACCTTCAGTTCCGGCAGATGCTCGAAAAACCGAAAGGCCTTCGGAGAATCCTCCACGGCGTAATCAAACTTCATCCTGTAATAGTCTTCCAGTTCAAGGGTGCTGTTGCTGTTTTTGATAAAATGATCCCTTCCGTATTTGTTGAGACAGTACAGTCTGACGTTCTGAAGTCCGTGCTCATCCAGCCAGATACGGGACGGCTCGTAAACGCTGGACGGGCGGCCGGTAATGATCGACACCTCGTGCCCGCGGGAAATCCATTCGTTTATGGTCTCCGCAGCGCCCGGCGTCGCAGCATACGAGAGCAGCATCTCCGGCTCGTGCGCCCGAAGCATCAACCGCTCGTATTGTCCCGCATCCAGATCAAAAGATCTGTCCAGCTCAAAATACTGCATCCGGTCATACGGAACATGCTTATGGAATATTTCCAGCGCAAGCTTTGAGAGGGCCCTTCCCGTCTCGCACAGGCAATCGTCAAAATCAACATAGATACGCATGATTTCGTGATCTCCCTTTCTCAAATTATCATACTCTATAATTTGTATTCCATTTGGACGTCAAAGGGCTCCGCTGCAGCCAATTCCGCATTGATTTCTTCTGCAAAACTGCAGCCAAGTGCCCGGTATGCCGCCTGTGACTCTTTTGAGGAATGCGCCGAAATATACAGTTTGTCCGCGCCCAGCCGCCGGGCCTCTTCGCAGGCCAGGGAAAAGAGCCTCCTGCCGACGCCCTGACGCCTGTATTCCTCTGAGACCTGAAAACAAACCAGCTGCACATATCTTGCCGCAGCTCCGAATACACGGTGGGAGACGGTCGCAAACCCAATGATCCGCTCGCCGTCGAATGCGCCAAAGCCTGTCTGGTCAAGGCTTATAGAATGCGCCACGTCTTCTGCGATTTCCCGGCACTGCGCCTGCGACCAGTTTTCTTCATAGACATTCGGTACAAGCTTCCAATCCTTGCCTATCTTTCTCCAGCACGCTGTAACCGTCTGGTGACGGACAAAAGCATCCAAGGAATGAGCTGTGAAATTGTTGCTGTCCAATCTCTTGTATTGATAATGCATTCCCATATAGATCCTTTCCTTCTGACCTCTGTTTCCGGTTCGCCTTTGACATCAGGATTTCCCCTGCACTTTTTCAAAATCCACCGTCTTTCCTTTGCGTGAAATCTTTCCCACCAGATATCCGTAATGCAGGAGTTCCTTCTTGGCGTTCAGGAAAGAGTGGTCGATCGGGAAACCGGCAATCCTCTCGATCTCCTCAAAGGTCAGTTTGAAACGTTCCGTACCGTTTTCCCTGATCCAATTCCATAACGATTCATATTTGCTCATCTCATTCTCCTGATTATAACGATATACACGGATCATACGGGGGTGCCGACTTCAATGAGATTGCCGTCCGGGTCATAGAATCTGACGACCCGCTGTCCCCAGCTGTGCGTCGTCAGGTGATTGACAAATTCCGTGTCAGGATAGAGCCTCTCCAGCTTCTTTACGAAGCATTCGATCTCCGGCTCTTCAAAATACAGCTCGCTATGATTGTTTTGCGGAAACACGCGCTTTCCCGTAAAGCGCTCCCAGTATTGTTCTTCCTGGAGATACAGATGATCGGACAGTTCCATATTGCCGTCATTGTCCCGAATCAACTCGAATCCAAACACGTCCTGATAATACTTCAACGCTTTCCTGCAGTCCTTTACAACGATAAGAGTGCCTTTGCATTTCATGGTCCGCTTTTCCTCCCAATCCCGGCTCCATGGATCCCGAGCCGCTATGCTCTTGCCGTTCGGATGAAATGGCCTTCCTGAACTGCGGCGAAGCTTGCTGCCGCACACACGACGATCGCAGATTGTTTCAGCGGGAGAAATCGGATCGTCAGCGTCAGCAGAAACATCAGAACGCCTGTCGCTTTGTTCATAAGCGAATGGACGGCCACAAATCTCTTCTGCACGGCGAAACCGGAAATGATATTTACGGCCTTTATGAAAGCGATGATTCCGATCCAGGCGTACAGCCATGCGGGAATACGCAGGATCGGGAGCAGCTTGATCAGGCATACAGCCACAAACACAAAGTCTGCAATCGTATCCAGCCTTGCCCCAAGCTCGCTGGCGGTATCTGTTTTTCTCGCCACAAGTCCGTCAAGCATATCAGACAAGCCGGCAGCAATGTAAAGCGCATAAAAGCCGGGAGAGAAGGCCGGACAGAATAGCAGAACGATACTGCCGGCTATTCTGAAGATCGTTATGATGTTTGCCATGAATGAACTTCCTTCAAGGTAAATGGGAACCTGTGTTCCTATTTTAGTGAACGATAGGTCACTTGTCAAGCGCCTCCCGATCCTGAACGGGAAATAGAACGGAAAAATGGCATGACCCGAAGATCATGCCATTTCAGGAAAATGTTAATTCTTTTTTATGGGAAAAAGTCTTATTCAAACGCGGGAACAAGCTCCTCCGCGATATCCAGCAGCTCGCCGGTGCGGACCATCCGCTCGATCTCCAGAATGTCCGGCCAGAGTTCCCGGTCCTTTTCCATGAAGGAGATTTTTTCCCGCACATGGGAGAAGATCGCCTCATGGACGGGGGAGAGGCCCTGCCCGCGGGTGCCGAGCCTGCGGCGGATATCCACCGCCTGGCAGGCGGTGAGCAGCTCGTAGGCCAGGACCGAGCGGGTGTTCTCCAGGATCTGGCCGGCCTTGCGGGCGGCGGTGGTACCCATGGAGACGAAATCCTCCTGGTTGGCGGAGGAGGGGATGGAGTCCACGCTGGCGGGATGGGCAAGTACCTTGTTTTCCGAGGCCATGGAGGCGGCGGAATACTGGACGATCATGAAGCCGCTGTTGAGCCCGGGCTCGGTGGTGAGGAAGGGCGTGAGTCCGTTGGAAAGGGCGGCGTTCACCATGCGCTCAATGCGGCGCTCGGAAATGCTGGCAAGCTCCGCGCAGGCGATGCCCAGAAAGTCAAAGGGCAGGGCCATGGGCTCCCCGTGGAAGTTGCCGCCGGAGATGACGGCCTCGTCCTCCAGAAACATGAGGGGATTGTCCGTCACAGCGTTCAGCTCAATCTCCACCCGGGAGCGGATGAACTCCAGCGCGTCCCGCACGGCGCCGTGGACGTGGGGCATGCAGCGCAGGGCATAGGCGTCCTGCACCCGGTCTCCCTGGGCCTTCTGCAGGATCTCGCAGCCCTCGGTGAGGAGGCGCAGATTCTTTGCCACCCGGATCTGGCCCACCTGGCCGCGGACTTGATGGACCCGGTCCTGGAAGGCGTCCAGCTGGCCGGTGAGGGCCGTGAGGGTGAGGGAACCGATGAGATCCGCCATCTTTGCGGCAGCAATGGCATCGTAGAGATGGAGCGCGCCTACGCTTGTCATGGCGCAGGTGCCGTTGGTGATGCCGAGACCCTCCTTGCTGACAAGGGTGTCCAGCGGCTGGATGCCGGCGCGGCGCAGGGCCTCGCCGCCGGGGAGCAGCTCCCCCCGGTAATAGGCTTGACCTCGGCCCAGCAGCACCAGGCCCATGTGGGAGAGCGGCGCCAGGTCGCCGGAAGCGCCGAGAGAGCCCTTCTGGGGGATCCAGGGCGTTACATGCCGGTTCAAAAGCTCCGCCAGGCGCTGGACCAGCACCGGGCGCACACCGCTGACGCCGGCGCAGAGGGCGTTGGCCCGCAGCAGCATCATGCCCCGGACCTCTTCCTCGCTGTAGGGCTCGCCGGTGCCCACGCAGTGGCTTAGGATCAGATTGGTGGAGAGCTGGCTGCTCATCTCTTCAGGGACGGCCACATTGGCAAAATCGCCGAAGCCTGTGGTGATCCCATAGGCCACGCGGTCCTCCCGCATGATCTTCTCCGCCAGGTCCCGGGAACGGCGGATCGCCGCCACAGCCTCATCGGTGAGCCTGACAGGAGCCCCGTAACGGGCAACCGCGACAAAATCCTCCAGCGTAAGATGGTGGCCGTCCAGCGCAACCTCGGAAATGGTTTTTGCCTGGTCCATAAACCTGTGCCTCTTTTCTGATCAAAAATGATGCTATTGGAGAAAGAATCATTTTCAGCTTAATTATTGTACATCAAGGCCGGCGCAAAAGCAAGGAAAATCTACTTTCGACTGTGAAAGTGCAGGGCCGAGGAGCGGGAACAGAGAGCGGGGAATTGCTTTGCGATTTCTGTTGAAATACTGCAGGAAAAATAGTATAATTAAACAGTTAATTTACGAACCGACGCATTTTCGATTTCGGCCCGCAGACGGGCCGCGGCAAGGAGCACAGCATGCAGGAATTTATCACCATCAAGGGCGCAAGAGAGAACAATCTGAAGAACATCGACCTTTCCATCCCCCGGGACAAGCTGGTGGTAGTCACCGGCCTTTCCGGCAGCGGAAAGTCCAGCCTGGCTTTTGACACCATCTATGCCGAGGGACAGCGGCGCTATGTGGAGAGTCTCAGCTCCTATGCCAGAATGTTCCTGGGCCAGATGGACAAGCCCGACGTGGATTATATCGACGGCCTCTCGCCGGCCATCTCCATCGACCAGAAGACCACCTCCAAGAATCCCCGCTCCACCGTGGGTACCGTGACGGAGATCTATGACTATCTGCGTCTTCTCTGGGCGCGGATCGGCGTGCCCCACTGCCCTAAGTGCGGGCGGGAGATCCGGCAGCAAAGCATCGACCAGATCGTGGATCAGATCATGGCCCTGTCCGAGGGTAGCCGGATCCAGATCCTGGCCCCCGTGATCCGGGGGAAGAAAGGCGAGCACGTGAAGGTGCTGGAGGACGCCAAAAAGTCCGGCTACGTCCGGGCACTGGTGGACGGGATCGCCTATGATCTGGCCGAGGAGATCAAGCTGGAGAAAAACAAGAAGCACGATATTGAGATCGTGGTGGACCGCCTGGTGATCAAGAAGGAGATCTCCCGCCGCCTGACCGACTCTGCGGAGACGGCGCTCTCCCTGGCCGGAGGCCTCATGATCGTGGATCTGGTCAGCGAGAACAGAAGGATCGCCTTCTCCCAGAACTACGCCTGTGAACACTGCGGCATCTCCATCGAGGAGTTGACGCCCCGGCTCTTCTCCTTCAACAACCCCCACGGCGCCTGCCCCAAGTGCACGGGCCTGGGCATGCAGATGCTCATCGACCCCGCGCTTATCATCCCCAATCCCAACCTCAGCATCCTGGACGGCGGCATCACCGCCAGCGGCTGGGGCAACGTGCGGGGAGACACCATCTCCAAGATGTATTTTGACGCGCTGGCCAAGCGCTATCACTTCAAACTCTCGGATCCCATCAAGGACATCCCCCAGGAGGGCCTGGACGCCATTCTCTACGGCACCCGGGGGGAGCCGCTGCAGCTGCGCTATGAGAAGGCGGAGGGCTTCGGCGTCATCCGCCGGGAGTTTGAGGGCGTGATCAACAATCTGGAGCGCCGCTATCGGGAGACCCAGAGCCCCTCCATGCGGGCGGATATCGAGGAGTGCATGTCCGAGACGCCCTGCCCCGAGTGCGGCGGCAGAAGACTCAAAAAAACCGCCCTGGCCGTTACGGTGGGCGGGCTGAATATCGCGGAATTCACGGAGCTCTCCGTGACGAAGTGCCTGGACTTTGTAAACGCGCTGGAGCTCAGCGAGAAGGAGAGCATGATCGCCGCCCAGATCCTGAAGGAGATCCGCTCCCGTCTCAGCTTTCTGCAGAGCGTGGGCCTGGGCTACCTGACCCTCTCCCGCATGGCGGCCACCCTCTCCGGCGGCGAGAGCCAGCGAATCCGTCTGGCCACCCAGATCGGCTCCAGCCTGATGGGCGTCCTCTATATCCTGGACGAGCCCAGCATCGGCCTGCACCAGCGGGACAACGCCAAGCTGCTGAACACCCTGCGCCAGCTGCGGGATCTGGGCAATACCCTCATCGTGGTGGAGCACGATGAGGAGACCATGCGGGCCGCGGACTACGTGGTGGACATCGGCCCCGGCGCCGGCGTCAACGGCGGCAGAGTCGTGGCGGCGGGGAGCCTGGAGGATATCTGCGCCGTGCCCGAATCCGTCACCGGCCAGTATCTCAGCGGGAAAAAGCACATCCCCATTCCCGGTCAGCGGCGCAAGGGTAACGGCAAGTCCCTGATCATCCGGGGCGCCGCGGAGAACAACCTGAAAAACATCGATGTGGAGATCCCCCTGGGCAAGCTCATCTGCGTCACCGGTGTCTCCGGCAGCGGCAAATCCTCTCTCATCAACGAGATCCTGTACAAGACCCTTGCCGTGGAGAAAAACCGCAGCAAGCTGCGCCCGGGCAAGTGCGCCGGCATCGAGGGCATGGAGGCGGTGGACAAGGTCATCGCCCTGGATCAGAGCCCCATCGGCCGCACGCCTCGCTCCAACCCTGCCACCTATACCGGTGCCTTCAACGACATCCGGGATCTTTTCGCCTCCACCCAGGACGCAAGACTCCGGGGCTACGGCCAGGGGCGCTTCTCTTTCAACGTGAAGGGCGGCCGCTGCGAGGCCTGCTCCGGCGACGGCCTCGTGAAGATCGAGATGCATTTTCTGCCGGATGTCTACGTTCCCTGTGACGTCTGCGGCGGCAAGCGCTACAACCGGGAGACCCTGGAGGTGCGCTACAAGGGCAAGAACATTGCGGATGTGCTGGATATGACCGTGGAGGAGGCCTGCTCCTTCTTTGCAAACCAGCAGAAGATCCTCAATAAGATCCAGACCCTCTACGATGTGGGCCTGGGCTATGTGAAGCTGGGGCAGAGCAGCACCACCCTCTCCGGCGGCGAGGCCCAGCGGGTAAAGCTGGCCACCGAGCTCTCCAAGCGCAGCACGGGCAGCACGGTCTATGTGCTGGACGAGCCCACCACGGGCCTGCACATCGCGGATGTGCACAAGCTCATCGATATCCTGAACCGCCTTACCGACGCGGGCAACACCGTGGTGGTGATCGAGCACAACCTGGACGTCATCAAGGTGGCGGATCACATCATCGACCTGGGCCCGGAGGGCGGCGACGGCGGCGGTACCCTGGTATTTGCCGGTACGCCGGAGGACTGCGCCGCCTGTGAGGAGAGCTACACCGGGCAGTTTCTGAAGCCGCTGCTGGAAGAGGCAGCACGGGAGGAGCCGGAATGGACCAGGAACGGGAATTGACCGAACTCAGCGGGTCTGTTGACTCGGTGATCTATAAAAATGAAGAGAACGGCTATACGGTCCTGCGCCTGCGCAATGAAAACGACGAGACCGTGACGGTGGTGGGCACCATTCCCTTTGCCGCGCCGGGGGAGACCCTGCTGGCAAGCGGCATGTGGAGCACCCACAACGTCCACGGCAGGCAGTTCAAGGCGGAGTTTGCCCAGCGGATGCTGCCCACCGACGAGGCGGCCATCTATCAGTATCTGGCCTCCGGCACCGTGCAGGGCATCGGCCCGGCCACCGCCTCCCTCATCGTGCGGCAGTTCGGCAATCGCAGCCTGGACGTGCTGGAAAACGAGCCGGAGAAGCTGGCAAGCATCAAGGGCGTGAGCCTGCAGAAGGCGAAACAGCTGTCCAAGCGCTTCCGACAGCAGACCGGCGTGCGGCGGCTGATGGAGTTTATCTGCTCCTTTGAGCTGCGGCCGGTGCTGGCCATGCGGCTCTACAAGTACTACGGCGACAAGGCCCTGGACCTGCTGCGGGAGGACCCCTACATCCTGGCGGCCGGCCATATCGGCGGCAGCTTCTACGAAGCGGACCGACTGGCCCTGGACATGGGTCTGGACGAGGAGAACCGGAGCCGCGTGAACGCCGCGGTCCTCTTCGAACTGCGGCACAACCTGGGAAACGGCCACTGCTTCATTCCCCGGGAAAAGCTCTGTGCCGTGACCTCGGAGCTGATCCGGGTAGAGCCGGAGCGAGTGGAGGAGAGCATCGAAGAGCTGATCGGAGCAGGCCTCCTGCACTTTGAGGAGATCGCCGGCTGCAATGCCTGTTATCTGCCGGAGCTCTACGAGGTGGAAGCCGACACCGCGCTGCGTCTTGCCAAGATGGTAAAAGGTGCTTTCCGAGAGAAGGTGGACCTGGAGAGCATCATCCAGAAGCTGGAGGAGAGCCAGGGGATCCGCTATGCCGCTATGCAGCGGCAGACCCTGAGCCTGGCACTCCATAACCAGGTGGTGGTCATCACCGGCGGACCCGGCACGGGCAAGACCACCTCCATCCGTGCCATCCTCGCCATGTTCGAGCGCCTGGGGATCCGGACCCTGCTCACCGCTCCCACCGGCCGCGCCGCCAAGCGCATGACGGAGCTGACCGGCCAGGAAGCGGCCACGGTGCACCGTCTGCTGGGCGCCAAGTTCGAAGAAGACGGGGAGCACGTGGCCTTCACCAAAAACGAGGACGACCGGCTGGCGTGCGACGCGGTGATCCTGGATGAGTGCTCCATGGTGGATATCCAGCTGATGGACGCGCTGCTGAAGGCGCTGCCGCCCTCCTGCCGCCTGGTGCTGGTGGGGGACGCGGACCAGCTGCCCTCCGTGGGCCCCGGCAACGTGTTCTCCGCCCTGATCCGCAGCGGCGTGATCCCCACCGTCCGCCTGACCGAGATCTTCCGGCAGAACGAGGGCAGCCGCATCGTGCGCAACGCCCACATGATCAACCGCGGCGAGCATCCGGACTTTTCCGAGAACGCGGGGGATTTCTTCCGCCTGAAGCGGATGCAGGCCGGCAGCACCGCGGACACGGTGGTGGAGCTTTGCGCCGTGAGACTGCCCGGGAAGATGCACATCCCCGCCGCGGAGATCCAGGTCCTCTCGCCCACGAGGAAAGGGGAGCTTGGCACCGCCAGTCTCAACAAGCGCCTGCAGGAGGCCTTGAATCCCGCCGCGAAGGACAAAAAGGAAAAGGCCTTCGGCGACGTGATCTTCCGGGAAGGGGACCGGGTCATGCAGATCCGGAACAACTACGACATCCTCTGGCACAACGAGAACAACACCAACGTGGGCATGGGCATCTACAACGGCGACATCGGCCGGATCCTGCAGATCAGCCTGGAGGAAGAAAACCTGACCGTGGATTTTGACGGGCGCATCGCCCAGTACGGCTTCGACTCCCTGCTGGAGCTGGAGCACGCCTGGGCCATGACGGTCCACAAGGCCCAGGGCAGCGAATACCGCGCTGTGATCCTGGCCCTTGGCAACAGCGCCCCTATGCTCATGACAAGGGACGTGCTCTACACCGCCGTGACCCGGGCCAAGGAGCTTTTGATCCTGGTGGGTGACGACGCCATTGCCTATCACATGGTGGACAATTACCGGCCCAGCAAGCGCTACTGCGCCCTCAGGGTGCGGCTGCGGGCAGCCTGCGGGATCGATTAGGGAGAGAGAATCATGGATCGTCTTGTAGATTACATCAAGTGGATGGGAGACGTCCCCTTCCGGGGTCTGCCGCTGAACGAGGCGGACGCCCTGGTGCTCTGTATGCTCTCCTACTACGATTTTACGCCACTCTTTCAGGGCAGAAAGAAAAGCATCCCCCTGCGGGAGAGCCTGCGCCTGATCGAGGAGGACAAGGTCCGCGTCATGCTGGTGGGACGGGACCGGGGCTTCCGGGAGATCCTGGAGTGCGCCGCCCGCTCGGAGCGTTACGGAACGCTCATCATGCGCAGCTATGTGGACCTCTACCGGCAGGAGCCGCCCCTGCAGTTTGCGGCGGTGACCTTCTGCGCACCGGACTTTCATTTTGTGGCCTTTCGGGGCACCGATGATTCCCTGGCCGGCTGGGAAGAGGATTTCCGCATCGGCTTTACGGTGACGGAGGCCCAGCGCCTGGCGGCGGACTATGCGGCCAAAGCGCTGAAACACAGAAAACCCTGTTACATCGGCGGCCATTCCAAGGGCGGCAATCTTGCCCTGTATGCCGCCTGTACCCTGCCGGAGCCTGCCTGGGAGCGGGTGGAGCACTTGTACCTGCTGGACGGCCCGGGCATCTGCTCCGAGGTGATGGACGACAGCGCCATCCGCCGCATCGACGCCAAGACCACCAGGATCGTACCCGCCTTTTCCGTGGTGGGCAAGCTGTTTGAGCCGCAGATCACGGACAGCCGCATCGTTCAGTCCTCCGCCTCCGGCTTTGTGCAGCACAGCCTGGATACCTGGGGCATCGATCACGGCAAGCTCCTGCTGGCGGAGGGGCCCAACCCCCGCAGCGTCTGGATCAACGAAGTCCTGAACCGCTGGATCGGCGGGATCTCCCAGGAGGATCGGGGCATCCTGGTAACAGAGCTGTTTGACGCTCTGGCCGCTGACGGCGCAGCCACTCTGGATGAGATCGAGGAGCGGGGCGTGGGCGGCTTTGAGGCCATCCTGGTGAAGCTCTTTACTTCCAGCAAGGTCACCCGCAAGACTCTGGGGGACCTGCCCAAGCGGGCCATCCTGGGGGAACACTACGACGCCATCTCCCAAAAAGGTTTTTCCGCCTGGCTGCTGGAGGAGATCCAGAACTGGCAGAGCCAGGCGGCAGAGCGCCGTGCCAGAGCCAAGGCCGAGGAAAGCGCCGGGGACGAGAGCAAACAGCTATGAGCGGCGGATCCATGGAGGATAACAGCCTTGCCAGAGCGGTCTGCGCCGTCATCTGTCGGGGCGACGGGCTGAAAGCCCGGGAGATCGCAAGAGAACTGGACCTGGACCACGGGACGGTCAATTCTCTTTTGTATTCCTCTCCTCTGATGAAGGAGCTCTGCTGGCAGGATCGGGACTTTCGCTGGCACGGGATCGTGCGGCAGAGCCCGGATCATACCGGCCTGCAGGAATTTGCGGCGTATTTTTCCACGACCGGGGAGTTTCTCTCCCTTTCGGAGGAAGCATGGCTCGCCGCCATGCGGGAGGGCTGCCGCAACATCGGCCGCAGCCTCTCCGATACCCGGGGCCTGACGCATTCCTTCCTGGACTGCCGGGAGCAGATCCGGGCGCTGTTTCTTGACTTGCGGGATATGATCGGGGAGAGCTGCCTCACCTGGCAGCTTGCCTTCGAGCTGCGGCTGAAGCGCTCCCGCCATGTTCGCATTTACGCGGACGTGCTGGTCATCACGGAGGATCGGGTCTTTTCCCTGGAATTCAAGATGAAAAAGGCCGTCGATCCGGAGGAAGTGGAGCAGGCGGCCAAGTATGTGCCCTATCTGGAGATCGTTTTCGGACCGGGCTATGAGATCATTCCCGTCCTGGTGCTGACCGGGATCAGGGAGCTTTTCGATTTTGTGTCCATCGGCAAGGCGGACAGATTGCTCCCGGTTTGTTCCGGGGACATGCTGTTTAACGTCTTTGACGAGTACCTGGGCTTTCTCCAATAAACAAGAGAATGCGCGAACAAATTAAATGTTCGCGCATTCTCTTGTTTTTATCATACTCAGCCGTGGCGGTGATCGGTGGAGCCGGGGGAGGCCAGCATGTCCATCCCGTGGCAGATGGCCTCCATGACAGCCAGCAGGTTTTCCTTGGCCGCCTTTTCGCTGCCGGGCAGGTTCACGATCAGGCTGCCGCCCCGGATGCCGGCGGCGCTCCGGCTCAGGCAGCCCCGGGGGGTGATCTGCAGACTGGCCCATCGCATGGCCTCGGGGATGCCCCGGGTCTCTCGTTCAATGACGGCAAGGGTGGCCTCCGGGGTCACGTCCCGGGGAGAGAAGCCGGTGCCGCCGGTGGTCATGATGAGAGAGATCCGCTTTTCGTCGGCGCAGGAGATCAGCTCCGCCTGGATCTGCGCTGCTTCGTCCGGCACCACGGAGGTATAGACGACCGCAAAGCCCGCCTCCTCCAGGATCTTTTTTACCGCGGGGCCGCTGGTGTCGATCCGCTCGCCCCGGGAGGCCTTGTCGCTTACGGTGATGACTGCCGCTGTATAGCTCATGTTCTTTCCTCCTTTTATCCGCCGATCTGGTTCATGTTCCGGTTGGCGTGGCTGCGCTCCTTGTATGAGAGCTCTCCGTGCCACTGGGGCTTTTCCAGGATGGCCCTGCGCAGCACCTGGACCATCTCCTCCTCCTTCAGCCCCTTGATGCTCAGTTCGTCCGGAGAGTGGAGGCAGGGCTTGATCTTTCCGTCCGCCGTGATGCGGATGCGGTTGCAGCTGGCGCAGAAGTGCGCGCTGACCGGGCTGATGAGTCCCACCCGCCCCCGGGCGCCGGGCAGGCGATAGAGCTTGGCCACGCTGCCGTCCGCCGGCAGGGGCTCCAGCTCCGGCAGGGTATCGGTCACCACGGTGTAGGGGATGAAGGCCTCGGGCCCGAAATCGCCGCTGTCGTACATGGGCATCAGCTCAATAAAGCGCAGGTCCACGGGATACTGCTTCGTCAGCTCCGCAAGGCCGCGGATCTCCCCGTCGTTGAAGCCGCCGATGAGCACGGTATTCAGCTTGATCTTTTCAAAGCCAGCCGCAAGGGCCGCTTCGATGCCCTTCAGCGCGTCCTCCAGACTGCCGCGTCGGGTGATGTAGTGGTACTTCTCCGGATCCAGGGTGTCCAGACTGATGTTCAGGCGATTGACGCCCGCCGCCCGCAGATCCTTTGCCAGGCGGGGGAGCAGGAGGCCGTTGGTGGTGAGGCAGATCTCCCGGATGCCGGGGGTTTGGGCCGCGCCCTCGCAGAGGCTTACGATATTGGGCTTTACCAGCGGCTCCCCTCCGGTGAGGCGCAGCTTTTGGATGCCGAGGGAGGCAGCCGCCCGGATGGCGGAAAGCATCTCCTCCTGGGTCAGCATCTCCTCATGCCGCTTTTTGCACACGCCGTCCTCCGGCATGCAGTAGCGGCAGCGGAGATTGCACAGCTCCGTCACCGAGAGACGGAGATAGCGGATCTCCCTTCCGTAGCGATCGAACATAGGCGTTGCCTCCTTCGGCCCTGGTTTGCGGTGTACTTTCGCTTTTTGAACCATTATAATGCCTTTCCCGCCGGGAAACAAGATGGGGATGCGATTTTCTTTCCACGGATAAAGATGAGCAAAACACTCCAATTCTGCTTGACAAAGCCCGGGCAGGGGAGTATGATGGGAACAGAAGAATGGAGCAAATAGCTCCAAATACAGAAAAGGGGTGTTGGGATGCGTGCCAGTCTGAGCGCCAGGAAGGAGCAGATCGCGGAATATGTGCGGCAGTATTATCTGCAGCACGACCGGCTGCCCAGCGAGCGGGACATTGTAAGGGGAACGGGGATCCCGGCAGGCTCGGTCCACCGCTATCTGGTGGAGTGGAAGGAGAGCGGAGACTTTCTCTATGAGGGGCGGCGCCGCAGCGCCCGGACCGAGGATCTGGATCATGTAAGCCCCAAGCATATCCTGCGGGTGCTGGGCACGGTGGCCTGCGGCCCCGGGCAGGAGGAAGAGGAGCGCTTTCTCGAGTATATCCACATGCCGGAGTGCATGGTGGGCAAGGGGGAGTGCTTTGCCCTCATCGCCAAGGGAGAGAGCATGATCGGCGCCGGCGTCCATCCCGGGGACTATGTGATCGTCCGCCGGCAGAAGACCGCCCGGCCCGGGGATCTGGTCATTGCCCTTTCGGATGGAAAGAACAACCTGAAAAAGCTGCTGCCGGATGAGAAGGAACAGCGCTTCATCCTGCGCTCCTGCAACCCGGATCGGGAAGCGTATCCGGATATCATCGTGGACGAGCTGGAGATCCAGGGCGTGGCCATCGGCGTCTACCACAGCTTTGACAGGGGAGACGGGAGTTTTCCCGGGGACTGATGGAGGGAGATATGAAAACAGCGCATAAGCTGCCGCCGCGGAAGGTCTATGTAAAGGTCAACTCCGATTTTGACGCCACCGGCGCCGTGACGCCCAAGGCCATCATCTGGGAGGACGGGCGCAGCTTCAAGATCGACGCCATCCGGGACTTTCGCCCCGCCTCCACCATGGAGCAGGGCCGCAGCGGAGACTGTTATACCGTGATCATCCACGGAGAAGAGAAGCATCTGTTCTTTGAGCGCACCAGCACCATGTTCGGCAGCCGCCTGGGCCGCTGGTGGGTGGAGTGTGCCGCCATGTAAGGCGCGTGCGGGATCCCGAAGGAAGGAGGGACAGCCATGGAAGGAGATCACATTTATATCGCCATCGACCTGAAGTCCTTCTATGCCAGCGTGGAGTGTGTGGAGCGGAAATTCGATCCGCTGAGCACCAACCTGGTGGTGGCGGACCCCAGCCGGACGGAGAAGACCATCTGCCTTGCGGTGACGCCCTCTCTCAAGGCCTACGGCATCTCCGGCAGAGCCAGGCTCTTCGAGGTGGTCCAGCGGGTGAAGGAAGTGAACGCCGAGCGCCTGGCCCGGGCCATCCGGGAGGGAAAGGCCCAGCGGGACGAGAAGGGAAACTTCTGCTTCGTCACCAGTTCCTTCGACGCCAAGGCCCTTGCGGAGGACCCCTCTCTGGAGCTGGGCTATTTCGTGGCGCCGCCCAGGATGAAGCTCTATGAGCAGTACAGCGCCAAAATCTTTTCGATCTATACCAAATATATCTCGCCCGAGGATATCGTGGTCTATTCCATCGACGAGATCTTTGCCGACGCCACCCGCTATCTGAAGACCCACCGGATGACGGCGAGAGAGCTTGCCATGACCATGATCCGGGAGGTGCTCTATACCACCGGCGTCACCGCCACCGCCGGCATCGGGACCAATCTCTATCTTGCCAAGGTGGCCATGGACATCGTGGCCAAGCACGTGCCCGCGGACAAGGACGGAGTGCGCATCGCGGAGTTGACCGAGCAGCGCTACCGGGAGCTTTTGTGGTGCCATAAGCCCATCACCGATTTCTGGCGGGTGGGGAGAGGCACGGCCAGACGGCTGGAGAAGCTGAGCTGCTACACCATGGGAGACGTGGCCCGGCTCAGCGAGACCAACGAGGACGCCCTCTACACGGCCATGGGCGTCAACGCGGAGCTGCTCATCGACCACGCCTGGGGCTGGGAGCCCACCACCATCCCGCTGATTAAGCAGTATAAGCCCCAGTCCAGTTCCCTCAGCTCCGGCCAGGTGCTGAAGGAGCCCTACTCCTGGGAAAAGGGAAGGCTCATCGTGCAGGAAATGACGGAGCTTCTGAGCCTGGACCTGGTGCGGCAGGGTCTGGTCACAAAGAAGGTGGAGCTGAGCATCGGCTACGACCGGGAGAGCCTGCAGGTGCTGATCCCGGGAAAAGGCCTGGCCGACACGGTTTACGCCGTCAAAACCACGGGCAGGCGCTATGCGGGGAAGGTGGGGCTGGACTATTACGGCCGGCCCAGCCCCCAGCACGCCCACGGCACCGGCAATCTGGACCGCTGGACCAACAGCACCCGGCGGATCCGAAAGGCGATCCTGGAGATCTTCGACCGGACGGTGGACCCGGATCTGCTGATTAGGAGGGTGAACATCGCGGCGGCGGTCCTGCCGGAAAAGGACGCGCCCCGGGAGGGGCCGGAGCAGCTGGACCTCTTCACCGACTATGAGGCGCTGGAAAAACAGCG
Source organism: Oscillospiraceae bacterium (assembly GCA_017447685.1). Lineage (GTDB taxonomy): Bacteria > Bacillota > Clostridia > Oscillospirales > Oscillospiraceae > Limivicinus. Next base: position 68,670 of record JAFSMZ010000023.1, read on the forward strand.
GGCGGAGGAGCAGGCCGCGGACGAGAAGGAACGGCGGATGCAGCAGACCACCCTGCTGATCCAGCAGAAATACGGCAAGAACGCGGTGCTGAAGGGAATGAACTTCCTGGAGGGCGGCACTACCATCGAGCGCAACGCTCAGATCGGCGGCCACCGCTCCGGCGAATAAGAAGGGGGGACAAGCGGACATGGAAGCCTCGGAGGATCCCAGGATCGTCTATGCGGATATCCTGTACCACCCCCATCACCAGTCCGAGAAGCGGGCGCACATGCCCCTGGCGGACCGGGCGGCCCAGTTTTCCGCTTATGACGCCCTGGCCGGCTTTTTCGACATGATCGATGAGGAAGAGCGCTTCACGGAGGCGGAGACGGAGCTGGATGAAAACGCCCGGGAACTGCTGGACCGGAAGCTGCAGCGGATCGCGGAGGCCATCCGCCGGGGCGAACAGCCCCGGGTGTGCTTTACGGTCTTTGTGCCGGACGAGCGCAAGGCGGGCGGCAGCTATCGGGAGATCACGGAAAGCGTCCGCCAGATCGATCTGGTCTCACAGAGGATCGTTTTGAACCGGCGGGAGGGAAGAGGCGGACTCTACGCTGCATTGGATATTGGGCGTATTCTTTCCGTCCGCTCTGAACTTACCGACGGACTTGATGCGCAGGAATAAAAAATTGCAGGAGAGAGAAACTCTTTCCTGCAATCTTTTTTTGCAAGCCGAAGCTTACTTCATGCCGTTCTCGTAGGCCTCGATCATCTTCTTGACCATCTGGCCGCCGACGGAGCCGGCCTGGCGGCTGGTGAGCTCGCCGTTGTAGCCGTTCTTCAGGTTGACGCCAACCTCAGAAGCGGCTTCCATCTTGAACTTGTCCATGGCCTCGCGGGCAGCGGGGTTCACAAGATGATTGCTGGAATTGGTAGACATGTGTTGCATCTCCTTCCGATCGATTTGGGTTTTGCCCGTGCATATCTTTTGCGGAGAACAAAAAGATATGCAGAAAAGCCCGCAAGAAAAAGATGGATAAAGCGGACAGGAGACGACGCAGAAAGGCTCTTCAGATGGGAGCAACGCTATATTTTGTGGTCAGGAACGCCGAAATCGAGAAAAAACTGCAAATTATGTCTTTACCTGCGGGCAAAAGTAGAGTACAATATCCCGTATGAATAGAGAAGCCCAAAACAGGGGTGAAGATTATGGCCAGGCACTTTGCGCCTTCCGCTCATAAAAAGAAACTCAAAATCCAAATGCCGTCCTTCCGCGTTCCGGAGCTGCCGAAGCTCTTCAAGCGGGAGAAGATCCATTATAAACCCAAACGCTATCAGCGCGTTTTTTCCGTGCAGGAGATGTTCCTCGTCATCGCGGCGACCCTGCTTTTCATGGCGGGCATCCTGCTGCCAGTCCCGCGGCTGATCTCTGTGCTGATCTATGCGGCTGCTGCCATCCTTGCCTTCCTGCCCCGGATCTTCCAGATCCTGCAGGACGCGCTGAACCGGAAGCTGCCGGAGGAGGATCTGCTGGTCCTGCTCGGCATCATCGGCGGCTTCTGCATCGGGGAGGAAGTGGGCGCTGCCATTGCGGCGATCCTGTACCGGCTAGCCCAGGTCTTCGAGGCCTATGCTGTCGCCAGAGCCGACGCGGCTATTGATCTGATGCGGGATAAGCTCCCGGAAAAAGCAAAGCTCCTGATCGGGGACAAGACCTCCGAGGTCATGCCTGAGACCGTTGATCCCGGCCAGATCGTCCGCGTGGGCATCGGTGAGACCGTCCCCCTGGACGGGGTCATCGTCTCCGGTGTGACGGAGCTGGATCTTTCGATCCTGACGGGCAACAGCACCGTCCATACCTGCGGCGTGGGGGACCAGGTCTTCTCCGGCAGCGTCAATCACGGCGCTGTCATCGATGTGCGGGTGACGAAGCCTTTCAGCGAATCCGCTGCTGCCAGCCTTCTGCGTGACGTGCAGGATGCCGCCCGGTATGAGACCACCCAGGAGCGGCTTTCCGACCGGATCTGCGCCTGGTTTGCGCCTGTAGTCGGGGTGCTGGCGCTGCTCCTGCTTCTGGTGCCCTCGCTGATTACCGGCCAGTGGCTGCCGAATCTCCGCCGCGCGGTGCTCTTTCTGCTGGCGGCCTCTCCCAGTGCGCTGATGATCTCCGTCTCCCTATCCTGCCTGGGCGGCGAGATGAGCGGCATTTTCAACGGCATTGTCAGCAAAGGGCACGACTGCCTGGAGATCCTGGCCCAGACCAGGACCATGGTTTTTGGCAAGACCGGTACCATTACCGGGGGCCGATTTGAGATCACAGGGGTTTTCCCCAACGGCTGCAGCGCGGAGGACCTTCTGGCCATCGCCGCAGCGGCAGAGAGCTATTCCCGCCACCCCATCGCCCAGCTCTTGAAGCTGGCCGCTAACTGGACGCCGGATATCGCTGAAAGCGTGCTGCAGGTGGAGGAGATCCCCGGCCGGGGCGTCAGCGCCTTTATTGAAGGGCGGCATGTCTATGTGGGCAATGCCTATCTGCTGCAGGAGCACGGCATCCGATACGCCGTGCCTTCCCGGGCGGGCTCTGCCGTCCATGTGGCGGTGGAGAACCGCTATTGGGGCCACATCCTGGTGACCGATAAAACCAGAGAGGGCGCCTTTGACGCTCTGGAGGAACTGAGAAGCCAGGGCGTTCAGCAGCTGGTGATGCTTACCGGGGACGTGCTTTCCTCTTCCCGGCCCCTTGCCTCGTCCCTGGGCTTTGATCTCCTGCGCACGGAGCTTACGCCCGAGGCCAAGGTCTCTGCCATCCGCTACCTGATCTCCGGCAAGGGGAAGGGGACCAGCGTGGGCTTTGTAGGCGATGGGATCAACGACGTGCCCATGCTGGAGGCCGCGGATGTGGGACTTGCCATCGACGCCCTTCACGCCTGGAACGAGGCTGACGCGGCGGACATCCTCCTGCTGGATCGGGATATTGAAAAGCTGCCTGCTGCCATGCGGATCGCCCGCGGGATGCGCCTGATCCTCTGGGAGAACGTGGGGATCCTGTCGGCGGTCAAGTGCCTGGTCCTGCTCCTGGCGCTCTTCGGTTCGATCTCCATCCCGGCTGCCGCCTTCCTCGGCACTGTCTCGACGGCGCTGGCTATGATCAACAGTCTGCGCAGCTTCGGCCTCAAATAATTCGCGAAGGATCGTGCCTATGAACGTCTATGATTTTGATCAGACCGTCTTTCAGCCGGACAGCTCCTACTGTTTCGTGATGTACTGCCTGCGCCATTATCCCCGGGCGGTGCTCCACTGTCTGCCCGGTGTGTCCTATACTGGCATCCAGGCGCTGCGCAAGCAGGCTGAGACGAAAGAACTCAAAGAGCAGGCCTTCTCCTTCCTCCCGCGGCTGGACGATGTACAGCGCATCGTGGAGGAGTTCTGGGACGCACATCGGCAGAATCTGGAACCCTGGTATCTGGCGCAGAAGCGGGAGGATGACCTGATCGTTTCCGCCTCCCCGGATTTTCTGCTGCGCCCCATCTGTGAGGAGCTGGGCGTTTCCCTCATTGCCACGCCCATGAATCCCTATACCGGCAAGATCCACGGCCTCAACTGCCATGACGAGGAAAAGGTACGGCGCTTCCGTCTGGAGGTCCCGGACGGGCATATCGAGAATTTCTATTCCGATTCTCTGTCTGATACCCCCCTGGCAAAGCTTGCGGAACGGGCCTGGCTCGTAAAGAAAGGTAAGCTCAGCCCCTGGCCGGAAGAATAAAAGCATAAAAAAACTCGGCTTCCGAAGAAGCCGAGTTTTTTTATGCGGATTGCTCCGATCATTTGAAATCGGGAACGAAATTGCCCTGAATGCCCATCTCTCTCAGGCGCGCCTTGACCTGCTTGTATTCCTTCTTGTAGAGCAGGGTTCGCAGCTCGTCATCGGGCACAAAGCGGTAATAGGCGTTGGTGAAGAGCTCGAAGCTCTCCTTGTTTTCCGGTTTGGTACGGAAGAAGATGAACAAAAAGGCAGCTACTGCGCCTATGGCAAAGGCGATCTTGATATAAAGCTGATGAACCAGGAACAGCACCGCAAAGGCAATGGCAACGCCCACCAGGAGGCTGACCAGATTGGAGATCAGCGTGTAGCGCTTGGCGCCTACGCCGATCAACTCCGGCTGAAGGCTGTTCATCTTGTTGATCAGCGGATAGGCCACGCGAATGTTGAACAGAAACTGGCGCAGGAACAGGTAGCTCCACAGAAAGCCTGCCAGAACCAGCGCGCCGGCGAGCATGATCTTCATTTCCATGAGGGGGATCCTCCAAACTCTTGAATCTTTTTGTATCATAGCACAGTCAAGGGACAGTTTCAAGAATAAATCCCGCCTTCCCGCATAGATTGGAGGCGGGAAGTGATGGGAATGGACAAGGAGGCGCTGGCTCTGGGCCTTCTGCCGGCCCGCTGGCGGGAGGCCGCCAACCGGCAGATCCGGCAGGCGGAGGAGATCCGTCTGCGCACCGGCAGAGAGCCAAGCCTGCTGCGGCGGGGGGAGGAGCTCTCCTTTTCCGCAGAGCGTGTGACTGAGTCCGATTTGCTCCGGATCCTGGAGAAGGCGACGGGAGCCTCTCTCCATTCGGCGCAGGCCTCTCTCGCCGAGGGCTATGTCAATTACCGGGGGATCCGCATCGGCGTTTGCGGCATGGCCGCCATGAAGGAGGGACAAAGCTGTGTGTTTCATCGTGTGAGCTCCCTTGTTGTCCGCATCCCGCGGGAGTGCCGGGGCATCTGCCGGGAGCAGATCGATACGCTTTTGCGGGAGGAGTATCAGAACACCCTGGTGGTGGGCCCGCCCGGGGCCGGAAAGACGACAGCCCTGCGGGAACTGATCCGCAGGCTTTCCGACAGCGGCTTCCGGGTGGGCGTGGCGGATGAACGGAATGAGCTGGCCTCCCGGGACGAGGACGGACAGGCCTGGGACCTGGGCCGTTGCTCGGATGTCCTTGGCGGCCTCCCCAAGGGGAAGGCGGCCCTTATGCTCCTGCGAGGGATGAATCCCGGGATCATCGCCATGGATGAGATCACCCGGGAGGAGGACACGGAGGCGATCCTGCAGATCTGCGGCTGCGGGGTGGGGATCCTGGCAAGCGCACACGCGGGCGGGAGAGAGGAACTGCTGGAAAGAGCGGCTTATAAAACGCTTCTGGACCGGCGCGTCTTTTCCCGGCTGCTCTTTGTCCGGGCGGAGAAGGACGGCAGACGGTACCGGCTCGAAAGTGTGTCCCCATGAAGCTCCCGGGAGCGGTTCTCATCATGGCCGCCGCCTGCCTTGCGAGCGCAGTGACGCTGCAGGAGAAGAAACGAAGCCAGGAGGGCTGTCTTTCCCTTGCGACGGCACTGGATCTGCTGCGGGCAGAGCTCTCCTCCGGCGCAGTGCCGCTGAGCCTGGGGATCGAGCGAGCCTGTGCGCACGCGGGCGGGATCGGAAAAGAGCTGCTCTGTGCCGTGTATGCAGGCCTGCGCGATCTGGGAGAGCAGTCCTTTGACGAAATCTGGGACAAGGCTCTGGCCGGAACAGACCCACGGCTTGCGGAAAACTCGGAGCATGAGCTGCAAAAGCTTGGTTCTGTACTGGGGCGATTCGACCTGGAGACGCAGCTGCGAGCTCTGGATGCCTGCTCTTCGCTTCTCAGGCGACAGTGGGAGCGGCAAAGAAACGCTTATCCCGAAGAGCGAAGAGTATGGATCGGGCTGACGACAGGTCTCGGCGCCCTGCTGGTGATCCTGCTTTACTGAAAGGGAAACATGGATGTTGATCTGATCTTTAAAATCGCCGCGGTGGGGATCCTGGTCGCGGTGCTGAATATCCTGCTGCAGCGCTCCGGCCGGGACGAACAGGCTTTGATGACTACCATCACCGCACTGGTGGTGGTCCTGATGATGGTGGTGCGGAAGATCAGCGAGCTGTTCACGCTGATCAAAACGCTCTTTGATCTGTAGAATGGAGCTCGTGATGAAGGCGGCCTCGGCGGCTCTCCTCTCGGCAGTTTTGGGCCTGCTGATCAAGCGTCACAACCCGGAGGGAGCGCTGCTGCTGGGCACGATCTGCGCTCTTGGCATCCTGACAGCATCCCTGGGGATCCTGGACGGCTTTTCGTCCCTGCGAAAACTCCTCCGGCAAAGCTTTGGCGGGGAGGCGGAAGGGCTCCTCTCGCCGGTCCTCAAATGTCTCGCCATCTCCATTGTGAGCCGCTTTTCGGCGGAAAGCTGCCGGGACGCCTCGCAGAACGCTGCCGCTTCCGCCGTGGAATTCGCGGGGGCAGCCTGCTCCCTTACCGTCGTTTTGCCGCTGCTCGTGAGCGTTCTGAAAACGCTGGGAGGTCTGGGATGAAGCGCGCTGTACTGTGCCTGCTGCTGATGCTCTCCTCTCCCTGCCTCCGCGGACAAGCCGAAATTCAGGAAGAGGCGGCCCACCGTATGGAAATCAGTCGGGTGGAGGATACTTTGGATGAGGAGGAGCGAGAAATAAGCGGAAATCTGACCCTGGACGGAAGCTACGATGCCCCGGGGGCGCTTGCCAGACTTTGGGACCGCTTTGCAGAGGCGCTTCTGTCGTCGGCAAAGGAGGAACTGGGTTTTGCCTGGAAACTTGTTCTGATCGCAGCGCTTTGCAGCCTTACCGTGATCCTCTCGCCGGACACCGGGATCGGGAAGCACGCGGAACTGGCCGCCTGCTGTGCAGCCGCCCTACTTTTGTCAGGCAGCGCGGACTGTGTGATCCCGGAGGCCAGAAACACGCTTTACCGTCTATCCGATTACGGGAAAGCGGCTTTCCCGGCCTTTTTTATGGCGGCGGCCTCCTGCGGAGCCGGTGTTTCCGCTTCGGTGAAGTACGCCTCCGTGAGCTTTGCTTCCAATCTCTATATGGCGCTTTCCGAGCGCGTTCTTCTGCCTATGATCTCGGCCTATTTCGCCGTGGGCATCACGCTAAGCCTGGCCGAAAACGCGTTTCTGAAGGCCGCGGAGAGGGCTTTGCGCTGGTGCATCGTCACGGCGATGACGCTCTTTACCGGCGGCTTTTGCACCTATATCGGCCTCTCCGGCGTCATTTCCGGCAGCGCTGACGCTGCGGCGGTGAAGGCTGCGAAATCGATGATCTCCACACTGCTGCCGGTGGTGGGCGGGATCCTCTCCGATTCCGCGGCCACCGTGCTGGAGGCGGCTTCCGTGATCAAAAACACGGCCGGGGTCTTTTGCCTGGTCGCGGTCTGTGCGATGTGCGCCGCGCCCTTTGGCCTGCTGCTGGCCAAAATGCTGCTGCTCAAGGCGGCCGCCGCCCTATCCGAAATGGGCAGATGTTCGGCCTATTCACGTCTGCTCTCCTGTGCGGGGAATGTCATGGGCATGCTGCTGGGGCTGGTGGGCTCTTACGGCGTTATGCTGTTTTATTCTTTCATGTCCGGCATCCGGATGACAGGGTGATATGGAAAAAACCGTTCGTCTTTTGTGTATGCTCTCCGTCTTTTGCGCACTGGCCACGCAGCTCTGCCCGGAAGGGAGAGAGAAGCGCGTGCTGGGATTTGTGTGCTCGGTGGTGCTGCTGTCCGCCCTGTTTCGCTCTGTGCGGCAGCCGGATTGGGACAGCCTTGCTCTGGAGGCCGCCCTGCTTCATCAGCGGGAGGAGGCCTTCCTGCAGGACGCGGGAGACCTGGGCCGTGAGCTGCAGCGCACGGTCATAGAGGAAAAATGCGAAGCATATATTCGAAACCGAGCCGGACAAATACAGATCGACCTGCAAGAGGCAGCCGTGACGGCGCAATGGAGCCTGGAAGGAATCTGGGTACCGCACAGCGCGGTGCTTTTCGGAGACGTGGGAGAGAGAGAAAGAGCCCAGCTGGCAGCCATTCTGGAGGCGGAGCTGGGGATCCCGCGGAGCAGACAGGAGTGGAGGACCGATGGAGCGTAAAGCAAAACTTACAGCGTATCTTGAAAAGCTGAAGCTTCCGCTACTGGTTCTGTTCCTCGGCGTTTTCCTGATGCTTCTGCCATCCGGCGCAAAGGACACGGAATTGCCCGACGACCCCGGGGATCGGATGCAGGAGATCCTGAGCCATACGAGAGGCGTGGGCCGGGCCATGGTCCTGATCTCCGAAAAGGGAGTTGTCATCGCCTGCACCGGCGCGGACGATCCGCAGGTACGTCTGGATATTATTCGGGCCATCGGCTCATATACTGGCTTCGGATCAGATCGGATCACGGTTCTGAAATTGGCGGACGAAACTTAGGGAGGAATGCATCGCATGAAAAACAGGAAACGAAATATCACCATGGTTGCCGTGCTGCTCTTTGTCTGCGCGGCGGTAACGCTCAACTGGTCCTACAACCAGCGCTGGGGCAAGCCCGATGCGGAGATGGTGCAGGCCATGGATGAGGCCCGCAGCAGTGCGGAAGCCGCCTACAATGAAACCGTGGCGGCCGGCGCCTCCGCCTACTTCGCCGAAGCCAGGCTCACCAGGCAGAGCTCCCGGGATGAGGCGCTGGAACTGCTGCAGACCGCCGCGACCTCGGAAGCGGCTTCCCAGGAGACCATCGACAGCGCCATGAACGCGATCAGCGTGATGGCGGCCAGCTCCATGAAGGAGAGCCAGGTGGAAAACCTGCTGCTTGCCAAGGGCTTTGCGGACTGCGTGGTATACATCGGCAGCGGCAGCGTTACGGTGGCGGTGCCGGCGCCTGCCGAGGGCCTGAGCGAGGAGGCCGTTGCCCGGATCACCGAAGTCGTGTGCCGGGAGACGGAGTATGAGGCGTCCCAGCTCAGCATCATCGAAGTGCGCGCCTGACCGACGAAAAACGCGGGGGAGGAGAACTCTCCCGCGTTTTTCATGGTTTTTTACGATTCCTCTTTCTTTTTACGCAGTTGTGTGTTAGAATACTCTGAATCCATTTGAGCAAATGCAGATCATTGGATTATTGCGTCTTCGCGATGCACCCACGCATTTTCGTGTTCAGGAGGAACCGTTATGGGAGAGAATTATATTACCTGTCAGGAGCCCAACGGCAGCATCAACATTTCGGAAGATGTCATCGCCAGCATGGTACGCAACGCCGTTCTGGAAGTGGAAGGCGTGGCTGGCCTTGCCAATACCGCCGGTGCCGAAATCTCCGAGCTGCTTGGCATCCGCACGCTGACCAAAGGGGTCAAAGTCCAGTTCGTGGAGGGAAAGGTCGTTGTGGATACGATCCTGACCGTCTCCTACGGCAGCAACGTGGTGAAGGTCGCCCGCCAGGTGCAGGAAAAGGTGCTGGCTGCCGTGCAGGCTACCACCGGCCTGGAGCAGGTGGAGGTCAACGTGCACGTGACCGGTATCGCTTTCGAGAAATAAAGACTGAGGAGAGCAGATTATGAAGAGATCCGCCGCCAGAGAATTGGCGATCCAGCTGAGCTTTGCCGCCGCAGCCGCCAGGCTCGACCCCGAGGATCTGCTGGAGAGCTTCTTCGATCAGGAGCATTACAGTACCCTGGCCGGAGAGCAGGAGCTTTGCTCAGAGTATCCGGATGAGACCCAAATGGACTACATCCGCAGGCTCACCCGCCTCACGGCCGAAAACCGCAGCGAGATCGACGGCTTTATCGAGCGTTACGCCCGGGGCTGGAAGATCGAACGCATCTCCCGCACCGCCCTGGCTGTGATGCGCTGCGCCATCTGTGAGATCCTCTATATGGAGGACATCCCCAACGCCGCGGCCATCAACGAGGCTGTGGAGCTGGACAAGAACTATGACGATCCGGATACGGTCGCTTTTGTAAACGGCGTTCTGGGCGGCTTCATGCGGGGAGAGTTTCCGACCGAAGAGCAGGAGTAAGCCATGGAGAGAAGTGCTCTCAGCGTCACAGAGCTCAACAGCTATATCAAAAATCTTGTGGACGGGGATGAATTGCTCATGGACGTGTGCGTCCGCGGCGAGCTTTCCAACTACAAGATCTATCCCTCCGGCCACCACTATTTCACGCTGAAGGATGCGGAGAGCAGCCTTCGCTGCGTGATGTTCAAGTACAGCGCCATGAAGCTCCGCTTCCGCCCGGAAAACGGCATGGGCGTCACCGCCTTTGGCCGGGTCAGCGTCTATCTCAGGGACGGCGCCTATCAGCTGAGCTGCACGGCGCTCATGCCCGAGGGCATGGGAGATCTGCAGGTGGCCTTTGAGCAGATGAAGGCCAAGCTCTCGGCCGAGGGCCTGTTTGACCCGGCGCACAAGAAGCCCCTTCCCCCGTTCCCGGAGAAGATCGCCATCATCACCTCCTCCGCCGGTGCCGCCATCCACGACATGATCCGGATCCTGGGTCATCGCTGGCCCATGACGAAGGTGATCCTGCTGCCCGTTCGGGTGCAGGGTGTGGAAGCCCCGGCCGAGATCGCCGGCGCCATCCGCTATGCCAATGAGTTCCGGATCGCGGATCTCATCATCACCGGCCGCGGCGGCGGTTCTCTGGAGGACCTCTGGGCCTTCAACGACGAACGGGTGGCCCGCGCCATCTACGCTTCCGGCATCCCGGTGATCTCCGCTGTGGGGCATGAACCGGATGTGACGATCTCCGACTATGTGGCGGACCGGAGGGCATCCACGCCCTCCAATGCCGCGGAGATCGCCGTGCCGGACTGGCACGAGATGCAGGACGCCCTGCAGAGCTACGAGATCCGCAGCCGTCAGGCCATGGAGAAGAGCCTGAAAAGCCTTTCCCAGCGGCTGGATGCCCTGAAGAGCAAGCGGGTACTGACGGATCCCGGCGTCTATCTGGATAGCAGGCGGATGGACCTGGACCGGGCCCGGGATCGGCTTCTGGCAGCCTCCGAGCGGCAGCTCGCCGCCAAACGCCAGAGCTTTGTGAAGCTGGGGGCGGCGCTGGACGCCATGAGCCCGCTTCGGGTCCTGTCCCGGGGCTATACCGTGAGCTCCGACCGGGACGGCAAAGTGTTGAAAAGCGTGCGGGACCTCCGCGCCGGACAGGAGATCTCCGTCCGCTTTTCGGACGGCCTTGCGGACTGTCGGGTGGAATCCATTACAGAAGGAGAATGAATCATGGCAGAGAAGATGAGCTTTGAGCAATCCCTCCAGCGGCTGGACGAAATTGTGCGGCATCTGGAAAAGGGGGATCTGCCCCTGAGCGATTCCCTGGCCCTGTTTGAAGAGGGGACCGGCCTGCTCGCCTCCTGCAGCAAGATGCTGGAGAGCGCGGAGCAGAAGGTTGTGAAACTGCGCAAGGGCGCTGACCGGCAGCCGGAAGAGCTGCCCTTTGAGGATGAGGCCTGATATGACAGCGAAGGAATACAAAGAGATCGTTGACCGTGCGCTGGACGAATGCTTTCTCTGCCCGAAGGACTATCCGGTCCAGGGCCTGGCGGACGCCATGCGCTACAGCCTCCTTGCCGGCGGCAAACGGATCCGGCCCACGCTGGTGCTGGAATTCTGCCGCGTCTGCGGCGGGGACATCGAACAGACCCTGCCGGTGGCCTGCGCCATCGAGATGCTGCACACCTACAGTCTCATTCACGACGATCTGCCCTGCATGGACAATGACGAGCTGCGCCGGGGCAGACCCACCAATCATGTGGTATACGGCGAATGCACCGCGACCCTCGCCGGGGACGCGCTCCAGGCGGAGGCCTTCGGCAGCATCCTGCGCAGCGACCTTCCCGCGGAGCGCCGGGCCCGCTGTGCCATGCACCTGGCCAACGCCGTGGGAATGGACGGTATGTGCGGGGGACAGTATCTGGACATGCTGGGGGAAGGAAAAAGCCTCAGCACCAATGACCTGGATGAGATCAACAGCCGCAAGACCGGCGCGCTGCTGACAGCCGCCTGCCTCATGGGCGTGGCGGCAGCCGGCGGCGATGAGGCCCGGGAGGAAGCCGCCGCCCGTTACGGCGCGGCCCTGGGCATGGCCTTTCAAATCCGGGACGATATGCTGGACGTGCTGAGCACGGAGAGTGAACTGGGCAAACCCATCGGTTCCGATCAGGCGGAGAGCAAGAATACATATATGGCCCTGTATGGGGAGAAGAAGTGCGAAGAACTGGTCGGGAAGCTGACTGCAGCCGCCAAAGCGGCCCTTGCCGAACAGTTTACGGATACCGCGTTTCTGGATGCCCTGGCGGATTCTCTCGCGGTGAGGAAGAGCTGAGATACAGGCGAAACGAGGTTTTGATTTGAGTATATTGGAAAGCATCAGCTGCTCGGAAGACGTAAAAAAACTGCCGGAGAGCTCGCTGGAGGCCCTGTGCGGAGAGATCCGCAGCTTCCTGGTCGAGAGCGTATCCAAAACCGGCGGCCACCTTGCGTCCAATCTGGGGGCTGTGGAATTAACGGTTGCCCTGCATCGGGTATACGATACCGCCAAAGACCGGATCGTCTTCGATGTGGGACACCAGGCTTATGTGCATAAGATCCTGACCGGCCGCAGGGAGGCTTTTTCCACCCTGCGCCAGTATGGCGGGATCTCCGGCTTCCCCAAGCCCTGCGAGGCGGAGGATGACGCCTTCGTGGCGGGCCACGCCTCCAATTCGGTCTCCGTTGCGCTGGGCATGGCAAAAGCCAGGACCCTCCAGGGCCAGGCTTACAGCGTTGCCGCTGTCATCGGGGACGGCGCCATGACCGGCGGCCTTGCCTACGAGGGCTTGACCAACGCCGCCGCCAGCGGAGAGCCCATGGTTGTGATTCTGAATGACAACAACATGTCCATCGATCCCAATGTGGGCGGCACGGCCTCTCTTCTACAAAAAATGCGGGTGAGACCGGGCTATTTTGAATTCAAGCGTTTTTACCGGGAGGCCTTTTCCCATACTCCCGGACTCTATCACTTCAATCACAACGTGAAGGAATGGGTGAAGTCCCGTGTCCTTCCCGATAATATGCTGAGTGCTCTGGGCATGGAGTACATGGGCCCGGTGGACGGACATGATATCCGCCAGCTGGAGTGTGTGCTTCGCTGGGCCAAGGAGATGCAGAAGCCCGTTCTGGTCCATGTGCTTACCAAGAAGGGCAGGGGCTGTCCCTATGCGGAGGAGCATCCCGAGCTCTATCACGGCGTGGGCCCCTTCGATCCGGAAAGCGGAGAGATCCAGAGCAGCGGCGCCTGCTTTTCCGAAGCTTTCGGCGAGAATCTCTGCGCCATGGCGGAGCGGGACAAAAAGATCGTCGCCATCACCGCAGCCATGGCTTCGGGAACCGGGCTCGATCAATTCGCCCACCGTTTCCCCGGCCGCTTTGTGGATACCGGCATCGCCGAAGGGCATGCTGCCGCCTTTGCAGCCGGCATGGCCAAGCAGGGGATGACCCCGGTGTTCGCGGTTTATTCCAGCTTCCTGCAGCGCGGCTTTGATATGCTCATCCACGATGTGTCCCTGCAGGGGCTCCATGTGGTCTTCGGCGTGGACCGGGCCGGCATCGTCGGCAGCGACGGGGAGACCCACCACGGCATTTTCGATCTCTCCTACCTGGGAACGGTCCCCGGTATGCAGATCCTGTGCCCTGCCTCCTTTGCGGAGCTGCGGGAGCAGATGGAGATGGCGATCAGCGAAATGAGCGGCCCTGTGGCCCTGCGCTATCCCAGAGGCGGGGAAGGCGAATATCGCCTGGCCTCCCGGGAAGCGGAACAGATCCTCCGGGAAGGCTCCGACGTGACCCTCGTCTGCTGCGGCATCATGGTCAATGAGGCGCTGGCAGCGGCAAGACTTTTGGAGCAGCGGGGCGTTTCCGCGGAGATCGTGAAGATCAATCTCATCGGGGAAAAGCGTTTTTCCTTGGCGCTCTCTTCCCTGAAAAAGACCGGGAAGCTGGTGGCGGCGGAGGAGGTCTGTGCCGCCGGCTGCCTGGGCTCCCGCCTGCTGAGCCAGGCTTGCGAGGAAGGGCTTGCGCTGAAAGGCGCCCGGCTCCTGAATCTTGGCAAGGGCATCGTGGCCCACGGCGACCGGAAGCTTTTGATGCGGGACCACGGTATCGACGCCGGGAGCATCGCAAAGGCGGCCGAAACGCTCTGTAAGAAAACAAAGCTATGAAGAAAGTACGTTTGGATCAGCTCGTGTTCGAGCGCGGCTTCACCGAGAGCCGGGAACGGGCCAAGACCACGGTGATGAGCGGCCTTGTCTATGTGAATGGCCAGAAGGCGGACAAGCCCGGTATGCCGGTGGACCCGGAGGCAAAGCTGGAAGTGCGGGGCGACGCGCTGCCCTTTGTGAGCCGCGGCGGCTACAAGCTGGACAAGGCGCTGAAGGTCTTTCCCGTGGATCCCGCCGGCAAGGTCTGCATCGACTGCGGCGCTTCCACCGGCGGTTTTACCGATGTGCTGCTGCAGCACGGCGCCGCCAAGGTCTATTCCGTGGACGTGGGCTACGGGCAGCTGGCCTGGAAGCTCCGCTCCGATGAGCGGGTGGTGAACCTGGAACGTACCAATCTGCGCTATATCACCAGGGAGCAGATTCCGGAGGAGCTGGATCTTGCGGTGATGGACGTTTCTTTTATTTCCATCCGCCTGGTGCTGCCTGCGGTAAAGGAACTGCTCAAGCCCGGCGCCGATTATATCTGCCTCATCAAGCCCCAGTTCGAAGCCGGGCGGGAAGAGGTGGGCAAAAAGGGTGTGGTCCGGGATCCGGCGGTCCATGAAGAGGTGGTACGCGGCATCCTGGAATTTGCCCCCACCATCGGCTTTTCCGTGATGGGCCTGGACTATTCTCCCATCCGCGGGCCAGAAGGAAACATCGAGTATATCTGCTGGCTGAAAAACGGACAATACGAAGCTGCGGCGCCGGATCCGGCGGCCGTGGTGAAAGCCTCCCACGAGGCCTTTTAAAGGAGGGGATCCTATGATCGCGCTCTGTCCGAACCCCTTTCGGGATCTTGACCTGAAGCTTACCCGGGACTGCCTTGCGCTTCTGGAGCAGGCAGGCTTTTCCTGTGCCATCTGCCCTGTCTTTGCCGATGACGAGCCGGAGGCTCTGCCGGGAGATCTGCGGTATGAAAAGCTTACGGAGATCGCGCCAGACTGCACCCTGGCCATCGTGATCGGCGGCGACGGCACCATTCTCTCCGTGGTGCGCCAGCTGAGGAGCGAATCCATCCCCATGCTGGGCATCAACCTTGGCACCAAGGGTTTTATGGCCAATCTGGAGGCGGAGGATCTGGACAGGATCGTTCCCGCCGCCAAAGGGGAATACCGGCTCTCCAGACGCATGATGCTGGAGGTGGAGCTGCACCGGAACGGGGAGGTCATATGTCGGGATCACGCCCTGAATGACGTGGTGCTCCACGGATATGGGGACTGCATCGGCATGACCACCTATTGCAGCGGGGACCGGGTGTCCCAGTTCTCCGGCGACGGCATCATTCTCTCCACGCCCACCGGCTCTACCGGCTACTCCATGTCCGCCGGCGGCCCCATCGTGGAGCCGGAGGCGGAGAATATCATCATCAGTCCCATCTGTCCCCACGTCATGGGCGCCAGGACCTTTGTGCTGGATCCCCAGAGAACGGTCACCGTCACGGCGGAGCGTCTCCACGGACGGCGTGCCTATCTCGCCGTGGACGGCATCTCCGTGGCGGATCTGGCCGGCGGAGACGAGATCCTTGTCCGCCGCAGCCCCCACTACACCCTGATGGCGGATCTGGGACTCAAGAGTTTTTACGACATCGCTTACGAAAAGCTGAGATAAAGCGAGGCTTTTGCCATGCTCAACGAGCTGCACATCGAGAATATTGCCGTGATCGAACGGGCGGACATCCGTTTTGAGCCGGGCCTCAATATCCTGACCGGCGAGACCGGCGCGGGCAAATCCATCGTCATCGACGCCATCGGCGCGGTGCTGGGCGATCGCGTCAGCCGGGAGCTGGTGCGCCGCGGGGCGGAAAAGGCCCTGGTCACCGCCGTCTTCGACGTATCCGGTGCGGAGGCCTGGCTGCGGGAGAACGAGATCGATCCCGAGGAGGAGCTGATCCTCCAGCGCCGCATCCTCTCCGACGGGAAGAGCAGCTGCCGCGTCTGCGGCAATCCGGTGACGGCGGCCCAGCTCAAGGAACTGGCGGCCCTGCTGGTGGATATCCACGGGCAGAACGACGGACGCCAGCTCATGGACGAGCGGCGTCACATGGCCTATCTGGACTCCTTTGGCCAGCTGCAGCCGGAGATCGACGCCTACCGGAAGGAATACCGGCAGTATCGGGCGCTCCGGAAGGAGTTGGAGCAGCTCAACATGGACCAGGTGGAGAAGGAGCGGCTCAGCGAAAGCCTGCGTTATCAGATCGCGGAGCTGGAACGCGCGGAGCTGAAGGCAGGGGAGAAGGACAGCCTTGTGGCCCGCCGGGATCTGCTGCGCAATTCCGAAAAGCTCACCGAGGCCCTGGACGAGGCCCTGCGCCTTCTCTATGCCGATGAGGACAACGCCGTCTCCATGGCGGAGAACGCGGAGTACTACGCCGGGCGGGCTGCTGCGCTGGTTCCGGAGTTGGAAGGAACAGTGGCCTCCATCCATGAGGCGGCATTCTCCCTTTCCGACGCGGCGGAGACCCTGCGGGACTTCCGGGAAAACCTGGACTTTTCCCCGGAGGAATACGACCGCCTGGAAGAGCGGATCTCCCTTCTGAACAAGCTGGAGCGCAAGTACAGCCGGGATGAGGAAGCGCTGCTCCTGTACCTGGACGAGTGCCGGGAAAAGCTGGACCGGATCGAATATGCCGATGAGCGCAGCGCCAAGCTCCGGCGGGAGCTGGAGGAGCAAAAAAAGCAGTGCCGGCGGGCCGCGAAGATCCTGCGGGAGAAGCGGCAGACCGCGGCGAAGGATCTGCAGGAGCGCATCGTCCGGGAGCTGCGGGAGCTGAACATGCCTTCCGTGCGCTTCGCGGTGGAGTTCGCGCCTCTGGAAGGGGAACCCGGTTTTGATGCCAACGGCGCCGATCAGATCCGCTTCCTCATGTCCGCAAACGCGGGAGAGGAACTGGGCCGCATCAGCCGTATCGCCTCCGGCGGTGAGCTCAGCCGCATCATGCTGGCCATGAAGAATGTCTTTGCCGAGCATGACCCGGTCTCCACCATGATCTTTGATGAGATCGACACCGGCGTCTCCGGCATCGCCGCCCAGCGGGTAGGGGAGAAGCTCTATTCCGTCTCCCGTGGCAAGCAGGTCATGTGCGTGACCCATTTGCCACAGATCGCCGCCATGGCCGACAGCCATTATCTCATCGCCAAGGAAGAACGGAACGGACGCACCTATACCGATGTGACGAAGCTGGACCGGGAGGGGCAGCGCATGGAGCTGGCCCGCCTCCACGGGGGCGACAACGTCACCATCACGACCCTTGCCAGCGCGGAGGAACAGCTGGAAGCCGCGGAACGCTTCAAAGCGTCACAGACATAAGAAAAAGGGAGCGCTGCAAAACACCAGATTTTGCAGCGCGCCCTTTTCGATGAGGCGCATTTTGGGAAAAAGAAAAAACCGGATGCATCTGCATCCGGTTTTTCTCGACTCTCGATCTGGGAAGGGATCGTTTACGCAGCAGGCTCAGCCTCGGCCTCGGTCTCGGCGGTCTCGGTGACGGCGGCGGGCTCTTCGGCCACGGCAGTCTCCTGACCCACGCCGGAGCGGGCCATCAGGTTCAGCACCAGGGTGAGCACCACGAAAGCCAGGGCGAACCACTTGGTCATCTTGGCAAGCTTGGCGTCCAGGCTCTTGGCCTTGCCCTTGGACATGAAGGTCTCGGCGCCGCCGGAGATGGTGCCGGAGAGGCCGGCGCTCTTGCCGCTCTGAGCCAGCACGATGACGGTGACGGCCAGACCGGCCAGGACCTGCAGAATCGTAAAGAAGATAGACATGTATTTCAATCCTTTCGACGATGTATACTACTTGAGTCAGCCATAGTAATATAACACAAGCTTTCCTCCAATTCAAGACTTATTTTGCATTTGCCGGCGATTTTTTGCAAAGCCGCCGCGGCAGGGGAAACTTTTGAAAATCACGGCAGGAATAGAGCACACTGGGAAAGCCGCCGCCGGATTTTTTTGACAAAAACGCAAGAATGCCTTTGCATTTGCACAGAAACGATGTTATAATGGCGACTGACAAGAAACGGAGGGATGCGATCATGTCAAGCTCTACGAAAGAATCTCTGGCGGCTGCGCTCAAACAGATGATGAACGTCAAGCCCATCGGGAAGATCACGGTGAAGGATCTGGTGGAGATCTGCGGTGTGAACCGGCAGACCTTCTATTATCACTTTGACGACGTCTATGACCTGCTGGAGTGGGTCTTTGAAGAGGACGCCAACCGCTTCCTGCCCCAGAAGGTGGTCTATGAGCACTGGCGGGAGGACATCATGATCTACCTGGACTATCTCCAGGAGAACAGCACCTTCGCGCTGAACGTTTACAACTCCAACAGCAGGCTCTATATGCTGCGCTATCTGGAGGAGAAGATGGAGGGCTGCATCCGCAGCTTTGCCGAGATCGTTTCCGAGGGGCAGAATATCGACCGGCAGGATTTTGAATTTGTGGTCAAATTCTATTCCAAGTGTGCCATCGGCCTCATCGCCCAGTGGATGGACCTGGGCATGCAGCTTCCTAAGGAGATCACCGTGGAGCGCATCCTGAAGGTCATGGACGGCAGCGTGGAGCGCTATCTCTCCCACTTCGAGATCAAGAAATAAGCGGGCTTGCTTTTCTCAACATAGGAAAACCGGAAATACGCAGGTATTTCCGGTTTTTTTCAAAAGAAGACTTGCAAAATCAGAAAATATATGATAAAATTAAATTGAACAAAATCAAAAGAAACGAGGAAATAATCATGGCAGATACCTATGATGTGATCGTGATCGGCGGCGGCGCCGCGGCGACCTCCGCCGCGCTGACTCTGCTGAACCGGGGCAAGAGCGTGGGCGTTGTGTGCAACAAGGCGGAGACCAGCAGCCTCTTTAAGGCGGAGATGGTCACGAATTATCCTGGCCTTCCTCCCATGACCGGCGCGGAGATGACGGCACTTTTCCGCCGCCAGCTGGAGGAGAGTAAGGCGGACGTGATCCTGGGGCGCGCCCTTTCCGTGATGCCCATGGGCAATACCTTCGGCGTGGCCGTGGGCAGCGATTTCTATATGTGCTCGGCCCTCATCATCGCCGCCGGCATCACCCGGGAGAAGCTCTACCCCGGAGAAGGAGAATTCCTGGGCCGGGGCGTCAGCTACTGCGCCACCTGCGACGGCATGCTCTATCGGGGCAAAACGGTGGCTGTCGTGGGCGGCGGCGAGGAAGCCCGGCACGACGGGGATTTCCTGGAAAGCATCGGCTGCAGAGTCCTGCGCTTCGAGCAGAACGGCAAGTATGAGATCCGCGGCGGCATGAAGGCGGATACCCTGGTCTTCGGCGGTGAAGAATACAAGGTGGACGGCATTTTCATTATCAAGGACACTGTTTCGGTGACCCGTCTGGTGCCCGGCCTTGTGTATGAAAACGGCGCCATCGTGGTGGACCGGAAAATGGCCACCAGCGTCCCCGGCGTCTTCGCGGCGGGGGACTGCACCGGAAAGCCCTTCCAGCTGGCCAAGGCCACCGGGGAAGGCAATGTGGCCGCCCTCTCCGCGACAGACTATCTGGCGTCGCTGTAAGCAGCTTTACAAGGGAGAACTTGGGATTTTTTGCGCGGATCGGTTGACAAAGGTCTGGTCACATTGTATAATCTCGGCAGTTCATATTTGTGCGCTGTGACGGATAGGAGTACGGTGTGGGCCGGATCGCAGAGAGGGGACGGATGGTGCAAGTCCCTGTGACGGCAGCCGGAAGGTCGATCCCGAGCGCCCGGGGGGAAGGGAAACTGTGTAGTCCCGGCGTATGGCCTGCGTTAAGGGCCCCATGAGCGCTTCGATCTGTCATTCCGAGCGGAGCGAAGGATTGCATGAGTTCCTTCGTCGCTTTGTTCCTCCGGATGACAGGGAGCGGAATTCAGGTGGTACCGCGGTTTTTTGATCGCCCTGAGACGAAAGTCTCAGGGCGTTTTTTGATGGGAGGAGTGATAGAAATGCCGTTTGCCATGCATGTGGAATACGAAAAGTCTGACTTTCTTGCCTTTGCCAGGGCTCACAACAGGGTCAAAAACAAAGTTAACCGCATCCTGCAGATCGTGCTGACAGTTCTATGCGGACTTCTTGCCGTCGCGATGCTTTTGTTTTGGAGGAGCTTTGGCTATTTAAGCACGCAGATGATCGTACTGCTGGTTCTGATGCCGATCCTTGCCACCGAGATGCTGTGGCTCCCCCGGATCCTTGTCCTTTCCATGGTGAAAACCTATCGAAAGATCGGAAGCATCGATATCAGTTTTGACGAGAACGAGGTGCGCTTACAGCGATCGGTGGAAAGCACGGTATACCAGTATGCAGCCTTCGACAGCCTGTATCATGGCCAGGAAGCGTTTTATCTCTATCTGAACCGTCAGCAGGCGCTGGTCATCCCGGAGCGCTGTTTCATCCAGGGCGACCCCGACGATTTCGGTCGGTTCATGGCCGAAAAAACGGGACTTCCATTGAAAGAAATCAAGTGAGAATCATGCCGTTATCGAACAAGAAGACAGAGATCGTCTGAGTTCCGTTGGATAATAGCATAGAGGAGGACAACATGAAAGAACTACCGAAAGTGTACGAACCCCAGAAGGTGGAAAAGAAGATCTACGACTTCTGGATGCAGGGCGGCTGGTTCAAGGGCGTCATCGACCCCGAGAAAAAGCCCTTTTCCATTGTGATGCCGCCCCCCAACGTGACGGGGCAGCTGCACATGGGCCACGCCATGGACTCCACCTTGCAGGATATCCTGACCCGCTACAAGCGCATGCAGGGCTATGCCGCCCTGTGGCTCCCCGGTGTGGACCACGCCGGCATCGCCACTCAGATCAAGGTGGAAGAGGTGCTGCGCAAGGAAGAGGGCAAGACCCGCTACGACCTGGGAAGAGAAAAGTTCCTGGACCGGGTCTGGCAGTGGAAGCAGGAGTACGGCGACCGGATCGTGGAGCAGCAGAAGAGCATGGGTGTCTCCTGCGATTGGGACCGCAGCCGCTTCACCATGGACGAGGTCTGCGCCAAGGCCGTGCGGGAGAACTTCTGCGACCTGTATGAAAAGGGCCTCATTTACAAGGGCAGCCGCATCATCAACTGGTGCCCCCACTGCCGCACCGCGCTCTCTGACGCGGAAGTGGAGTACAAGGACATGCCCGGCAACTTCTGGTATATCCGCTATCCCATCGAGGACTCCGAGGAGGAGTTCATCATCGCCACCACCCGGCCCGAGACCATGCTGGGCGACTCCGGCGTGGCTGTGAACCCTTCGGACGAGCGCTATGCCCACCTGGTGGGCAAGAACGCCATCCTGCCCCTGGTGGGGCGGAAGCTGCCCATCGTGGCGGACGACTATGTGGAGCTGGGCTTCGGCACCGGCGCCGTGAAGATGACCCCCTGCCACGACCCCAACGACTATGAGGTGGGCCTGCGCCACAATCTGGAGCAGATCCAGGTCATCGACGAGGACGCGAAGATCTGCGGCGGCTACAAGTACGACGGCATGGACCGCTACGAGGCCCGCAAGGCCATCGTGGTCGATCTGGAGGAGCAGGGCTATCTCGTGAAGGTGGAGCCCTACAGCCACAATGTGGGCACCTGCTACCGCTGCGGCACCGTGGTGGAGCCCCTCACCAGCCCCCAGTGGTTCGTGAAGATGGCGCCTCTGGCCAAGAAGGCCATTGAAGTGGTGAAGGACGGACGCATCAAGTTCGTGCCCGAGCGCTTCTCCAAGACCTACCTGAACTGGATGGAGAACGTGCATGACTGGTGCATCTCCCGTCAGCTCTGGTGGGGCCACCAGATCCCCGCCTGGTACTGCGACGACTGCGGCCACATCACCGTTTCCCGGGAGGACGCCTGCCAGTGCGAGAAGTGCGGCAGCAAAAACATCCGCCGGGAAGAGGACGTGCTGGACACCTGGTTCTCCAGCGCCCTCTGGCCCTTCTCCACCATGTGCTGGCCGGAAAAGACCAAAGAACTTGACTATTGGTATCCCACCACGGTGATGGTCACGGGTTACGACATCATCTTCTTCTGGGTGGCCCGCATGATCTTTTCCGGCATGGAGCAGATGGACAAGGAGCCCTTCAAGACCGTGTTCATCCACGGCCTGGTCCGCGACAGCCTGGGCCGCAAGATGTCCAAATCTCTCGGCAACGGCATCGACCCGCTGGAGATCGTGGACAAGTACGGCGCAGACGCCCTGCGCTATAACCTGATCACCGGCAACTCTCCCGGCAACGACATGCGCTTCTATGTGGAAAAGTGCGAAGCCATGCGCAACTTCTGCAACAAGCTCTGGAACGCCAGCCGCTTTGTGATGATGTATCTCAGCATCGACAAGAACGAGCTGCCCGAGAAGCTGGAGATCGAGGACAAGTGGATCCTCTCCAAGCTGAACGACACCGTGAAAGAGGTCTGCGAGAACATGGACAGCTTTGAGCTGGGCGTGGCCGCGGGCAAGATCTATGACTTCATCTGGGACAGCTTCTGCGACTGGTATATCGAGCTGACTAAGCCCCGCCTGAACGGCGAGGACGAGGAAAGCAAGCTCTCCGCCCAGAAGGTGCTGCTCTATGTCCTCACCGAGATTTTGAAGCTGGTGCATCCCTTCATGCCCTTCATCTCCGAGGAGATCTGGCAGGCTCTGCCTCACGAGGGCGATGCCCTGATGGTGCAGCGCTATCCCGAGTTCAAGCCCGAGCTTTCCTTCCCGGAGGATGAGCAGAGCTTTGAGATGGTGATGACCGCCATCAAGGCTGTCCGCGCCCGCCGCAGCGACATGAACGTGCCCCCCTCCCGGAAGGCCCATCTCATCATCGCCACCGACAGGAAGGCCGCCTTTGAGGCCGGCATCAGCTATATCTGCAAGCTGGCCTACGCCAGCGAAGTCTCTGTGCTGGACGCCGCCCCCGAGAGCACTGCCGGCATGGTCTCCGTGGTCACCGACAACGCCCGCATGTTCATGCCCATGGCGGAGCTGGTGGATCTGGAGAAGGAGAGAGCCCGCATCGAGAAGGAGCTGCAGAACGCGGAGAAGCAGCTGCAGAGTCAGATCGGGAAGCTCTCCAACCAGAACTTCGTCACCCGCGCGCCGGAGGCCGTTGTGAACGTGGAGCGGGAGAAGAAGGCCAAGCTGGAGGCTCTGATCGAGAACCTGAAGTTGAGCCTGGAGAATCTGGGCAAGTAATGGACCGGGAAGCGATCGCCCGTACCTGGCTCTCCCGGGATCCGCTGCTGCACACGGATATGACCGAGGCCCTGCGCCGCGGACTGGGAGAGATCGTCTCCGCGACGGAGCGGGGCGTACTGGTCTCCGCGGATTAGGACAGCTGCGGGATGCTTTCCTGCGCCGATGTAGAAACTGCTTTGACGCTCCTTGACGGCAGGCGCTTTCCTCTCCTTTCCATCCATCAGGCGGAGCTGGAGAGTCCGCTCTGCCGGGAGCTTGGGATGGAGACCTGGATGCGCTGCCGTCAGGCGGTGTATCTTCGAAAGGAGCCCCCTGCGGTGACGGAAGAGGACATCCGCCCGCTTTCTGAGGAGCATCTGGATTTCCTGCAGGCAAACTATCGCCATGAGGACAGCGAGTACCTTGCCTGGCTGCTGGAGCGGCGTGCCCTCTTCGGTGCCTTCCGGGACGGGAAGCTGGTGGGCTTCATCGGCAAGCATGCCGAGGGCTCCATGGGCCTGCTTGAGGTCCTGCCTGCCTGGAGAAGACAGGGCGTTGGGGAGAGGCTGGAGCGCTTCCTGATCGCCCGGGAACTGGAGCAGGGCAACCTGCCCTACTGCCATGTGTTTACGGACAATCATGTCTCCCTGGCCCTGCAGCGAAAGCTGGGCCTGACCTTGGCCGAAGGCAGCGTGATCTGGCTGAAGGAGAAGCGAAACTGACAAAATCCGCGGGTAAAACCTGGTACAATATCGCCGTATCGAAGGATACGGCGATATTTTTTGTGCACAAAGGAAGGAGGCGGGAGCTTGAACATTCAATCTGCGGTCAGCGGCGGTCGCCTGACCGCCTACCTCAGCGGGGAACTGGACCAGCACGAGGCCCGCGGCGCCATGCAAAGCCTGGACGAGCTGCTGGACGCCAATTTACCCCGTGATCTGGTGCTGGATCTCAGCGCCCTGCACTTTATGGATTCCTCCGGCATTGCGCTGATGATCCGGCTCAGCCGGCGGATGAAGGCCATGGGTGGGCGTATGTGGATCGAAAATCCGGCCCAGCAGCCCAAACGGGTGATGGACGCGGCCGGCATCGATCGGCTGATCCCGGTGGCTGCCGGAAGCCTCTGAGAAAGGAGCGAATATGAACGCGCTGAACTACATAAAGCTGGAGTTTCCCAGCAAAAGCAGCAACGAGGGCTTTGCCCGCATGGCGGCCTCTGCCTTTGCCGCCCAGATGGACCCTACTCTGGAGGAACTGGGAGATATCAAAACCGCCGTATCCGAGGCGGTGACCAACTGCATCGTCCATGCCTATCCGGAGAGCGTGGGACGGATCCGGCTTCGCATGCGCATGCTGGAGGGGGACCGCCTGGAGATCTCCGTTCAGGACTGGGGCCGGGGCATTGAGGATGTGGACAAGGCCAGGGAGCCTCTCTTTACCACCGGGGGAGAGGAGCGCAGCGGCATGGGCTTTACCATCATGGAGAGCTTCACGGACAAGCTCCGGGTCCGCTCCCGGCCCGGCAGGGGGACCACCGTGACCATGCTGCGCACCATCCGCTCCCGGATGCCTCGCCCATGAGCGGGACGCTGCTGGAGGATCTGGACGCCGCCCGGCGGGGAGATCGGGAAGCAGCCGGTCGCCTGATCGAGGAAAACGGCGGGCTCATCT
This sequence comes from Oscillospiraceae bacterium, assembly GCA_017447685.1. Classification (GTDB taxonomy): domain Bacteria; phylum Bacillota; class Clostridia; order Oscillospirales; family Oscillospiraceae; genus Limivicinus. The sequence continues at coordinate 93,548 of JAFSMZ010000023.1, forward strand.
GGAGCGTGGCCCGGCGCTATTTCGGCCGGGGCGTGGAGGCGGAGGACCTGTACCAGCTGGGCTGCGTGGGCTTTCTCAAGGCCATCGAGGGCTTTGACAGGGAGTATGGCACCTGCTTTTCCACCTATGCCGTGCCCAAGATCGCCGGGGAGATCCGCCGCTTCCTGCGGGACGATGGCATCGTGAAGGTCAGCCGCAGTGTCAAAGAGCAGGCCGCGAAGATATACGCTGCCCGCCAGATCCTGGAGCAGCGGCAGGGGAGAGAGCCCAGCCTATCGGAGCTGGCGGAGGCAACCGGCCTGGATGTAGAGGAGATTGCCGTTGCCCTGGCCGCCACCGGTCCTGCCGAGAGCATCCAGCGCAGCAGCGGGGAGGACGGCTTCAGCCTGGAGCTTGTGCTGGGGGACTATGATGCGGAGGAGCGCTTGCTGGAGCAGGTAAACCTGCGCGCGCTTGTGGAGCAGCTGCCGGAGCGGGAGCGAAAAGTCATTGCCCTGCGCTACTATCACGGTCTGACGCAGCAGAGCTGCGCTAAGGTCCTGGGGGTGAGCCAGGTGCAGATCTCCCGGCTCGAACGGCGGGCCATGGAGAAGCTGCGCAGCTGTTTGGAATAAGCGCCATTTTTTCATTGCGAAAAGAGGGAATTTTGTCAAAAATCCTGGCTTGACATTACGGGACAATCCGTCTATATTTAGAACAGTAAAACCAAAAGGAGACGGAACGATGACATTTTCTGCCAACTACTATTATGCCTGCCCGGCTGCTGTTGTGCGGGTTGGCTGATTCGTGGCGCAGAAAGGTCCGTCAGCATAAGGTTTTGATCCGCACAGGGAGATTCCTGGGCGGTTTTTTGTTTGTTAAAGAGAGGATGCGGAAGCTATGATCGTAGTATTGAAGCCGGGTACCGGTGCGGAAAAGAAAGAAAAGCTGATCCAGTGGCTGGAGCATCAGGGGATGCGGGTCCACATTTCGGACGGGGATTATCAGACGGTGCTGGGCATCATCGGGGACGCCTCTCACCTGGACCTGGACCTGGTTGAGAGCCTGGAGATCGTGGACAAGGTCAGCCGTGTGACGGAGCCCTTCAAGTGCTGCAACCGGAAGTTCCATCCCGATGATATGGTGGTTTCGGCGGGGGGAGTTCCCGTGGGCGGCGGGCACTTTGCCATGATTGCCGGCCCCTGCTCGGTGGAGACGGAGGAGCAGATCCTCACCGTTGCCAAAGCGGTGAAGGCTGCGGGAGCCGATCTCCTGCGGGGCGGCGCTTTCAAGCCGCGCACCTCTCCCTATGACTTTTCCGGCCTGAAAGCCAGAGGGCTGGAGCTGCTGCGCATCGCCCGGGCGGAGACAGGCCTTCCCATCGTGACGGAGCTGATGGATATACGGGATCTGGAGCTTTTTTCCGATGTGGACGTGATCCAGGTAGGCGCCCGCAACATGCAGAACTTTGACCTTCTGCGGGAGCTGGGCCATTGTGACAAGCCCATCCTCCTGAAACGGGGCCTTGCCAACACCCTGCGGGAGCTGCTCATGAGCGCGGAGTATATCATGGCCGGCGGCAACGAGCAGGTCATCCTCTGCGAGCGGGGCATCCGCACCTTTGCCGATTACACCCGCAACACCCTGGATCTCTCCGCGGTGCCGGTGCTCCACGAGCTGAGCCATCTGCCGGTGGTCGTGGATCCCAGCCATGCCACGGGCCTTTCCCGTCTGGTGCCCTCCATGGCCTTGGCCGGCGTTGCCGCCGGGGCGGACGGTCTGATGATCGAGGTGCACAACGATCCCATCCATGCCCTCTGCGACGGGGCCCAGTCCCTGCGGCCGGAGGAATACGCGCAGCTTTCCGAGAAGGTGCGCCAGATCCGAAAGGTCGTGACGGCATGACGGTCGGCGTCGTTGGCCTGGGCCTCATCGGAGGCTCCTTTGTCAAAGCCTATCATGAGGCGGGGCACCGGGTCCTGACCTGGAACCGGAACCCTTCCATGCTGGAATACTCCATGCTCAGCGGAGAATCGGACGGCATGCTGGACGAGAGCAGCGCAAAGGACTGCGATCTGATCCTGCTCTGCGTCTATCCGGAAGCGGCCATCGACTGGCTGCGGGAGATGGCGCCGCATATCGGCCCCCACCCTGTGGTGATCGACTGCTGCGGGACCAAACAGGTGGTCTGCGAAGCCTGCTTCCCCCTGGCGAAGCAATACGGCGTCACCTATCTGGGCGGTCACCCTATGGCGGGCTCCCATTTCTCCGGGTATGCCCACGCCCGGGCCGACCTGTATCACGGCGCGCCCATGGTGCTGGTGCCGCCCACCTTTGACGATATCGAGCTGCTGAGCCGCGCCAAGGAGCTGCTCTCCACGGCGGGCTTCGGCCGCTATCCCGTCACTACCGCCGAGAAGCACGACGCCAGCATCGCTTTCACTTCCCAGCTGGCGCATCTGGTGTCCAACGCCTATGTGAAAAGCCCTACCGCTCTGGAGCATCACGGCTTTTCCGCCGGAAGCTACCGGGACATGACCCGGGTCGCCTGGCTCAACGCCCCCATGTGGACGGAGCTTTTCCTGGACAATCGGGACAATCTCCTGCGGGAGCTGGACCTTCTCATCGAAAACCTGGGCGAGTACCGGGACGCTTTGGAGCGCCGGGACGCCCGGAAGCTGGAAAGCCTTCTGGAGGAGGGCAAGCGGCGCAAGGAAGAGGTGGACCAATGAAAGAACCGGTAGAGGTCAAGGCCTCCCGCACTTATCCGGTCTGGATCGGGGACGGCCTTCTGAACAGGGCCGGGGAGCTGATCCGGGAGCGGAGCGGAGCCAAACGCGCCTGCATCGTCACCGGTGAGCATGTGGTCAAGCTCTATGGTGACCGGCTGCAGCGCTCCCTGGAGCAGGCGGGCTTTCAGGTGCTGCGCTTCGTGCACAAAAGCCGGGAACAGCATAAAAATCTGGAGACCTACGGAGAACTGATGGGTTTACTGGCCCGTTCCGGCATGACCCGGAGCGATCTGCTCATCTCCCTGGGCGGCGGCGTCACCGGCGATCTTACCGGCTTTGCGGCCGCTACCTGGCAGCGGGGCGTGGATTTTGTCCAGATCCCCACCAGCCTCCTTGCCATGGTGGATTCCTCCGTAGGCGGCAAGACCGCGGTGAACCTGCCGGAAGGCAAAAACCTGGTGGGCGCTTTCTGGCAGCCGCTGCTGGTCCTCTGCGACCCGGCGCTGCTGGAGAGCCTGCCCCGGGAAGAACTGCGCTGCGGCAGCGCTGAGGAGCTTAAATGCGCCGTCCTGCGGGACGAGAGCCTGTTTGACGCACTCGCCGCAGATCCCGCCCTGGCGGCTTCCGAAGAGGTGATCCGCCGCTGCGTTGAGATCAAGCGGGACCTGGTGGAGGAGGACGAATTTGACCGGGGCAGCCGGCGGCTTTTGAACCTGGGCCACAGCTTCGGCCACGCGGTGGAGGCCTGCAGCGGCTATGAGATCCTGCACGGTCAGGCCGTTGCCATCGGCATGGCCATGATCGCCCGGGCCGCGTCGGAAAAGGGGATCTGTTCCTTTGCCGCTGCGGAAAAGATCCGCGCCGGGATCCGGGCTCTCTCCCTTCCCACGGAGACGGAGATCCCCGGAGCGGCGCTTTTGGAGGCTCTGCTGCGGGATAAGAAGCGCAGCGGCGATACCATGAACCTGGTCGTTCCCGAGAAAATCGGAAGCTGCCGGGTAGAGAAGGTCCCAGTGGAGGAACTGGGAGACTGGCTGCGGCTGGGAGGCGCCAGATGAAGCGCCTGCTGCTGCCCGGAGAGCGCTCCGGGGAAGTACGCATCCCCGCCTCCAAATCCCAGGCCCACCGGCTTTTGATCTGCGCCGCCCTCTCCGGGGAAGAGACGCGGATCTGCTGCGACGGGCTTTCCAAAGACATCCTGGCCACCGTCGCCTGCCTGCGGGCCATGGGGGCGGAGATCCGGGAAGAGGGGAGCGCTCTCCGCGTTCGCCCGATCCGGAACGTCCCCACCGCCGAAGTGCCGCTTCCCTGCGGCGAAAGCGGCTCCACCCTGCGCTTCCTGCTCCCGGTAGTGGGCGCCCTGGGGATCCGGGGACGCTTTCTGCGGGAGGGCAGACTGCCGGAGCGGCCCCTGGCTCCCCTGGACAGGGAGCTGACCGACCATGGCATGGAGCTGCGGGCTGAAGGGAGCGCCCTTGCGGTACAGGGAAAGCTTCTGCCCGGCGCATATCGGCTGCCTGGCAACGTGTCCTCCCAGTATATCTCCGGCCTGCTGCTGGCCCTGCCTCTGCTTGCGGGGGAGAGCAGCCTGCTGGTGGAGGGAGCCATTGAGTCTGCGGCCTATATCCAAATGACTGAAAATGCTCTGCGACTTTCGGGCGTTTCCTATACGAAAGAGAAAAATCTTTACTCGATCCCGGGCGGACAGCGTCCCACGCTCCGGGGAGAGCTTACGGTGGAAGGGGACTGGTCCAGCGCCGCCTTCTTCCTCTGCATGGGGGCTTTCAGCGAAAAAGGCCTCCTGGTGCGCGGTCTGGATCCGGATTCTCCTCAGGGAGACCGGGCAGTGCTGGATCTGCTTTCCCGTTTCGGAGCTCAGCTGCGGATGGATGAGAAGGGGATCCTTTCTCGAAATGGCGCCCTGCACGGCATCGAGATCGACGCGGCGCCTATCCCGGATCTGATCCCGGTGCTGAGCGTTCTGGCCGCCGGTGCGGAAGGGGACACCCGGATCTGCAATGCAGGGCGGCTCCGCTTGAAGGAGTCGGACCGGCTGCAGACCACCGCCTGCCTGCTGCAAAGCCTTGGCGGCAGCGTGGAGGAACTGCCTGAGGGCCTGGTGATCCACGGCTCCGGCAGTCTGCGGGGCGGCAGAGTGGAGAGCTTCGGGGACCATCGCATCGCTATGTCCGCGGCGGTGGCGGCCTGCCTGTGCCGGGAACAGGTGGAAGTGGACGGCGCGGAATGTGTGGCGAAGTCCTATCCCTGCTTCTGGGAGGACTGGGATCGATTGGAGGGAGGAACAAGATGAACTGGAGAGGGGACAATCTGGCGCTCCGTGTTTTCGGCGCCTCCCACAGCGAGGTCATCGGCATGACTCTGGAGGGCATCCCCGCCGGGGAGCGGATCGATCTTGACCGGCTCCAGCGCTTTCTGGACCGGCGGGCTCCGGGCAGAACGCCCTGGTCCACACCTCGGAAGGAGCCAGATACCCCCGTATTTCCTTCCGGCCTGTCCGGAGAACATACCGACGGCTCGTCCATTACCGCCGAGATCCACAATCAGGACCGCCGCAGCAAGGATTACAGCGCCCTTGCCCATACGCCCCGGCCCGGCCATGCGGACTATCCCGCCGCCGTCAAATACGGCTCGGCCTGGAACGGCGCAGGCGGCGGCGCCTTCTCCGGCAGAATGACGGCGCCCGTCTGTATCGCCGGGGGCATCTGCCTGCAGCTGCTGGAGCGGGAGGGAATCCGTATCATTTCCAGGATCTCTGAGCTTGGCAATATCCATGATGAAGGGATACTCAACTCGTCAACTGCGGAAAATGCGTTCCCGGTGGTGAATGAAGAGTGCGGAAAAACCATGATCGAGCGGATTATGGCCGCCAAGGCGGAGGGCGATTCTCTGGGCGGCGTGGTGGAATGTCAGGTGCTGGGCTTGCCCGTGGGCCTTGGCGGACCGCTCTTTGAAGGCATGGAGAGCCGCATTGCCAATCTTCTTTTTGCAATTCCCGCCGTGAAGGGCGTGGACTTTGGCGCAGGCTTTGAAGCGGCCCGGCTTTGCGGCAGCGAGAATAACGACCCTTTCCGTCTGGAAGGGGGCAGCGTCGTGACTGAGGGCAATCACGCCGGCGGGATCCTGGGCGGTATGACGAACGGAATGCCCCTGGTCTTCCACACGGCCTTCAAGCCCACGCCTTCCATCGCAAAGCCCCAGCGCAGCGTGGACCTGGAACGTATGGAGGAGACGGAGCTGCGCGTCCCCGGCCGGCACGATCCCTGCGTGGTGCCCCGGGCGGTGCCGGTGGTGGAGGCTGCGGCCGCCATTGCCGTGTATGACGCGCTGCTCAGCCGCAGAAAGGAGCTGGAAGCATGGAACTGAAGGACTTTCGAGAACAGATCGACTCGCTGGACCGGGACTTGGTGCGGCTCTTTTTTCAGCGCATGGAACTTGCCGGCCAAATCGGGGACTATAAGCGGGAGCGGGGTCTTCCCATCCTGGACGCTTCCCGGGAGGAACAGAAGCTGGAGACCCTGGAAAAGGACTGCCCGCCCGCCCTGCGGGGCGAGCTGCGGGAGTTATATCGTAAAATCTTTGCCCTGAGCCGTGAGGTCCAGCACCGGCGCTCGCCGGATATGATCTGCGGCCTGCTGGGCAGAAAGCTGGGTCACAGCTATTCTCCCCAGATCCACGCCCAGCTGGGCAGCTATGCCTACAGCCTCTTCGAGCGGGAACCGGAGGAACTGGCAGACTTCCTGCGGGAAGGGGAATGGCAGGGCCTGAACGTGACCATCCCTTATAAGAAGAGTATGCTGCCCTTCTGCGAGGCGCTCTCCGACACTGCCCGTGAGATCGGCAGCGTGAACACCCTGCTGCGCCGTCCGGACGGCAGCATCTACGGCGACAATACAGACGCCTACGGCTTTGCCTGGCTTTTACAGAAAAACGGCATCGACCCCAAGGGGAAGAAGGCCCTGGTTCTGGGAAGCGGCGGCGCCTCGGTGATGGCCTGCTGGGTGCTGCGGCAGAGGGGGGCACGGGAGGTGCTGGTCATCTCCCGCAGCGGTGAGAACCATTACGGAAATCTGGATCGGCACGCCGACGCGGAGCTCATCGTGAACACCACCCCGGTGGGCATGTATCCCCGCAACGGGGAGGCGGCGGTAGACCTGCGGCAGTTTCCGAGCTGCGCCGGTGTGGTGGACGTGGTGTATAACCCGGCCCGGACGGCTCTTCTGCTCCAGGCGGAGGAGCTGGGTATCCCCCACGCGGGAGGACTCGGCATGTTGGTGGCCCAGGCCAAGCGCTGCAGCGAGATCTTCACCGGTGCTTCCATCCCCGACACGAGGATCGAGGAGATCCACCGTGGGCTTCAAAAAGAGATGGAGAACATCGTCCTCATCGGGATGCCCGGCTGCGGCAAGAGCAGGATCGCCAGGGCCCTGGGCGAAAAGCTGGGGCGGCCCGTCCTGGAGTCGGATGAGGAGATCGAGCGGGAGGCCGGCATGTCCATTCCCGAGATCTTCCGCCTGGAAGGGGAAGAGGGCTTCCGCAAGCGGGAGACCCGGGTCCTCTCCGAACTTGGCAAATGCTCCGGCGCCATTCTGTCCACCGGCGGCGGCTGCATCACCCGAGAGGAAAACTACCCCCTCCTGCACCAGAACGGTGTGATCCTCTGGCGCAAGCGGGACATTTCCCTGCTCAGCAGGAAGGGAAGACCCATTTCCCTGAGCCGGGATCTGGGGGAGCTCTACGCCGAGCGGGCGCCTCTCTACCAGCGCTTTGCAGACCATATCATCGAAGAGACCGACACCGTGGAGGAAGCGGTGGAGAAGATCCTGGAGGTGCTGGCATGAAGCTTCTGGTGCTGAACGGGCCCAACCTGAATCTGCTGGGCCTGCGGGAGCCGGATATCTACGGCAAACGCAGCTACGCGGATCTGGAGCGTTTCCTGCAGGACTGCGCCGAAGAGATCGGCGCGGAGCTGGAGGTCTTCCAGTCCAACCACGAGGGCGTTCTGGTGGACAGGATCCAGGCGGCCTATGGCGTTTTTGACGGCATCGTCATCAATCCCGCGGCCTACACCCACACCAGTGTGGCACTGCTGGACGCGGTGAAGGGGGTGGGCATCCCCACGGTGGAGGTTCACCTGTCCGACCCGGACACCCGGGAGGACTTCCGGCACATCTCCTATGTTCGCCTTGCCTGCCTCAAAACCGTGAAGGGCCTGGGCTTCGAGAGCTACCGCCAGGCGCTGCTGTTCCTGGCCGCCTACCTGAGAGAAAGGGAGAACAAGGCATGATCGCGGTATTTGTAAATATGGCAACGGTGCTGGTGGGAAGCTTTCTCGGCATCCTCTTTCGCAACCGCCTGAAGGAGAGCTTCCAGAACGCGCTGATGAAGGCTCTGGCCCTCTGCACGGTGGTCATCGGCGTCTCCAGCGCCATTCAGACGAAAGAACTGCTCTGCGTGATCCTCTCCATGGTGCTGGGCACCGTGATCGGAGAACTGCTGCGCATCGACGACGGCATTGAGCACGCGGGAGACGCCATCAAGGAAAAGCTCTTTCACGGCGGCGGTAACAGCCGCTTCACCGAGGGCTTCGTGTCCGCCTGCATTTTGTTCTGCATCGGCTCCATGACCATCGTGGGCTCCCTGGAGGCGGGCATCAACCACAATTACAGCATCATCTATGCCAAGAGCGCCCTGGACTTCGTGTCCTCCATGGCCTTTGCGGCGGCCATGGGCTTCGGCGTGCCCTGTTCGGCCCTGTTCATCCTGGTGTTCCAGGGGGGACTGACCCTCCTGGCGGGCCTGGTCGGGCCCGCACTCAGCCAGGACGTGGTGCTGGAGATGAGCGCTGTTGGCGGCACCATCCTCATCGGCATGGCGGTGAACATGCTGGGCCTGGGCAAGGAGCGCATCAAGGTGGCAAACATGCTGCCGGCCATTTTCCTGCCCATCGCCTATTTCCCCATTGCGGCCTGGATCTCCGGCCTGCTGGGATAAACAAAAACGCGCTTCCGGACCCAGATCGGATCCGGAAGCGCGTTTTTTATTCGATTTTGTCCATGTGCAGGGCGGCGGCACGGAGCATCAGCTTCTTGCTGCCGATCTTGTCAAAGCGGATCTCCACCAGAAAGTCGTTGCCCATGGGGGTCAGCTTCGCGATGGTCCCGTCTCCGAAGGCCTTGTGCCGCACCCGGTCGCCCAGAGCGAAGTTGGTGCTTGACGGGGGAGCGGCGGGCTTGCGCGGCCCGGGGACCACGCTGCGCTGTCTTGCCTCCGGCGGGCGGTAGGAGAAGCTGGGTTCTCCCTGGCGTTCCCGCCAGCCGTAGGAGGGCTCCGGCCGCTTTTCCGAGTAGCCGTAGCCCTTGGGCAGCTGCTTGCGGATGTCCTCCTCCGGAATCTCGTCCACAAAGCGGGAGCAGCGATTGGCGCTGGTCCGGCCGAAGATCATGCGCTGCCGGGCGCAAAGCAGGTGGAGCTTCCGCTTTGCCCGGGTGATGGCCACATAGCAGAGGCGCCGCTCCTCTTCCATCTCCTCCGGTTCGCCGATGGCGCGCAGACCGGGGAAAATACTCTCTTCCATGCCCACGATGTAGACCGTGGGAAATTCCAGGCCCTTGGCGCTGTGCATGGTCATCATCACAACGCTGTCCGCGTCCCGGTCATAGGAGTCCAGATCGGTGTAGAGGGCCACATTGGCAAGGTAACCGTCCAGCGTCAGGTCGCCGGATTCCTTCATATAGCCCAGGATGCTGGTTTTCAGCTCCTTCACGTTTTCGGCCCGGGTCTGGTCCTTGTCCTCCTCGGAGCTCTCCAGCATCCGGAGGTAGCCTGTCTTTTCCAGCAGCTCATCGTAGAGCGCATCCGGGGGATTGACCTGGGAGAAAGCCCGCAGCTCCTCCATGAGAAACACGAACTGCTTCATCTTCAATGCAGCGCGCTTCAGCTCGGGATAGCGGTCTGCCCGGCTCAGGATCTCATAGAGGCTGCAGCCTTCCTGTCGGGCCAGCTCGCCGGCCAGCTCCATGCTCCGCTCGCCGATGCCCCGGGGTGGGCTGTTCACGATGCGCTGCAGGCGCAGATCGTCCGCCGGGCTTGCGATGACGTTCAGATAGGAGAGCACGTCCTTGACCTCGGCCCGGTCGAAGAAGCGGGTGCCGCCCACGATGCGGTAGGGGATGCCGCTGCGCTTGAAGGCAAATTCCAGTTGGCTGGACTGGGCGTTCATCCGATAGAGGATGGCGTGGTCCCGCCAGTTCGCCCCGCTGCTGAAGCTTGCCATGATGGAGGAGGCCACGATCTGGGCTTCCTCATTTTCGTTGTCGGCGCAGGTGAGCTGGATGAGCTCGCCGGGACCCGCGTCGGTCCAGAGCTCCTTGCCCTTTCGGCCCAGGTTGTTTCGGATCACGGCGTTGGCAGCGTTCAGGATGTGACCGGTGCTGCGGTAGTTCTGCTCCAGACGAATGGTGCGGCAGCCCTTGAACTGTTTTTCAAAAGAGAGGATGTTCTCAATGGTGGCGCCGCGGAATTTGTAAATGCTCTGGTCGTCGTCGCCCACCACGCAGATATTGCCCCAGTGTCCCGCCAGGGTGGAGGCCAGCAGATACTGCAGGTGGTTGGTGTCCTGGTACTCGTCTACCAGGACGTACTGGAAGCGTCGCTGCCAGTAGCTGCGCACATCCCCGTTCTCCTGCAGGAGCTTCACCGTGCAGGCGATGAGATCGTCAAAGTCCAGGGCGTTGGCGGCGAAGAGACGGCGGGCGTACTCCGCATAGGCCAGGCCGATCTTCTGCCGCCGAAAGTCGTGAGAGGCCTTAGCCTGGACCTGATAGTCCGCGGGCCCCACCATGGCGTCCTTGCTGCGGCTGATCTCCGAGAGCACTGCCCGGGGCGGAAAGCTCTTCTCGTCCATCTCCAGATCCTTCAGGATCCGCTTGATGAGGCTCTGACTGTCGGAGGTGTCATAGATGGTGAAGTTGTCCCCGTAGCCCAGCTTGTCCCCGTCCCGGCGCAGGATGCGCACGCAGGCGGAGTGAAAGGTGCAGGCCCAGATGTCGTTGGCGCTCTCGCCCAGCATCCGCTCCAGACGGGCCTTCAGCTCGTCCGCCGCCTTGTTGGTGAAGGTGATGGCCAGGATCCGCCAGGGAGCCACCGGCTCCAGAGCCGCCAGCTCCTCCGCCTCCGGCCCTCCCGCCTGCAGAAGGTGCAGGCTCTCCTCATCGGCGCCGGCGGGCAGCTCCGTGCTGTCGCTGGCCCGGCCGAAGCGCAGGAGATTGGCAATGCGGTTGATGAGCACGGTGGTCTTGCCGCTGCCGGCTCCCGCCAGGATCAGCAGGGGACCTTCCGTTGCCATCACGGCTTCGACCTGCCGCGGATTCAGCGTATCAAATTTGGCGCGGATCAGACTGCGCCGCGCTTCGCAGTAAGCTTTTTGCAGTTCCATCATGGTCCCGATTGTACCACGAAGGGCGTGAGGAAACAAGCAAAGATTCCGTATTCGGCGAGATTCTTCCCGCTCGGGCAAAACAGTTGCAAATCCGCTGCCCCTGCGATAGAATAAACAGGAATTCTCTAACGACGGAAGGCGAGACCGGTTCATGAAAACGAATGAAGGTAAAATGAGGGAGCTTCCGCGCAAGTCCAGGTGGGAAACGCTCCTACTGATCGTGCTGTTCTGCCTGACGGCAGCCCTGACCGTTCTGCTTCTGCTGTTCCTTGACGGTCGTCAGGACCGTCCGGAAGAGGCGGAACCCTCTCCGGAATCCTTAGCGGCGGAAGCGGCGGATCAAAGCCGGGCGGCTTATCAGGAGGGGAGCGTTCCTTACCAGGTCCTCCCGGATGTGGAGGCTCTGGATATTTCCCAGATGTCCCCGGAGGAGCTGCCGGCGGAAAACAGCGCTGCGGATGCGCTGGAGGTGGAGATCATCCAGGAGACGGAGGGGGAGAGCAAGCCCTATCAGACCGGCTGGATGACCGTGGACGGCAACGAATACTTCGTCCATGAAGATGGCAGCTATGCCTTTGGCCTGAAGCAGATCGACGGGAAGCTCTATTATTTCAACCAGTACGCCGTGAAGGCCAAATCTCTGGGCGTGGACGTCTCCTATTATAACAGTGATATCGACTGGGACGTGGTCAAAGCCCAGGGCATCGATTTCGTCATCATCCGGATCGGGGGGCGGGGCTGGACCACCGGGCTGCTCTATGATGACTGCCGCATGCGGGAGTATCTGCGCAGCGCCCGAAAGGCCGGCCTTCAGCTGGGCGCCTATTTTTATTCAACAGCCACCACCCCGTATGAAGCGGTGGAGGAGGCCAGCGTAGCCGTGAAGACCCTGGACGGCATCCCCCTGGATCTGCCCCTGTATATCGACATGGAGTTTTCCGGCGAGTATCCCAAGGGCCGGGCGGACCGACTGACGCCCAGCCAGCGCGCCGGGATCGCCACGGCTTTTTGCGAGACGGTGCGCAGCAGCGGCTATCAGCCGGGCGTCTATGCCGGGCAGAATTTCTTCAAGGCCTACCTCGATTATAACGCAGTCTCCCGCTACAACATCTGGCTTGCCAGCTACACCACAAACAATGAGCTGCCTCTCTTTGACAAGCGCTACGATCTCTGGCAGTTTACCGAGAGAGGTCGGGTGGACGGCATCCGCGGCATCGTGGACCTGAATGTGATCTACTGATACGAATACATGATAGAAATCTTTAAAGTCTTTCGGCCAGAATTGTGCCATACTTCGTTGCCTTCCTTGACCATATATCTCCATTATGCTCTGCGGAAGGCACCTCGTCTGGCGCAATTCTGACTCGAAATCTTTTTCAAGCTTCTTATCAGGTATTCGTATGAGTGCAAAAAATCCTGCGTTCCGGGGAACGCAGGATTTTTTATCGTTATGGTTTAGTGCTTGGGCTTGTGTACAGGTTCTTCGGGCAGGGGATCGATACCCTCATCCGGGGCCTTGTCAAGTTCTTTGCCCAGATCCTTCCAGGTCTCATCAGGATTCCAGCTGTCCGGCGGGGTCAGGGGCTCTTCTTCCACGGGCTGGGCTGCATCCTGCCAGTCGTCGCCCACTTCGTCAGGCTCGAAGTACTCCCCGTCCACGGGGGGCTCGGGCTGGAGCATTTTCTTGCGGCGGCTCTGCATGGCGAGGAACACGCCGATGACAGCCAGCAGGATCACGGAGGCGGCGATCAGGATGATGTAGAGGACAGGCTTGCTGTCGTCGCCGGTCTTCGGGCTCTTGGAGTCATTCTTGGAGCTGTTGGTGATGACCAGCTTGCCGTCTACCAGGGTGATGTTGTAGTTGGTGGTGACTTCGTTGCCCTTGGCGTCCACGATGTGGACCTCGGTGATCTTCTTGGTGTAGGTGCCCACTTCCTTGGCGCCGTTCTTGATCAGGTTGCCCTTGGCGTCATAGACGTTCAGCTTCACACCCTGATACTTGTGGCCGGCGGCCAGAGCCGGGGCCTTCACCTTGTCGTTCACAAGGGCCTTGCCGTCATAGGGCTTGGTGTCGGAGATAGCTTCCAGGGTGATGTCCAGCTTCTTGACGGTGAGCGTTCCGTTGCTGGCGTTGATCTTGTACTTGTTCTCGCTTACGGGGTTGCCATCCTTATTCTTGATGGTCACCACGGGAACGATGGAGTAGGTACCGGCGTTGGTGGCCTCTTCCGTCTGGGTCTCGTTCTGCTTGAGCTGCAGGCTCACGGTGGCGACGTCGCCGTCCAGCAGGCCGCTGATGTTGTAGCCGCTCTGGTCCGGGCGATGGGCCGCGCCGTCATAGGTCCAGGACTGGTCCTTTACGGTGACGGCCACGGGCACGCCGGTCTGGGAGCTGACCTTGATGGTCATCTTGCCGTCCACGGTGTTGACCTGGTAGTTTGCGGTGACGTCGGTGTCGCTGTTGGCGGTGTCAACCACCCGCAGCTGGGTCAGATCGATGCTGGTGACGAAGGTCTCGCTGCCGTAGCCCTTGACGAAGTCGCCCCGGAGCTCATGGCCCAAAAGCAGGCCTTCCACCTTGTGGCCCTTGGTGAAGCTGCCGTTGGCGGTCTTGCAGTCCTTGGCGTAGATCACTTTGGTGCCGTCGGTCTCCACGGTGCCGGTGATGGCGGTGACGGTGATGGGGTGCTTGGTGACGGTGACCTTGCCGGCGTTCACATTGTCGATGGTCACAGCGTACTTGCTCTCGGTCACGTCCGTGCCCAGAGCGTCCTTGATGATGACGGAGGCGATGGTGCTGGGAACGGGGGAGGCGGTGACGTTGGTGCTGCCGCCCTCGTATTTCACCTCGATGGTGTCGCCCTCAGCCAGGGCGCCGCTGACCAGCTCATATTCCTCTGCTGTGATGGGCTTGCCGCTATACTCGGCGGTCCGGTCCTTGGAGCGTATGGTGATGGCGATCTTTTCAGCGTCAGGCTTCACGGGCTGGCTGGCCACGTAGGTGATCTCGTAGTTTGCGGTGACGTCGGTCTCGCCGTTCTTGATGACGCCGTCCCGGGGAACGGCCACATAAGTGCCGTCCTCGTTCTGCTTCACGTCGATCGCGATGCTCACGAAGGCGTCCCCTTCGCTGAGCGCGCCGGCGGAGAGCAGAGCGCCGTTCTGCTCATAGGTCTTGCCGCCGTCCTTGGTGACAGGCTCCCTGGCGGTGACGGTGAGCTTGATCTTCTCCGGCGCGGGAGGCGTTACGGGCTGGCTGGCCTCGTAAGTGATCTCGTAGTTTTCGGTGACGTCGGTCTCGCCGTTCTTGATGACAGCGTCCCGGGGGATGGCCACGTAGGTCCCGTCCTCGTTCTGCTTCACTTCCACGGTCAGGGAGGTGAAGGCGTCACCGTCGTTGAGGGCGCCGGCGCTGACAAGGGCGCCGTTCTGCTCATAGGTCTTGCCGCCGTCATTGGTGACGGGCTCCTTGGCGGTCACGGTGATCTTCACCTTCTCCGGGGCGGGAGGAGTCACGGGCTGGCTGGCTTCGTAAGTGATCTCGTAGTTTGCGGTGACGTCGGTCTCGCCGTTTACGATGACGGCGTCCCGGGGAACGGCCACGTAGCTGCCGTCCTCCCGCTGCTGGACCTCTACCACCACGCCGGCAAAGGCGTCGCCTTCGCTGAGCGCGCCGGCGGAGAGGACCGCGCCGTTCTGCTCATAGGTCTTGCCGCCGTCGTTGCTGATGGGCTCATTGGCGGTGACGGTGATCTTCACCGGCTCGACGGGCACGGGCTCGGGGCTGGGTTCCTCAGTGGGAGCGGGGGTGGGATCGTCCTGAGGGGCGTCCTTCTGCACGGGGTCGCTGTTTACATAGCGGAGCTCATAGCGGTCGGTGACGTTCTCCTCACCGTTCATGATCACGGCCTCAGCGGGAACGGCCACAAAGCCGTTCTCCGTCTCCTGGACCCACAGAGACACGGAGGAGATGGCGTCACCCTCGGCCAGATGTCCGCGGAAGGAGAAGCCGTTGGGAGCAAAGCTCTCGCCCTCCTCCACGGGGGTGTTGGCAGTCACGGTGATCACGTCGATCCAGCTGCCCTCCACGCGGCAATTGGTATAGGGCTTGAAGCTCTCGCCGGGGTTCAGCTTCAGAACGCCGCCATTGGGGTACTTGACCTGCCAGCAGGAGAAGATCAGATCCTCGGTGTTGGGCACCGGCGCCTCGGGAGCGGTGAAGCTCTCGCCGGGATTGACCTGCTGCTCGCTGCCGGGGGCAGTGGCGTCGTTGGCCAGAGTGACGGTCAGAGCTTTTTCCTTCTCGATCGGGCTCAGGACCAGCACCAGGGTGTACACCTGGGGATCCACGGTGGAGGCGGTGGTCAGGAAGCTCTTGTCAAAGTTCTTGTCCTTGTCCCCGACGGCGCCGGCCTTCAGGATCAGGTCGGTCTTTTCCCGGTCGGCGGTGAAGGGGAGGGGCTTGCGCTCCTGGGTCTCCACGGCGTCGCCCCGGAGATAGCTTTCGGTAACGCAGAAGCCCTCGGGGAGTTTCACAAGCAGGCCCTTCTTCACCAGATCCTCCAGCACGGCGGAACCGGTGATGCGGGACAGGGGCGTTTCGGCTTCCTCGCTTCCCTCACGCAGAAGGGACACGGTGCAGCTGCCGCTCAGCTTCTCAGTCTCCTCCTCGGCGCTGAGGGGAGCGGACTTGCCCTCTTCGTCGGTCAGGCGCAGCTCATAGATCAGTGCCTCCTTACCGGTGAGGGTCACATTCACATCGTCTGCCCAGGCCAGGCCGCCGGCAAACTGGAACACAAAGACCAGAACCAGCAGCAGGCTCAGCATCATGCGAAAATTCTTCTTCATGGTAATCACCTCGTTATGAAAAGGTTTGCTTGGATGCTTGCATTATAAGGGAGGATGCTTCTTTTCCACAACATAAGAATTCTTAAGTCGCGGAAGAAGGTTCAGTGGATGGGGACCAGCTTGCCCATGACCACGTAGCGCGCGTCATAGTATTCATAGGAGCAGGTGGACAGGGTCACGATACGGTCCTTGTAGGACACGTGCACGTTGCACTTGAAATCGGAATTGTCCGCCATGCGCTGCAGCCACTCCGCGTAGGCCTGGTCGCTGTCGAAGCGGAAGGTGTAGGTCTCGGAGTCCGCGTCGCAGAGGAAGCCGGTGAAGAGCTCCACCCGGTAGTTCATGGTGGGGGTGCTGATGTACATGATGGGGTGCTGATCGTAGTAGTACTGCTCCTTGTAATACATGATGTCGGCAAACTTGGTGCCGTCGTTCATGTGGTGACCGTAGATCACGGTGTTCTCGTCGGAGAAGTCCCGGGCGTTGTTGCAGTCGGCAAAGAGCGAACCGCTGACGCTGTAGCTGCCGTCATAGAAGCGGTGGAGATAGTAGTCGTTGTCCTCCGCCTCCACCAGGCCGTAGTCCACCGCGGTATCGGGGCAGTAGATCCAGCCGATGGCGTCGGGGTACTGGGCGTAGAATTTGTCCAGATCATACATGCTGTTGAGGGGGGACACTTCGTCGTCCAGCTGGACCCCGCTTTCCACATGCTCCTCATAGGCGCGGGGGGTGGGGGAGACGGGAAATGCGATCACATAACTCTGGGTGGCGTCCTGGTCTTTGCTGCGAGCCTGACTGTGTTCCACCTTGTCGCTGATCAGCTTATAAGAGCTGTAGGCCATCACACCGACCAGAATCCCGGCCAAAATGACCAACAGATATTTGAGCGGTCTTTTCAAACAGAGGCCTCCTTTCCTTTCTCTGGCATCATTATAGTACGATTCTTTCAAAAAAGAAACATAAGAAGTCTTAAGAATGACATTGGGAACGCTGGAAAATTGAACCAAAAAAAGCACGCCGAAGCGTGCTGTTAATTGGCATATGTATCGTTCAAGTGGGAAATCAAGGAAGAGAGGAGGCCATAAATCAATACCGGCCCCAGTTCCGCAGCATTTCCCGGAAATAGGAGCGGCGATAAAAGATGAGATCCCTTCGGAATCGTGATGGTACTCGCTTCGCTCGCGGTGATGTGATGTGTCCTATTAGTAAACGCTTCATCACGATCGAAGATCACATCACATGCGAAGCAACCTTCACGTTCCGAATTCGGAACACATCGTTCAAAAAAATCTCTTTTGTCAAAAAACAAAAGAGATTTTTTTGGAGGCGCCACCCAGATTTGAACTGGGGAATCGAGGATTTGCAGTCCTCTGCCTTACCACTTGGCTATGGCGCCATATAACATTTGCGGCCCTCTGGCCGCAAATGTGTTTTTGTGGAGCGGGCAACGAGGCTCGAACTCGCTACCTCCACCTTGGCAAGGTGGCGCTCTACCGGATGAGCTATGCCCGCATACGCCCCGCGAATAGCGGGGTGGTGCCTCCGGTCGGAGTTGAACCAACGACACGCGGATTTTCAGTCCGCTGCTCTACCTACTGAGCTACAGAGGCATATACAAACTATTTGGTGGGAACAACTGGACTCGAACCAGTGACCCCCTGCTTGTAAGGCAGGTGCTCTAACCAGCTGAGCTATGCTCCCGCGCTGACAGCTTGTACATATTACTAAATCCGGGGACGTTTGTCAAGTGCTTCTTTTTGATTTTTTCAGTTTTCTTCTATTCCCTTCCGCAGAGCCAGCAGTTCGGCAGGGGAAAAGGCGTATTCCGCGCCGCAGAATTCGCAGCTGACGCGGACGGTCTCGCCCTCGGCTGCCATCTCGTCCAGCTCGGAGCCCTCCAGGCAGGCCAGGGCTTCTTCCACCCGCTCCCGGCTGCAGGGGCAGCGGTAGCCCACCGGGGCCTCGCCCACCAGGTGATACTCCATGCCCTTCAGAACCTGGGCGAACACAGCTTCCGGCCCGTCCTCGTCCAGGACGGTGGTGAGCTGATCCATGAGGAAGATGTTCTCTTCCAGAGTGTCGATGAGGCTCTCGTCCGCGCCGGGCATCAGCTGCACCAGGAAGCCCCCGGCGGCCTTGATGCTCCGGTCCGTGTCCACCAGCACGCCCAGGGCGCAGGCGGAGGGCACCTGCTCGCTGGAGAGCAGATAGGCGGTAAGATCCTCGGCGATCTCGCCGCTTACCAGAGCGGTGGAACCGATATAGGGCTCCTTCAGGCCGATGTCCCGGCTCACGGTGATGGTCCCGTCCCGGCCCACGGCGCCGCCAACATTGAGTTTGCCGTCCTGCCGCAGGGGCAGCTGCACCAGGGGATTTTCCGCATAGCCGCGTACATAGCCCTCGGAGTCGGAGACAGCCACCACGCTGCCGATGGGGCCGCCGCCGTTGATGCGGATGGTGAGGCTGGCCTTTTCCTCTTTCATGCTCTCGCCCAGGAGTGAGGCGGCGCAGAGCGTGCGCCCCAGGGCGGCAGCGGCGGTGGGGGAGCAGTTGTGGATCTCCCTGGCCCGCTGGACCGTGTCCCGTGCTGTGATGACGGCCATTTTTACCGCGCCCTCGGCGGCTGTTGCGTGTATGATTCTATCCATCGTTCTTATTCTCCTCTCACGGCGGTGATAAAAAGCCGCCCCTCAGCGTGCTGGGGCCCGTCCCGATGCAGCGAGAAGTCCCGAAAGCCCGCCTGTTCCATCAGACGCTGCAGCTCCGCTGGCTCGTGGGCGTATTCCAGATGCTCCTCGCCGCTGCGTTTCCAGAGCCGTCCCCGGCGCTCGAAGAGGTCCATCCCGTAGCAGATGCAGCGCTCTTCCTCCCGGTAGTCCGCCCGCCAGAGGCAGAACACGTCCTCTTTCTCGTCCAGGAAGATCTGTCCGTCCAAAGAGCGGAACCATTCCGGTTCTTTTACGTCATATATCACAAGACCGCCGGGCCGGACAAAAAGATGCAGCCTGCGGAAAAGCTCCGGCAGCACCGACCGCGGCAGATAGTTCATCCCGTCCAGGGAGCAAATCGCCGCGTCCACCGTGCCGTAGAGGTCCATCTCCTCCGCCCGCTGGTTGAGAAACAGCGGCGGGCAGGACAAAGAGGCGCATTTTTCCTGCGCCTGCATCAGCATATCCACGGAAGCGTCGGTGCCGATCATCTCGTAGCCCCGGCGGGCCATTTCCGCCGTGAGTGTTCCGGTGCCGCAGCAATAATCCAAAAGAAGGCGGAATTCGCCGCCGCTTTGCGCGAATTCCGCCTCATAGAAATCTGCAAACGCTTCATAGGGAACATCGCCCGTCAAGGCATCGTACCAGGCGGCGAGGGAAGCGTAGCTGCTCACTCTTTCTTTTCCCCCACGCGGTTGAACACCAGCTCGTAGCCGCCCTTGCCGTACTGCAGGGAGCGGTTGACCCGGCTGATGGTGGCGCTGGAAGCCCCGGTCTCTGCCAGAATATCGTTATAAATCATTCCCTTGTACAGGCAGGAGGCCACCTGATAGCGCTGCTCCATGGCCATCAGCTCAGAGATGGAGCAGAGATCCTCCAGGAACTGCTTGCATTCCTCCACGGTGTTGAGGGAAAGGATCGCTTCGTACAGCTTATCGTTTCTGGGCTTCTTCAGAAGCTTGTTCATGATGTCCTCCTCTTCGTTATCGTATTAAAGTTTTCTTGTGTTCTATGTTACCGCATAAAAATCGAAAAGTAAAGAGTTAAAGTGGAAAATTCCGGAAAATTCTTTGAAAAGTTAAAAATACTTGCTTCCTGTATACCGCTGCGGTATAATTGAAACAAGTGAAAAAGAAAGGCAGATTGTGATCCGGCAAAGAGAAGAGTAAACCGAAGAAAGGAGCATTTTTATGGTTTCTGGAGGAGCTGCGGTCAGCATGACCTTCATCTGGCTGATCGCCATGGTCGTACTTTTGGTGATCGAGGGCGTGGTCCCCGGCCTGGTTTCCATCTGGTTTGCGGCGGGGGCGCTGGTGGCGTTGCTGGTATCCCTCCTGGGCCTTCCCGTTTGGGTGCAGGCCATGGCCTTTATCCTGGTTTCCCTGGTGCTGCTGGCCCTGACGAGACCGCTGGCCAAAAAGTACGTCAATTCCCGCGTGATGCCCACCAATGCGGACCGCATCGTGGGGACCGACTGTGTGGTCACTGAGGAGATCGATAATCTCCGCGGCACCGGCGCCGTTCAGGCGGACGGCAAAACCTGGACCGCCCGGATGGATACCCCAGACGGGAAAGCGCCCAAGGGCTCTGTCGTCAAGGCGCTGCGCATCGAGGGCGTGCGTCTCATCGTCACAGCAAAGTAAAATAACAAGAATATAAGGAGGAACAGCAATGGAAAACATCGGAGGATTGATCGCTCTGATCCTGGCGGCGCTTGTCATCGTCGTCATCGTCATCCGCAACATCCGCATCGTGCAGCAGGCCCGGGCCTACGTT
The DNA here is from genome assembly GCA_017447685.1 of Oscillospiraceae bacterium. GTDB lineage: Bacteria > Bacillota > Clostridia > Oscillospirales > Oscillospiraceae > Limivicinus. Next base: position 114,049 of record JAFSMZ010000023.1, read on the forward strand.
ATCGAGTATCTGGGCGCCTACAAGACCACCTGGAACGTGGGTCTGCACTTCAAGATCCCCTTCCTGGAAAAGGTCGCCAAGGTCGTTTCCCTGAAGGAGCAGGTGGCGGACTTCCCGCCCCAGCCCGTGATCACCAAGGATAACGTCACCATGCAGATCGACACCGTGGTCTATTTCCAGATCACGGACCCCAAGCTCTATACCTACGGCATCGAGCAGCCCATGGTGGCCATTGAGAATCTGGCCGCCACCACCCTGCGTAACATCATCGGCGACCTGGAGCTGGACCAGTGCCTGACCAGCCGTGACATCATCAACACCAAGATGCGGGCCATCCTGGATGAGGCCACTGACCCCTGGGGCATCAAGGTCAACCGCGTGGAGCTGAAAAACATCCTGCCGCCCAAGGAGATCCAGAACGCCATGGAGAAGCAGATGAAGGCCGAGCG
>JAFSMZ010000051.1:0-5379 GCA_017447685.1 Oscillospiraceae bacterium
TCCTTCGAGGACTTCCAAAAACAGCTTGCTCTCTGGCAATACAAATATAACGACTTCCCTATGCGTCCCCTCGGCTGGCGCTCGCCTAAACAGGTCCTTTCTTCTTTTCCTGATGTGTAACACATCATTGACAAACCTACAAAAAGTGTCTTCGCTGCTGGCGAAAGAGGCCGCGGCGGCGGAGTAAGCTTGTGTGATATGCCCCATCCATCTATTGACGCACCGCACAAACTGTGTTATATTGTGCTGTGATTTTACAAAAAAGGAAGTGGTTATCCCATTATGGATGGCGACAGTCGATTGCCGTTTATCCTTGCGATCCTGCTGCTGTTTTGCGCAGCGTATTTTGCCGTGGCGGAAACTGCCTTTGCCTCCGCCTCCCGCAACAAAATCAAAACCGCCGCCGACCGGGGCGATTCCCGGGCCGAGACGGCGCTTTACGTATTGGATCACTTTGACCGGGCCATCAGCACGCTGCTGATCGGCACCAACATCGTGCACATCGCGGCGGCCTCTCTGGTCACCGTGGCAGTGACCCGGCTATGGGGTCTGAACGCGGTGAGCATCAGCACCATCGTGACCACCATCGTGGTCTTCTTCGCCGGGGAGATGCTGCCCAAGAGCATCGCCAAGAAATACCCCGAGCGGCTGAGCAAGGCCACCGCGCCCTCCCTGCGCTTTTTCATGCTGCTGTTCTGGCCTGTCTCCTCCCTGCTGACCTTGATCGGCCGGGGCGCCGCGGCGCTGACCAAGGGCGACCCCGAGATCTCCGTGACGGAGGATGAGCTCTACGACATCATCGAGGACATGACCGAGGAGGGCAGTCTGGACGAGGAACAGGGCGACCTGATCTCCTCCGCGCTGCAGTTCGGCGAGGTGACGGTGGAGAGCATCCTGACCCCCCGGGTGGATCTGGAGGCCATTGATATCGAGGACAGCCTGGAGGAGATCCTCTCCCAGGTCAAGTCCCAGAATCACAGCCGCCTGCCCGTCTACGAGAAAAGCGTGGACAACATCATCGGCATCCTGCAGATCCGCCGCTTCATCAAGGCCTACCTGCGGGAGGGTCAGGCTCTGGACCTGCGTGCGCTGCTGGACGAGCCCTTTTTCATCCACCAGAGCACCAATATTGACGAGCTGCTGCCCCTCATGTCCAAGAACCGGGCCAACATGGCCGTGGTCACCGACAACTACGGCGGCACCCTGGGCATCGTCACCGTGGAGGACATCCTGGAGGAGCTGGTGGGCGAGATCTGGGACGAGGACGACGTTGTGGAAGAGCCCATCGTCTCCCTGGGTGAGGGCGTGGTCCTGGCCGATGCGGACGAGAGCGTCAGCGACGTGATGGAGCAGCTTGACTATGAGGACCCGGACGGGGACGAGGAACTGGTGAACACCCGCATGGGCGAATGGGCCTTTGAGCAGTTCACCTCCATTCCCCGGGTGGGCGACTCCTTCCGCTACCACGAGCTGGAGATCACCGTCTCCGCCATGGAGCACAACCGCATCCGCAAGCTGAAGGTCAGCCTTCTGCCCAAGGAAGAGGAAGGAGGCGGGGAAGCATGACCGCGATCCTTCTCATTCTGCTGGGGATCCTGGTATGTGTGATTCTCTCCGGCTTCTTCTCCGGTTCGGAGATGGCCTATTCCTCCTGCTCGAGCCTCCGGCTGGAGCATTTGCGGGACGACGGCTCCAAGCGGGCCGGCGTGGCCGCGCGCATTGCCGAGCGCTTTGAGGACGCCCTTGGCGCCATTCTCATCGGCAACAACCTGGTAAACATCGCCGCCTCCTCTCTCATCACCGTGCTGGTGGTCAAGCTCACCGGCAGCACCGAGAAGGTGTGGCTGGGCACCCTGATCATCACTGTGGTGATCATCATCTTCGGGGAGACCATCCCCAAGATCACCTGCAAGAAGAGCGCAAACCGAGTGGCGGAGCGCTATGCCTACCCGGTGCAGACTCTGATGATCCTCCTGAAGCCGCTGGTGTGGCTGGTGGTGCAGACCATCGAGCTCATCACAAAGCCCCTCAAGGGCGAGGAGGACGAGGACGCCGAGGAGGCCGTGGAGGAACTGCAGAACCTGATTGAGACCGCCGAGGACGAGGAGGTCCTGGACGAGGATCAGTCCGAGCTGGTCCAGGCCGCCATCGAGTTCGACCAGATCTCCGCCTCCGAGGTGATGACCGCCCGGGTGGACGTGTACGCCATCGATATTGAGGACGACTGGGACGAGATCCTCCGCCTGGTGGAGGAATCCCCCTATTCCCGGCTGCCGGTCTACGAGGGCAGCATCGACAACATCATCGGTGTGCTGTACCTGAACCATTTCCTCAAGGCCATGACCGAGGACGGCCACACGGATATCCGCAGCCTCCTGATGCCCCCCTGCTTTGTGTACAAGACCATGAAGCTCCCCGCGGTGCTGAGCAGCCTGAAAAAGGCGCGGCAGCACCTTGCCATCGTGTCCGACGAATACGGCGGCACCCTGGGCGTCCTCTCCATGGAGGACGTGCTGGAGCAGATCGTGGGCGACATCTGGGATGAGACCGACACCGTGGAGGAGGAGGTCGTGCAGCGGGACCAGGACGAGTATGAGCTGGACGGGGACATGGTCCTCTCCGACTTCCTGGAGCTGCTGGGTATCGATGAGGACAGCTTTGAGGCCGAGAGTGAAACGGTGGGCGGCTGGACGGTGGAGAGCTTCGGCGACTTCCCCCAGCCCGGCGACAGCTTCCGCTATGAAGACTGGACCTTCACCGTGCTGAGCATGGACGGCCGAAGAGTCGAAAAGCTCCTGGCCAAGAAGGAACCCCACGCAGAAGAAGAATGAGATACAGCAACAGGCTCTGAAACCGCCGGGTTTCCGAGCCTGTTTCATTTTTTATTGTGTAAGAGCGATTCACGAATCGCCCGCTGCTCCCGCCGTAGGGGTTGACGCACTGGCAGCCCTTGCTTCCCCCTCCGGGGGAAGTGGCCGAAGGCCGATAGGGGCTCCGTCCTGTCATGGCTTCGCGAAGCGCAGCGGAGTCAAAGAATCCCGCCCCCGGCGCAAGGCTGGATCTCCGCATCCTCACGGAACCGCCCGCCGCACTCAGTACCCGCCGTAGGGGCGGCGGCTCTGCGTGCCCTGCGGGTATGTCCCCGCCCGGCGGTACAGGGACCAAGCAAGCAGAAAGGTCCGGCGCATTCGCAGCTTTTACGAATGCGCCGGACCTTTTCTCTGCATCTCGCTTTTACCGCACGGGCTACCGCGAGGGTTGGTCTACAGCGAGAGGGGGGGAATGCGCGGAGGCCACTTTCCGACACGGTCGCGCCCCTTCAGTCAGCTTCGCTGACAGCTCCCCCGGCGGGGGAGCAAAGGGCGACACCTCATCCGTCATTCGGCGGACCGTGACACGCCGAATGACACCTTCTCCTCAAGGAGAAGGCTTCGTGTGGCCGCTTCGTGAACAGTCCCTATGGCGGAGACCGGAGCTTGCGGCTACTCCCTCAGTCACGGCGGCATGCCGCCGCAACAGCTCCCTCAGGGAGGGAGCCGATCGCTTTCCCTCTTTCTCGCCTGTGCTTTTGATTGACGGGGAAAGCGGCTTGTGCTATATTGTAAGCATAATCTTACCGAAAGGGGTTTGATGCAATTATGGGCAATCTGGATCTGAGCAAGTACGGTATTACCGGTGCGACCGAGATCATTTACAATCCCAGCTATGAGAAGCTGTTTGAGGACGAGATGGATCCCTCTCTGGAGGGCTTTGACAAGGGCGTTCTCACGGAGCTTGGCGCTGTGAACGTGATGACCGGCATTTACACCGGCCGTTCTCCCAAGGACAAATACATCGTCATGGACGAAAACTCCAAGGACACCGTGTGGTGGACCTCGGAGGGCTACAAGAACGACAACCATCCCATGACCCAGGAGACCTGGGAAGTGGTGCGCAAGCTGGCGCAGGATCAGCTCTGCGGCAAGAAGCTCTATGTGGTGGACGCTTTCTGCGGCGCCAACAAGGACACCCGCATGGCCATCCGCTTCATCATGGAGGTGGCCTGGCAGGCCCACTTCGTGCGCAACATGTTCATCAAGCCCAGCGCCGAGGAACTGGAGAGCTTCGAGCCTGACTTTGTGGTGTACACCGCCTCCAAGGCCAAGTGCGAGAACTACAAGGAGCTGGGTCTGAACAGCGAGACCGTGGTGGCCTTCAACGTCACCAGCCGGGAGCAGGTCATCATCAACACCTGGTACGGCGGCGAGATGAAGAAGGGCATGTTCTCCATGATGAACTACTACCTGCCCCTCAAGGGCATGGCCGCCATGCACTGCTCCGCCAACACCGACATGAACGGCGAGAACACCGCCGTCTTCTTCGGCCTCTCCGGCACCGGCAAGACCACCCTGTCCACCGACCCCAAGCGTCTGCTGATCGGCGACGACGAGCACGGCTGGGACGACAACGGCGTCTTCAACTTCGAGGGCGGCTGCTATGCCAAGGTCATCAACCTGGACAAGGACTCCGAGCCCGACATCTACAACGCCATCAAGCGCAACGCCCTGCTGGAGAACGTGACCGTGGACGAGAACGGCAAGATCGACTTTGCCGACAAGTCCGTCACCGAGAACACCCGTGTCTCCTATCCCATCGAGCACATTGAGAAGATCGTGAAGAACGTGCGCCCCGTGAGCTCCGGCCCGGACGCCAAGAACGTGATCTTCCTCTCCGCCGACGCCTTCGGCGTGCTGCCTCCCGTGTCCATCCTGACGGCGGCACAGACCAAGTACTACTTCCTCTCCGGCTTCACCGCCAAGCTTGCCGGCACCGAGCGCGGCATCACCGAGCCCACCCCCACCTTCTCCGCCTGCTTCGGCCAGGCCTTCCTGGAGCTGCACCCCACCAAGTACGCGGAAGAGCTGGTGAAGAAGATGGAAAAGAGCGGCGCCAAGGCCTTCCTGGTGAACACCGGCTGGAACGGCACGGGCAAGCGCATCTCCATCAAGGACACCCGCGGCATCATCGACGCCATCCTCAGCGGCGCCATCCTGGAAGCCCCCACCAAGTCCATCCCCTACTTCAACTTTGAAGTGCCCACCGCCCTGCCCGGCGTGGATCCCGCCATTCTGGATCCCCGGGACACCTATGCCGATCCCGCTGTGTGGGAAGAGAAGGCCAAGGACCTGGCCGGCCGCTTCATCAAGAACTTCGTCAAGTACGAGTCGAACGAGGCGGGCAAGGCTCTGGTGGCCGCCGGCCCCCAGCTGTGATGTGAGATTTTAGTTTCTAGGTAAACGCTGATTAAAAGACCTTTTGTAAGCAGCTGGTGAGAACCAGGCTCAAAAAAAGGATAAAAAGGTGCAAAAACCGCCTCAATTTAAGGGCTTGTGTGGAAAA
>JAFSMZ010000024.1:0-163423 GCA_017447685.1 Oscillospiraceae bacterium
CCATAGCGAATAGGGTGCCTGCCTTTCGGTTTTGTCTGGACAACTCAACCATAATACAGGCCGCTCCTATTCGCTATTCTTTTTTTCTCCTACTGTCACACATCATTGTAAACCCTACAGTTTCCAAAGCTTCTTTTCTGAACTGCAACTTGACTATTGCTCTGCTCTGTGCTATACTCTCATTCGCTGAAAAAACTCCTGTGCTGGTATAGCTCAGTCGGTAGAGCAGCTGATTCGTAATCAGCAGGTCGTGTGTTCGAGTCACATTACCAGCTCCAACTTTTAAGCCGTGAATCGTTGAGATTCACGGCTTTTTCTACTTTGTGATAACTTTTGACTCAGAAATGAAAAACTGCTGATTTTCGCAAAAATGACAAAGGATTGAGCAAAGGATTGAGCTGGCCATAAAAATGAGCACGAACGACGAAAGCCGCCCCTGATCCGGGGCGGCTTTTTGCGTCGTTTTTATGCCTGCTTGATGGCGTCGGCGACGATCCCGGCAGCGCGGCGCTTGCTCTCTTCGTCGGCGTGGGAGTAGACACGGAGCGTCGTGGCCTTGTCCGCATGTCCCAATACCTCCGAAACAGAGGCGATGTCGGAGCCGTTCACAATGGCAAGAGAGGCGAAGCTGTGGCGGAGTTTGTGCGCGTGGATTTCGATTCCGTGCTGCTTCCCGAATTTCTGGAAGAACCTGTTTACCGCGTCGGGGTGCATGGGTTCGCTGTTGCCCCGCTCTGTAAAGACGTAATCAGGAATAGCGATCTTCTCAAACTGCAGGGGCTGCTTGTCCTTGATAAGCCTTTCCTTGCGCCTGACCGTTGCCGCGATCTGTTCAGCTCGATACTGTTTCAGAAGGGCGGCAGCTTCGTGCGAGAAGTATACGACGCGCTCACGGCCTGTTTTGGTCACATCAATATAAACGCCTTTTTCCGGTGTATAGCACAAGTTTTCTCTGATTATGGCGGAATGGTCTTTCAGGTCGATGTTGTCCCATTTCAATGCGCAGGCCTCGCCGCGCCGGAGGCCGGTATCGATCAGGAGGCGAACAAAGCAGCGCCATTTTAACGGCTCCTTGTCCAGCAGGGAAAGGATGTTCTTCAATTCGTCGGCGGTGAATGCCTCCACTTCCTTTTTCTGTTCGTCCTTGCGTTGCCGTGGACGCTGTACGCGATCCATTGGATTCTTTTCTATGGATTCGTCAAGATACGCCTGCTTGAAGAGCTGATTGCATGTCACATAGATTCCTATAACTGTAGAATGAGCAAGGCCGGATTCTTTGAGCTTAAGGAAGAATGCCGTTATCTGAGCGGACGTAATATCCGGGAGCCGAATGCTGCCGAATGCCGGATAGAGATGGTGGTCGAGCGCGCCTTGATAGTATGCGCGTGTTTTCTCGGCGCAGTTGATGCGCTTTCCAGGCATGAACACACGTTCCCCGTATTCTTTGAATGTCCTAATAGCCGCTGCTGCTGCCGCTTCCTGAGCGGCTTTTTCTTTTGCCTGCGTGCGGTTCATGACCTCCCCGGCAGCACAAGCCCGCTCAAACTCAGCCGCCTGTTTTGCGGCCTCCCGCTCAGCTGTGCGCTTGCTCCAGCCGTCAGGCCAATACCAGCGAGTTTTATAGGGAGATTTACCATAGCCGCGAGAAACACAGATTTGAAAGAAGCGCTTCCCATCTTTAGTTTCCATCAATTTCGTGCTTGCCATTGTTACTGCTCCTTTTCTCTGTATTGCTTTTTTATGCGCAGAATATCTTGTACAAATAAGGACTTTATGTGTTCTATTAGAAACCCTTCTGTTGACATTGTAAGAGGTTCCCCGTTGATATCCACGCTTATTGTCTTTGGACCTGAGGATGCGTCTATATCGAAGAGAGAGGATAGAAGCACAAGAAAGAATTCTGCGTTGCTGTTCTCAATAAGCAAAGAAATGACGCGAAGAAATCTTTCTGCGTCGGGTCCTTTATTGATTTTTACCAACTTAATAATAGCCTCTTCCGAAAGGCCCGTTTCAGCATGAATACTCTGCAATGATTCGCTGCGCCTCCATACTTCAGAGAGGCCGAGCAGATAGTCAGCAGATGCTCCGGTTACACGGCATATTCTTTCAAGATCATCTGATTTAATCTGAGTTCCTTGCTCCCAATTGTTTACAGTGGATCGGCCTTTCCCTAATAATTCTGCAAAGTCCTTCTGCGTTAAGCAAAGAATGTTATCTCGTAATTCATTAACCCTTCTATTGACTATTTTTCTCTCAATCATACTTACAGCTCCCTTCAATTTTGTGACAATTAATCACGCTGGCTTGAAACGTTGACTTCCGTCTTTTTAGTCATTATAATTAAGATGACTAAAAAAGTCAACAACAAGATAAGATTTGAGGGGGTGAAGAATAATGAGCGACATGACGATGACAGACGCTGCACGTGAGGCGCGGAACAGGTATGCTCGTGAGTGGCGAGCGAAGAACAAAGAAAAAACCCGCCGATACAACGAGGCGTACTGGACACGGAAAGCTGAGAAGGGAGGGAACAGTGATGCCGAGGTTGCCAGCACAGAATGATGATGCGCCGTTCCAGAGGATTCCTGCTGCATGCCGGATTACTGGATTGTCTCAAAGCTTCCTTCGAGCCGGGTGCAAGGCCGGGACAGTTCCGCACATCAAGTCGGGAGGTACGTATCTGATAAACATTCCCGCGCTTCTGCGGAAGCTGGACGCGGAGGTGCGAGCATGAGTGCAACAAAAAAAGCCGCCCTGGTGCTGCAACACCAGGACGGCGGCGGGCAGATCGCCCTTGAGGGGTTCGGGAATCCTCAAACGCATTCTATCACAGTGAAAAATGCAGGGCAAGCGATTTCCATTGCCTCCCTACTTCTTCGCGGATCAGCTAACGCCGTCCCGCTCCAGCATCTCCAGACGCTGACGGGACTGGACGAGCGGACGGTTCGGCGTATGATTTGGAGGGAACGACTGGGCGGTGCTTGTATCTGCATGGACTGCCGGAGTGGCTACTATCTGGCGGCGACTGCGGCCGAGCGCGATCGCTGCGCACGGTCGATGGAGCATCGAGCTGCCGAGATCTACCGGACGGCGCAGGCCATTGCTTCGGCGGAGGTGGCGGGAGATGGCTGACGGCGTTGTGTTCCTCCATTCCTTCTATGAAGCCATAAAAGACTTGCCGGATAACGTGCGGCTGGGTGTGTATGATGCTGTCGTCTGTTACGGCCTGTATGGTGAGTTGATCGAGATGGAGCCGACCGTGAAATGCCTGTTTACTCTGATAAAGCCGAATATCGACGCCTCACAGCGGCGATACCGCACAGCGAAGGCAAACGGGAGCAAAGGCGGCAGGCCAAAGAAAAACCAGGCAGAAAACCAGCTCGAAAACCAGATACAGAACCAAGATATAGATTCTGATTCTGAGAAAGATTTTGATATTGATAAAGATTCAGAGTCTGATTCTGAGGAAGAAGCGGAGAAGGAAAGGGAAGGTCTGGAAGGGGAAGGAAACCGCGCGTTTCCTCCGCCATATAGGCCGGCGTCTGAGACCGATTTTGAAAACATGAGACAGCAGGCACTCGCAAAGTTGGGCGTGTAGAGAAAGGACACTTTTGGGCACATTTGAGCACAAAGAAAGGAAAAAGATGACAAACCGACAACAGAGGGCGCTTGCGGCCTTGATTCGCGCCCCTACCACAAGAGAAGCCGCAGCAGAGGCAAAGATCGGATATTCGACTTTGCGCAAATGGTTACAGACTGACAGTGCATTCCGCGAGGCATACCGGGAAGAGCTATCTCAGCTTGTAGAAGAGGCCGGGCGATCCATAAGGTCCGGTATGACCGATGCAGCGGAGGCGCTGCGCAGAATAGCCACAGATCCCGATGCCCCCAGCTCTGCGCGCGTCGCAGCAGGTAAGGCAATTCTTGATTCAGGCTTGCGGATCGTGGAGATCACCGATGTAATTTCGAGATTGGAGGCTCTGGAAGATGCTCAGGGCAATTAAGGAACGGCTCAGGGAGCTTGAACAAAGAATCTGGGCTAAGCTTCCGTTTTGGCCGGACGACGGTGACAGCTTCCTTGAAAGCCTCGGTGTGGACAGGGGAAAGTACATCGTGAAGAATCCGGACGGCTCAATTGGCTATGATGCGATCCGCGCGCTGAGTGATACCGCTGTCCGGGACTGGAGGACAGCGGAATGAAGTATTCGCACCGATTGCGCAAGCTGGAGCATACAAAGTTACCTGTACTTAGCGTGGCAGAACAGCGGCTGCGGCTGCGGGCATTCATCGAATGTGAGACGATGGTCAGAGGTGAACGCCCTAGCGGGGCCGAGATCGAGGCCGAGCGAGCGAGATTGGCGCAGCCGATCAAGCAGGCAAAACCCGAAGAGATCCACGAGATCGCGGAAATGATCGAAAGAATGATTATGAATAATAGGCCATAAGGCCGGAAAGGAAAGCATGCAAGAATTTGAGACAATGGTAATCATGTCAGGCGGCGAGAGTGTGCCGCAATCCGAGCTTGCAGACTTCAACGCAAGGAACAAGGCAGCAGTGGAGAGATATAGAATGATGGAAGCGGCACAGCCGAGGGCTGAATTTTGCCCCTTTTCGTCAGCATTAACCCCTGTCTGCCGCGGCGACGAGTGCGCCCTGCATATCAAGGGAGGATGCAGCCTAAAAGCCCTGTTTAATCGTCAATCGGCACAGCCGACAGAGGGGAAACGCTGCCCCTTTTCTGGACACCTCTGCACCACCAGGTGCGCAATGGCCGCAAATGGTGGATGCGTTTTGACAAACATCTGAAAGGAGATATAAAAATGAAAAAATCCGATAAAGCATACCGCGAGGCAATCGAGGCACTCGATGCAGCCGTCAAGAGCGCACGAAGAAAGCACAAGGAAATTGTTGGCCGTCTGGACGCGGCGCAGGATAAAGTTGCAAAGTGCCGAAACCTTTCCAACTTTGACACCGCGCAGCGCCTGCAGAAAGAGACGGCCAAACTCGAACTTGATAAAATCAAGTCCGAGATCCGGACCCAGATTTCGACCATCTGGAACGACTTCGACACCAAAGCCGCGCAGATCCGCCTGGATCTTGCGGCAGCCCTGGAATCAGCCGACACTTACCACGCATCTGACCTGGACGCAAATGCCGCCGCCTTGCTTAGTAGCGGCACAATGAGGCCGAAAGATTTTCAGGCAATGGCCGCCGAATTTAGCGAAAATCCGACTATTTTGGCACTTCTTCGCAAAGCAGCAAAGGAAGCCGCCGAAAAGATGACCGACCCGAAGCAGGGCCAGGATCGCGGTATGCTGATGTCCATTGCCAATGACGCACGAACCGACAGCGAAAAGCTGTTGAAGGGTTACGATGATCTGACCTACATTGCCCGCATGTTCTCCGGCAGGGATTCAAACGGCAATTTCGAGAATGGGCTTTCGGGCACTTCGCTGGATGCCTGGGAACGTGCAACGGATGGCGTGATCCCCAGAGACGGCAGTGAGAGCGAATAAGCGTAAGCTATCTAAACTGTGAATTAGGGCCGCGCTGATCCGCGGCCCTTACCACATTGGAGGAATAACAATGACGTTGGAAGAGCTGAACGCTCATCGTTCTTTAGTTGAAGATCTGAACGAAGCACGAGACCTGCTTGAAGCCCTGAGATCTTCGGCTCTTCGTGCGTCATATTATGACGGAATGCCCCGTGCAGCAGCAACGATCAAAGATCGAACGGAAAGCCTCGCAATCAGATGTGCGAAGTTAGAGAGCCAAATAGAGAGCCTGCAAAAGGCCGTGAGAGAATCAGAGGGACAAGTGAATGCCTTTATTTCGACGATTCCAGATCGAAGAACGGCGTTGGTATTCCAGCTCCGCTTTGTTGATGGCTATGAGTGGCAAGGGGTCGCTGCAATGATTGGAGGCAAAAACACAGAGAGCGGGGTTAAGAGTTTGTGCTATCGTTATCTCCGCTCACAAGCCCTCTGAGCGCGTTTCTGAGCGTCTTTGCAACAATGGGGCAGAGATACCCGGCATGCAGCAGATGCGCACAGAGAGCGTTGCAACGGGCATGGATGCGCACAGATGGATGAAGCACGAAAAAAGCCCCTGCTTGCCGATGGCAAACAGGGGCAATCCAGACACTGAAATCAGCTGTTATGCGAGTAGGGAGAGGAAATATGCTCTTCCGGACGTGTTGAACTCTGCGCAAGGATCGAAGGAATAGAAGCAAGAAACTCTCTCTTTTGGCTCTCTGTTAGTTTTTGAAACTCGCGGAGGATTTGAAGATCTAATTCATCCATAGTTTGTTCTTTACTCATTGCCATTCTCCATTCAACGATCAAGGAACGTGTTCAGCCGGCCGCGGATCGACTCTGAATAGTCGTTGTAAATGTCCGTTATTGCGGAAATCTTCTTTTTCATGCCGTCAGCTGTTTCGGGCAAATGCTTTTCAAGGAAAGGCACATCTTCTTGAAAAAAATGGTCAAAAATTACCTCCAACACATTGAAATCGCAGCTGACCAATTCAATGTATTCGTTACTGAAATCGACACTCGGAATTTTATGAGTGACATAGAACATCCGATCAAAGAAATGCTTAAGGAGTGTCCGCGCTTCCGTGTGATGAAGATCTGCAGCGAATTCGTCAAACTCGAATAGGGTCATAGCTTTGATTTCGTCAACGGTCATGTTGTCGATGATTTTCATTTTTGCCTGTAACTGTTCTGTCATGGTTATTCCTCCTTGCGGTCATTCCCGCTGTCATGATTATGTGGGCGAAAGATCACCCGACACAAGAATAATATATCGTACCCGATATATCAAGCTGGAATGTTCAACAAAAATGCGCGACAGTTTTTGACAGTCTTTTATATTGTTCCCGATAGATGTTTCTGCTATGATAATACATAATCACAGGAAAGGGGGGGGCGACTATGACAGCAACGAAAGCGCAGCAGCGAGCTGTGAACAAATACATGAAAGAGAACTATGACGAAATCAAAGTCAGAACGGACAAGGGGAAGAAAGAGAAGATCAAGGCCCACGCTGAGAGTCAGGGTGAGAGCGTCAACGCTTTTGTCAATCGTGCCATTGATGAAGCTATGGGAAGAGACATAAACGAAGCTCAAAAGGATTGAGCAAAGGATTGAGCAGTACCCTAAAAGGATTGAGCAGGCCTTACAAGAGGCTATAACAAACTACGACAACAAAAGCCCGGAAACCCGCATAAAACATAGACTTTTCAATATCAAGTTATTGCAAGTTAAGACAATCTATATAACGCCTGACATTAATTCGTAATCAGCAGGTCGTGTGTTCGAGTCACATTACCAGCTCCATAATAGAAAAACCGGAAGGCTCTTGTCATAGCCTTCTGGTTTTTTTACATGAATTTGTGGCGTTCCTTCCCGTCGGCGGGGGGAACGTAGCCGTATTGGATCTCCGGTCGGATATCCTGAAGTCTTGCGTGGATCCTGTCTACCTCTTCCTCCTTGTTGAAGATGAGGTTTGCAAATTCTTTTTCTCCGTGGACCAGGATCAGCCGGTAGTAATAATAGGCTGGGCTGTCGTCCGGCTGACATTCGCTGATCCGGGTGAAGGAGCGGTCGATGTACTCGTAGGGGACGAAGTATTTCTTCCCCAGGTCCCTGTAGTAGAGGCAGAGCTTCCCAAGCCGTACCCGGCCGATGCTCTCCGCTGTCTCGTAGTCCTGCCGGTGCTCCTCATCGGAGACGAGGCTCTTGTCTACGCCGCGGAATTTTAACTTGCCGAATCCGAACATCCTAATCCTCTGCTTCCTTGGCCCGCTTCCGGAATACATCCCAGCGGTACCACCAGCGCGGCGCGATCAGGGCGCAGAAGGTGCCGATCATGCCCGTCACCGTACCGGTGATCATGCCGGCCAGCACGTCGCTGGGGAAGTGTACCACCAGATAGATGCGGGAAATACCCATCAGCACGCCAAACACCAGCGCAAGCCAGCTCCAGCGTTTCTTGCCCAGGATGAATACAGGCACCATTGCCGCGAAGGCGGCGTTGGTATGGCCGGAGGGGAAGCAAAAGTCGCTTTCCACATTCTGCCCAACGGTCATCCAGAGCTGCTTATAGAAGTCCAGCGTATAGGGCCTGGGCCTTGCGATGGCGTCCTTCAGGTAAACATTCACCAGCAGGGCTCCCAGAAAGAGGCCGGCGCACATGGCGGTGCCGAAGCGGCGCGTCTTCTTGAAGAAAGCCAGCACCAGGGACAGGGCGATCAGAAACATGCCGTGCTTGCCCAGCAGGGATACGAACTCCATGAACTTTGTCATGGGATCGCCGCCAAACTCATACAGCTGGCGGATAAAGAGGGTGACGCTCTGGTCCATGCCGCTGAAAACAGCGCTGATCCAGTCGGCGGCACCGGCTATGACAGGAATGTCAAACATATCGGTTCTCCTCTCATCTCTCGATGCTCACATCTTAACACAGATAAACTTGCAAAGTCTATAAGAATTTGAAAAAACTGGTTTTGATCCCGTATACCAGATACGCGGTATATCCTTCTCTTTCGTATCTCTTTTATGATGATCGCTTATTATACGCATTTTTCTTGACGAATTCTCTTGCGCGCAATACAATGGGGCCATCTTTAGCGAAGGGAAGCGATCCTATGGCCGGACCCGGAAGGGGCATGGGGCCCCGCGGTTTTCTGACGGAGGATGAAAAGAAAAACATGCCGAAGGTCAGCGCTGCGCTGCTCCGGCGTATCCTGTCCTATCTGAAGCCCTACTGGTTTCAGTTTGTGCTGGTCTTTGCGGCGATTTTGCTCTCCGCCGTCCTTGGCCTTTTGCCAAGTATCATCACCGGTAAAATCGTCGATGAGGCCCTTGTGGGGAAGAACCTCACCCTGCTCATCAAGCTCCTGATCCTGGCTTTTATTACTCTGGCAGGCTCCCAGATCATCAGCGTGCTGGAGAGCTATATCAACGCCTGGATCTCCCAGCGCATCATCTTCGATATGAAGAACCAGATGTTCGATCATCTGCAGCACATGCCCCACGCCTTCTTCACCTCGGAAAAGCAGGGCGATATCATCACCCGCATGAACACCGACATTTCCGGCGTGAGCTCTGTCATTTCCGGCACCCTCTCCAGCATCGTCTCCAACATCGCCACCGTAGTCACCACTCTGGTCGCCCTCTTCACCATGAGCTGGAAGCTTGCCATCATCGGTATCGTAGTCATTCCTCTTCTGGTCATCCCTACCAAGAGCGTCGGTAAGACCCGCTGGAAAATCCTTACCGAGAGCCAGTCCAAGAACGATGAGATGAACCAGCTGGTGAACGAGACGCTCTCGGTCTCAGGTTCTCTTCTGGTCAAGCTCTTTACCCGGGAGGAGCGGGAGTATCAGCGCTTTGTGGGTGTTAACGAGGAGGTCACCCAGCTTCAGCTCAAGGAACAGCGCAGCGGCAAGTGGTTCCGTGTGGTCATGGGCATGTTCACTCAGCTTGGCCCGCTGCTCATCTACTTTGCCGGCGGCTGGTTCATCATCGCGAAGGCCGACGCCAGTCTGACTGTCGGTACCATCACGGCCACCGTGGCTCTGGTGAACCGGCTTTATCGACCCATCGAAAGCCTTTTGAATATCCATGTGGATTTCACCCGATCTCTGGCCCTTTTCACCCGGATATTCGATTATTTCGACATGGAAAATCCCATTCAGTCTCCGCCAAACGGCCTCAAGCCCGATGTGACCGACGCCGACATTGTCTACGATCACGTCTCCTTCTCCTACGACCCGGAAAAGCCCCTGCTTACCGATATCGATTTTACAGTCCCCGGCGGCAGGATGTATGCCATTGTGGGCCCCTCCGGCTCCGGCAAATCCACTGTCGTCAACCTGATCCCGCGACTCTATGACGTGTTGGGGGGGTCTGTTCGGATCGCCGGCGTGGATGTGCGGGATTTTGACCTGAAATATCTGCGCCAGCAGATCGGCGTCGTAACCCAGGACAGTTACCTCTTCAACGGTACCATCCGGGAGAACCTGCTCTATGCCAAGGAAGACGCAACGCAGGAGGAACTGGATGCCGCCTGCTATATCGCGAACCTCAGCGATTTCATCCATAATCAGCCCGATGGCCTGGAGACCATGGTTGGCAACCGGGGGCTTAAGCTCTCCGGAGGCGAGAAACAGCGCCTCTCCATCGCGCGTGTCATTTTGAAAGATCCCAAGATCCTGATCCTGGACGAGGCCACCTCGGCTCTGGACTCCATTACCGAAAACGCCATCCAGGAGGCGCTTGAGGCACTGATGGAAGGCCGCACCAGCATCGTCATCGCCCACCGGCTTTCCACCATCCTGAAAGCGGACCGGATCCTTGTGGTGAAGGACGGGGTCATCGCCGAGTGCGGGACTCACGAGGAGCTTCTGGAAAAGGGCGGCACCTACCGGGAACTGTACGAGACCCAGTTCCGCCAGATCCTGGACATGGAAGACAGCAAAACGTTGGACTGATGCAAGTCCATCCGTCGAAACAGATCCCCTTGAGAACGACTCCGGGGGATCTGTTCTTTTCTTTGGGGCTTGCAAAATGCTTTCCGACAAGGTATGATGGCAAGCGGCAGTACTATAATAATAAAACAGCGGAAGGCGGGCCTTCTTTTGGAAACGATCACCTCGCGCAAAAACGCATATATCCGGCACGTCCGGCTTTTGGCCTCCGACGGCAGCTACCGGCGTCAGCAGGGGGAGTATCTCTGTGACGGGGTCAAGACCCTGCAGGAGGCTCTGGCTTTCGGAGCCAGGGTCACTTCCGTACTTTGGAAGGAGAAGGCGGGGGAGATCCTGTTTCCCGATGAGACACGTCAGTATATCGTGCCCGGGGAGCTTTTTGATTTTGCCTCTCCCATGCAGAACAGCCCCGGCCCGCTCTTTACCGTGGAAATACGCGGCTGCAACAAACCCGGCAAGCTCAAAAACGCCATCGTGCTGGAGAGTGTTCAGGATCCCGGGAACGTGGGAACCGTCATCCGCACGGCCAATGCCTTCGGCATGGACGCGGTGATTCTCATCGGCGCCTGCGCCGATCTCTATCATCCCAAAACCGTGCGTGCCACCATGGGCGCTATCTTTCGTCAGACTGTCCTGGAAATCGACCGGGACTTCCTTTCTTCCTTTCTGAAGGATCAGGAGCTTCCGCTCTATGCGGCTGCTCTGGATGAGCGTGCCGTTGACGTGCGCAAGGTCCCTCTGTGCCGCGCAGCGGTGGCCGTTGGCAGCGAGGGCCGCGGCCTCAGTCCGGAACTCATCGCCATGAGCGATCAGACCGTTGTGATTCCCATGGGGCCGGACAGCGAATCCCTCAATGCTGCTGTCGCGGCGGCTGTCCTCATGTGGGAGGCCTGCCGCTAAGGCTTCCGTCTGCTATAATCGTCCGTGAATCGGGGAGGTGTTGGCTTTGGCTTCTCTTGCATACTGGATCTGGCTTTCCGCCGCCTCGGTAAGTCCCAAGGCCAAGGCCGCTCTGATCCGCCATTTCGGAGATGCGGAAAAGGCCTGGCTCTCCCCGAAAGGTGCTTTTTCCTCCGTTCCGGGTGTCACGTCCCTGGAGGCGGAGCGCCTGGAGCAGAGGGATCTCTCTCAGGTCAGCGTTATCCTCGGCGCCTGTGAGGAACAGGGTCTGCAGATCCTGACCTATCAGGATGCCGCTTATCCCGCAAGACTGCGGAATATTTTTGCGCCTCCCGTGGTATTGTATGCCAAAGGGAAGCTGCCGGAGTTGGACCGGGAAGCGGCTGTCGCCGTCATCGGTACACGCAAAGCCAGCGTTTACGGCTTGAAAATGAGCCGCGATATGGCCTTCCAGATTTGTCGCTGCGGCGGTACGGTCGTGTCTCTTTTGACCCACGGCATCGATGCGGAGGCTGCCCGCGGCGCCCTTTTGGCCCAAGGCAGCTGTATCGGCGTGCTGGGCACGCCCCACGAGGAGGAGCATTTCCGTCTGGCCCAGGAGCTTTCCGTTCGAGGCTGCCTGATCAGCGAATACCCGCCAGGCCGCCATTCGCAAAAGCAGTTCTTTCGGGAGCGAAACCGTATTGCCGCGGGTCTCTCGGTTGCCCTTGTGGTGGTGGAGGCGCCGGAGCGCAGCGGTACCCGGCTCTTTGCCCAGGACGCGCTGGAACAGGGGAAGGAGATCTTTGCCGTTCCGGGGAATGTGAATGCGGAGAACAGCGCCGGTACCCTTTCCATGTTGAAGGAGGGTGCAAATCTCGCTACCTGCGGCTGGGACGTGCTGCAGGATTTCCAGATTCTCTTTCCCGGTAAACTGCGGAACGCGGGGAATGATCCTGCACCTTTTTCCGGTTCCAAAACGCCTACCGCGCCGCCTTCGGAGCCTGTGCAGGAGGAAAAAGACGTTGACAAGCCCGCTGCCCCGGACTATATTGACCTGAGAAATCAGCTCTCTGGTCTTCCGGAGGATCAGTTGGCTATCGTATCGGCCATCGATGCGGCCGGGACCCATGTGGACGATATCATTCTGCGCACGGGTCTTCCCACGGCAACTGTGCTCCGTCATCTGACCATTCTTGCCATCAAGAACTACGTCAAGCGCACTCCGGGCAATTTTTATCAGTTGAATATCACCAAAAAGTGAGGAACTATCATGGCAAAAGCGAAAAATCTTGTAATCGTGGAATCTCCCGCCAAGGCCAAAACCATCGAAAAATACCTGGGCAGCGGCTATAAGGTCACTGCCTCCATGGGGCATCTGCGGGATCTTCCCAAGAGCAAGATGGGCGTTGATATAGAAAAGGGCTTTGAGCCCCAGTATATTCCCGTGCGGGACAAGACGGAGCTGATCCAGCAGCTCAAAAAGGACGCCAAAAGCGCCGGTACGGTCTATCTCGCAACGGACCCTGACCGGGAAGGAGAGGCTATATCCTGGCACCTGAAGGAGCTTCTGGAACTGCCGGACAGTAAGGCGCGACGCGTTACCTTCAACGAGATCACGAAGAAGGTCGTCACGGAGAGTATCCAGCATCCCCGGGATATCGACCAGGACCTGGTGGATGCCCAGCAGGCTCGCCGGATCCTGGACCGGATCGTGGGCTATACCCTGTCTCCGCTGCTTTGGCGCAAGGTCAAACGGGGCCTTTCCGCCGGTCGGGTCCAGTCCGTCGCCACCCGCATGGTGGTGGATCGGGAAAACGAGATCCAGAACTTCGTGAAGGAAGAATATTGGCTCCTGGATGCCCAGCTTTCCAGACTGGAAGGCGGCAGCTTCAACGCCCGTTTCTTTGGTAAGGGCGAAAAGAAGATGGATCTCAAGTGCCGCGAGGACGTAGATGCCGTCATCGATGCCGTAAAAGACGCCCCCTTTACCGTGGGCAGCGTCAAGCGCGGCGAAAAGCAGCGGAGCCCTGCGCCCCCCTTCATCACCTCCACCCTGCAGCAGGAGGCTTCCCGCCGCCTCAGCATGACGCCCCGGCGCACCATGTCCATTGCCCAGCAGCTCTATGAGGGCGTGGAGATCTCGGGACAGGGCTCTGTCGGCCTCATCACTTATATGCGTACCGACTCCCTCCGCCTGTCTGAAGAAGCCCTCGGCGCTGCCAGGGGCTTTATCGGCGAGCGCTACGGAGACCGCTATCTTCCTTCCCAGCCCCGCCGCTTCAAGACCAAGGCCGGCGCCCAGGATGCCCATGAGGCCATCCGTCCCACCGACGTGCGCCTGACCCCGGAGCTTGTGCGCAAGGACCTGACCCAGGAGCAGTACCGGCTCTACCGGCTGATCTGGGGCCGCTTTACTGCCTGTCAGATGGCCAACGCCATTTATGATAACGTCTCTGTGGACGTGCTCAGCGCCGGCTATACCTTCCGCGCGAATTACTCCGAGCTCAAATTCCCCGGCTATACCGCCGTCTACGAGGAAGCCAGGGATGAGGAGAGCGACGAGATCTCCAGCCCCCTGCCTTCTCTGGAGGAAGGGGAGCTGCTGAAGCTGGAGAAGATGTTGCCTGACCAGCAGTTCACCCAGCCTCCCGCCAGATATACCGAGGCCACCCTCATCCGGGCCATGGAGGAAAAGGGCATTGGCCGTCCCTCCACCTACGCCCCCACCATTACCACCATCACCGCCCATGACTATGTGCTCAAAGAGGGCAAGTACCTGCGCCCCACGCCGCTTGGCGAGATCGTGACGGAGATGATGAAGGATCACTTTGCCGATATCGTGGACCTGAAGTTCACCAATCATATGGAGGAGGAACTGGACGGCATCGAGCAGGGCAAGGCTGCATGGCGTGATGTTCTGACTGAGTTTTACGGTGGCTTCCATCGGGAGATGGAGCAGGCTGAAAAAGACCTGGACGGCGTGCGGCTGAAGGTCCCCGATGTGCTCAGCGACGAGCGCTGCGAAGTCTGCGGCCGCCAGATGGTGGTCAAAAAGGGCCGTTTCGGTCAGTTCCTGGCCTGCCCTGGCTTCCCGGAGTGCACCTTTACCAAGCCCATCGTGGTGGAAATGCCCGGTAAATGCCCCAAGTGCGGCAGCAAGATCCTCAAGCGCACCTCCAAGAAAGGCTATGTTTTCTACGCATGTGAGCGGGGAACGGACTGCGGCTTCATCACCTGGGACGTACCCACCAAGGATTTCTGTCCCGCCTGCGGCAAGACCATGTTCAAGAAATCCGGTCGCGGTGCGCTGAAGCCCTTCTGCGTCAACGAGGAATGTGTCAATTTCGTGCCTGAGGACAAACGGGGCTATCAGAAAAAGAAGAAAGACGCCGCGAGCGGCGAAGAAAAGAAGCCTGCCGCCAAAAAGACAAGCTCCAGATCCGCTGCCGCAAAGAAGCCCGCCGCGCGTAAAACGGCGAAAACGAAGGATTAGGTCATGCAAACAGTAACGGTTCTCGGCGCGGGCCTTGCCGGCAGCGAGTGTGCCTGGCAGTTGGCCAAACGGGGCATTCCCGTGCGCCTTGTAGAAATGAAACCGCTGAAAAAAAGTCCCGCCCACAGCTCGGACTATTTTGCGGAGCTGGTCTGCTCCAATTCTCTGCGAAGTGACGAGCTCACCAATGCCGTTGGCCTTTTGAAAGAGGAGATGCGCCGGCTCGGCTCTCTCATCATGGAGAGCGCCGACTTGAACCGGGTTGCTGCCGGCGGCGCCCTGGCCGTGGACCGGGTTGGTTTTTCCCGCACCGTCACAGAGCGGCTGCGCGCCCTGCCCAATGTGGAGATCGTCGCCGCCGAGGCGGACGCTATCCCGGAAGGGGAGGTCATCATCGCCACAGGCCCGCTCTCCAGCGACGCAATTGCCGAACGCATTGCCGCCCTCTGTCCGGAGAGCGACCTGCATTTCTATGACGCCGTGGCCCCCATCGTGACCCTGGAGAGCGTGGATATGGACAGCGCCTTTTTCGCCTCCCGCTATGACAAGGGCACGGCGGACTATGTAAACTGCCCCATGGACAGGGACGAATATCTGGCCTTTGTCACGGAGCTTGTCTCCGCGAAAGAGGCCCCTGTCCACGGCTTTGATGACAGCGGCGTCTTCGAAGGCTGCATGCCCGTGGAGGTCATGGCCCGCCGTGGGGTGGATACTCTGCGCTACGGCCCGCTGAAACCGGTGGGCCTGCGGGATCCCCGCACCGGCAGGGAAAACTACGCCGTGGTCCAGCTCCGCCGCGACAACGCCGACGGGACGCTTTATAACCTGGTGGGGTTCCAGACACATCTCACCTGGGGCGAGCAGAAGCGTGTCTTCTCCATGATCCCGGCTCTGAAGAATGCGGAATTTGTCCGCTATGGGGTCATGCACCGCAATACTTACCTGAACAGCCCTCAGCTTCTGGACCGTTACTATCGTCTGCGGAGCGATCCCCGCATCTCCTTTGCCGGGCAGATGACCGGCGTGGAGGGCTATGTGGAATCCGCCGCCTCCGGCATGCTGGTGGGCATCGAGACCGCCGCCCGCGTTCTCGGCCTTCCTCCTGTGGATTTCCCCCAGGAAACTGCCATCGGCGCTCTGGGCCTGTATATCTCCGGCGGCAGCGTGGGCGATTTCCAGCCCATGAACATCAATTTCGGCATCATCAGCCCTCTTGGCTATCGGGTGAAGGGCAAACGCAACAAGAACGCCGAGATTTCCCGGCGCTCTCTGGAATGGATCGACAAGATACGAGAGAAGGAGATTTTTTCCTATGAAGATCATCGTTGACGCTATGGGCGGCGACAAGGCCCCGGATGAAATCGTAAAAGGCGCGCTGCGTGCCAGAAAAGAGCTCCAGGTGGAGCTGCTGCTTGTGGGCCGGGAGGAAGCCATCCGCCGGGTGCTGCAGCAGGAGGGCCAGCAGGATCTCAACGGCATTGAGATCGTGGATGCCCGGGACGTCATCACCATGGAGGACGATCCAAGCACTGCCACCCGCCGCAAGAAGGATTCCTCCATGGCGGTGGCCCTGACCCTTCTGAAGGACGGCAGGGGAGACGCGCTCGTCTCCGCCGGCAGCACCGGCGCCCTGCTCACCGGCGCCACCCTCACGGTCAAACGTATCCGCGGCATCCGCCGGGCCGCCATGGCTCCCGTGCTTCCCGCCGGCAAAAACGGCGTCATGCTCATCGACTGCGGCGCCAATGTGGAGTGCACCGCAGAATATCTCCTGCAGTTTGCCTATATGGGCAGCTTCTATGCCAAGCGTATGATGGGCTGCGAGAGTCCCCGGGTGGGCCTGTTGAATGTGGGCACTGAGGACACCAAGGGCGGCGTTCTGCAGCACCAGACCTTTGAGCTTCTCAAGGAGGCGCATGAGGAGGGCCGCATCAATTTTCTCGGCAATGTGGAGGGCACCAATGTCTTTGACGGCAGCGTGGATGTGGTCGTCACCGACGGTTTTACCGGCAACGTCCTGCTGAAGGGCACCGAAGGCGTCATCAAGTATATGATGAAGTCCCTCAAGGGCGTCTTCTATAAGAACACCGTCAATAAGCTGGCGGCTCTGGTCCTGAAGAAGGACCTGGGTCTCATGAAGAAGTCCATGGACGTCAACGAGGTGGGCGGCACCGCTCTGGTAGGTATCTCCAAGCCTGTCATCAAGGCTCACGGCTCCTCCAACGCTGCCAGCTTTTTTGCCGCCATCCGCCAGGCAGTTGCCTTTGTCAATTCCGGCATCATCGAGGAGATCAACGCTCATATCGACGATATGAAGCTGAAAACAGAGTGATATGCAGAAGCTGGAAGAAACCATCGGTTACCGCTTTCGGAACCGCAAGCTGCTGGAAACAGCCCTGACCCACAGTTCCTTTGCCAACGAGCGCAACTGCTCCGGCGAGGAGAGTTATGAGCGCCTGGAGTTCCTGGGCGATTCCATCCTGGGCCACATCACCGCGGATTTTCTCTACCGTCAGGATCCTCCCATCCCGGAGGGACGCATGACCCGGCTGCGGGCGGAACTTGTCTGTGAGCAGAGCCTGCACCGCATCGCCCAGCGCCTTGAGCTTGGGAAATACATGCGCCTCGGCAGGGGAGAAGAGCGCACCCACGGCCGAGAGCGCCCTTCCATCCTGGCCGATATGGTGGAGTCCATCCTGGCTGCCATGTACCTGGATTCCGGCAGCCTGGAGGAGCCCCGCCGCTTCATCCTGAACGAATTGCTGCTTCCCGCGGATCTTGGCGAACAGCACCGCAGCGAGGATTACAAGACCGCTCTGCAGGAGCTCGTTCAGCGCAAGCCCAATCAGCTCATCAGCTATGAAATGCTGGGCCAGTCCGGCCCGGACCATGACAAGACCTTTGTCTTCCGCGTCCTGGTAAACGGCGTCCCCGTGGGCGAAGGCAGCGGCCGCAGCAAAAAAGAAGCCGAGCAGATGGCCGCCCGCGAGGCGCTGGAACATCTTGCCCCATGAGCGCCAGGGTCTCTGTCCTGCCGGTATTTGTCCCCCACCTGGGCTGCCCTCATGCTTGCGTGTTCTGCAACCAGCGCCGGATCTCCGGCCAGATGAAACCGGCCACTGCCTCCGATGTGGAGCAGATCCTAAAACAATCAGCCGCCTTTCCCCGTCATGGGGAAAAGCGGCAATTGGCCTTTTATGGGGGCAGCTTCACCGCCATCCCGGTGGAGCTGCAAAACGCGCTGCTTGCTCCCGCCCATGCGGCTGTTCTTCGCGGTGAGATCGATTCCGTCCGTCTTTCCACAAGACCGGACGCCATCGACCCCGATATCCTTACAAGGCTGCGCTCTTTCGGAGTCGACACCGTGGAGCTTGGCGCCCAGTCCATGGAAGAGGAAGTCCTGCGTCTCTCCGGCCGCGGGCATACGGCGGAGGATGTGCGCCGCGCCTCCCGCCTTGTGAAAGAAGCCGGTCTGGAGCTGATCCTCCAGATGATGACCGGTCTTCCCGGAGACAGCCCGGAGAAAAGCCTGTACACGGCAAAAGAGCTGATCGCCCTGCGTCCCGACGGCGTGCGCGTCTATCCCACGGTGATCGTCCGGGACACGGAGCTCTTTGATCTTTGGAAAAAAGGGGAATACAGCGAGCATACGATCGAGGACGCGGTGGAGCTCTGCGCTAGGCTCCTGCCGCTGTTTGAAGAAGCCCGGGTCCCCGTCATCCGTCTTGGCCTGAATCCCACGGAGGAGCTCTCCTCCTGCGAAGCTGCTGCCGGGGCTTATCATCCCGCGCTGGGGGAACTTGTCAAAAGCCGGATGCTGCTGCATCGTGCGGAGGAAGTTCTGCAGGGGATCCCGTCCGGTTCCCATGTTCGTATCGGGATCGCCCCGCGCCAGCTTTCCCAAATGATCGGCCAGCACGGGGAGAATCGAAGAAAGCTCATCGAAACCTTTTCCCTGGCTTCTCTTCGTTTCGTGCCTATAGAGGGCTGCCTTCTTCCAAGGGTCCTTTCCACGGAAGATCAATCGCCTCCTCCGGGTGGACAAATCATGCAGAAAAGCGTATAGTGATACCAGCCAAAGCGTTTCCGCCAGTTTCAATACGGATAGAGAGGAAGTTTGAGCATGGACAGCTTTCTGGCAATTTTCTTGATCCTTCTCCTTGGCTATCTCCTTGGCTCTGTGAAGATCAAGGGCCTTTCCCTCGGCACCTCAGGCATCCTTCTGGTAGCGCTCGTATTTGGGCATTTCGGGGTAGAGATCCCCTCCGTTGTCCGCAATTTCGGCCTGGCCATCTTCGTCGGCTCTGTCGGCATGATCGCAGGCCCGGTTTTTTTCCGCAACTTCAAAAAGAAGGTCTACGCTTTCCTGACCCTGGGCGTCATGATCGTGGTGGTGGGCGGCCTTGTCACGGTGGCCCTGGGCAAGCTCCTCAACGTAAGCTTTGATCTCTCCATCGGCATTTATACCGGCGCGCTTACCTCTACCCCCGGCCTTGCCGCCGCCACGGAAGCCACCGCATCCGTCCTCGCCGCGAAGGGCATAGAGGCGAAATCCCTGGCCTCTGTGGGCTATGGCATTGCCTATCCCTTCGGCGTGGTTGGCGTGGTCCTTTTCGTTCAGCTCTATCCCAAACTTGTGGGCTGCAATGTGCCTGCCGAGGTGGAAAAACTGCGGGAAAGCCTCCACGGCAAGAACTTCGGCGATGCCGAGGAGGGCTTGGAAGACAGCGGCAAAACATATCTGCATCTGGAGCCCTTCGGCATGCTGCCCATGGCCCTCACCATCGTCTTCGGTATCCTGCTGGGTCAGGTGAAGTTCCCGCTCCCCGGCGGCATGAGCTTTTCTCTCGGCACCGCGGGCGGACCGCTTTTTATCGGCCTGATCGTGGGACATTTCGGCCATATCGGTCCCGTTTCCATCACCGCGCCCAACAGTACCGTCAAGGTCATGCGGGAGCTTGGCCTCTGCCTCTTCCTTCTCGGCGCTGGAACCGACGCCGGCCAGGGTTTTGTGGAGGTATTGATGGCTCAGGGTATCAAGCTGTTTGTTTTCGGCATCATCGTCACGCTTATCCCCATGATCCTGGCCTGTCTTGCGGCCCGACTCATGAAGTTGGACACCCTCACAACCCTTGGGTCCGTATGCGGCGGCATGACCTCCACGCCTGCCCTTGGCGCGCTGATCAGCTCCTGCGGCACCGAGGACGTGGCTGCCTCCTATGCCGCAACCTATCCCTTCGCCCTGATCTGTGTGGTCCTGGGGGCCCAGATCCTTGCCATCCTATGGTAAACATGCAAGACTATATTCATGCACAGAAGACGGGAGCCGACGCCCCCGTTTTCTGCTTTTCAGCAGCAGTATACCGCCTTATCCGCACTTGATCCTTGAAACAAGGAGTGCGATCTGTTCCTTGCGGAAAAAAGATGCGGAAAATCTTTCGCTCTTTCTTGTAAAATCCCGCGCTTCCTGATATAATAACACAATTCTATTCCATCGGATGAGGTCATAACATTGTATTTGAAAGCATTGGAGATCCAGGGCTTCAAGTCCTTCCCGGACAAGACCCGGATCAGCTTTGAAAAAGACATCACAGCCATCGTCGGGCCGAACGGCTCCGGTAAATCGAATATTTCCGACGCGATCCTTTGGGTCATGGGCGAGCAGCGAAGCAAGGCTCTGCGCGGCAGCAAGATGGAGGATGTGATCTTCGGCGGCACGGAGAAGCGCAGTCCTCTTGGCTTTGCCCAGGTTTCGCTGATCCTGGATAACTCCGCCCATATCTTTCCCTCCGAAAGCCCGGAGATCATGCTGACCCGCCGTTATTACCGCAGCGGGGAAAGCGAGTATTCCATCAATCGCCAGCCTGTTCGCCTCAAGGATATCCACAGTCTTCTCATGGATACGGGCCTCGGTCGGGACGGATATTCCATCATCGGCCAGGGCCGCATCGCGGAGATCGTCTCCAGCAAGAGCACCGACCGCCGGGAGGTTTTTGAGGAAGCCGCCGGTATCTCCCGCTACCGTTACCGCAAGGAAGAGGCGGAGCACAAGCTGGAAAAGACCGAGGAAAACCTGCTTCGCATCCGCGATAAGATCGAGGAACTGGAAATGCAGGTGGGACCCCTCAAGTCCCAGGCCGAAACCGCCAAACGCTATCTGGTTTTGCGGGATGAACTGCGCGTTATGGAAATCTCCGCCTGGATGACCACGCTGGACAAGCTCCGTTCTCAGGCGGAAGCGGTCCGCCTGGAGTATGACCAGGCCAAGGCCAACCTGGAGCAGGCCAAGAGCGAACTGGAAGCGCTCTATTCCTCCTCCGGCAATCTGACCGAGCGCATGCACCGTCAGGACATCGAGAGCGAGCAGGCGAGAGATCGTCTCTCCGCGGCCGAGAGCCTGGTTTCCGAATGTGAATCCGCCATCGCCGTTCTCAAGGCCAACTGCAAGAGCAGCATGGAGCAGAAGGAACGTCTGCTCCGGGATATTCAGGAGCAGGAGGGCCGCACGGAGGAGATCCGCTCCGGCATCCGGAGCGGTGAAACCAGGATCCGAGAGATCCTGGAGGAGCTCCGCGGCCTGAAAGAGGAGAGCGACCGGAACAACAATGTTCTGGAAGGCTGCCGCATGAAGCTCAAATCCCGGGAAGAGAGCGCCGGGCAGCTTACCGAGCGCCTCAACCGCCTGGAGGTGGACGGCCGCAGCATGGACGGACGCATCCGCATGCTCGCGGATATGGAGAAGGAATACGAGGGCTACTCCCGCGCGGTGAAAACCGTCATGCGGGAGAGTGAACGCGGAACGATCCGCGGCGTCCACGGCCCTGTGGCAAATCTGCTCCGCTCCGATGAGGAATGCGCCCTCGCCATCGAGACAGCCCTTGGCGCAGCCGCTCAGAACATCGTCATCGACAGCCAGAACGACAGCAGACTTGCCATCGAAATGCTCAAGCGCAGCGATGCCGGCCGCGCAACCTTCCTGCCGCTGGACACCATCCGCGGCTCCGTGATGCAGGACGCGCCGGTGCGGGATCCCGGCTTTGTGGGCATTGCCTCCGAGCTTGTGCGCTTCGATCCCCGCTACGAACAGATCGTTTATAACCTGCTTGGCAGGACCGTTATTGCCGAAACCCTGACGGATGCCATCCGCATGTCCCGCAACAACGGAAACCGCCTGCGCATCGTCACCCTGGACGGGCAGATGATCCATTCCGGCGGCTCCATGACCGGCGGCAGCAGCGTCCGCGGCAGCGGCTTTCTCACCCGTGCCAACGAGCTGGAAAAGCTGAAAAAACAGCGGCAGAAGCTGGAAGCCTCCGAAAAGACCTGCCGGGACGAGCTGGAGCGCGCCCGTTCCAATCTCTCCCAGGCCCGGTATCAGCTGGACATGGCCCTGGAGGATCAGGCTGATCTGCGCAGCCGCTGCTCCTCTCTGGAGGCCGAGCAGCGCACCACCGAAAACTCCGTGCACCAGTTCCAGCTGCTGCTGGATTCCCTTACCGGGGACAGCGAGACCCGCCGCGCCGCGGTGGACTCCGCCCAGCGCCTCATCGAGGATTTCCTGCGTCAGCAGCAGGAGAAGGAAGCACGTCTTGAGGAGCTTCGTTCGAATTCCACTGCTATTCGTGAGGAGATCGCCCAGATCTCCCGGAAGAAGCTGGAGCTGGAAGGGAAACGCACCCGTACCGAGAAGGAGGCCCAGGAGCGCAACGCCCAGATCCTGGAGATGGAACGCCAGGCTGCCCGCCTGGAGCAGAAAAAGCTCTCCGCCGACATGGAGGAGAAGCAGATCCTGGATAAGCTCTGGGAAAATTACGAGCTGAGCCACAGCGCCGCCGAGGCGCTGCGCCAGCCGGTGGAGAATCTTCCAAAGGCCAACAAGGCCATTTCGGAGATGCGCCGCCAGATGAACGCCCTGGGTAATGTGAACCTTGGCGCCATCGACGAATACGAACGGGTCAACACCCGCTATACCTTCCTCACCGGCCAGCGGGACGATGTGGAAAAGGCCAAGAAAGAGCTTCTCGACATCATCTCCCAGATCACCGGCGAGATGACAGATCTCTTCCTCACGCAGTTCAAGGAGATCGACGCCTGCTTCCGCCAGACCTTCCTGGAGCTCTTCGGCGGCGGGAAAGCCGCCCTCCGTCTGGAGGATGAGAGCAATGTGCTGGAGTGCGGCATTGAGATCAAGGTCCAGCCCCCCGGCAAGGCCCTTTCCAACATCAGCCTGCTCTCCGGCGGCGAAATGGCTTTCGTGGCCATCGCCCTGTATTTTGCCATTCTGAAGGTCCGTCCCACGCCTTTCTGCGTCATGGACGAGATCGAAGCCGCTCTGGACGAGGCCAATGTCACCCGCTATGCCGAGTACATGCGCCGCATGTCCGACAAGACCCAGTTCCTGGTCATTACCCACCGTCGGGGCACCATGGAGGAAGCCGATATGCTTTACGGCGTCACCATGCAGGAGAAGGGCGTTTCCACCGTGGTGGAGCTGGATCTGGAAGCGGCGAAAAAGACAGTGGAGGATTAAACAATGGGTTTTTTTGATAAAATGTTTTCCGGGCTCTCCAAAACCCGGAAAAACATGGTGGAGCTGGAGGAGCTGTTTCAGGATTATCAGCCCGACAGCGAAGAGTTTTACGAGGACCTGGAGGAGCTTCTGGTCCTGGCCGACGTGGGCGCCGCAACCGCTCAGCAGGTGGATTACCTGATGCACAAGGCCACCTGGGTGGAGCGCTACCGCAAGGGCAGCGAGGCCCGGGAAGGTCTCATTCGCGTACTGAAAAAGCTGCTTGACGTGGGCAGCACCGAGCTGAAGCTGAATACCAGGCCCTCCGTCATCCTGATGGTCGGGGTCAACGGTGTTGGCAAGACCACCACCATCGGCAAACTCGCCCACCAGCTGAAGGAGCAGGGGAAGAAGGTCCTGCTCATCGCGGGGGACACCTTCCGTGCCGCGGCTGCCGAGCAGCTTGGCATCTGGGCGGAGCGCTCCGGGGTGGACTTTGTCCGCCACGAGGAGGGCAGCGACCCCGGCGCTGTGGTCTATGACGGCATCTGCGCCGCCAAGGCCAGAGGCACCGACGTCATCATCATCGACACCGCCGGTCGCCTGCACAACAAGGCCAATCTCATGAACGAGCTGGCCAAGATCAGCCGCATCATCGCTCGGGAACTGCCGGAGGCGGATGTGGAGACGCTGATGGTTCTGGACGCCACCACCGGCCAGAACGGCCTCATCCAGGCCAAGCAGTTTCTGGAGACCTCCGGCCTCACCGGGATCGTGCTCACGAAGCTGGACGGCACCGCCAAGGGCGGCATCGTCTTTGCCATCGCCAATGAGTTGAAGCTTCCGGTAAAGTATGTGGGCGTGGGAGAGGGGATCGACGATCTCATTCCCTTCGACCCGGACAGCTTTGTCACTGCCATGTTCAAGAAATAAGGAGAAAGTATGCCTATTACCAGTAAACAGAGAGCCCAGCTGCGCGGCCTTGCCATGAGCGAGGATACCATCGTGCAGGTCGGAAAGGGCGGCATTACGGACAATCTCATCTCCTCCGTGGACGCTGCGCTCCAGGCCAGGGAACTGGTCAAGGGCCGGGTCCTGGAAAGCTGCGAGTTCAGCCCGCGCGAAGTGCTGGACCAGCTCTGCGAGAGACTGTCTGCCGAGCCTATCCAGGTCATCGGCACCAAGTTTGTGATCTTCCGCCGGAATCATGCCGATCCCAAGATCGAGCTCGTCAAAAGCAAGAAGAAGTGAGAGTGCTTCTGTACGGCGGCGGCTTCAATCCGCCGCATCTGGGCCACCTGGCCGCGCTGGAACGCGCGAGAGAGCTTTTGCGTCCGGATCTGACTCTGGTCATCCCGGATGGGGAACCGCCCCACAAGCCCTTTCCCAAGGGCTCTCCCGGCTCGGACGAACGCCTACACCTGAGCGAGCTCAATTTCGGTGATCTTTCGCAGACCGAGATTTCCGATCTTGCCCTCCGGCGGGACGGCCCCTGTTACATGATCGATACCGTGACGCTTCTGCGCCGTCGTTTTCCCGCAGATGAGCTGGTGCTCCTTGTGGGAAGCGACATGCTCTTCAGCTTCGGCACCTGGTACCGCTCCGCTGAACTGCTCCGGGAATGCACGCTGGCCGCTCTCTGCCGCGGACAGGGGGAGATGGACGCCATTGCCGCCCAGGCACGCACTCTGGAAGCGCGCGGCGGCAAGGTCATCCTGCTGGACCATGATCCGGTAGAGATCAGCTCCTCCCGTCTGCGTGCCATGCTGCCCGAGCGCATGGGAAGCGCCTATTTGAAGGATGAGGTCTATCGGGAGATTATCCGTCTCCGGCTCTACGGCGCAAAGCCCGATCTTAGCTGGCTGCGCGATCAGGTCGTTACCATGTTGGATCCTAAGCGTATTCCTCATGTTTTGGGCTGCGAGGACAGCGCCAGGAGCCTTGCCCTTCGCTGGGACCTGGACCCGGAGGAAGCTGCGGAGGCCGGGATCCTGCACGATATGACCAAGCGCTGGTCTTTTGAGGAGCAGCTTGCCTACTGTGAAAAGATGGGCATTGAGCTTGACGAGGGGGAGAAAAAGAATCCCCAGCTGCTCCACGCCCGCACCGGGGCCGTGGCGGCGCAGGAGCTCTTCGGCGCGCCGGAGGAGATCTGTGACGCCATCCGCTGGCACACCACCGGCAAGCCCATCATGAGCAGCTTTGAAAAGATCCTCTATCTTGCGGATATGATCGAGCCGAACCGGAGCTTTCCCGGTGTGGAGGAGCTGCGGAGCCTTGCCTTTGAGGATCTGAACCTGGCCATGTGTCATGCCCTGGAGCGGAGCGTGAAAAGCCTCCGCAAACGGAATATGGAAGTATACAAGGATACGCTGGATGCCTGTTCCTGGTATCGGGCGTACGGGAAATAAAGGAGGAAAGCCCTATGTTAAGCCCTGCTGAAATCGCCGCTGTCGCCGCGAAAGCCTTGGAGGAGAAGAAGGCCAAGGACGTCAAGGTCCTGAAGACCGCCGAGCAGACCGTTCTGGCAGACTATTTTGTCATCTGCAACGGTACCTCTTCCACCCACATCAAGGCTCTGGTGGACGAGGTGGACAAGCTCCTCTCCGAAGCCGGCGAGCCCCCCATCCGCCGGGAAGGCCTGCGTTCGGACATCTGGGTCCTGATGGACTTCGGCTCTGTCATCGTTCACGTCTTCACCGACGAGGCCCGGAAGTTTTATAATCTGGAACGCCTGTGGAGCGACTCCGAACAGGTTGACCCCGCCACGCTCCCCATGCCCGAACTGCATGAGGCCGAATAACAAGAGAGAAGGACCAAGCGCATGAAATACGATTTTGCAGCTATTGAAAAGAAATGGCAGGACCGCTGGGAAGAATCCAAGCCCTATGCCGCCGTCACCGGCAGCGAAAAGCCCAAGTTCTACGGCCTTATAGAGTTCCCGTACCCCAGCGCCGCCGGCCTGCACGTGGGCCATCCCCGGCCCTTTACCGCCCTGGATATCGTCACCCGCAAAAAGCGCATGGACGGCTACAATGTGCTTTTCCCCATCGGCTATGACGCCTTCGGCCTGCCGACGGAGAACTTTGCCATCAAGAACCACATCCATCCCGCCATTGTCACCCGCCAGAACATTCAGAACTTCACCCGTCAGCTGAAGATGCTGGGCTACGGCTTTGACTGGGACCGTGTGGTTGACACCACCGATCCCAAGTACTACAAGTGGACCCAGTGGATCTTCCTGCAGATGTTCAAAAAGGGCCTGGCCTACAAGACCACCATGCCCGTGAACTGGTGCACCAGCTGCAAGTGCGTCCTGGCCAACGAAGAGGTGGTGGAGGGTGTCTGCGAGCGCTGCGGCAGCGAGGTGGTCCGGAAGGAAAAGAGCCAGTGGATGCTGGCCATCACCAAGTACGCCCAGCGTCTGGTGGACGATATCGACGATCTGGACTATATCGAGCGCGTGAAGACCCAGCAGAAGAACTGGATCGGCCGCTCCACAGGCGCCGAGGTCAATTTCCATACCACCGCGGGAGACGACGTGCTGGTCTACACCACCCGGCCTGACACCCTCTTTGGCGCCACCTATATGGTCCTCTCTCCGGAGCATCCCTATGTGAAGAAGTGGCAGGACAAGCTCACGAACTGGGATGCGGTCGCCGCCTATGTGGACGAGGCCGCCCACAAGTCCGACTTTGAGCGCGCAGAGCTCAACAAGGAAAAGACCGGCGTACGGCTGGAGGGCGTCCGCGCCATCAACCCCGTGAACGGCAAGGAGATCCCCATCTTCATTTCCGACTATGTTCTGGTCACCTACGGCACCGGCGCCATCATGGCCGTTCCCGCCCATGACGATCGCGACTGGGCCTTCGCCAAGAAGTTCGGCTGTGAGATCGTGGAAGTGGTCAAGGGCGGCAACATCGAAGAGGCCGCCTTCACCCTGAAGGACGATACCGGTATCATGGTCAACTCCGGCTTCCTGGACGGCCTCACCGTGGCCCAGGCCATCCCCGTCATGAAGAAGTGGCTGGAGGAGCAGGGCATCGGCAAGGAAAAGGTCAACTTCAAGCTGCGCGACTGGGTCTTCTCCCGTCAGCGCTACTGGGGCGAGCCCATCCCTCTGGTGAACTGCCCCAAGTGCGGCTGGGTCCCCGTGCCTGAGGATCAGCTGCCTGTCCTGCTGCCCCAGGTGGATTCCTATGAACTCACCGACGACGGCGAATCCCCGCTTTCCAAGATGACCGACTGGGTCAACACCACCTGCCCCCGCTGCGGCGGCCCCGCCAAGCGGGAGACCGACACCATGCCCCAGTGGGCCGGATCCAGCTGGTACTTCCTGCGTTACATGGATCCACACAACGACAAGGAACTGGTCTCCAAAGAGGCCGAGGAGTACTGGGGCCCTGTGGACTGGTACAACGGTGGTATGGAGCATACCACCCTGCACCTGCTCTACAGCCGCTTCTGGCACAAGTTCCTCTATGACATCGGTGTGGTCCACACCTCCGAGCCCTATGCCAAGCGCACTTCCCACGGCATGATCCTTGGCCGCAATCCTCACTATGTGGGCTTTGCCGAGACGGAGGAGGAGAAGCAGGCCCTCATCGCCAAGTACGGCAGCCAGGCCCTTCGGGACTCTGTCAAGATGTCCAAATCCCTGGGCAACGTAGTGAACCCGGATGACGTGGTCAAGGCCTACGGCGCCGATACCATGCGCATCTATATCATGTTTATCGGTGACTTTGAGAAGACCGCCACCTGGTCCGACGATGCTGTCAAGGGCTCCAAGCGCTTCCTGGACCGCTGCTGGAATCTCATGGACCAGGCGCAGGACGATTTTGCCGTCAGCGCCAAGAACGAGAGCCTGATCCACAAGACCATCAAGAAGGTGGGGGACGATATTGAGAACCTGAAGCTCAATACCGCCATCGCCGCCCTCATGACCATGGTCAACGAGTTCTACACCAACGGCGTCACCAAGGGCGACCTGGGCCAGCTCATCCTGCTGCTCAGCCCCTTCGCACCCCATATCGCTGAGGAAATGTGGGAGCAGCTGGGCTTTGCCGCGCGTGAGGGCAAGATGGCCATGCAGATGCCCTGGCCCCAGTATGATGAGAGCAAGACCGTGGACGCTTCTGTGGAGATCGCCGTGCAGGTAAACGGCAAGCTCCGCGGCACCGTGATCGTTCCCACCGATTCCGATCAGGATACCGTGGTCGCCGCCGCTTCTGCGGAGAAGAAGATCCAGCGTTATCTGGAGGGGATGGAGGTATTCAAGGTCATCTTCCGCCCCAACCGTCTGCTGAATCTTGTGGTTCGCCCGACGAAATAAAGAAGGATACTACTGATTGAAGGAATTCTTTCACCAATTGTGTATACTGCCGTCGGAATATGAATTGATTCCCCGACGGGAATCAAAATCCGTTTTTGAGGGAGCTTTGCTTTCTCAAAAATATCTTCAGCCGAGCTGTGCGAGGCCTCGCGCCGACCAAAGCGGCTCATAGCTGCTGCGATCTGCGCGAGTACTCAATTGCAAAATGAGTTTTGCAATTGGATTAAGAAGTAATTCTTGACAAAACGCGTCATATCCTTTATAATACCGCTGTTACAAAGCCAATTGCCAGTTGGCCCTTGAAGCGCCGCAAGGCGTATTGGAGGGAGGGAAATACATGTCTGAAATCTACGTCAAGGAAAACGAGTCTCTGGACAACGCTCTGAAGCGGTTTAAGCGCAGCTGCGCGAAGTCCGGCGTTCTGGCGGATCTGAGAAAGAAGGAGTACTATCAGAGCCCCAGCGTGAAGCGTCGCAAGAAGTCCGAGGCGGCCCGCAAGAACAAGAACAAGCGTTTCTATTAATTTCACATGATAACACCGCTGCGTTTTCGGCAGCGGTGTTTTCTTATCGGAGGCTATGAAATGCGATCTCTGGATGATTTTCCGAGAATCTCTCTCGGCCTTTTCCCAACGCCCATCCACAGGCTGGAGAATATCAGCGCTATGCTGGGTACCAATGTCTATATCAAGCGGGACGATCTCTGCGGCCTTGGGCTCGGCGGCAACAAGATCCGAAAACTGGAGTTTCTGCTGGCGGATGCGAAACAGCAGGGGGCGGAGCTGGTCTTCACCACCGGCGGCGCCCAGTCCAACCACGCCATGCTCACCGCAGCAGCAGCGGGAAAGCTGGGCATGAAGTGCATCCTGATCCTGAAAAAGCGCGGTGTCACAGACTGCCGGGGCAATCAGCTGCTGGAAAAGCTGATGGGTACGGAGGTTCGTTTCCTGGATACGGACGATTATGCCGATATCTATGCGGAGATGGATCGTGTCGGCACTGCCCTTGGCGTTCCCTTTTACAAGATCCCCTGCGGCGGTTCCAACGCTCTGGGTTCTCTGGGCTATGTGTCCTGCGCTCGTGAGATCCGGGACCAGGGCTTCCTGCCGGACCACCTCATCTGCGCGGAGGGCAGCGGCGGCACCATGGCGGGCCTTGCCCTTGGCGCCAAACTCTTTCTTCCCGGCACCAGGGTCCACGGCATGATGGTGGATACCGATCCCTTTGACCGCATCACTCCCGAACTGATGCGCGCCGCGGCGGATCTTCTGGAGGCAGACCTGGAGATCAGCTCCTCGGATTTTGCCCTCCGGGATCTGTGCGGTCCCGGCTATGCCATCCCGTCTCCCGAGGGCAACGCCGCCGTCTCCCTGATGGCCTCGCAGGAAGGGATCTTCCTGGACCCGGTTTACACCGGCAAGGCCTTCGCCGGGCTCCTGGCCATGGCAAAGGAGGGTGTCTTCCGAAAAGAAGATAAAGTGCTCTTCCTCCATTCCGGCGGCGCCGGGGGACTCTTTGCCGTGGATATGGATTAAAAATTTCGTGTTGCAAAACAAGAACTTAGCCTGATGGCGTCAATCCGAACACGCCTCTCAGCGGCCTTTTTCGGTGCTTTTTGCCTTGTCCTCCTCGCCTTGCGCCAGCAAGGCTTCGTCGTCCGCAGCAAAAATCCCTCGAAACAATCTCGCTGAGAGGTGCCTTGCAGTTTTGACGGAGCCAATTTTCGTCAAGACAAGGAAAAGGGCGCAGAGAATACTTTGTGTATTCTCAAGCCCTTTGACGCAGAATTGGCGGAAATTGGCCCGCCAAAACCGTGTTCGGATTGGCGCCATCAGGCTAGCCCGGTCAGCACCGTAGGGGAGGGGCTCGCCCCTCCCGGCAGTCGGAAATATGAATTCAAGAAAATGTTCGGCGAACTCGCAGATTGTACGAATTCGCCGAACATTTTATGCAATATAACCGTGTTCTGCCGGGAGGGCACAAGGCCCTCCCCTACGTTATGAACAGAGGTTTGCGCTCTTCTTCGTGTTTTGCAGCGCACCCTTTTATGTTAGTTTGTGCTTATCCAGAATCATGACAGCCGGATCGTCTCCGGGACCGAAGATCGTCACATAGCCCTGGAGGGTCGCGGCTTTGGCCTTCAGCGCACGGCAGCGCCCGTCGATGTAGATATCGCACTTCTCCCGGCTGTTCTTCGCCTCCTGCACCAGGTTTGCCGCGGCGGAATTGCCGTCAAAGGCTAACAGTACCGAGGGACGGCGCTTGAAGATTTCATAGGCAAAGCTCTTGTAAAGCCCCAGGCCGGTGGGCTCGATGGAGATGCGCACCTTGACCTCCGCTTTCTGCAGACGGTCCCGCTCTGTCCGGCTGATCATAGTGGGTACCACGGAGAAGATCTGGAACTTTCCCTCGTTTTGCTGGATCAGATACCGCTCATAGCCGGAGCAGCTGTGCCCCACAACGAAAAAGCATTTCTCCGGATCCGCAAGCCGCAGCAGCTTGTCGATGGTATTCATCCCCTGAGGATTGAGCTTGGTGACGTGCTGGTTGTTGTTGAAGCTGCCGCCGGCCAGAACGATGGGCAGTTTTCCTTCCGGCAAGGGCTGGATCTGCGCTTCCAGTTCCTGCTGGGCGTCCAGCTTTCCCTGACTCACCCAGAGCACCTCCGTGGCCTTCTCGGTGGCGGCGATGCGAAGGGACAGGTAGTCGGCAGGGGAGAGGGGACCGCGGGCATGCTCAAACAGCAGCCATTTGTTCTGGCAGTATTGGCGGCTCTTTTCCGCGATGCTCCTGTCGGTTTCCCGCATCCTGCAGAGCTCTTCGAAGCTCAGGTCCAGCAGCTTTTCCAGGGACAGTTCCTCTTCGACGGGGTCCGTACCGTAGAGCGCGCAGCCGTCGGTGCCCTGTACGCACATCACGCCCGCCCGGAGAAAGCCCTTCAAGGGGTGGCGGCTCAGATCGCTCAAATTGTTCAGCCGCACGTTGGAGGTGATCTGAAACTCCAGTACCACCCGGTTTTCCACCAGCTCCTGCAGCAGCTTCTTCCCCTTGGCGCTGCGCAGATCCGGGGCATAGAGCCCGTGGCCGATGCGCACATGGGGCATCCTCTGCCCGGGGCTCAGCGCCTCCTTCACCAAAAGCACGCTATTGGCCACGTTGTCCCGAAGACTGTCGTTTTCTCCCGCGTGGATCCGGATCACAAAGCCCGGATCCAGCGCCGCGATCCGCACCAGCTCCTTGATTACCGGCCGCAGCTGCAGGATGTCGTTGATCTCCTCGCCCAGAATATCGCTGCCGGCCACATAGGGATCTCCAGCGATGGCTTTGAGTACCTGCAGGTTTTCCGCCAGGTAATCTCCGGGCGTGACCGCGTCCTTGATGATGGTCAGCGGCACCCGGCGGATCCCGGCCAGAAATCGGATCAGCACTCCGGTTTCCCGGTTGATGGCGGGCATGATGGCGTGGATCTGCCGCAGCATCTCCACCGATTCTTTTTTCTTCACCAGCGAGGTGTCGGAGATCTCCACATATTCGATCCCGTACCTGGCATAGGAACGGGCGATCCACAGAAGCTTGTCCTGGAACAGTGTGTTGTTCCGATACACCGGCGTTTCCCGGTCGGCCAGGATCCTGGAACAGTAGCGCAGCACGTCCGGCTCCGGGATCTGTTCCAGACTGTGGAGCACGATGGGATCCTCCGCGGCAATCCCCTTGGTAAACACATAGCGGTAGAGATAGACCTTTTCCAGATCCGCAAAGACAGCCTGCCCGTCCTTGGGGATGGTGAGGGAGTTGCGGATCCGGTTGATATTCCAGGCGGCCTCCGGGAGATTCCCCAGGATGAGATCCGCAAAGTTCAGAAACGTATTGTCGTCGATCCTGCGATCCAGGTATTTCCCTGTAAGGCTGGAATCGGCAAACTGCCGTGCCGTTATGGCCCGCTGCGCCTCCAGCGCGGCCTGCTGTTCCTCGCTTAACCGCAGATCCAGCTTCTTGATGTAGTAGAGCGGATAGCGGATCTGGTGGCAGATGCCGAGGGCGATCAGAATATCGGGGGAGAGGTTCGCGTTCATGTGGGTGTGCAGGTCGGTGCGGAACTTGGCCTCGCTGCGGATATAGGTCTTCACGATGGTGCGCAGCTCGTCCAGGTGATAGTCCTTGGTCTGGCTCATCAGGGTCTTGGAGATGGCGGGGATCGATGCTTTCAGTTCAATGCTTCCGTCAGGCCAGATGTTGGCCACCTTGGTGTTGCCCAGCCGGAAGATGTAGAGCTGCCGATTCTGCCCGTCCACATAGCTGGGAACGGTCCC
This sequence comes from Oscillospiraceae bacterium, assembly GCA_017447685.1. Classification (GTDB taxonomy): domain Bacteria; phylum Bacillota; class Clostridia; order Oscillospirales; family Oscillospiraceae; genus Limivicinus. The sequence continues at coordinate 33,021 of JAFSMZ010000024.1, forward strand.
GCGAACGATCTTTAGCCCCTGCTCGTCCTCGCTGATGGGGAGAGAGCAGAGCTTCGCCAGGTTCACGATCAGATTTCCGCTGTGATGATTGGGCGTGCGCAGCACATAGTGCAGATCCTCTTCCTCACGGAAAAGCTCCACAACGATATCTTTTTCCTTGTCCAGATAGAATTGACCGAATCGCCTCATCGTCTCTCCTTATGATCTTCCGTTCGTGTGAAACCTCTTTCGCACTCGTATCTCAGGGCTTCCTGGAACGCATGGCCAGAAAGCAGGGGATATGCAGCTCGTGGAGCCGTCCCTCTCCGTTATAGTCCTCATACAGTTCCAGCAGCTGAAAACCCGCCTCCAGCTGTCCGCCGATCTGTTCCTCCAGCGAGTGGGAAAACTGCACGCCGCAGTCGTCCCGCCGCAGCTGCTCCATTTGCTCCGGGTTTTGCAGCGGGTCGAAGGGCAGGGCGTTCACGATCCGCTCCTCCTTGTCGTCCACGATGTAGTTTACAAAGTGGTCCGTACCGGAAAGCAGGTCGCCCCCATGCCGCAGCACCCGAAAGCATTCTTTCCAAATGGGCCGGACCTCCCGCACATAACAGTTGGAGACCGGGTGGAAGATCAGATCAAAGCTCTCGTCGGGATAGGGGAGGGGCTTTGTCATGTCTCCCCGCAGGATGCGGATCGCGTAGCCCTCCCGCTCTGCCACCAGTCTCTCGCTCTCGCATTGAAGCGGGGAATAGTCCAGTACGGTGCATTCCGCTCCCAGAGCCGCGAAGATGGGCATCTGCTGTCCGCCTCCGCTGGCAAGCCCCAGGACCTTCCTTCCCTTCAGTTCTCCAAACCAGCGGTGGGGGACCGGCTTCGTGGGCGTCAGCAGAACGTCCCATTCGCCCTGCTTTGCTTTTTCATAGCTTTCATGGCTGATGGGCTTTCCCCATTCCCAGCCTTCCCGGATCCATCGGTCGATGGTCTCGGCGTTGATATCCTGATAGTTCATCATTCACTATTTTTCCCGCAGCAGGGCAGCTTCCGAAGAATGTCCAGCGTGTGGTGGGAGGCCCCGATCAGATCCTGCCGTTCGCAGATCGTGAAATGGTACTCCAGCCATTTGCCGAAGGTCTCGTCGTCCATTTTGTCGATGAGATTCCGATTATAATTGGTCGCGCCGTCCGTTGCCGCAAGTTTGATCCGCTCCACCGGTACTTCCCGGTTCAAAGCGGAAATGTCCTCCGTACGCATCAGCTGAAACAGATCTTTCGGCTCGCTGATGCAGTGCCAATCCTCTGTCAGCATCTTCAGGTCCATGGTCTCGTGCAGCTTGTTAAGGCCGAATACGTACATGATCACCGTGGGTTCGTTCATGCAGTAGGCCACGAAGATCCTTCCGCCGGGTTTTGTGACGCGCACCGCCTCGGACAGCGCCTGCAGCTGGTCTTCCCTTGTATACAGGTGATACATTGGGCCCAGGAGCATCGTCAGATCGTATCTGTTGTCTTCCAGGGCGGAGAGATCCAGGGCGTTTCCCTGCAGAGCGCGGATTTGCTCGCTCCCGTCCAGCTTGGATCGCAGGATCTCCAGATTGTGCGCGACCAGTTCCACAGCCGTCACGTCATAGCCCTCTTTGGCAAGGGTCACGCTGTACCGGCCGGTCCCGGCCCCGATCTCCAGAATTGCCGGGTCCGCAAGCCCCTCCAGGCTTTCCCGGATATAGCGCATGGTGGTCAGATACTCCACCTGTCCGTGTCGGGAGAGCAGCCGCCCTTCCTCGTTATAGTTGTTGTAGTATTCTTCCAGGTAATTCATTTTCATCTCTCCGTGAATCGCACCGGATCAGGCCAGGATCTCCATGAAAACATCCTCTTCCGTCCGGCCATATTCCCGAAAGCCGCATTTCTCATATACGCGAATGGCTCTGGCATTGTCCGGGTAAACCTTGAGAAATACACGTTTGAGAACCAGTTGATCAAAAGCATAATCCGTCACTGCGCGGATCGCTTCGGTTCCGTAGCCAAGCTCCTGCTTTGCGGCGGTAATGGCGATCCCCAGCTCTGCCTCGGTTTCCGTGAAGTCCATCAATTCGATGTTACCGATAAAGGCGCCGCTGCTTTTCTCGATCATGGAGAAGAGCACGGCCTTCTCGTCCAGCTTCTCCCGGACCCATTTGCGTTCCTTCTCTTCGGAGACAGGCTCTGTTCTTCTGCCGATGAACCGTCCCACATGCTCCAGGTCGTTCACCATCCGGAGATAGTCCGGCACCTGCTCCTCCGAGACCTCCACAAATCGGATTCTTTCAGATTCAAACAGCTGTTTCATCTCTCTCCTCCTCATGCCAGCTGAAAATCAAAGGCTGTCCCGGATGAATACCACCGAGCAGGTGGACTTCGTCACCATCACGCTCTCCTGATGGAAAAAGGCGCAGAGATCCTTTGCGATCTCCGTGACAGTGCTTTCCTCGGCGTTCAGCAGCATGAGCTGCAGGGTGTTTTCCTCCGTATAGCGTCCGTCGTCGTGTACATAGCCGCCGGTGGTCAGGTGGAAGGAAAAGGCCACGTGATAACTCTTGCACACCCTGCGCAGTATGGAAACGTATTTCTCCGTATCAAACTTCTGCGCGCCTGTATCCGCGTCGTTCAGCCCGATATAAATGGTGTATTGCGTCGTCTTGTCGTTCATAAGCATACCGTTACCCTATCATATCAATCTGATTCCATCTGAAAATACACGAAGCAAGGTCTCGATGCTGTGATATCCAGATACCACTGTGCGATATATTTGCTTCGCAAATGCGAAATGTACTCGCTTTGCTTCCGCGCGATTTGATGTGAATTCCTTCGCGCAAAGCAGGGCATATCGCGCCGCAGACATATCGCATTCTGACAGGATATATCGCAAATTCCGTCAGGAATTCATATCGCGTTGAGACAGTCGTACGACTGTCTCAACATGACTTGGGACAATAGCGTGAATAAATCGGTGTTTATTTACGCTGATTGCGCGTCCGTCCTCGTGGAGAAGATTCCACCTTTCAAAATGGTCGAGGCAATAGCGTTGATAATACAGATTATAGATCGAGGCGATTGGCGACGCCTTGTAAATACTCGATTATCTCCTGTTCATGTTCATAGAAGTAATCATCTGCTGATTCACAGATGCCCTCTTCTTCTTCCGTGCCGTATGAACGAAATGCTTCAACAAGATTGTCATACAAATGCGTTGGCAATACTTCTTCCAAAGCAGAAAGATTTTTGTTGATTGCTTCTTTTCCCTCTGTGTTTTCCGTATTGAAAAACCATCCGCTGTGTCCTTCGCCGTTTACACCGCTCTCATAATCACACAAAATAAAGGTGTTGTAATCGTTCTCCGCAAGTTCACCCGAACTATACAAATCCCATAGCTTGTTCCATTTCTTTTGGTTATCTGACATAATATCGCTCCTTTGAAATGAATTGACGCTGCGCGTCATGATTTGGCTTCGCCATGATTTTCGCTATGCGCATGAATTGAATTGCGCCTTATGCCCCGCAGGGCAATTCATGACCGCAGGGCAATTCAGGCCGCAAGGCAATTCATGCGCCGACAGGCGCAATTCATTGTTTGCAAAGCAAGCATACCGTCTCGATGTGGCTTGTCCTTGGAAACATGTCCACCGCTGTCGCTGCCTGCAAAGCATAACCCAAGTCCTGAAAGCGCAGGATGTCCCGGGCCAGGGTTTCCGGGCCGCAGGAGACGTAGACGATCTTTTCAGGCTCCATGGAGGCGACGGCCTTCACAGCTTCCTCGCTCATGCCCTTCCGCGGCGGGTCCACCACCACGATCCTGGGGCGGAGACCCCGTGCGGCAAGGGCTTTGGCAGCCTCGCCCGCGTCGCCGCAGAGGAATTCCACGTTCCCGATCCCGTTTCGCCGGGCGTTTTCTCCAGCGTTTTCCACCGCCTCCGGCACGATCTCGGCCCCGATGACCCTGCCTGCGTCCTTTGCCATGCGAAGACTGATGGTCCCCGCGCCGCAATAGAGGTCGAACACCAGGTCTTCCTTCCTGGCATTTGCATATTCCGCGGCCTTTTCATACAGCCGCTCCGCCTGATGCGGATTGATCTGGAAAAAGGCCTGGGGCGCGATGGAAAACGCCAGTCCGCAGAGCCTGTCGTGCAGGATCTCATCGCCCCAAAGTGTGTAGAAGCTCCCGGAAAGCACCGTGTTGCCCCTGGTCTTGTTGATGTTCAGCACGATCCCTGTGAGCTCCGGGCATGATTTTCGCAGATGCTCCACCAGCGCCTGGGTCCTGCTGCCAAAGCCCGCGGCGGAGCAGATGCAGAGCACCGCGTCCTTTGTCTGCCTGGCCTGGCGGCAAAAAACGTGCCGCACCGTGCCTTTTCCTGTACTCTCGTGATAGGCGGGCAATCTTTCGTTTCGCAAAAAGTCCACAACAGCCTTTGCACAGCGACAGCTCAGCTCCGACTGCAGCCTGCAGTCCGCCACCGGGATCAGCTCGTGACTTCTCTCCCGATAAAAGCCGAAGGCTGGGCCGTCCTCCGTCTCCGCCACGGTGAAGATCGCCTTGTTCCGGGTCCTGTCCTGCTCCTCGCTTCCCAGAATCTCTGTAGCCTGTACTTCCTGCCTTCCGATTCGTCTCAGAGCGTCGTTCACCCGACCCAGTTTGAAGCGCAGCTCATCCTCATAGCGCAGATGCCGCGTGTCGCAGCCCCCGCACTTTCCGAAGTGGGGGCAGTCCGGCTCGATCCGGGCAGAGGAGGCCTGCAGCAGGCGCTCGCCCCGGGCAAATACCGCCGAAGCTGTGACCTTCAGGATCCGGATCTCCCAGCGCTCCCCGGGAATGGCCCGGGCCACAAAAACCGCTCTTCCTTTTACGCGGCAGACGCCGGCGCCGTCGGAGGACCAGCCCGTGATCTCCGCTTCGACTATTTCGTTTTTCTTCAATTCTTCCATGCCCAGTATCTTATCATATCCGTTCCGTTCTGACAATGCGGCAGAAGCATACAAAAATGGAAAACTTTCTGACTTATATTCGCTCTTTTCATACAGATACTACTGCCGTAATGCTTGAGGAGGCGAACTATGAAAAAGAATCTTTGTTTGATTTTCGCATTTCTTTTGTGCCTTTCCCTCTGTGCCTGCGGCATGGACCGGGGGACCGACAGACCCGGCAGCGGTACGGACATCCTGCCCGATGTAAGCCCCATGGTATCTCCTGACGTCAGTGATGGCCGCGTACAGGACGGCGACGGCTTCATCGGCAACGGGGAGGGCGGCGCAGGTGCCACCGCGTCCCCCATGCCCAGCGTAAGCCCTCTGCCCGGAACGAACAGTCCCATGCCAACCACGGTTCCGAGCACAGCGCCCAGCACCTCTCCAACTCCCTGAAGGAAACCCCGCCTTATACCGGCGGGGTTTCCTTCTTATGCCGCTTGCCAAACCTTCCGATCCGGTGTATCATGACCGGGAGAGGAGGGGGGAGCACGTGCTTTTTGTTTTCTATGCCAATATCGATTCCGTTCCGGACAGGCCCGATGGCCTGCTTCTGTCCTCCTATCGGCTGGAAAAGCTTGCAGCCTGCCGCTCTGCGCAGCGCCGCCGCCAGGGCATCGGCGTCGAGCTGCTTCTGATCCATGCCCTTCGCGCTGTCTCTCCCGAGCTGCTTCCTCCGCTCTCCATTGCGGCAGAGCCGGACGGTAAGCCCTGTCTGAATGACTCCGATCTCCATTTCAGCCTTTCCCACAGCGGCTCCTTCGCCGCCTGCGCTCTCTCGGATCACCCCGTCGGCCTGGACTTGGAGAAAAGAGGACGGATGCGCGAGTCCCTTTTGCGCCGCAGCTTCAGTCCTGAAGAGCAGACTCTCATTCGCTCTTCCCAGGACTCGGATCTTCTCTTCACCCGCATCTGGACCGGCAAGGAGAGCTTTGTCAAAGCCACCGGGCAAGGCATCCTCTCTCCGCTGCGGGAGATTCAGCCCCTGAATCCACCCGCTGGCGTCTCCTACTGGCATAAGGATCTCGAATCCTTTTGCCTCAGCGTCTGTGTCCTCGGTTTCTCCGCGGAACCGGACCGATGTGAGCAGATAGTACTTTCTTAAAACAACAGCCGGGTTTCCCCGGCTGTTTCCTTTTCAGCTTTTCAGCAGCTCCAGCTCTTCCAGAACTACTTTCAGCTCCTCCCGATGTCCCTCAGAGATTTGCGTCAACGGCAGCCGCAGCATGCCTCTGTCCGTCCCAAGCATCTCCATGGCGGCCTTCACCGGCATGGGATTGGTTTCAATAAACAGCATGGAGAACAGCTCAGCATACTTGCAGTATAGTGCCGCTGCGCCCCGATAGTCCCCCGAGAGGCAGCGCGCGCAGAGGCTCGCCACCGTCGCCGGCACGATGTTGCTTGCCACAGAAATGACTCCCAGCGCCCCCAGCGCCATCATGGGCACGGTGTTGTCGTCGTTCCCGCTCCACAGATGCAGTGAGTCGCCGCAAAGACTCCGCGTCCTCGCGATCAGGCTGAAGTCGCCGGATGCTTCCTTCACGCCGTTGATGTTCGGGTGCTCCGACAGGGCTTTGTAGGTCTCCGCCGTGATCCCGATCCCCGTCCGGCTCGGCACATTGTAGAGGATCATCGGGATCTCTACCCGATCCGCCACATAGCTGAAATGCTCGATCAGCCCCTTCTGAGAAGTCTTGTTGTAATAGGGCGTCACCATCAAAATTGCGTCTGCGCCAACCGCCTTCGCGTTCTCCGCTTTCCGCAGCGCGGCGACGGTGTTGTTCCCGCCCACGCCTACGATCACCTTCATCCTGCCTTTGCAGTTGTTCACGGTAAATCGCACCAGCTCGTTGTGCTCGTCCTGACTCAGCGTTGCGTTTTCGCCCGTGGTGCCGCAGACGACGATGGCCGCGGTTCCGCAGTCAAGCTGAAAGTCCAGCTGCCTCTGCAGCCGCTCGTAGTCGATGCCTTTCTCGCAAAAGGGTGTCACAATAGCGGTGCAGGATCCTTGGAATACCGGGATTTTGTTCATGTGTGCCTCCTCAAGTGGATTTCTCCAAAGTCTATGCCGATGGGATGGTGCCTATGCCATTGAAAAAGCCGGCCTCATCTGCTATACTACAGGAAAACCGTCGGAGGGGAGGGGAGCGTCATGTGCCGAAAGATCTTGAGTCTTTGTCTCGCATTCTGCCTTTTCCTTGCCATTGCTCCCGCCGCCTTTGCCCAGGAGCCCTCCATCTCTGACCGCAAGGGGACCGCCCCCGCGGAGGCCGACTGGCTGGATCCCCAGTTTGACGCCGCCCCCGATGCCTGGGAAAACACGCCTCTCCCGGTGCACACTGTCCGCATCGGCCTGAGCTTCGGCGCTTCCGCGGTGCCGGAGGCCATCTTCCGGGACACCAAGAGCCAGGGCTTCCGCATTGGCTATTATGACGAGAACCGCGTTTTTCACGAGCTGGACCGGGTGAAGCAGGAGTTGATCGTCATCTGCCCCTCCTGGTACAGTGACAATGGCCTCATGCTCCTTTCCGGGGAAAACGGCGCGCTTTTATACCTGACGCCGAATCCCTTTCTCGCAGTTGAGTGTCTCTCCGACGATACCGGCTACGGTGAAAACCGCTATGCCGGCGGCTTTGAATGCCGCAGGCAGCCGGACGACAGCATGACCGTCATCAACGTCTTGCCCCTGGAGAGCTACGTCAAAGGCGTGGTGCCCTACGAGATGGGTGGGGACTGGCCCGCCGAGGCGCTGAAGGCCCAGGCCGTATGCGCCAGGACTTATGTGGTCTATAATCAGAACAGCTTCCCCGACGAGGGCTTTGACCTGAACGACAATACCGAGTGCCAGGTGTATAAGGGCCTGGCCTGGGCCAGTGCCGCTACCGACGCCGCTGTGGATGCCACCGCAGGCCAGGTTCTGCGTTACCGGGGCGAGATCTGTGAGATCTACTACTTTGCCGCGGACGGCGGCTATACCGAGGACGGCTCCCTGATCTTCGACGCGGATCATCCCTATCTCCTGGGCAAGCGGGACCCCTTCGAGGCGGAGGTGGACTTCGCCTACCGCCGCTGGACCCTGACCTTTCCCGCTGAGACCGTGACCTATCGCCTGGGCCTGGAGGGCTACGAGATCGACCCCATCGCGGACATCATCCCCGAGACCTCCCGCTTCGGCAATGTGATCGCCCTGCGATTCGTGTCCGAGAGCGGGGTGGAGCTGCGCCTTGCGGGCCGGGACTGCTGCAAACCCCTCCGGCTTTACAGTCATTGCTTTTCCATCTCCCGGGACAAGGACGGCGCTTTCGTCTTCACCGGCAGCGGCATGGGCCACAACTGCGGCATGAGCCAGTGGGGTGCCCGCGCCATGGCGGCCAAGCATGGCTATACCTATCGCCAAATTCTCGCATTTTATTATACAGGAGCCTATGTTGCATGAAGAGAACCGATTTTTCTTTTGACCTTCCTGAAGAGCTGATCGCCCAGACCCCCCTCCAGCAGCGGGACGCCTCCCGTCTGCTCTGCCTGGACAAGAACACCGGTGCCTTGGAGCACGCCCATTTTTACGATCTTCCCAAGTATCTCCGTCCCGGGGACTGCCTGGTGCTGAACGATTCCCGCGTCCTGCCCGCCCGCCTCATCGGCGCCCGCCCCAGCGGCGGCACGGTGGAGCTGGTGCTGCTGCGGGACCTGGGAGAAGGGAAGTGGGAGTGCCTCTCCCGTCCCGGCCGGAAGACACGTCCCGGCCAGGAGCTGATCTTCGGCGACGGGGAGCTTACCGCCACTGTTCTGGAGGTCATTGAGGGCGGCAACCGTATCGTACAATTCCATTATGAGGGCATCTTCCTGGAGGTGCTGGAGCGCCTGGGCAAGATGCCGCTGCCCCCCTACATCCGGGAGGAGCTGCAGGACGCCGAGCGCTATCAGACCGTCTATTCCCGGGAGCTTGGCAGCGCCGCCGCCCCCACCGCTGGCCTGCATTTTACCAGGGAGCTTCTTGCTCAGATCGAATCCATGGGCGTCAAGGTTGCCTATGTCACCCTTCACGTTGGCCTTGGCACCTTCCGTCCCGTGAAGGAGGAAGAGATCGAGGACCATCCCATGCACGCGGAATATTGCATCATCCCGGAGCGGACCGCGCAGATCGTGAACGATACCAGGCGCAGCGGCGGTCGGGTGATCTCCGTGGGCACCACCTCCTGCCGCACCTTGGAGAGCTTCGCTAAAGAGGACGGCAGCCTGGAGCCCTGCTCCGGCTGGACAAACATCTTCATCTACCCCGGCTATCGCTTCAAGTGCATCGACGCTCTGGTCACGAATTTCCACCTGCCTGAGAGCACGCTCATCATGCTGGTCTCCGCCCTGGCCGGCCGGGAACATGTCCTCCACGCCTATGAGGTCGCCGTGCAGGAGCGATATCGCTTCTTCTCCTTTGGCGACGCCATGTTTATCTCATAAACTCCCTCCTCATAGTAGGGGCCGACGCCCTCGACGTCCAAAGCCTTCCCCGCGCACCGCAAGGAGGATAGGTGGCGCGAAGCGCCGGATGAGGTCCCCGCGCAGCGGATCTCCCGCGAGACATCCGCCGAAAGGAGCCGCCTTCTCCCGCGTAGGGTGCGATGCCCTCATCGCGCCGCCTCCCGTCCCCAGTTGATGCGGCTATCACCGGCCCGCCATCCCTCCTCGTTTGTCATCCTGAGCGAAGCGAAGGATCCCGACGGCGCCCGGTTAGAATAATGGATCGCCTTGGTGCTCACTATCGCTTGCCCTATAGTCTCTGCCTTCCCCTTGATGGGAAGGTGCCCGGCAGCGCCGAGCATTGCTCGGCGGCACACTGGGGCGGATGAGGTGTTCTTATCCTTTTCGCCCCGAAAACGCCGATCTTCCGGTCGGCGTTTTCCTTTGTCTCCTTGACTTTCCCTCCTGCTGTGTTATAGTAAAGAAACTTGAATTCACATTTGCGAGGTAAGCCATGTATACGCTTCTCAAACAGGAGGGCCGCGCCCGCCGCGGCACGTTCCAGACGCCTCACGGCCTTGTTCAGACCCCGGTTTTCATGAACGTGGGCACCCAAGGCGCCATCAAAGGCGCGCTCTCCGCCCGGGATCTCAAGGAGATCGGCTGCCAGGTGGAACTCTCCAATACCTATCATCTCCATGTCCGTCCGGGAGATACCCTGATCAAAGAAATGGGCGGCCTCCATCGCTTCATGACCTGGGACGGCCCCATTCTCACCGACAGCGGCGGCTTCCAGATCTTTTCCCTGGCTTCCCTCCGCAAGATCACCGAGGAAGGCGTCAAATTCAATTCTCATGTGGACGGACGTCATATCTTCATGGGCCCGGAGGAGAGCATGCGCATCCAGGCCAATCTCGGCTCGGACATCGCCATGGCCTTTGACGAATGCATCAAGATCCCGTCTCCCCGGGACTATGTCATTCGCTCCTGCGCCCGTACGGTCCGCTGGCTGGAGCGCTGCAAAACCGCCCTTGCCGCCTATAATGCCGAGGACGACGCTGTGAACCCCGGCCAGATGCTCTTCGGCATCAACCAGGGCGCTGTTTTTCACGATATCCGCATCGATCATATGAAGCGCATCGCCGACCTGGACCTGCCCGGCTATGCCATCGGCGGCCTCGCGGTAGGGGAGACCCATCAGGAGATGTACGATACCATCGAGGCCGTGGAGGAGCACATGCCCAAGGATAAACCACGCTACCTCATGGGCGTCGGCACCCCCGGCAACATCCTGGAATCTGTTGCCCGCGGCGTCGATTTCTTCGATTGCGTCATGCCCGCCCGCAACGGCCGCCACGGTCATCTCTTTACCTGGGGCGGCATCATCAACATCAAAAATGAGAAATACGCCCGGGATGAGCAGCCCATCGATCCCGCCTGCGACTGTCCCGTCTGCCGCCGCTATTCCCGCGCTTATGTCCGCCATCTCTTCAAGGCGGAAGAAATGCTGGCAATGCGCCTGGCCGTTGCCCATAATCTGTATTTCTACAATGACCTCACCCGAAAGATCCGCTTAGCCCTGGATGAGGACCGCTTCGACAGCTTCCGCCGTCAATACGAAGAAATTCTGGATAAAAGGATCTAAGCGTCTTGCTTTTTCCCCATAAAGTATGTATAATGCAAATCAATCAGACTGCAGATAAATCCGCTTTGTCTGCATCATGAACACATTCGAATCGGAGGTAAAGCCCCTATGTTCTTCTTTCTTCAAGCAGCTGCCGATCCCAATGCCGCAGCCGGCGGCTCCATGCTGACCCTGATGCTCCCGCTGGTCCTGATGTTTGTCCTCATGTACTTCATCATGATCCGGCCTGAGAATAAGCGGAAAAAGAAAGCCGAGGAAATGCGCAATTCCCTCAGCCTTGGCGAAGAGATCACTACCATCGGCGGCCTGACCGGCAAGATCGTCCAGGTCACTGAGGATACTGTCACCTTCGAGACCGGTGAGGATCGTGTGCGCATCCAGGTCAAGAAGTGGGCCATCCAGACCACTGCCAAGGCCGAAGCCGAAGAGGCCAACAAAGCCAAGAAGAAATAAGCGCCTTCCATCCGGAAGCCTGCAAACAAGGAGCGATCATCCGATCGCTCCTTGTTCTTTTTCCTGTCCGTTGATAGGGGACCCTTTATCATCCATACGTATATCCGTCCTCCGCCGTAGGGGCTGCCGCCCTCAGCAGCCCGCTATCGGACTCCGTTTTCTCCGTAGGGGCGGCTATCAGCCGCCTGCCCAAAAGCCTTCCCTTGAGGGGAAGGTGCCCCAGTGCGCACACTGGGGCGGATGAGGTGTCGTTTCCAGTCTGAATGATCTTCCTCCGTTGCCCACGCCTCGCTTATGACACGATGCCTCCATTACACCCCCTTTACATTCCCATTCCTTCCCGCTGCTTGATCTCCGTGCCAAAAGAAGCTATTTCCCGTCAACATGTTGTTCAAGCTTCACGAATAGGATGTCTCGATCTTTAAGATGGAGGTGCTCCCGTCATGCAAAAAACACTTGGATATTCCCCGAGCCTGCGTATGCTTGCCCGGGCGCTGTTTGCCTATCTTCTCTCGGCCTTCGTTCTCCTGGTGCTCGCGTCCTTTCTGCTTTCACGTACCAATGCGGGTTCAGATGTCCTTGGCTATGTCTGCTCTGGTATCAGCTTTCTCAGCGCTTTTCTTTCCGGTCGCGTTCTTGCCCATTCTCAAAAAGTCCTATCCTTCTATGCCGCGTTTCTGTTCGCCGTTCTTTTGATCATCTTTCTGTTGACATTCGGCTTCCTGTCAGGGGAGCGCTCTCTGGATCCCTCCGGCGTCCTCAGTGTTGTCAGTTTCACTTTCGCCGGCGTTCTTATGGCGGCCCTTCTGCCACTTTGCAACTTGCCTCGCAAAAGACGTCGCCTCCGCGTCTTCCCTGGATAGGCTGCAATAGTTTCTCCGAAAAAAGGGAAAGCCTATCAGCCGATCATAACCGTGATGCCTGCTGGTTGACATAAAATATTTGCTGAAATCTTTTTTCCTGTATTCTAACCACAAGATGTGGTTTTCATCCCAAATTTCGATCCTCTTCACGCACAACAAATTGTGTCAATAGGTTACAACTGTTTACATAAAAAGAAATATTTTTGGAAAAAGGACTTGATAAGTTTGCGAATTTGTAATATATTGTTCTCGAAGCGTCGTTATGTTAATCGAGCGCTTATGATTTGGCTGCGCTTGCGCCGCTCTTGCGGATGAGCGCCGCCGTTTTTGTCCGCTCTCCCGGGAATTACTTTTCCGCAGAGCGTATTGTGATCTGCTTTTCTTTTGGCTGTGGAGTGGCCTCTGCTGCATTGGATCTTTTTGCTCTTCCGACGCTCCCGCCACAGCGAATTCTCTTTGGCCTTTTTCTTGCCTGCGTTTTATTTCTTTCTGCTTCCGGCTTCGGCCTTTTCTTTCTTCCAGCGGGCATGTTTCTTTTCGGCCATTTGAGCGAAAGGGCAGTCCTTTGCGTGTATTCCGCCACAAATGGGAATTATTTCCATGAACCGGGTACCCTCATTTTAAGTACCATTTTGGTTCCTTTTGTCCTTTTGACCGCTTTTCACGGCCTCTGCGCATCTTCCTCGCTACGCAAGGCTCTACTCCGCGCCAGCCCCACCGCCAGGTCCCTGTATTTGTCCGAGCTCGCCTCTACAGCCCTTTATTCCTTGTTCAGCCTGGCTCTTATCTTTTATTTTAGCTGATTTCATCTGAAAGGAGGGAAAGAATTTGCAGAATCAGGATGTTCTTCAGCTTTTCGAAGACTATTTGAAAAATGAAAAAAAGGCTTCTGCAAATACTCTCAGCTCCTATCTCCGTGATATTCGCCAGTTTGGCGAATACCTTGATCTTCATTCCGATTATACGATTATGGAGGCTGATGAAGAAACTGTTCAAGCGTATGTAAATTGGCTCAAAAACAATGGTAAATCCGTTGCAACTGTCTCTCGCTGTATTGCTTCTCTGAAGAATCTCTATGCTTTCCTCTGCCTTCGTCAGCATTTGAATCGCAATCCTGCCGCGCATCTTGTTACAGATAAAAATGTCCAGAAATTGCCTCAGATCCTCACGAGCAAAGAAGTTGAGCTTCTTCTCGAACAGCCCGAATGTGTGGATGCAAAAGGATACCGCGACCGTGCTATGCTGGAGCTGCTTTACGCTACAGGTATGCGCGTTACGGAGTTAATTGACCTGAATCTTTCAGACGTAAATATTGATGCCGGTGTAATCCGCTGCGAAAGCCGCGGCAAGGAACGGTATATCCCTATGTATCCTGCAGCCATCAAAGCACTCAGCGAGTATATCGAATTGGTTCGGCCCCAGATGCTAGCTCTTCCGGATGAACCAGCGTTATTTGTGAACGTCAGCGGGGACAGAATGTCTCGTCAAGGCTTTTGGAAGATCATCAAATATTATCAAAAGAAAGCAAAGATAGAGAAGGATATTACTCCCCACACCTTGCGGCACTCCTTCGCGGCTCACCTTTTAGAAAACGGAGCAGATATCCACTCAATTCAAGAAATGCTCGGCCATTCCGACATATCTTCCACGCAAGTGTATTCGCACTTGGTAAAAAAGCAGCTGAAGGATGTATATAACAAAGCCCACCCGCGGGCATGAAAAAACGGACGCAAAAGCGTCCGTTTTTTCATGAGTTGACCTGTAAGCCGGGTTCTGTCGAGAACGACCATCTATCTAGGCCAACGGTTGCCCGTTGGCTCAAGCCACCTCCTGAGAGCGGCCGGGCCGGCCATGCGCTCTCCCACGGTGTTGCTCCGGATAGAGTTTACAGCAACCACATGTCTCCATGCGTTGGGTGAGCTCTTACCTCGCCTTTCCACCATCACCGGGCCGAAGCCCGGCAGTCTATTTCTGTTGCACTTGTCCGAGGGTCACCCCTGGCGGGCGTTACCCGTTATCCTTGCCCTATGGAGCCCGGACTTTCCTCATGTACAGGCTTTCGCCTTGTACCCGCGGTCGTTCGGTCAACTCACGGGTGGTATTGTACTGAATGAGAAGGGGAAAGTCAATAATATTTCTTGTAAAGAGGAACAGAAAGCTATATAATGAATTGCCTGAAAAAGGACGTTGATGATAAAAAGGAACCGAAAGGAACCAAAATGAACTTATTTTCGTACATTGACACTTTAGACCATAAAAGTATTGCGGTGGTCGGGATCGGCGTGAGCAATGAGCCTTGGCTGCGGCTGCTGCTGGAAAAGGGCTGTGACGTGACGGCCTGTGATAAGAGAAGCCTGGAAGAAATGGGAGAAACTGGGAAAGAACTTCTCCGAATGGGCTGCAAGCTGAAACTGGGGGAGGACTACCTGGAAGGGCTGGATCAGGATGTGATCTTCCGGACGCCCGGCCTGATGCCCTTTGACCCTCACCTGGAAGCTGCGAGGGAACGGGGTTCTCAGATCACCTCCGAGATGGAGGTGTTTTTGCGCCTTTGCCCCTGCAAGGTGATCGCAATCACGGGAAGCGACGGGAAGACCACCACGACAACTATTATTTCCGAGCTGCTGAGGGCGGCTGGATACACGGTGCATCTGGGCGGCAATATCGGCCACCCACTGCTGTGCGACACACCGAAGATGAAACCGGAGGATTATGTTGTGCTGGAGCTGAGTTCCTTCCAGCTGCACAGCATGATGTGCCATCCGGACGTGGCGGTGATTACCAATCTGACGCCCAATCACTTGGATAAGCACAAGGATTTCCAGGACTATATCGACGCGAAGAAGTCCATTTACGAGCACCAGGGACCGGACGGACGGCTGATCCTGAACGCGGACGATGCGCGCACAGACTATTACAGCAGCACGGCGCCGGGCAAGGTGAGCTTTTTCTCCAACCGGCATCCGGTGGAGCAGGGGACCGCGCTTGTTGACGGAAAGCTTTGCTGGATGACAGAAGGGAAAGCGGAGGAGATCCTGCCCGCTTCCGAGATCCGGATCCCGGGAGATCACAACGTTCTGAATTACCTGGCGGCCTTCGAGGCGGTGCGCGGGCTTGTGGACGCGGAGACCTGCCGCAAGGTGGCAAGAGAGTTTCCCGGCGTTGCCCACAGACTGGAGCTGGTGCTGGAACTGAGGGGCGTGAAGTATATCAACGATTCCATCGGTTCCAGCCCCACAAGGACCATTGCGGGATTGCGGGCCCTGCCTGCTATGCCTGTCATCATCTGCGGCGGATACGACAAGCACATTCCTTTTGAGCCGCTGGGCGATGAGCTTTGCCTCAGAGCCAAGAAGGTGGTGCTGACCGGCGCCACGGCGGAGAAGATCCGGGACGCCATTCTCAACTCGCCGAACTATCAGAAGCGCCAGGTGCCGGTTACGATGGTCAAGGATTTCAAGGAGGCTGTGCTGAAGGCCTCGGAGCTTGCCCAAGCGGGGGACACGGTACTTCTTTCCCCCGCCTGCGCCTCCTTTGACGCCTTTAAGAATTTTGAAGTGCGGGGCAATACCTTTAAGAAAATCGTGATGGAGATCGAATAAAGATGAAAATAGCGGACATTCAGCCGAGAGCGGCTGAAATGGCACGAATGGCGGAGGACGCCTGCCGGGAACAGTTCCGGGAGATCGACAGGGTGGCGGAGATCAACACCCGCCGGGTGATGGAGGCCTTCCAGGATCAGCGAGTTTCCGACAGCTGCTTTGCCGGAACGACAGGCTACGGCTATGACGATCTGGGCAGAGACACCCTGGATCGGATCTACGCGCAGCTTTTTGGGACGGAGGCTGCACTGGTGCGTATCGGCTTTGTGAACGGCACCCATGCTCTGACGGCGGCGATGTTTGCCCTCTCCAAGCCTGGCGAGACGGTGCTGGCCGTGACGGGGATTCCCTACGACACCCTGCGCAGCGCCATCGGCATCAGTGGAGACGGCTTCGGCTCTCTGAAGTTTTACGGGATCGATTATGCCCAGGTGGATCTGCTGCAGGACGGCAATCCGGATCTGGAGGGCATTTCCCGGGCGGCGGCCGACCCGAAGGTGACAGGCGTGATGATCCAGCGTTCCCGGGGATACGGGGAGCGGAAAGCGCTGACCGTTGAGGAGATCGGAGAGATCTGCAAAGCGGTGCGGAGGGTGAATGCCAAGGCCCATATCATGGTGGATAACTGCTACGGCGAGTTTACCGACGTGATCGAACCGACCCATGTGGGAGCGGACATCGTGGCAGGGTCGCTGATCAAGAATCCCGGCGGCGGCATCGCGCCCACCGGCGGTTATGTGGCTGGGACGAAAGAACTGGTGGACCGGGCGGCTATGCGGCTGACCACACCGGGCATCGGCGGAGAGTGCGGCTCCACCCTGGGGAACAACCGGCTTTTGTTCCAAGGCTTGTTCATGGCGCCGCATATCGTAGCGCAGGCCCTGAAGACGGCTGTCTTCTGCGCGGCCATGATGGAGCAGTTGGGCTTGGAGAGCTCGCCCGCCGTGAACGAGAAGCGTTCTGACATCATCCAGATGATCAAGCTGGGAGACCCGGAGAAAATGAAACGCTTCTGCCTGGGGATCCAGGCGGGAGCTCCTGTGGACTCCTACGTGACGCCGGAGCCCTGGCCCATGCCGGGATATGACTGCCCGGTGATCATGGCGGCAGGCGCCTTTGTACAGGGCTCCTCCATTGAAATTTCGGCGGATGGTCCCATGCGGGAGCCGTATATCGTTTACATGCAGGGCGGGCTGACCTATGAATCCGGAAAGCTGGGGATCATGATGGCGGTTTCTGCCATGTTGGAGGCGGAAGGCGCATAAGATACCGGGAGGTGAACTCCCATGTATCGAAGACCCTTTTGGCGAAGACGAGTCAGACTGCCCGGAGAAGAAAAGAAGGGTCGCAAGGCTTTGCTCCCGCTGGCCCTGCTTTTGCTCTCCGTCCTGTGCTTTTTGATCTCGGCGCTGATCTACCTGAAAACGATTTCCTGCCAGATCGCGGTATCTGACGCCAGCGATATCATGATCCTGCAGGTGAACAAGGCCATCTCCCAGGTGCTGCAGGAGGGAGCGTATCAGGCGGAAGACTTTGTGGAGCTGGAGAAAAACAACGCCGGAGAAGTGACAGCCGTGAGAAGCAACATGGCCGGGATCAACGCCCTTTCCACGGTATTGCTGGAACGGGTGGTGGGGCTTACCGAGAACCGGACCATCACAGTATCCATCCCGGCGGGGAACCTGACCGGGATCAGCCTGCTGATGGGAAGGGGACCGGGGATCCCGGTGGAGATCATGGTGCTGACCTCCTCCCATGTGGAATTTCACAACAACATCCTGACAGCAGGCATCAACCAGACCAAGCACCAGATCAGTCTGCTGGTGATCGTGGATATCGACGTGCTGGTGCCCTGGGGTACGGAGAGCACCCAGGTTTGCTCTGAGGTGCTGATCTCGGACACGGTGCTGCTGGGGCAGGTGCCGCAGACCTTTTTACAATACGAGGGAAACGAAGGGTAAGACTATGGACGCACAAAAAGAGATCCTGAAGCTGCGCAGAGAGATCGAGCATCACAACAAACTCTATTATGTGATGGATGCGCCGGTCATCTCCGACTACGACTATGATATGCTGATGAATCGGCTGAAGGCGCTGGAAGCCGAGCACCCGGAACTGGTGACGCCGGATTCTCCCACCCAGAGAGTGGGAGGGACGGCGCTGAGCCAGTTTGAGCCGGTGCAGCACCAGGTGCCTTTAGAGAGCCTGACGGACGTGTTTTCCTATGAGGAACTGTTCGCTTTCGGCGATCGGATGGAAACACTGCTGTCGGAGGCCCACGATTATGTAGTTGAGCCGAAGATCGACGGTCTTTCCATGTCTCTGGAATATGAAAACGGAGTATTTGTACGCGGGGCGACCCGGGGAGACGGCGTAACAGGGGAGAATGTGACAGAGAATCTCCGCACGGTACGCTCTCTTCCGCTGCGGATCGAGAATGCGCCGGAGCGCCTGATCGTCCGGGGTGAAGTCTATATGTCCAAGGCGGTGTTTGAAGAGCTGAACGCACAGCGGGAAATCAGCGGGGAGCAGCTGCTGGCCAATCCCCGGAACGCGGCGGCCGGCTCCATGCGGCAGCTGGACCCGAAGGTGGCGGCAGCGCGGAAGCTGGACATCATCTGCTTCAACATGCAGTACAGCTCCGAAGGAGAGTACACGACCCACGCCCAGACCCTGGACGCCATGCGGGATATGGGCTTTCCCGTGGTGAGCTACACCCATTTCGACAACATCCGCGACTGCGTGCGCCAGATCGAATGGCTGGGAGAGCACCGGGAGGAGCTGCCCTTCGATATGGACGGGGCCGTGATCAAGATCAACTCCCTTGCCCAGCGGCAGGCTCTCGGAAGCACCGCCAAAGCCCCCAGATGGGCCGTAGCCTTCAAGTATCCGCCGGAGAAGAAAGAGAGCAGGGTTCTGGACATCGTTGTCCAGGTGGGCCGTACGGGCGTCCTGACGCCAAAGGTGATCGTGGAGCCCATCCGCCTGGCTGGAACTACCGTCTCCGCGGCGACGCTGCACAATCAGGATAATATCGACCGGCTGGACCTGCGCATCGGGGACACGGTGCTGCTGCAGAAGGCGGGGGAGATCATCCCTGAGGTGCTGTCCGTCAACAAGGAGAAACGGCCGGAGGGGACGGTCCCCTTCGTGCTGCCGCAGTTTTGCCCGGAGTGCGGCTCGCCGGTGGTGCGGGACGAGGACGGCGCGGCCCTGCGCTGCACCAGTCCCGAGTGTCCGGCCCAGCGGCTGCGCAACGTGGCGCATTTTGCCTCCCGGGAAGCCATGGACATGGAGGGCCTTGGCCTTTCGGTGTGTGAGAGCCTCATTAACAGCGGGCTGGTGAAGGACGCTGCGGATCTCTATTATCTGGAGCCGCAGTCCATTGCGGAACTGGACCGGATGGGGAAGAAATCCGCGGAAAATCTGATCGCGGCCATTGAGAAGAGCAAGGAAGCGGGCCTGTCCCGCCTTCTCTGCGGCTTCGGTATCCGTCAGGTGGGACAGAAGGCGGCCAAGGTACTGGCCAGTTATTATCCCGATCTGGATTCCCTGATGGAGGCGACAGAAGAAGAGCTGACCAGAGTTCCCGATATCGGAGGGATCACCGCGGGCTTTATCCGGAACTGGTTTGGCAATCCACAGTCCCTGGATCTGATCGAGCGGCTGCGGAAGGCCGGAGTGGATTTCCGGAGCCATGAGGAAAAGAAGGACGACCGCTTTGCGGGCATGACCTTTGTCCTGACCGGGGCTTTGAGCAAGTTCACCCGGGATGAGGCTTCGGCAATCATCGAGAGTTACGGCGGCAAGGCCTCCGGTTCGGTGTCCAAGAAGACGAGTTATGTGGTGGCGGGAGAGAACGCGGGAAGCAAGCTGACCAAGGCCCAGAGCCTGGGTATCCCGGTGCTGAGCGAGGAAGAATTTGCCGCCATGATCCAGTGACGGAATTGATTGAATCAATATAAGGGCGGAGCTCCGGAGAGAAAACCGGGACTCCGCCTTTTGCCGCAATTGGTTCCGGACAATTAAGATTTTGCTGATCGGGGAACACGGAAATCGGAACGTAGAGTGCCTATGGACGGGCCCTTACAAAGGAAACTCCCTCAGTTTTGGCGGAACCTTTTCAGTCAACTGCTCTGACAGGTGAGGGAGAAGAAAAGTATATGGTTCTTAACGCTGGAAAAGATCCGGCTTTCTCCCTCATCACCCTCCAGTGTGCGCACTGGAGGGTGCTTCCCCGTGCGCGGGGAAGGCTTTGGGCGGCCGACACAATGGTCGGCCCTACGCTGAGAGCAGGGACCCAACCCGAATTGCCATCCTGAGGAGGGGAACCCGACGAAGGATCTCGACGGCGCGAGGCAGGTATATCACTATGGCCAAGGGAAACGAGTCTTGCGCCGGGGGCGAGATCCTTCGACTCCGGCTTCGCCTGCGCTCAGGATGACAGCGCGAGGCAGGCGGAGCGATCCGGGAAGAAGGTGAATATCCCCGAAGGGGCAAGAGTGGCCGGCCTGGGCCATCACTCCCTGCGCGGAAGCAGGGACCTCATCCGCCCCAGTGTGCGCACTGGGGCACCTTCCCCATGCGCGGGGAAGGCTTTGGGCGGGCCGCAGAGGGCGTAGGCCTCTACGGCGGGGATGGAATCAGCCTTATACGGGCGCTATGCAAGATCGAGATATGGGGTTGAGGCGAGATCTTTTACAGAGTAAAGATTCCCTGTTTGGCAGACTGAATACGGCTGTATTACAAGTGGATGGACACGCGTTCAGCGGCTCTTTAGACAGTGAATGCGAGGGTGTAAAAAGGCGGTAGGCAATTGGATAATTGCCAAGAGCACGAGCTTTCTTTTTGTACATGTTGACCGAAAACTTTAGTAAAATAATCACAATTAATGCAATTTTTGTGCAAGAAAACCACTTGACTTTCGAGGTCGAAAGTGTATAATCAGGCCCGCAATGAACAAATAATGAAAGGGGAAAACTCACATGGATCTGCATTCTTTCCGTGCTCTGAAGTATGAGAGCTGCTTTATGAGCAAGTTCTTCCAGCACAACAGCCAGAATCGTTCCGGTTTCCATTTTCTCACGCTTATTTTCTGATTCTTTATCTCCACAGGCTGATAAAAAATGGATCGCCCAAATCCAGAGCAGGGGCTCTGAGATCGGGGGGTCATTTTTTATATCTTTTTGCGTGCTTGGGATATAGAGTTGAAATTCTTACGTGAAAAGAGATCTTTCGACTTCGCTGCGCTCCGCTCAGGATGACAGCGAGGATGTGATCCTTCGGCCCCGTTTATGCTGATAAAAAAACCTCTTCCCGGTGGGGAAGAGGTTTTTTGATATTGGGGATACCGGTGAAGGACTTAGATCTTCATGGCCACGTCCCAGGCACGCCAGATGGCGGTGCGCAGGTTGCCGATGGAGACACAGTCGCCCACGCGATGGATGTGCGGGCCCTTGCCGCCCACAGGAGTGGGAACAAAGCCGATGCCGTTGACGATATCGTCATACTCCATCTCGGTGACCTTGCCGTCCTTGCCGCGGATGACAACAGTCTTGTCCTTGATCTCGGTGATGGTGGACTCCAGGAAGGTGGGAACCTTCTTGTAGAGCATCATGTCACGCAGGAAGGAGGCGTTGGCCAGGCAGACGTTCTGCGCGGGAACCAGGTCCTTGGCGTACTCGACGATGATGGGGTGCTTGCCCTGGAGGATCATCTCATAAGCAGCCTCGCAGGAGGACTGGCCGCCGCCGAAGAATACGACCTTGTCGCCCACGGGCTTCTTCTCGCGAAGCAGCTGGGTGAAGGTGATGCACTTCTCGAAGCCCTTGACGTTGGGCATGGTTCTGGGGATGGCGCCGGTGGCGACGACGATCTCGTCATAGCCGCGGAGTGTGCCCAGGTCGGTGACTTCGGTGTTGAAGCGAATGTCGATGTTCTGGGCCTTCATCTCACGCTCGTACCAGCGGAGCAGCTCCTTGTCGTTCTCCTTGAAGCTCATAGCGGAAGCGGTGAGGAACAGACCGCCGATCTTGTCGGTCTTCTCGAAGATCACAGGGTTGTGACCGCGCTTCTTCAGCACGAGAGCAGTCTCGCAGCCGCCGATACCGGCGCCGATGATGGCGACCTTCTTGGGGCGCTTGGTGGGAACGATCTTGTAGCGGTTGTGCTGCATCGTGGGCGGATGCAGGGCGCAGCGGCCAAGGTGCAGAGAGTCGGGCAGCGCCTGGATGTTGGCAGTACCCTTGAACTTGGCGAAGTTGAAGCAGCCGTTGTGGCAGCGGATGCAGGGCTTGATCTCCTCATGACGGCCCTGACGGATCTTGGTGATCCAGTCGGGATCGCAGAGGTTCTGACGGGCGATGGCGATGGCGTCCAGACGTCCGGCAGCGATCTCCTCGGCGGCCTTGACGGGATCCATACGACCGGCGCAGGCCACGGGGACGTTGGTGAACTGACGGATGTGCTCCACATCGGCCAGGTTGCAGTTATCGGGCATGTACTGAGGCGGATGAGCCCAGTACCAGGCGTCGTAGGTACCGTTGTCGCAGTTGAAGAAGTCGTAGCCGGCTTCCTCCAGGTACTTGACGGCTTTTTCGGATTCCGCCATATCACGGCCGAACTCTTCGTATTCCTCACCGGGCATGGCGCCGTGGAACCAGCTCTTGGTCTTGGAAACGACAGAGTAACGCAGGGAGACGGGGAAGTCCGCGCCGGCCTGGCGCTTGATGCTCTGCACGATCTCAACAGGGAAGCGGAAACGGTTCTCGAAGGAGCCGCCGTACTGGTCGGTGCGGCTGTTCCAGTTGGCGATGGTGAACTGGTCCAGCAGATAGCCTTCATGGACAGCGTGGATCTCAACACCGTCAACACCGGCGTCACGCAGCTTCTTGGCGGTCTTGCCGAAGGCATCGACCATGGTGTGGATCTCTTCCACAGTCATGGGACGGGAGAGCATGTCTTCCTGCCAACGGTTGGGGGTGGCGGAAGCGGAGGCGCAGGAGAAGCTCACATCCACGAAGGGAGAGGCCAGCTTGCCCAGGAGAGGATTCTTGTTCAGCATGACCATCCAGGAGGTAACGGCCATGGAACGGCCAAAGCCGGCAGCCAGCTGAATGAAGAGCTTGGCACCGGTCTTATGGAACTCGGGCATCCAGGCGGCCAGTTCCTTGAACATGGGCTCGTTCTGCCACAGCCAGCGGCAGCCCATGGTGTCGCGCACACACTGCATGCCGGGCAGGATCAGGCCAACGCCGTCCTGTGCACGCTGGAGCAGGAAGTTTGCGGCTTCCTTATCGAAGTGGCAGGGCTCCAGCCAGCCGAACAGGGAAGTGCCGCCCATGGAGCACTGGACAATGCGGTTCTTGATCTCTACATTGCCGATTTTGAAGGGGGTAAATAAGGCGCTGTATTTTTCGTCCATCTTTTTTCCTTCTTTCAAAATGTTTTAGGTTTCGGCCTTACTTGAAGAAGCTCTTCACGTAGTTGTAGGGCCACACGATCAGGTCGCCGAGGAGACGCACGATGTCTCTGACCTTGAAGTACAGGTCGTCATCAAAGAGAAAGGGCAATTTTTTCTCCAGGAATGCCTTGACCTTTTCCAACATGGTTTTTTCCCTCCCGTTTCATGAAATAATCCGCCCTGGCGAGAAACCGCCAAGGCTCTTCTCACCATAGGAATACGCGTATATTATACTGGAAAACGGCGGCTTTCGTCAACCATACATTTTCCCTGATTTGTAAAAGCAGCATAGTTTTTTACCCAAAACAGGCAAATAGTCACGGCAAATTGTACAAGTTTTAGGCTATGAAATTGTGCATGTTTTTGCCAAAGTTGTAACAAAGAATCACGCAAAAAACGCTCTGTTTCCCGTGAGGGAGACAGAGCGTTTTGGGGATTTGTTCCTTCAACGTTTGAAGCTGTCCTTCAGGGCAACGGCCCGGTTGAAGACCAGATGATCGGGTCTTGCATCCCGATTGTCCAGGCAGAAATAGCCCTGGCGCATGAACTGGAAACTATCGGCGGTCTTGCCGTGCTCCGGCATGGGGATTTCGGTCAGGCATTCTTCCACCTTGCAGCCGGTGAGGACCTGGAGACTGTCCGGATTGAGGCAGTCCAGGAAGTTCTTGTCTGCGCCGTCGGGATCGGGATCGGCGAAAAGGTAATCGTATACGCGGACCTCGGCCTCGCCGCAGTTGTTGGCGTCCACCCAGTGGATGGTGGCGCCCTTGACCTTACGGCCGTCGGCAGGATCGCCGCCGCGGCTGTCTGGGTCGTACTCGCAGAGGATCTCGGTGACTTTGCCGTTCTCATCCTTTACGCAGCCGATGCAGGTGACGAGATAAGCGCCCTTCAAGCGGACCTCAAAGCCGGGATGCAGGCGCTTGTACTTGGGGGCGGGGACCTCCATGAAGTCCTCTTCCTCGATCCAAAGGTTCCGGGAGAAGGAGACCTGGCGGGTTCCGTCCTCGGGCTTGAGGGGGTTATTCTCCACGGTGAGCAGCTCACTCTGCCCCTCGGGGTAGTTGGTGACGGTGAGCTTCACGGGACGCAGCACCGCCATGACGCGGCGGGCATTGGCATTCAGATCGTCCCGCAGGCAGCTCTCCAGCAGAGCCCAGTCTACCGTGGAATCCACCTTGCTGACGCCGATGCGCTCGCAGAAGTCCCGGATGGACTTGGAGGTATAACCTCTTCGCCGCAGGCCGCAGAGGGTGGGCATACGGGGATCGTCCCAGCCGGAGACGCGGCCTTCCTCCACCAGCTTTCTCAGCTTGCGCTTGGACATGACGGTGTAGTTGATGCCCAGGCGGGCAAACTCGATCTGCCGGGGCTTGTGGCCGGGGATAGAGACATTGGAGACCACCCAGTCATAGAGAGGACGGTGGTCTTCATACTCCAGGGAGCAGAGAGAGTGGGTGATCCCTTCCAAGGCGTCCTGAATGGGATGGGCAAAGTCGTACATGGGGAAGATGCACCACTTGGTGCCCTGACGGTGATGCTCAATGTAGCGGATGCGGTAGAGCACCGGGTCGCGCATGTTGAAGTTGCCGCTGGCCAGGTCGATCTTGGCGCGAAGGGTGTAGCGGCCTTCCTCAAACTCGCCCGCGCGCATGCGGCGGAAAAGGTCCAGGTTCTCCTCAATGGGACGGTCTCTCCAGGGGCTGACGGCGGGACGGGTGGTATCGCCGCGATACTCCTTGAACTGCTCCGGCGTCAGCTCGCAGACATAGGCCAGGCCCTTGTTGATGAGTTCGATGGCGTACTCGTAGGTCTTCTCAAAATAGTCCGAGCCGTAGAAGAGTCGGTCGCCCCAGTCAAAGCCCAGCCAGTGGATATCCTCCTGGATGGCGTTGACATATTCGGTATCTTCCTTGGCGGGGTTGGTATCGTCAAAGCGCAGGTTGCAGATGCCGCCGAAATGCTCGGCCGTGCTGAAGTCAATGGTCAGCGCCTTGCAATGGCCGATGTGCAGGTAGCCGTTGGGCTCGGGCGGGAAACGGGTGTGGACCTGCATGCCATAGCAGGAGCCGCCCTCGGAGATGTCCTCCTGCACAAAGCTTTCGATAAAATTCCTTGCATTCTCTTCCATGATTTTCCTCTCCGTTTGATAAAATACTTGTGTATTATAAACGATTTTTCTCCCGATTACAACAGAAAAGACGCAGGAAACGGAAAGTTCTGCAAGAGGATGCAAAACGGAAGCTTTTTCTTGCTGGAAACCGGGCTCTGTGCTATAGTGAGAAGCGCAAAAAGTCCTGTGAGGCAAGGCAAGGATCAGGGCTGTCGTTTTGATCGGAATACGACTTGACAGCCCGCGCGGGGCGTCTCTATACTTTTGACATAGCAGAAAGAAGGAATTTCCATGAAAGCTTTATCTTCCCGCACGGCGGGATTTACCGATTCCGTGATCCGGCGCATGACGCGGATTTCCAACCGCTACGGCGCCGTCAATCTCTCTCAGGGCTTTCCGGATTTTGATCCGCCCCACGAGATCCTGAAGCGGCTGGAGCAGGTCCCCTGGGAGGACTATCACCAGTACTCCATCACCTGGGGCGCGCAGGGTCTGCGGGAGGGGATCGCCAGGAAGCAGAGCCATTTCATGGGGATGGACATCGACCCGGACAAGGAGATCGTTGTGACCTGCGGCAGCACCGAGGCCATGATGGCCGCGGTGATGACTGTGACCGATCCGGGGGACAAGCTGGTCATTTTCTCTCCGTTCTATGAAAACTACGGCGCGGACGTGATCCTTTCCGGGGCGGAGCCCATCTATGTGCCGCTGCATCCGCCCGCCTTCAACTTTGACCCCGATGAGGTGGAGGCGGCCTTCCGGCAGAACCCCAAGGCGCTGATCCTCTGCAACCCCTCCAATCCCTGCGGAAAGGTGTTCACCCGGGAGGAGCTGGAGTTTATCGCGCTTCTGGCAGAGAAGTACGATACCTATGTCATTACGGATGAGGTCTACGAGCACATCGTGTATCAGCCCCACAGCCACGTGTATTTCGCGACGCTGCCGGGCATGCGGGAGAGGACGATCTGCTGCTCGTCCCTGTCCAAGACCTACTCCATCACAGGCTGGCGGCTGGGCTATATCATCGCCCCGGAGCCCATCGCCGAGCGGGCCAAGAAGGTGCATGACTTCCTGACGGTGGGCGCGGCGGCGCCGCTGCAGGAGGCTGTGGTGCCGGGGCTCTATTTTGAACAGAAGTATTACGACGATTTGCTGGCTCTGTACACCCACAAGCGGGATCTGCTGCTGAAGGGCCTGGACGAGATCGGCATCGTCCACAATGTTCCCCAGGGCGCCTATTACGTAATGCTGGATATCTCCAAGTACGGATTTGACTCGGACCTGGAGTTCTGCGAGGTGCTGGCGAGAGACGTTGGCGTAGGCGCGGTGCCGGGATCCAGCTTTTTCCGGGAGCCGGTGAACCATCTGATCCGGCTGCATTTTGCCAAGAAGGACGAGACCCTGCAGGAGGCGCTGAACCGCCTGGAGAGCATCGACAGGAAGATCCTGCCGAGATGAGGAAAGGAGTAAAAAATTGGAAAACAATCGCTTTTTCCCTGAGGTCCACGGGAAGCTGGGCTTTGGCTGCATGCGCCTGCCCATGAACGGAGACAAGGTCGATCTGCAGCAGTTCGCCGCGATGGTGGACCGTTTTCTGGAGCAGGGCTTCAACTACTTCGACACGGCCCATGTCTACCTGGGCGGCCAGAGCGAGACCGCGCTGCGCCAGTGCCTGACCAGCCGCTACCCCAGAAGCAGCTATATCCTCACGGATAAGCTCACCGGAAACTGCTTCCGTTCCGAGGAGGAGATCCGCCCGCTTATTCAGGAACAGCTGGATGCCTGCGGGGTGGAGTATTTCGACTTTCTGCTGATGCACTCCCAGCACAGACACAATTACGACAAATTCAAGGCATGCCGGGCGTATGAGACCGCGTTTGCCCTGAAAGCGGAGGGAAAGGTACGGCACGTGGGCATCTCCTTCCACGACAGCCCCGAGATGCTGGAGCGGATCCTGACGGATTATCCGGAGATCGAAGTGGTGCAGATCCAGTTCAACTATCTGGACTACGAGAATCCCAATGTGCAGAGCAGAGCCGTCTATGAAGTACTGGCGCGGCATCAGAAGCCGGTTCTGATCATGGAGCCGGTGAAAGGCGGCACGCTGGTAGAGCTGCCGGAAGAAGCGCAGAAAGTCTTCGACGGGCTGCAGGGCGGGAGCAACGCAAGCTACGCCGTGCGCTTTGCGGCGGGCTTCCCGCAGGTGGCGGTGGTGCTCTCCGGCATGAGCAACCTGGAGCATATCGAGGACAACACCGGCTTTATGAAAGAGTTCCAGCCTCTCAGCGATCAGGAGCAGGAGGCCGTGAAGCAGGTGCGGGAGATCTATCTGGAGCAGAACTCCATTGCCTGCACCGCCTGCCGCTACTGCGTGGACGGCTGCCCGAAAAAGATCCTGATCCCGGATCTGTTCCACGCGATGAACATGAAGAAGGTGTTCCGGGACTGGGGCCAGGATGAGAAGTACGCCGAGCTTACGAAGGAACACGGAAAGGCTTCCGCCTGCATCCGCTGCGGCCAGTGCGAACGGATCTGCCCGCAGCATCTGCCCATCCGGGATCTGCTGCAGCAGGTGGCCGGGGTCTTTGAAAAGGAATAATCCACATACAAAAAAGACGCCGTCCCTGAGTCTGGTGACTTTGGGACGGCGTCTTGCTTTCAGTTGGTCGGAGCTGGGGATTCTGCTGTTTCAGAGGATGTGAACTGGGGAAGGGGCATGAACAGCATGTTCATGTCGGTCTCGCCTTCGATGCCGGGGATCTGCTCGGTAAAGCTGTACTGCCAGATATCCATCTTATAATAGAAGCTGGGCCAGCAAAGATCCGGCGGGTTGACGGGAAGGGCGAACCAGAAGCGATAATCCGTGAGACGGCTGAGATCGTAGCCGTAGTAGCCAAGGTTGCGGTTGAAGTAGACACAGGCGTCATAGCCGGCAGCCTCGACGCGCTTGCAGAAGGCGAGGGCACAATCGGTGCGGGTCTCCATATCCAGGTCCCGGGTGCGGGCAATATCGGCGTCCTCATTATCGATCTTTTCCCAGTCATACACGATGGGGAGATCCAGTTTCCTCTCTTCCAGCCGGCCGAGAACGAAGTCCGCTTCCTCCAGCGCCTCCGCCTCCGTTACGGCCTGGGAATAGAAATACACGCCCACAAGAACGGCGTTATCCCGGGCACCCTGGAAGTTCTTTTCAAACCAGGGGTCGTTGAAGAGCCCGCCTTCGGTATAGCCGCGGCGGCCGATGCGGATGAACGCGAAGTCTACGCCGGCCTCCTTGGCCTGCTGCCAGTCCACCTCGTACTGATGCTCGGACACGTCCACGCCCAGGATGGTCTCATAACCGCTTCCGAGATAGACGGGTGTGTTGCCGACCATCTGAAACTCTTCCTTGGCAAAGTCGTTCACCGGGACGCCCTCCAGCGGGGTCATCCATACCCAGTCGAAACCGTCATAGATATAAACCTGACCCTCGTGGGGATCCACAGTGGCTTCGGCACCTTTCCCGCGGGAGCGAAGATCGGGATTGGCGATCATCAAAATCAGGGCGAGTGCGACAAGGACAACCAGCAAAAGCATGACGATCAGGCCGGTATTGGCTCGTACAGCAGTTTTCATGGACATCTCCAGACAATACAGCAAAATTCGACAGTCATCTTATCATAAGAATCGGAACAATTCAATTCCCATTTACCGGATCGCAAAAATCTTCCAGAGAGATGAAAGTTTTTGTTGACAAATGACCATGAATTTGCTATTATCATCAGGCCGGTGAAAAATGCTGGTGTAGCTCAGTCGGTAGAGCAGCTGATTTGTAATCAGCAGGTCGGGGGTTCGAGTCCGTCCACCAGCTCCACCCAGAGCGAACTGAATATGGGGGAATTCCCGAGTGGCCAAAGGGGACAGACTGTAAATCTGCTGGCAATGCCTTCGGTGGTTCGAATCCACCTTCCCCCACCAAGCAAAAATCCTGTCGCGAAAGCGGCAGGATTTTTGTTTTGTATTCTTCATGTTTGGTTTTCAGTATTCATTCTTCAATTCTTTGATAAGGTTTTCAAAATGTTTTTTTGATGCTAAAGGCTGAAGAAGGAATAACTCTTGCGCGTATTGGGTTGATTCGCTATAATCAATCTATGAATGATTGCACTGAATCGGGAGCGTGCGGAACGGATGATCGAGCTTTATTCTGTATCAGAGGAAAATGTACCGGATTTTGCGGATACTTCTTATTCTGAGATGTCTGATGATGAGCGGCTGTGCATGATCCGGGAAAGCATGCGAAAAGTACACGAGGGCTCTTATTTCGAGATTCTTGCTGTCTGTGACGAAGGGCAGATTGTTGGCTTTATGAGCTTATTTGCCCATTCGGAGCATACGATCAGCATCAGCCCGGAAATCAAACGGAGTTTCCGCGGCAGAGGCTTTGGTTTCCTTGGAGAACAGGAAGCTCTCCGCTATGCGAAGTCTCTGGGCTACACGATGGCGACAGCAAGCGTCCGAAAGGACAACCCGGCCAGTATTGCGCTGCATAAAAAGATGGGCTTTGAAGAATATGAGCAGCGTCTGAGCAGAAACGGAAAACCGATCTATGTATTTGAAAAGCGGCTTGACACTTGATTCCTTCAACCGAATCGTTTTAAGCTGCAAGTTCCATACGCTGGTTGGCGGTCCTTTGTTTTTTTTTGACAGAATCTCGATGCCGGGAGTTTATACAAGATGTCTTATCAGGAAAAGCGTTCCCATCAGCATATTTGGGTCGGCGGAAAGAAGCTGACGGTTCTCTCTGCAAAGATTTCTTTTCCGCAAGGGCGCTTGACCGTCCGGACGGATGTGTTCGGTCAATTCAATTTCCTGCAGAGATCTGAGGACTATGAAATCATGTTGAGCTCCGGTGAGCAATACAGAGGACGATATGTCACGTTTATCAAAGATCCCCGTTTGGAAACATGCGAATCTCAACTGTTGCCCCCTGTCGAGAGAAATGAAACACGCTTGACCAATGATCCCGGCACCTGAATTGTTCCTTGGGGTGATATTATGATCTGTTTTTTGACAAGTTCTCCGTTTCTGGAGGAGGAAAACCGTCTGAATCCCGCAAACGGGCTTTTGGAGGAACTCCGGCAGTCTCTGAAGCCAAAGTGCAGAGCGCTCTTTATCTGCTCCAATCCGGAGGGGCATGAGAGGACTGTTTTCTTTGCCCAAGCGGTAAGGGAAGCCTTTGAGGCGGACGGCTTTTCGTTTTCTGGCTTTGAGATCCTGGACGGCAGGAACCGGGATTGCGCAGATGAGCTGGTGAAGGCATCTGCGTTCATCGTCCTTGCGGGCGGACATGTTCCCACCCAGAACCGGTTCTTCCATGAGATCGGCTTACGGGATCTCCTGCAGGGCTTTGACGGCGTGATCCTGGGGATCAGCGCGGGGACGATGAATGCAGCGGAGACCGTTTATGCCCAGCCGGAGGAAGAAGGCGAGGCCATCGACCCCGGTTATCAGCGATTTCTGCCGGGACTTGGTCTGACGAAGGTGCAGATCCTGCCGCACTATCAGAGCACACGACACGATGTGCTGGACGGATTGCGGGTGTTTGAGGACATCGCTTATCCCGACAGCATGGGGAGAGCCTTTTATGCGCTGCCGGACGGAAGCTATCTTCTCATTCGCGAGGGCGGGGAAGAGCTGCGGGGAGAGGCCTTCTTGATCCGGGACGGAACCTTGTGCCGGATTTGCAAAAATGGAGAAAGTCTGGAGCCCGACTCTCTCAGAGAGTCGGATGATGCCGTCATGGAAGCCGGGATACTGCCGGAAAAACTGGTCACCATGAAGCTTCCATATCCGGGCCGAAAGAGACGCACGGTTCGGGTCTTTGTACCAGCGCGAAAAAGAGGTGAGAGGCTGCCGGTAATTTATATGAGCGACGGGCAGAATCTCTTTGACAAGGAGACTTCCAGCTTCGGCTGCTGGTATGTGCGGGAAGCGATGCGGGAAGAGCGGAAAAGCAGCGGGAAAGCCGCCATAATTGTGGGGATCCACAATGAGGTTCCGGAACGGATGGACGATCTTACGCCGCAAAGCATCGGAGAGCTGTTCCCGGAGGAGGCCCGGGAAGGCATCAATCCGAAGGGAGAAGCCTTTGCCGATTTCCTTCTGCACACGGTCAAGCCTGCGGTCGAGAAACGCTTTCCCGTAAAGATCGGACGAGAGAATTGCGCGTTCTGCGGCAGTTCCGCCGGCGGAATGATGGCCTTTTCCTGGCGCTGCGCTATCCGGAGGTGTTTTCCCATGCGGGCGTACTGTCTCCCGCCTTCTTTCTCTATTCCCGGGAGGATCTGGAGGCCTGGGTCCTGTCGGTCATGCAGGAGGAAAAACCTTTCCTGTATCTCTACACCGGAGAAGGGGATCCGATAGAAAAGGAGATCTGCCGGAGCTTCCGGGCGATGTGCGATTCTCTGGATCCGATTTGGCCTCAGGAAAAGATGGTACAGATCCAGCGGACGGAGCAGATCCACCATGAGGAGGCTTGGGAACCGGAGTTTCAGGTCTTTCTGCACAGGTTTTTGAACGGGTAAGGGTTTCATTACTCGGAAATTACATGAGATGTTTATTCCTTGAACAGCATCAGATAAGCTGTGTGGGACGGATTCGTAAACAGGTACGAATCCGCCCCACACAGTCTTTTTTCGGTGCAGGGTTCTGCCGGGAAACAATGATTTTCAAAGTCATGGAATTCCAGAGACGGCGCGATGAGGGCATCGCGCCCTACGCGCAGGGACCGCGGATTGCGCGTTTTGTTTTTCCGTTAATCGTTCGGTTCACCGTTCTCCCGGATTTGACATAAGATGACTTGAGGGTATCCTCATCATAATCACAGGGGGAATTGGATTGAATAATAAGATTTCTGCCGAGGAGCGCTGGCGGCTGGGAAGTCTGCCGGATCCCGCTCCTTTGGCCGCGGCATATATCCCGATGCAGGAGAGCGCGCAGCCTCAATATGAAGCGGGGAAGGCCCTGTCCCGCGGGACCCTGTTCCCGGGACTGGATCTGCCGTTCATGAACCTGGTAAATCCGGAGCTGGAGCGCACGCCAAAGACGGAACTCATGGCCATTGATTTTGTGGTGGATGAGCTGGAGCTGTACCTGGATACGCACTGGGAGGACAGAGAGGCTTTTGAGCTGTACCAGACGATGCTGGCCATGCAGAAGGAGGCCAAGGAGAGAATGGTGCGTCTCTGCGGCCCTATCTGCCAGACCGATCAGCTTGGCATGGACGCTTATCGCTGGCTGAACGGGCCCTGGCCCTGGGAGCTTTGCGAGAAAGGGGAGGGCTAAGCTATGTTTATCTATGAAAAGAAGCTGCAGTATCCGGTAAAGATCGCAAGGCCCAACCCGAAGCTTGCGAAGGTGATCATCAGCCAGGTGGGAGGTCCCGATGGGGAACTCGGAGCTTCCATGCGGTATCTGAACCAGCGCTACTCCATGCCCTATGACGAATTGAAGGGGCTTCTCACCGACATCGGGACGGAAGAACTGGGCCACATGGAAATGGTGGCCGCCATCATTCACCAGCTGACGCGGGAAATGAGCTCGGAAGAAATCGTCCGCAGCGGGCTGGACACCTATTTTGTGGATCACACAGCAGGCGTATACCCCACGGCAGCTTCCGGCTTCCCCTGGAGCGCAGCCTCTATGGCGGTGAAGGGCGACGTGCTGGCGGATCTGAACGAGGATCTGGCCGCGGAGCAGAAGGCCAGAGTCACCTATGACAATATCCTGCGCCTCAGCGACGACCCGGATGTGACCAATGTGATCCGCTATCTGCGGGAGCGAGAGATCGTCCACTATCAGCGCTTCGGCGAAGGACTGCGGAGGGCAATGGACAGAATGAACGAGAAAAACCTCTATATCGTGAACCCCTCTTTTGACAAAGGGTGATCCGATCCCTGTTCCCCGGTTATACAACCGGGGAACATTTTTTCAAGAAAACAGAGGACAAACGCTTGCATCGCACCTCGTTTTCTGCTATGAATACAGGGAATAGACAGAAGAGAGAAGGATATACCAAATGTCAAAGATGAGAGATCTGTTTTCCCCGCGGGATATGAGTCAGGGGGAACCCTGGAAGCGGATCGCCGAATTTGCTTTCCCGCTGCTGATCGGCAATTTTGCCCAGCAGCTCTATAATACGGTGGACGCCGTGGTCGTCGGCAACAGCAAATGGGGATACACGGCGCTGGCTTCCGTGGGCAACGCAGGGCCGGTACTGAACCTGCTGCTGGCATTGTTCGTCGGCATCTCCACCGGCGCGGGCATCCTGGTTGCCCAGCACTTCGGTGCGAAGGACAGCGAAGCCCTGTCCAGGACCATAGGAAACTGCATCACGCTGACCGGTATCGCAAGTCTGGTCATCATGATCGTGGGGCCGCTGATCACCGGCCCGCTGCTGAGGGCAGTGGGAACACTTCCCAGCATGTTCGACGGCTGCCGCGCCTATCTGAACATCTTTTTCATCGGGATCGCGGGCTTTTTCTTCTACAATATTTTCGCGGGCATCCTGCGGGGCCTGGGAGATTCCTTCTCGGCTCTGCTATACCTGATCGTCACCGCAACCTTGAACATCGTGCTGGATCTGGCCTTTGTGAATCCCATGGGGGTGGCAGGCGTGGCCCTGGCGACGGTGATCGCACAGCTGATCTCCGCGTTCCTGTGCCTCAGGAAGATCCTGTCCCTGAAATCCGTGTTTCGCCTGCAGCGAAGCGACTTGCGGCCTATGAAGACCCAAATCAGCCGGATCATCGGTTTGGGGATCCCTTCCGGCCTGACCCAGGCGATCTTTTCCTGCGCCATGATGGTGGTGCAGCGCCTGATCAACGGCTTTGGGGACGAAATGTTTGTGGCCTGCAACGTGATGGTGATGCGGGTAGACGGCTATGCCATGCTGCCGAACTTCAGCTTCGGACAGGCCATGGGGACCTATGCAGGACAAAACATCGGAGCCAGAAGATTGGACCGGCTGAAAGACGGAACGAAGCAGGGACTGATCATGTCGGTCTGCACCGCTCTTGTTCTGACGCCGGCAGTCCTGCTCTCAGGTCCCATGCTGATGCGGCTTTTCACCCCGGAGAAAGCGCTGATCGACCTCTCCATGCAGATGATGTATATTCTGGCGGCGGGCTATATCGCCATGTCGGTGACACAGGTGCTGCAGGGCGTAATGCGCGGGGCAGGGGACACCGTGACGCCCATGTGGATCGGCCTGGTCACGGCCGTGATCCTGCGTCTGCCTCTGGCCTATGCGCTGGTCGATTGGGCCAAGAAGGCCGGGACGAGCCTTCTGATGCAGGAGCGGATGGTATTCATCTCCCTGCTGATCAACTGGCTGATCGGCATGATCATCACGATCATTCTCTACAAGATCGGCAAATGGAAGCGGAAGATACCGGTTTACGAAGAAAACTGAGACGCCCGAACTTCACAGAGGGCTGTTTCCGAAAAAGATCGGGTCTTGCCTTGCTGATAACGCACATGAGAAAGAGGGCCCGACCCCTTTGGGGTCAGGCCCTCTCAAGCTGTCGACAAAGTGTCGACAGCTTGAGCGGTCAAAATGGAAACTTCCGAAAAAGTTCCCATTTTGGCATAGATTGAACGTGAAGGGGGGCATACCCTCCCCCCCTTCACAATCCCCCCATACGTGTCCAAGCTTGGCAGCACAGGTTTGTCTACAGTCTGAGAGGGCCCGACCCCTTTGGGATCAGGCCCTCTTTGGTGCCGGTGGTGGGACTCGAACCCACACGCCATCGCTGGCAACGGATTTTGAGTCCGCCTCGTCTACCATTCCAACACACCGGCATATCGCATGCATTGTAAACTATTACCGGGAAAAGTGCAAGAGTTATTTTCCGCTGGGATCGGGATGAAAACCCGGAGGATTCGTGAATTGTTACGCTTGTTACCGAATTTCGATATTTATTTAACATAGATTTTACAGCTTATTCAAAGAGTATTCAGCAATCTTTGACCTCGCTATGGTATTATAATGCCACACAAGAGAAGGAAACCAAACAAAAGACTGGTGGTGTGTTCCGCTGATGCCGTGGCCTCGCTGCGGATGAAGCCTACAGCGTGCTGCACACCCTTGAAGGCCAGAAATCTCTTATTCCTTGGGCGTGGTTCAAATGGCGAACCACGCCCAAGACCAAATCAAATAGATTGCGCAAAATAAAATATCGCAAAACCGAAATAGAGCTTGAAAAACAGATCCGTACATGGTAAGATGCTTTTGCGGAGAAGGAAACAGACAGACCGTCTGTATGATCTCCTGATATGAAGACCATTCTGTCCCATTCCGGTTTCCGGCTTATCTGAAGCGTCCATACTGGTCTGTGGCTGCAATTCGGAAAAAGACACTTTCAGGCAAGTATTTGAGGGAAGTATGAAAAGGAATCTGAAATCCATACTATTCTTGCTGTGCGCCATCGTTTTGATGATCGGCGGAGCGATGTTATATCAACGCCTTTCGGCGAAAGGTCCAGAGACACCGGCTCCCGTGACGGTATCGGAAGATCCTGCGCCGGATGATAGCGCCGCGGCAGCTCCTCAGACTCCGATACCCGAGATGGAACAGCAGGGGAGCGAGGTGGAACCCGTGCAGCAGGAGCTTGACCCGGATACGGCCATGGATTTCACGATGATGGACCGCTACGGCGAGGAGACGAAGCTCTCCGCTTTTTTCGGAAGGCCGATCATCATCAATTTCTGGGCGACCTGGTGCGGCCCCTGCCAGCGGGAACTGCCATATTTTGACGAGGCCAATGAGAAATACGGAGAGCAGATCCAGTTTCTCATGTTGGATCTGGTTGACGGAGCCTATGAGACGAGAGAGGGCGCCATTGCTTTTGCTGAGAATCAGGGCTACAGCTTCCCGCTGTATTTCGACGAGCTGGGAGAAGGAGCTATGGCTTACGAGATCAGCGCGATCCCGCTCACCGTTGTGATCAACGCCGAAGGGCGTATCGTTGACACACATTTGGGTACCATGAGCAGCGATGAGCTGCAGGCATTGATTGACAAAGTATTGAACTGATAGAAAGGAGAAATATCATGGCTGAAATCATTCTGACTGCTGCAAATTTTGAGGAGGAGGTCCTGCGTTCGGACAAGCCCGTTCTGGTAGACTTCTGGGCAACCTGGTGCGGCCCCTGCCGTATGTTGGCTCCCGTGATCGCTCAGATCGCCGAGGAGCAGAAGGACAGCATCAAGGTCGGCAAGATCGACGTGGATGAGGAGCCGGAGCTTGCCATGCGTTACGGCATCGCCAGCATCCCCACGCTGAAGGTCTTCAAGAACGGCGAAGTGGTGCAGACTTCTGTGGGCGTCATTCCCAAGCCCATGATCGAGGCGCTGCTGCGCTGAGCATCCCGTGAAAAAGAACCTTGATCCGAAAGGATCAAGGTTCTTTTTCATGTCCCGGCTTCGGGGAGGCAGTGCATGTGCGTCGGGCCAAGGACACGGAAGCCCTCGCCGGAAGAAGAGAAGCAGCGCAGGCCGTAATCGGCGGAGCGGATGCGGAGATAGAGGCGCAATGCTCTGGCTTCATCACTTTCAGCAGGGAACTGGGAGAGGTGACAGCGAAAAACAGAGTCCAGCTGCTTGGAGAGAAAGCCCCTGGTATCGATGACGCGGTTTGCTTTTGCGGTCATATAGAGGGCCAGGGCCTTCACCGGCGCGCCTTTGGCGCCCCAGGCTTCCATCAGCTCCGGATAGGGCGCGAAGCAGGCAAGCTGTTTTGCCGCGCGGCCTACGTTCAGATGGTCTGCATGGCATTCGCTGCTGACATCCGGGTCCGGCGCAAAAATGACCTCGGGCTGAAAATCTCCGATGATCCCGGCGATTGCCCGGAGCAGATCCCGGGGTTCATAGAGACCACCGTCGGAAAAGGGAAGAAAACGCAGATCTTTGACGCCCAGGAGGGAGGCGGAGCTTTGCGCTTCTTCCTGACGCAGGGAAATAAGCGCTTCCGGACTTGTGCCGGAAGGCGCGTTTCCCAGGCCGAAGCGGCCGTCGGTACAGACGGTGAAGCAGAGCTCTTTGCCGAGAGAGGCAAGCTTTGCCGCTGTGGCGCCCGCTCCGATCTCGATATCATCCGGATGGGGGCCGAGAAAGAGGAAGCGCTGATACTGTTCCAGTTTCGGCAGGGGAACGGCTGCGCGGACGACGAGGGAACTGAGACTCATCCCTGCTTCGCCCCGGCTTTCCTTGCCTCAAGTTCGCGGCAGATGCGGTCATATTCCGGCTCGTCCAGGATATAGTGCTTCTTATACAGGATATAGGAGAGAAAGAGCAGCAGGAAGGGAAGGATCGTCATGACCAGCAGAAGGCCCAGACTTTGGGAAGGGACGACTCCCCGGAGGAGCTCGGTGATCTTCTCATTCTTGACAGTTTCCGTGATGATGTTTTCATTGGCCTGGGTCTCCAGATCCGAGATGCCGTTGGTATACTGGAGAATATGAAAAGTCACATAGGTCAGATAGGCGATGGCAACCGTCAGGGCGGAGGCAAGCTTGGTCAGGAAGGGACGGAGGGAGGAGATGATGCCCTCATCCCGGGTGCCGTGCTTGAGCTCGTTATATTCCACCGTGTTCATGACGGAGATCATCATGATGAGATAGAACCCGTACTGACCGAAGTTTGCCAGCATGTAACCGACGGTGACCAGGACGAACTTCAGGTCATAGCCCATGAGCGTGGCGGCGCCCTTGCTGAGCAAAAGACTCGGGATCAGCATGATGGCATAGCCAATGGCGGAGACGACCAGCATGATGTCCATGAAGCGCTTGCGCTGCAAACGGCGGGAAATGGCGGGATAGAACATCATGAGGAAGCCAGTCACCGCCATGCCGACGATCTGGAAAAGGGAGAAGAAGCCGCCCTCGTAACCAAACTCCACATAGATGTAGGTCTGGCCGATGCCGGAGAGGACGATGCCGTTGCCGATCTGCTGGAGAAGCAGGATCAGGGAGATCCAAAGCAGCTGGTCGTTGCCGGTAATGGTGCTCCAGATCTTCTGAAAGCTGATGGGGGGAACAGGCTCAGCGTCATAATCGCGGATCTCCTTGACGCCAAACACGGTAATGGCAAGGAAGAGCGGGGCGAGAATGGCGATCACCAGAGCGATGACGCCGTAGGCCGTGATGGCGTTGCCGCCGATGGCATTTTCACCGGTGGTGAGCATGGGAATCAGCGCAGAGGCGGAGAGCCCGCCGATGCCGGCAAAGAGGGTCGCCCGGGCGGTCAGCTGGTTGCGCCGGTCCGCATTGGAGCTCAGCGCAGGGACCATGCCCCAGTAGGAGATGTCATGCATGGTATAGGTGATGCTGTACAGGAAGTACATGACGCCGAAGAAAATGACAAAGGGCCAGCCACGCAGCTTCACGTTGAAGGTGAGGTAAATGACCACAGAAGTGGAGAGAATGCCGATAACGAGCCAGGGTTTGAATTTGCCCCATTTGGTGCGGGTGCGCTCGATGATGTTGCCCATGATGGGGTCGTTCAGAGCGTCAAACACGCGGGCGGCGATCATGATGATGGTGATGACGCCGAGCTGGGCGCTGTTCAGGCTTTTGGTAAACAGTACAAAGGCCAGAAGATAGCTGGTGACAAGATTATAGACCATGTCCCTGCCGATGGTGCCGAGAGGGAAGGTCCAAAGGTTTCTTTT
The DNA here is from genome assembly GCA_017447685.1 of Oscillospiraceae bacterium. Classification (GTDB taxonomy): domain Bacteria; phylum Bacillota; class Clostridia; order Oscillospirales; family Oscillospiraceae; genus Limivicinus. The sequence continues at coordinate 72,301 of JAFSMZ010000024.1, forward strand.
TGTGATCTTGTTTTCGTCCATTTGATCATCTCCTTTGGCCTCATCTTATCACGGTATCAACCGCTCGGCAAGGGGAGAGGAAGAAAAGATAGCAGGAATCGTCGTTTACAGGGGAAAAGATTTGTGATATTGGGCAGGAGAACAGGGAAGGACCTTCCACGATTTTGGATAATCTGCGCTCTTGACGCTTTTCTCCCGCAAGTATAAACTTGATTGGTAAATTACGCCTTGTAGTTTCGATTTTGCATGAAATGGGGGATCTCCATGAATCCTGTTCCCGACTCCTTCGGCTCTCTGGTGTTTAATGATTCCGTGATGCGCCAGCGCCTTCCCAAGGACGTGTTTCGTCAGGTGCAGCTCTCCATGAACGAGGGAAAGCGGCTGGACAGCGCCGCGGCCACCGTGGTCGCCAATGCCATGAAGGACTGGGCCATTGAAAAGGGTGCCACCCATTTTTCCCACTGGTTCCAGCCCATGACCGGGATCACCGCGGAGAAGCATGACAGCTTTCTCTCACCAGTGGGCGGGGGCAGAGTCATCATGGAGTTTTCCGGGAAGGAACTGATCCAGGGGGAACCCGACGCCTCCAGTTTCCCCTCCGGCGGGCTGCGCGCCACCTTTGAAGCCAGAGGTTACACGGCCTGGGATCCCACCTCCTATGCCTTCATCAAGGACGGCATCCTCTGTATTCCCACTGCCTTCTGCTCCTACGGGGGAGAGGCGCTGGACAAGAAGACGCCGCTGCTGCGCTCCATGGAAGCCATCAACCGGCAGGGCATGCGCATCTTGAGACTTTTCGGCAATCATCAGGTCACCTCCATCAAGACGACTGTTGGCCCTGAGCAGGAATATTTCCTGATCGACCGGGAAATCTATGAAAAGCGAAAGGACCTGGTTTTCACCGGACGCACGCTCTTTGGGGCAAAACCACCCAAGGGCCAGGAATTGGAGGACCACTATTTCGGCGCCATCAAGCCGCGGGTCGCGGCGTTCATGAAAGAGCTGAACGAGGAGCTCTGGAAGCTTGGCGTCATGGCCAAGACCGAACACAATGAGGCGGCCCCAGGACAACATGAGCTTGCGCCGATTTTTACCACCACGAACATCGCCGCAGACCACAACCAGCTGACCATGGAAATGATGCGCAAGATCGCAAGAAAGCATGATCTGGTTTGCATCCTCCATGAAAAACCCTTTGCCGGCGTGAACGGCAGCGGCAAGCATAACAACTGGTCCATATGCAGCAGCGACGGCGTGAATCTGCTTGAGCCGGGGGAAACCCCCTATGAAAACGCCCAGTTTTTATTGTTCCTCTGCGCGGTGATCCAGGCGGTTGACGATTATCAGGATATGCTGCGCATCTCAGTTGCTTCCGCCGGCAACGACCGCCGCCTCGGCGCAAACGAAGCGCCTCCCGCGGTGGTGTCCATGTTCCTGGGAACCGAGCTTGAGAACATCCTGACAGCCATTGAGAACGAAGAGCCTTACGGCAATCTTGAAAAAGAGCAGATCAAGGTCGGCGTCCATGTGCTGCCGAAGTTTCCCAAGGACACCACGGACCGGAACAGGACTTCACCCTTTGCGTTCACCGGCAACAAGTTTGAATTCCGCATGCCCGGATCCTCGGCCTCTATCTCCGGCGTCAATGTGGTGCTGAATACGGCGGTGGCCGAGTCTCTGCGGCAGTACGCGGATGCGCTGGAACAGGCGGATAACTTTGAAGCTGCGCTGCATGATCTGATCCGGGATGTGATCCGCAAGCACAAGCGCATTGTGTTTAACGGCAACGGCTATGATGAGGCCTGGATCCGGGAGGCGGAGAGCAGGGGGCTGCTGAACCTGCGCACCACGCCGGACTGTGTGCCGTACTACATGGCGCCGAAAAACATCCAGCTCTTTTCCCGACACAAGGTGTATTCCGAAACAGAGATCCGCGCCAGATATGAGATCAAGCTGGACAGCTACTGCAAGGTGCTGCATGTGGAGGCGCAGACCCTGGCGGAGATGAGCCGCAAGGAGATCCTGCCGGCGGTGTCCGCCTACATCCGCAGCCTGAGCCAGACTGTCAGCGCGCGGCGAGCGCTGGATCAGGATGCGCCCTGCCGCTTTGAGCGGGAAGAGATCGCGCAGCTTGGCAAGTATGTGGACGCTGCCTACGAAAAGCTCCTGCGGCTGGAAGGCGCGATTCGGGCCCTCCCCCGGGGCGACACTCTGGACCGGGCGCTGTTTTACCGGGACCACGTTCTCTCCGGCATGGAAGATCTGCGGCAGGACCTGGACGAGATGGAACGCCTGACTGCGGCGGAATTCTGGCCGCTGCCTACCTACGGCGATCTGATGTTCAGCGTGAACTGATGAAAAACAGGAAGTGAAGCATCGTGCTTCACTTCCTGTTTTTATCTACTTCGGGATCCGGGATCTCCAGGATCCGATAGCCGCAGGCGTTGATGATGGTGGTTTCTCCGCAGTGCAGATCGCCGCTCTGCCGCACTTTATAGCTGGTATGGATGTGACCATGGACATGGTAGCGGGGCTGCCATTTCTCCATCAGTTCCACGAAAAAAGAAAAACCGCGATGGACGGGATCGTCCATGTCCCCGAAGCCTCTGGCAGGGGCGTGGGTGAGAAGGATGTCAAAGCCTTTTGCCCGGCGAAGCTTCCACCAGAGCTTGCGAAAGCGCTTGCGCATCTGTTTTTCCGTATACTGATGGGCTCCGCCGTTATAGAGCGGACAGCCGCCCAGACCGAGGATCCGCAGCCCCTTCACGCAGACCAGATCTCCGTCTATGCAGTCACAGCCCTCCGGCGGGAACTGATCGTAGGTTCTATCGTGATTGCCGTGGATGTAGAGCACCGGAGCCCGCCCCATTGTGACAAGAAAGCTGAGATAATCGGCCTTCAGGTCTCCGGCTGCCAGGATCAGATCAATACCGTCCAGACGGCCGGGACGATAATAGTCCCAGAAATACGGGCTCTCCTCATCGGATACCAGCAGCAGCTTCATGTCAGATCGTCCTTTTCCTCGAGATTTTCAGGATGGATCGCAAGGATCTTCGTGGTTTCCACGGCTTCAGGACGCAGCTCATAGATCTCGGGAATGTGACCGTCCACATTTTCACAGAGCCAGTCCATCCGCATGATCTCCTCGGGGCTGAGGGTTTGTATACCGTCGTTGCGCAGGGTACCGTTCTGGTCCTTGATCCGGCAGCCGAAGGGATCGAAGTAGCCGCCTCGCAGATCGTGGCGAAGATGCTCGGCAAGTCTGCGGATCCCCTCAGGAAGACCGGGAGAGAGCTGAACATCAATGAGACCACCGTTCATGCCCCACCAATAGTTGATGGCCTGATCGGACTGGGCCTTGGCGAGCGCATCATAACTGCCGTTGAAAATGCTTCTGACGATTTGAATATAGAACCGGCTCCAGTCCCAGCAGGGGGTGGCAAGAGGCATCATGGTGCCTTCGCTTTTCAAGAGGAAGGTGCCGTAATCCAGAGCCCAGTGGGAACGGGTAGGATCGGCCGCGTCCCGATTGGAGATGACGGAGATCCCGTTTTCCAGAAAGGTGGAAATGGGGTCTTCCGCCTCAGAGGACCAAAGCAAACGCACTCTGGAGCGGGGATTGGTCATCTGCGCGCCAAGGGCAAAAGCGTTGATATCGGCAGGGACACCGACAATGGGATAGTTTGCGATATATCCGATGAGATCGGTTTCCGCCATGGCGCCGGCAATGGCGCCGGTGAGAAATTTGGCCTCATAGGTGCGGCTGTAATAGGTGCGCAGACCGAGATAATTCTTGGCAAGGGCGCAGTTCAGGACACGAAGCTTTGCGTTCTTCGCGGCGATCTTGCGGCAGTCAGCCAGCATTTGCGGCGTTGTGGCAAAGATCAGATCGGCGCCGTCCTCCACAGCCTGTTCCATAGCCTGCAGATAGTCATGCTTTAGGGCCCAGTATTTTTGTATGCTGACTTTGCCCTCCAGCTCATGGGCAAGCTCGTGCTCTGCCTGCACATGGGCCCGGGTCCACGCGCTGACTTCCGGGTCGTAGGCATAGATAAAGGCGATCTGCAGATGATCCGGCCTTGTAATGCCCTTGATCAGAGAAATCAGGCCTTGTTCCGCTTCTTCCGGGGCAGTGCTGAGGGCAATGGAACGGGGCGCGGCTTCCGTCTTGATATCAGGCCAGAGGCTCTCCAGGGTCTTTTTCAGCTGATCTATACTCTGGGCACGAAGCTCTTCAAAGGAAAAGACCTGCAGGCAGGAGAGGAGCGCATCGCATTCATTACCAGGTAGATGAGCTCCCCCAAGCTTGAGATAAACGGTCTGAAAACGGCTCAGCAGCGCAAGAAAAGCCCGCTTTTCATCCACGGTCCAGACATGCTCCGGTTCAAAGCCCATGCGCTTTTGCAGCTTCTCGTAGGAACCGGGTTGGGTAAAGCGGATCTGATACAGGCTGCAGTGGGGATAGAACTGCAGAAACTCAAAATAGCGCTGCGTTTCAGGATCTTCACTGTAGACTGGGAGAATTCGGGTGACATAGCCGGGAATGGTGGGGGCGTCGTAGCTTTTCAGGACGCTGACACGTTTATTCCCCTCCATGATGTAAAACCGGCCCATGTATTCACAGCAGCGAATGGGATCGCGGATGCCTTCATCCCCCAGATGCGCATCGCAGAGAGCGACCCACTTCATGGCAAACTCAGTATCCGGCGTCAGAAGGGGCATGAAGTTGCCGGCAAAAGCGGCACGTCTCCCGGCAGAGCGGGTGCCGACAATGAGCTCGGCTGGGATATCCACCAGACCCAGCTCCACCTGCCCGGAAGACTGATTTTCCGTCAGCAGTTCATCCAGAACAGGGGGATAGGGATAATCGCCCCGGCTCATGGCGGATTTATAGTATTTTTGGCCCAGTTTCAGTGCTTTGGAATACTGGGCGATAGCTTCCTGATGACTCATTGCAGTTCTCCTTTCGGGAGCTCAAGTTTGATTTATTGTAAGCAAAACGACGGAGAAATCAATGGTAAAGCTGCACAAAAATCAGCCTATCCGCCTCAGCATCAGGATATTGCTGACAATGGAGGTGCTGTACTTGCGAATGTATTCGTCATATTCCTTTCGATTGATGTAATACTCTGTTCCCCAGGAGGAGATCCGGAGCCACTCCGGATCGATACCCGTGGCGGTGATATAGTGGGATTTGGCGGAGCTGGAGGGAATATAGACGCCTTCCGCTGTTTTTCGATAAAAGGGAAGACGGTGTTTCTGCCAGACAGCAGGGAAGTTCGGCCCTACGGAGAAGATCACGGGAAGATCCTGGCGCAGCAAATCCTCCACCCGGGACCAGAACTTGCGCCCGGAAATGGCCCAGAAGGCACGGTAGGGGAGACGGTACTTGCGGAGAAGACGGTTCGTGCCGGCGGCAAGCATCAGCCCGTTGATGCCAAAAGGCCTGACCAGCGGAAAATAGCGCTTGCTCATGTCTTCCAGCATGCGGTTGTATTCCGCAAGGCTCAGAGGTCTTTCCTGCCGGTGTGTGAGATACAGAAGCGTATCCAGAACAGCCACCGGTCCGCAGCCGCAGATCTTCACCGTCGGATTGTTCGACCACATCTGACTGCCGCCGTAGGAAAGCCTGCCGTTGCGCTCAACCTGAATATATTTTCTGTTTAATGACAGCATGGATCCCACCTCCCGGACAGTATACTTGATTTTTGGATTTCTTTCAATCCCATAGTAGAAAAGTACATATTTTTGTGGTATATTATTTCATTAAGAAAGAGGTGTTGATCCATGCTGGAATTTCTCAGAAGGGAAGGGATCGATGAAACGATCCTGGAGCGCATCACAGACTTCCGCAGCCGTTATCCGGTAAAGAATGAAATGCGGCACAGAGTACCGACCCCGAGATTCCATTATTACGGAAGAGAGATCTGGAACCAGGCCCTGACGGCATTGCTGGCTGGGGAGAACCTGCTTCTGGTGGGACCTAAAGCAACGGGAAAAAGTGTTCTGGCGGAAAATCTTGCCGCCGTTTTTAACCGTCCAGCCTGGGATATCTCCTTTTATCTGAATACCGACGCGGCTTCGCTGATCGGCACCGATACCTTTAAAAACGGAGAAGTGCAGTTTCGCAGGGGACCGATCACCCAATGCGCGCAGGAGGGCGGCTTTGGCGTGCTGGATGAGATCAATATGGCAAAAAACGAGTCTCTGGCCGTGCTGCACGCAACGCTGGACTTTCGCCGGATCATCGATGTGCCGGGTTATGACCGTATCCTGCTTACCCCAGAAACCAGGTTCATTGCCACCATGAACTACGGCTATGCGGGAACGAGGGAGCTGAACGAAGCGCTGGCCTCCCGCTTCATGGTGCTGAATATGCCCATCATCGGGGCAGAGGATCTGCAAAAGCTGCTGCTTGCCCAGTTTCCCGCGCTGCGCAGGGAATATGCAAGCCAGCTATCCGAGCTGTTCCAGGATATCCGCAAGAAGTGCGACAGTTCGGAGATCTCCACTAAGGCGCTGGATCTGCGCGGGCTGCTCTCCGCTGTCGGTCTTGTGCAGAACGGACTGCAGCTTGGACAGGCACTTGAGATGGGCATGATCAACAAGAGCTTTGATCCCTTTGAGCGGCAGCTGGTTCAGGACCTGATCACCGCACGGATCCGGGGCGATCTGGGCGCGCAAGAGCTGTTTGAGGAAGCATGAATGCGGTAACGGATCTTCAGCGGCGCAGAGCTGTCAACCAGATCTGGAACGCCGCGAAGGATTACAGTTTTGTTCCTGATTTCAAGGCCTACGATGCCGAGGGGAATGCAGAGCTTTACTGGAATTTCGTCATCGGAGCCGTACGGCGGTACTATGATTATCCAAAGATCGCCGCAGTGTTTTCGTCTTTCCAGCAATATGAAGAGTCGGATACCTACGAGGGCCTGTTTTGGCTGGGTCTTGAAAACGCGGTATATCAAAGAGAGCTCCCGCAGCGTCCGGTGCTGAAGGCGCTGCGGGAAAACTACGCCCGACGGTATCTGACCGTTTACGGGGCGCCGCCGGACGATTATTCTTTGCTGGACTGCCTTTCCGCGGCCCATTTTCAGCGCGTCCTGGGGATGGAACCAAAGCTGAATCGCTATGACAAAAAGCTGCTGGACGAGTTGGAGTTTTCCCCCGAAATGGATACGGACGCGGTGGTGGAAAAAGCAAAAGAGCTCTTCGCTCGCTGGTTTCAGATCGTTGCGGAGGAGCGAAGGAGAGAGCACCATTTCCCGCTGCTGCTGGCAGGAAGACACAAAGCGAAAAAAGCAAAGACCAGATATCGCCGTTTCGGGATCGGTCTGGGGGATCACCCCAGTCATGCCTACAGCGGGGAAGAGGATCTGCTCCGAAGAGAAGACGAGCCGTTGACCCATTTGAGCGCGGCACAGCTCAGGTCCTTCATGGCGTTTAAATTCGGCGCGCCGATGTTCTCCGAGCAGGAGACCGCAGACCTTGAGAGACGTCTTTGCACCGGAAATCACAGTTTTTGCCATCTGCACTTCACGAGAGGCGTACCGGAAAAAGGCAACATCCAGAATGCCTTTGAAGCCCTGAAGCGAGAGCAGGAAGGCAAACAGGTTGAGAGAAACCGCCTGTACTATGAAGAACATCTGGCGGAAAACCGGACTTCCATTGACAGGCTTTCCTCCCGGATCCGCAATTCCGTACTCCTGTATCTGGAACCGGCTTTCGTTCGTTCCGACGCGGGACTTCTGGACGGCGACAGGATCTGGCGGGGAGCGGTTTTGGGGGACGAGAAGGTGTTCCGGCGTACAGAGCAGGGGAACATGGGAGATCTGAGCGTGGATATCCTGCTGGACGCCTCCACGTCCCAGTCCGGTCGGCAGGAACGGGTCGCGACCCAGGCCTATATCATCGCGCAGGCGCTGACGCAGTGCGCCATTCCCTGCAGGGTGATGTCATTTTGTTCCATGACGGGCTACACCGTTCTGCGGGTTTTCCGGGATTATACGGCCACAAGGGATAACGGCAGGATCTTTGAGTATGTTTCCAACGGCTGCAACAGGGACGGACTTGCGGTCCGGGCCGTGCACGAGCTGATGCGGCAAAGCCCCTGTGACCACAAGATCCTGATCCTGCTGTCTGACGTCAAGCCCCATGACGCGCTGCGGATCTTTTCGGAAGACAGCGCTGAATTCATCGGCTACGAGCAGGAAGCCGGCGTCCGGGATACCGCGGCGGAGGTGCGCCGGGCCAGGGCGGACGGCATTGCCGTCATCTGCGTCTTTACCGGCGAGGAGGAAGACCTGCCCAACGCCAAGCTTGTATACAACAAAGATTTTTCCCGCATCCCTTCCATCGACAAGCTGGCCGACGCGGTCGGCTCGCTGCTCCAGGAGCAGATCCGGATCCTGTGATTTGGCGCGTTAATGCAGCGCAGTATTATTCTTAGCGAAGAAGGTTATCATTTTTCATGAAGCAATCCATCTCGAAACAAACGCAAAGTTTACCCGATTGGGAGCTCCTGGATCAGAAAAAGAGCAGCTGGCTTTACAAAGTCGTCCGGTGGTTCGTATGGCTTTTTTCTCCTAAATACAAAATCGTCGGCGCGGAAAACCTACCGGACGAACCATGCGTCATTGTGGGAAATCACAGCCATATGTACGGCCCGATCGCAGGGGAGTTCTATGTGCCGGGGAAGCATTATATCTGGTGCGCCGCGCAGATGATGGAGAAAAGGGAAGTAGCAGCCTACGCATATCAGGACTTTTGGTCCGGAAAGCCCAAGGCGCTGCGCTGGTTTTACAAGTTGTTGAGCCATCTGGTCACGCCCCTTGCGCTGCTGATTTTCCGTAACGCACACACCATAGCCGTGTACCACGACACCAGGCTGATCACCACTTTCCGGGATTCGATAGAGAGATTGAAAGAAGGAAACAGCATCGTCATTTTCCCGGAGTGTTACGAGGAACACAACAATATCGTGCATGCGTTTCAGGAAAAGTTTGTGGATCTGGCCAGGTTCTATAATAAGAAGACCGGGATCGCGCTGTGCTTTGTCCCGCTCTATCTTGCGCCGGAGCTGAAATCTCTGTTTTACGGCGAGCCGATCACGTTTCGCCCGGATGCGCCAATAGGGCAGGAACGCGACAGGCTCTGCCATGCGCTGATGGATGCGATCACCGAGATCGCGCTGGCGCAGCCGCCCCATACGGTAGTCCCTTATCCCAATGTTTCCAAAAAGCATTACCCCAAAAGCAAAACCACGGAGGATACTTCAGCATGAAAAGACGCCCCTATGATTATTCCGGTTTTTCCCTTCGCAGACTGAATGAACCACGCTTTGCCCATGCCAAACTGCTGGCAGGATGGATCGGCTACTTCGCCATGTACTTCATCACAGAAAACTTGATCCCCGTGGAACGCTGCCATGAGATCCACTGCGCGCTGGACGATCTGATTCCGTTTCACGAAGGCTTTGTGATTTTCTATGTGGGCTGGTACCTCTATGTGGTGGCAGCTCTGGCTTATCCCTTTTTCTATAACGTGGAAGGCTTCAAAAAGCTGCAGGTCTTTATCATGATCACACAGGCAGTGGCCATGCTGTGTTATATCGTTTATCCCAGTATCCAGAATTTACGGCCGGAGCAGTTCCCGCGGGAGAATTTCTTCACCTGGGTCCTGGGGATCATCTATACCTTCGATACGCCAACGGGAGTGTTTCCCTCGCTGCATGTTGCCTACTCCGCAGGGATCGTTTCGGTATCCTTGAAGGATAAAGAGCTGCCTTTCGGCTGGAAGGCCTTTGTGGTATTCTTTGCCGTGATGGTGTGCTTTGCCGTGAGCTTCGTGAAGCAGCATTCCGCCCTGGACGTGATCGCGGCACTGCCGGTCTGTCTGTTGGCGGAAGCGCTGGTTTACGGGAAGGACTACTGGCTTCCCAGATTCCGCAGAAAAACCGCATAAGGAAAAAACCTGGAACACCGAATCGGCGTTCCAGGTTTTTTGATCGGAATATTTACTTGGCCAGGACCTTTTTCAGTCTGGCATAACGGGGGAGGGAATGCTCCAGCGGCAGCTTGGGCTCGCCCTGAATGAGAGGCAGAACGTAATCAATGAACTCATGCTTCAGCCCGTTGTGCTCATCGTTGATCCACTCCAGCGGAACCTTCTTCTCGTAGTTGGCCACATCGGTAAGCGGGATCATAACGAGTTTGCAGTGGTACTCTCCATCGATCATCTCTCGGCTGAAGGCGACCATCTTGCCGGTCTCGCCCTTGACAGCCTGGCGGACCGCTTCCATACCGGAGGCGCATGCCTCTTCAATATCGGTCTCAGAAGCGAGGTGTGCGCCGCAGCGCTGCAGCAGGCTCAGCTCGATGCCGCGGACCTTGGCGCCGGTATGCGTCTTCACGATGTCGGCCAGCATGGAAGCGAGGCCGCCAAGCTGGGCATGACCGAAGCCATCGGTGGCAGAGGTCTTGGCCTCGGAGACAAAGCTTCCGTCAGCATAGTGGATGCCTTCAGAGACAGCAACCAGAACCTTGCCGTTCTGATTGTAAATGCGCTGCACGTCGCTGAGGAACTTGTCCATATCGAAATCGACCTCAGGCAGATACACCAGATCGGGGCCGGAGCCAAACTCGGTGGCCAGGGCGGCGCTGCCGGCCAGCCAGCCGGCGTGACGGCCCATGATCTCCACGATGGTGATCATGCCGTTGTCATAAACGCGGGCGTCCTTGTTGATCTCCATGCAGGAGGTGGCGATGTACTTGGCGGCACTGCCAAAGCCGGGGCAGTGGTCGGTGCCGTACAAATCGTTGTCGATGGTTTTGGGAACGCCCATGACCCGGCACTCATAATCTGCGGATTCCATGAAACGACTGATCTTGTTGCAGGTGTCCATGGAGTCGTTGCCGCCGTTATAGAAGAAATAACGTACATTGTATTTCTTGAAGATCTCCAGGATGCGCTTATAATCGGTGTCGTCGACCTCGGGATCGGCCATCTTATAGCGGCAGGAGCCAAGTGCGGAAGAGGGAGTGTGCAGAAGGAGACGGAGCTCTTCCGGATCTTCCTCATCCATAACGAAGAGGCGATCGTCCAGGACGCCCTTGATTCCATGCTCCGCACCGTACACCTTGGTGATCTCCTCCGCGTCGAGGGCGGCACGGATCACGCCGTAGGCACTGGCGTTGATGACGGCAGTGGGGCCGCCGGACTGTCCAAAAATGGCTGCGCCGATCAGTTTTTCACTCATGTATGTTTTCCTCCAGTAAAACTAAAAAATTTTGCATATTTGTGAAAGCTGCTTCTTGATTCTGGCATGGAATGAGAATATAATAGAAAAGCAAATTTGTAAATATGCTATTTGTACAAAAAATTGACAAGGAGAACTACTATGGCACTTGTTACTACAAAAGAAATGTTTGCGAAGGCTTATGACGGCGGCTACGCCATCGGCGCGTTCAACGTGAACAACATGGAGATCGTTCAGGGCATCACCGAGGCTGCCGGCGAGCTGAAGAGCCCCGTCATCCTGCAGGTCTCCAAGGGCGCCCGCGCCTACGCCAACCACACCTACCTGGTGAAGCTGGTGGAAGCTGCCATCATCGAGAATCCTGAGATCCCCATCGCGCTGCATCTGGACCACGGCGACAGCTTTGAGCTCTGCAAGAGCTGCATCGACGGCGGCTTTACCTCCGTCATGATCGACGCTTCCTCCAAGCCCTTTGAAGAGAACATCGCCCTGACCCGTCAGGTCGTGGAGTATGCCCACGACCACGGCGTTGTGGTCGAGGCTGAGCTGGGCACCCTGGCCGGCGTGGAAGACGAGGTCAACGTGGAGCACGGCAAGGAGAGCTACACCCGTCCCGAGGAAGTGGAAGAGTTTGTCTCCCGCACCGGCTGCGACTCCCTGGCCATCGCCATCGGCACCTCTCACGGCGCCTATAAGTTCAAGGCTTCCCAGTGCACCCGCAATGCCGAGGGCATTCTTGTCCCGCCCCCGCTGCGCTTCGACGTGCTGCATGAGTGCATCAAGCGTCTGCCCGGCTTCCCCATCGTTCTGCACGGTTCCTCCTCCGTTCCTCAGGAGTTTGTGAAGATGGTCAACCAGTACGGCGGTAACATGCCCGACGCCATCGGCATCCCCGAGGATCAGCTGCGCGAGGCCGCGAAGTTGGCTGTCTGCAAGATCAACATCGACTCCGATATCCGTCTTGCCATGACCGGCAATATCCGCAAGTACTTTGCCGAGCATCCCGATCACTTCGACCCGCGTCAGTATCTGAAGCCCGCTCGTCAGGCTGTGAAGGACATGGTCGCCCACAAGATCGTCCACGTTCTGGGCTCCGACGGCAAGGCCTGAAGCGTATTTCCCGAGCAAGTTTTAGAAAGATAACATCTTGGAGGTGGCTGGTATGAGCCCGATAAACGAACGCCCGAGGTTTGCGGCGAAGAGCAAAAGCACTGCCGCAGACTCTCCCGATATGATCTTGATCGGACGCCTGATCCTGGCGGCTGTTCTCCTGATCCTGGGCGCGTTTGTGATCAAGAATCAGATCGTGAGGATCATCCTTCTCGCGCTGTCTGCGATCGCATCCGCTTTTGATCTGGGACTGAAGGCCTTTGACAGCGTTCTGGAGAGAGACTATTTTGCTACGCCCATCCTGGTCCTGTTTATTGCGTTCGTTTCCTTCCTGATCGGCTATCCTACGGAAGGTGCGGCGATGCTTCTCCTCTATCAATTGAGCTTGATCGTCGTAGACTATGCGCGCAAGCGGACCCGCAGCGCAGCGCTTGAGCTTCTGAACGGAGAAAGCGACGAGATCCTTGACCAGGCAGGGGAGCTGTTTGCCGAAGATGACGCCGGAAAACTGCAGATGGAAGCTGAGGCGTTCCGCAGCGCCGATCTGCTGCTGAAGATCACCATGGTCATTGCGCTGATCTACATTTTCCTGCTTCCCAGACTGGGCGACTACACCTACAGCGTTGCCATTCACAGAGCCCTGATGATCATCATGACGGCGATCCCCGCGTCTGTGATCGTTGCGATGCCTTATACCGCACTTGTGGGCCTTTGCTACGGCGCCAGAAGCGGTATCCTGTTCCGCAACGGCAAGGTGATGGAGAAAACTGCCGACGTCAATGTTGCTGTTTTCGACAAAGCCGGCATTTTCTCCTCAGGTGCTCCCGAGCTGCAGAGCGTTCATTCCGATGTTCTGGACAGAAAGACCTTCATGAGCTTTGTGGCCCATGCGGTGTACTACTCCGAGCAAGCCTTTGCCAAGGCGATCCCCGCGCTGAGCGAGCAGGATTACAAGCTGGAAGTGATCAGCGATTTCGTCGACGTACCAGGCTGCGGCGTTGAGGTCAAGATCGGCGGATCTCCCGTGATCCTGGGCACTGACGATTACCTCACAGCAAGAGGCGTTGCCGTCCCGGAAGTGGAGGAGGAAGGGGAGGTATTCTATCTCACCGTCTCCGGCCGGTATGTGGGTTATCTCGTATTTGCTTCCCAGGCCAACGACATCGGACTCGAACTGCTGGAAGGCGTGCGCGACATCGGTATGCGCGAGGCCGTTCTTCTGACGGAAGACGGGGCAGGGGAGAGCCAGAAGTTTGCTGATAAGTTTGGATTTGATGAGGTCTTCGGCGAGTGTGACACCGAGCGCAAGCTCCAGCATATCGAAGATCTGAATCAGGGAACCCGGAACCATGTGATGTTCCTGTATTCCAACGGCCTTGAAATGCACAGCGCCGCAGATGTGGATGTGCGTTTCAGCCAGAAAACCAAGTTTGCAGATGTGGCCATCCCGGCCGAGAAGGCAAGCGCTCTGCCCTTTGCCGTGCAGCTTTCCCGCCGGATGTGCCAGGTGGCGAAAGAGAATGCGATTTTCGTTTTCAGCGTAAAAGCTCTGATGATCTTCCTGAGTATGCTGGGACTCAGCAGCATCTGGTTCGTCCTGTTCATGGATTCCGCTGCGGTGCTTGCCACGCTGCTTAATGCCATCCGCGTCACCAAGGATCCGCTGATCGATTCCAGCAGATTTGCCGCTCCCAAGGACGAATTCTGAACCCGATCCATTTACCAAAAACAGGCTTCCATACAAGGAAGCCTGTTTTTTCGTAAAAAATAGCAAAATATTGAGATATTCACAATACTTTTCCATATTTCGTCAATCATTATTCAAGATTAGACAATCATTCATGATATATCAATACAAACCAGAGGTTACGGATCAGAAACATAATATCGTTAATCCATTCACAAATTGTAGTAAGCAGATATTGAGGTGCTTGATACTATGACCTGAGCAGGGAAACGGATCGTCTTCATGATGAACGATCCTTTGAAGCTAAAATCGCAGTAAGAAAGGAGGCAGACTGAAGAAGAGATACAATTGAAAAACATTACGGAGAAGTTCGGACAAAAGACACATCACAGAGAGAAAAGAGATGAAAAGGGAAAACACAGTTCTGCGTCAATATCATTATCCCGCAGATCCGAATGCGTCAAACTGCGCAAATCCAATCAAACGAAGTATCAAACAGAAGACGGGAATCTGTTATCGAATACGGAACCGGACATAAGAGAAGAAAAGGATTCTTGACAAATGAAGAAGTATTTTATATACTAAATGCGACGGGGGAGCTTTACGACCCCGTAACGAAATAGTGGCAAAATATCGCATAATATAAATTTAGCGAGATTTTATATGGCGATTTAATGAGAAGGGAGCTCTGTAGATATTGAAGCTTGACGAGATCAACGATGTACCGGATATCGTGCTGGAGTTTCTGGAATACCATTCCACCGTGCGCGGTCATTCGGATCGCACTGTGATGGCCTATTACCTGGATCTGAAGATCCTGCTGCGCTTTCTGAAACGCAGAAGACATCTGGTAGATCGCAGCGTTCCTTTTGATGAGATCGATATCACAGACGTTGATCTGGACTTCATCCAAGCGATCAAAATCGAGGAGCTCTACCGGTATCAGTCTTTTTCCCCGGAGTCGGATCAATCACTGTCCGCGGCCAGCCGCTGCCGCCGTACTTCGACGGTAAAATCTTTTTTCCAATACCTCACCGCGAAACGGCATCTTTTGGACCGGAATATTACGCTGGAACTGGATATGCCAAAGCGTCAGGCCAGCCTGCCGCGTTACCTGGAAGAATCGGAATGCGAGCGGCTGCTGGATGCCTGTGAAGGTCCCTACGCTCTGCGGGACTACGCCATCCTGATGCTCTTTATCAGCTGCGGGCTGCGGGTATCGGAATTGGTTGGACTCAACGTAACGGATGTGTATGAAGATCACGTCCGGGTCCTGGGCAAAGGCAACAAAGAGCGTGTGGTGTATTTCGGTGAGGGATGCCGGGAAGCCATCGACGACTATTTAATGGTCAGAAATGTTGAGAATGTGCGGGAAATTGATAGAAATGCCTTGTTTATCAGTCAAAAAAATTGCAGGTTCGGCGTAAGAGGTGTTCAGCAGATGGTGGAAAAAAAGCTGCTGATGGCGGGCCTGGACGCATCCCGCTATTCACCCCACAAACTTCGTCATACGGCGGCAACGCTGATGCTGAAAAACGGGGTCGATACCAGAGCTCTGCAAGAGGTTCTGGGTCACAGCAATCTGAACACCACGCAAATCTACACCCATCTGGACAACGCCTCGCTCCACGAGGCTGCGATGGCCAATCCCATCGGAAGAAAAACAAGAAAAGAACGGGAGGAATAAAACTTCCTCCCCTCTCCGCTCAACAAAAAAACGCAGGATATCCGAAGTCCCCGACCTGGATATTCTGCGTTTTTCCGAGGCATCAATTGTGAATAAAATCACAAAGTCACTTTCCTGCTGCCTTTTTTCCCAATACCGCAGCAACAGCCTCACCGATATTCTTTACGGAGATGAGCTTTAAGCTGTCCGGGCAGCGGATCTCGTTGCGGACATGAGCCGGGATCACGCAGCGCTGAAAGCCAAGACGCGCGATCTCGGAAAGCCGCTGGTTCAGATTGCTGACGCTGCGGATCTCCCCTGCCAGGCCCACTTCTCCGATGGCCGCCAGATCGGAACCCAAAGGCCGGTCCAGATAGCTGGAGGCGACGGCAAGGGCTGTTGCCAGGTCTGCGGCAGGCTCCTCCAGGCTGAGGCCTCCCACAACGTTTATGTAGGCGTCACAGCTGCCCACGGGGATCCCGCCTCGCTTTTCCAGTACGGCCAGCAGCATGGCAGCACGGTTGTAGTCAATGCCGTTGCTGCGGCGTGCGGCATTATAGGCGGCAGGCGTTACCAGAGCCTGGACTTCAGCCAGAATGGGCCGCGTGCCCTCGATGACACAGGCGACACAGGTCCCCGGACTGTTGGCCGGCCGACCAGAGAGAAGCAGCTCAGAAGGATTATCCACGCAGCGCAGGCCTTCCTCGTTCATCTCGAAGACGCCGATCTCGTTGGTAGAGCCGAAGCGGTTCTTGGCAGCCCGCAGGATCCGAAAGCTGGTGTTGCGTTCGCCTTCAAAATAGAGCACGCAGTCTACCATATGCTCCAGCACCTTCGGGCCGGCAATGCTGCCTTCTTTGGTGATGTGGCCGACCACAAAGACGGTGGTCCCCTTCTCCTTGGCAAGGCGCATGAGACGCATGGTGCAATCCCGCACCTGGCTGACGCTGCCTGGGGCGGAATCCGATTCGGCGCTGGAAACCGTCTGGATGGAGTCCAGGATGAGGATCTCCGGCTTGAGATCCTCCACCGCAGTCAGGATACTCTCCAAAGAAGTTTCGGCCAGGACATAGAGTTCCTCATTCTCCACACCCAGACGCTGCGCTCTGAGCTTGAGCTGGCGTTCGCTCTCCTCAGCGGTTACATAGAGGATCGTGCGCTCCGATTCCAGCGTGGCGCACATCTGCAGGAGCAGCGTGGACTTGCCGATGCCCGGGGCGCCGCCCACAAGATTCAGAGAGCCGAGGACAGCTCCGCCGCCCAGGACCCGGTCAAATTCCGAAATGCCGGTTGCGAAGCGGACCTCCGCCTCCGTATCCAGCTGGGACATTTTTTTAGCCTTGGGAAGAGAGCGCCGGGAATCGGCCCGGGCTCCGGGCTTATCGTCAAGCGTCAGCTCCTTCATGCTGTTCCAGCTGCCGCAGGATGGGCATTTTCCAGCCCAGTTCGCGGTCTCATAGCCGCATTCGGCACAGACATACACCGTTTTCTTTTTGTTGGCCATTGCATTCTCCCCGTCCCGTCAAACACGGGACGCATCGGTAAATTGAAGGTAAGACCCCAGCATCGCGGCGGCGAGGCTGCTTTGATAGCGGCTGTCGCAGAGGCGCTGGAGATCGGACAGATTGGAAAGGAAGCCACATTCCACAAGGACGACCGGACAGTTCACATGGGACGTCAGGAAAAGCTCCTTTGGAGCCGGCGCGGCGACCCGGCGGTTTTCAGGCTGGATCCCTTCGATCAGGTTCCGGTGGGTCATTTCCCCAAGACGGCGGCTGTCAGCATCCGGACCATAGAGGATCTGGACACCGCTGGGCTGTGAGGTGGGAAACGTATTCTGATGGATGCTGAAAAGGACGCAGGGAAAAAGGCTGTTCGCAAGATCCGCACGAAAGACCAGATCCTCATGTTCGCTGTAACTTGCGGCATCCGTCCTGGGACTGTCGTCCTGACGGGTCATGACGGCGGAAAGGCCGTAAAATGCGGCTAAATCCCGCATTTTCAAAGCGATGGAGAGATTCAGATCACTTTCCTTCACGCCGTTATAGGCGATGGCACCGCCATCAAAGCCGCCGTGGCCGGGATCAAGCAGCAGGGCCGGTCTCTCCAGCACTGCCAGGACGGGCTTTCGCTCCGGAAGCATCCATCGGGCAAAGCACAGGGAACCGATCAGCAAAAACACAGCGGAGAGGACCGCCAGGATCCGCTGCCTGCGAAACGGTTCTGCCTTCTGGTGTAAGGGATTATTCGTTTCCATTATACCGTTTCCTCCCTGTGAAGTCAAAGGGAAGATCAAAGCAGGATGCATATGAGTCCGCTTCCGCCCTCATTGATCAGCCGCTCCAAGGTGTCCCGCAGGCGGCGTTTCACATTTTCCGGAAGGGACCGGATTCGCCCGATAATGTTGTCTTCAGCCAGATCGTTGAGGGATCGGCCGAAAATGTTCGATTCCCAAATGCGGTTGATGTCCCCGTCAAAGCCCTGGAGCAGAAAGCCCAGGATCTCTTCGGAGGCGCCGTCCCCGCCGATGGCAGGCGTGACTTCGCTTTCAATCTGAGTACGGATCATGTGGATGGCAGGCGCCGCAGCGCGGAGCTTTACCGTGTATTTGCCGTTTTGCCGCACGATCTGGGGCTCCTCCAGGCGCAGCTCTTGCGCATCGGGCAAAATGATGCCGTAGCCTGTGCTTTTAACCTCTTCCAAAGCCTGGTGGACTTGGGTATACTCCTTACGTATCTCCCTCATTTCGCTCATAAAGGTCATCAATTGACCGTCATTTTCAATGGCTGTTCCGCAGCGCTCGCTGATCATCGCATAGTAAAGCTCACGAGGAGGTGAAAGACGAAGAGCTGCTGTGCCTTTGCCAGGTTCTTCCCGGCAGATCGAGACGGAAGAAATCAGATCAGAATCCTGCAGGCGCTGCTGCACCAGCTGAAAATCCCGGAGCTTTTCGATCCCCTCTCCGCTGGCTTTGACGGCTGCATAGATTTTTTGCTTCAGCTCCTCCTCCGGCGAAAGGGCGGAAACCCAGTCCGGCAGATAGAACTGCAGCGCGCAAAGCGGAAATTCCTCCAGCGCAAGCTGCAGGATCTGGCGGATCTCCCCTTCACTCATGGCCTGGCAGCTGACCGGCATACAGCTGACGTCATATTCCGCGGCGATCCGGGCTGCAAGCTCCTGTGCTCTCTCCCCTCTCGGATCCGCGCTGTTCAGGAGAACAACAAAGGGCTTGCCGATGGTCTTCAGTTCGGAGATGACCCGGCGCTCCGGCATGCGGTAGGCCTCCCGCGGCAGATCGCACACGCTGCCGTCCGTGGTCACTACGATGCCGATGGTGGCATGGTCCTGAATGACAAGAGCAGTCCCCTTCTCCGCCGCTTCGGTCATGGTGACTTCGTGGTCGAACCAGGGCGTCGTCACAAGGCGTTCCTTCCCGTCCTCCATCTGCCCGACCGCACCCTCCACCATGTAGCCCACACAGTCCACCAGACGAACGGAGAGCCGGCTGTTTTCTCCCAGGGAGACGGATACCGGTTCTTCCGGCACAAATTTCGGCTCCGCCGTCATGATGCTGCGGCCGGAGCCGCTTTGCGGCAGCTCGTCCTGTGCCCGCTGGCGCAGATACTCATTCTGGATCCCCGGGATCACCAGGGTCTCCATAAAACGCTTGATAAAAGTGGATTTTCCTGTTCGAACAGGTCCCACTACGCCCAGCATGCAGGCGCCGCCGGTACGCTGGGACAGCTCCTGATAGATGTTATGATCTGTCATAATAAACGCCTCCGCTCTCATGGTCTCGTCGCTACGAGTGTATGAGAAGCGGAGGCGACTTAGAACAGCGCTCAGAAGAAGGAGATCGCCTGGTGGTGGGCCTTGGAAACGGTGAATTGCACATCCGGGAAAGCTGCTTGCAGGCGGTCATTCAGGACGGGGATCACAGGGTTCTCCGTGCAGAAGTGGTCAGCATCGATCAGATTCATGCCAAGCTCCGCAGCGTCCAGAAAGACGTGATACTTGACGTCGGCGGTCACATAGGTGTCGCAGCCTTTCTCCAGCGCATCCCGGAAGGCATCCCCGCCCGAGCCGCCCATGACAGCGATGCGGCGAACCGGTCTGCCGCCGTCCACATAACGAAGCCCCTTGGCCTGAAGACGATCCTTACAACGTGCCAGGAAATCAGAAAGAGGCATTTCGACCGGCAGCTCCCCTACACGTCCGCAGCCGACGGCGTCCAGAGCCTCTTCGGGCTCCGCGCCGAGAAGCCGGATCAGAACATCGTTGACGCCGCCCTGCGCCAGGTCCAGATTTGTGTGCATGCAGATGGCAGCGATGCCCTTTTCGATCAGGAGCAGGGCCTTTTCCCCGGGGCCTTCGGGACGAAGTTCCTTCAGAGCGTGGAAGATCAAAGGATGATGGGAAATGATGAGATCCGCGCCCATCTCCTCCGCTTCCCGAATCACGGGAAGCGTGATATCAAGGGAGAGCAGAGCTTTCTTCACCGGCCGCTCTCCTCTGCCGACGAGAAAACCGGAATTGTCAAAATCCATCTGCAGTTCAAGAGGCGCGTATTCACACAGCTGTTCAAAGATTTCCTGTACCGTGGGCATATTTGGCACTCTCCTTTTCCAGTTCCTGTTTGATGCTCTCAGTCAGTTCCAGCCGGCCCGGCTCACGGCCGCTTTGCCGCAGACCGTGCAAAACCTTATGAAAGCGCGAGAGCTGTTTTGCGAGGAAGGCGGGCCAGAGCGGGTCCTGCGCCAGCATGGCAAAGGCGCCGGTGTAGAGCTCGGCATCCGTGAGCGTCATGGAGCCGCCGAAACGGGCTGAAAAGAGCGCATAAATCTCTTTTCCGTCCGCAACCAGCAGCTCTTCCTCTATGACAAATTCATTGTTCACCAGCCAATAGCGCAGCACCTCGGCACGGGTCATGGGCTGTAGGATCAGGCGATAGCGGGGGTGCATGCACCATTCGGCACGATCCAGGATGCCGCAAATGGTATCACCGCCCATGCCGGCGATGACAATGGTATCTACAGCCTCCGGCTCGCAGAGTTCAAGTCCGTCACAGAGCAGAAAACGGATGCGCTCCCCAAGACCGGCCGCTTCGGCACTGCGGCGGGCGGCGGAAAGTGGCCCTTCCCCGATATCGGATGCCAGCAGCGCGCCGGGATAGCCGTGCTGCGCAAGGAAGACCGGAAGATAGCCGTGGTCTGTTCCCACATCGATCATGCCGATCCCAGGATGGATCATCTGCTCAATAGCCTGTAAACGCCTGTTCATGCTCGCTCCTTATACAAAAAGCCGGATCCGATCCGGCTTTTGGGGTACCTTCTTTGCTCAGACGGTTTCCAGATATTTCTTCAGGTATTCCAGAAACTCATCCGGATCGACGCCATGGGCTGCACAGGCCTGTTCTACGGTTTCACCGCTGGCCATGGCGCAGCCGATGCAGTGCATGCCGATCTCCATAAAAGCGGGCATGGCCTCAGGGCAGTTGGCCACGATCTCGCCGATGACAGTTTCTCTGGTGATTTCCATGTTTCGCTCCTCCTTTGAAGTGAAAAGAAAAAGTGGGACGCATAACGCATCCCACTTTCCTGTCAGGCGGTTCAGGCCTGCTCTCTCATCTTAGCAAAGCACTCGCTGCAGTAGACGGGACGATCGGACTTGGGCTCAAAGGGAACCTTGGCCTCGCCGCCGCAAGCAGCGCAAGTGGCAGTGAAGAACTCCCGGGGACCGCGGGCCGCGTTCTTGCGGGCGTCACGGCAGGGCTTGCAGCGCTGGGGCTCGTTCTGGAAGCCGCGCTCAGCGTAGAACTCCTGCTCACCGGCGGTGAAAACGAACTCTTTACCGCACTCTTTGCATACTAAGGTCTTGTCTTCGTACATTTTGGAATCCTCTCTTTTGATAGTTGCCGTTATCGGCTGTATTTGCGATCAGCTCATGCTGATATCGCCGGGGTGAAGGGAATGCGCCAACTTGCGCCGGATACGCTGCACAGCGTTATCCACGGATTTCTCGTCCTTATCCAGGGCTTTTGCGATGTCCCGATAGGAAAGCCCATCCAGGAAAAGATCCAGGACCTGATTTTCCATCTTTGACAAACACCGTGCAAACAGTTCTTTCAGCTCTTCCTTGCTCTCTCTGGCCAGAACCAAATCCTCCGGGCTGCGGCGAAAATATTCGGGTGCTGCCGATAACTGCGAACTGGAGTCGTCGGAGAGTTGCTCAAGGGGCATGCTGTCGTTCAAGGGCTGGTGCTTCATGCGGGATGCGGTTTTTACGGCGGAATACAGGCGCATACGAATGCAATGTTCCGCAAAGCTGCGGAAACTGGCGCCCTGTTCAGGGTCATACTCCCGGATCGCCGAGAGGAGGCCGAACATTCCTTCCTGGCTGAGATCTTCACTGTCTCCCCCGGCAAGGAACAGCGGACGGGCACAGGCACGTACCAGCTGCATATACCGGGAGGCCAGGATCTCTTCTGCGGCACGGTCCCCTTCCTGTACAGAGAGCCGCTGCAGATCCCTGTCGCTCAAAGATAAATAGTCACGCATCATTCAAGATAAATACTACAAACGTACATTCCTTATTATATCGAAGCTTCGGGCAAAGTCAATAACTTTTTCGCAATTTCGAGGGAAAAATTATGATATTTTGATACAGAGCGCTCAAAGATCCAACTGCTGCTGGCCCATGTAGGCAATGCCCAGATGCTCATAGGCTCGCCTGGTAACGCAGCGGCCTCGAGGGGTGCGGGTAAGGAATCCCTGCTGCAGCAGATAAGGCTCGTACATATCTTCCAGGGTTACGGCTTCCTCGTTGATGGTGGCGGCCAGCGTGTCCAGGCCCACAGGTCCGCCGTTATAGAACTCAATGATGCTGCGCAGCATCCTGCGGTCCAGCGCGTCCAGGCCCATGTGATCGACTTCCAGACGGCTCAGAGCCAGATCCGCCACTTCCCGGGTGATGACTCCGTCGGCACGGACCTGGGCGAAGTCCCGGACCCGGCGCAGGAGACGGTTTGCGATACGGGGCGTTCCCCTGCTGCGGGAGGCAATCTCAAATGCGCCGTCCGGCTCGATATTCACGTTCAGGATCCCGGCGGAACGGGTGACGATCTGCTGCAACTCCTTGGGGCTGTAGAGCTCCAGACGCAGGGCGACGCCGAAGCGGTCCCGCAGGGGTGCTGTGAGCTGACCGGAGCGGGTGGTGGCGCCAATGAGGGTGAATCGCGGCAGATCCAGATGGATGGAATTGGCGGAAGGACCTTTGCCCAGGATGATGTCGATGGCATAGTCCTCCATAGCGGGATAGAGGATCTCCTCATAGGCGCGGTTCAGGCGGTGGATCTCATCCACGAAAAGGATGTCCCCTTCGTTGAGATTTGTCAGCATGGCCACCAGATCCCCCGGCTTTTCGATGGCGGGACCGGAGGTGATGCGCATGCTGACGCCCATCTCGTTGGCAATGACGGCGGCAAGCGTGGTCTTGCCGAGTCCCGGAGGGCCGTGAAGCAACACATGGTCCAGGGGCTCATTACGCATTTTGGCGGCGTTGATGAAGATCTCAAGATTGCCCTTGGCCTTCTCCTGGCCGATATACTCGGTCAAAGTCCTGGGGCGCAGAGAGCCTTCCGCCTGATCTTCGGGGAGTGAGACCGAGGTGGTCAGCACTTCGCCGGTATCTTCAGAAAAATTGATGCTCATGGATAATCCCTCCGGGATTTAAAATCATGCTTTTCGGCATGGCGCCGGGTGCGGATCGCGCCTTACTTCACCATCTGCTTCAACACAGCCTTGATGATGGCCTGTGCGTCAAGGCCGGTAAGATCCATTGTTTTCAGAACCGGGCCCAGCTCTGCGCTGGAATAGCCCAAAACGGCAAGGCCGGCAATGGCGTCGTTCAGAGCGCGGTTCTCCCCTGCCTGAACCGCAGGAGCGCTGACGGCAGGCATGGACCAGTCGGTGCTCTGCAGTTCTTTGCCGATTTTGTCCTTGAGTTCCAGAATGACCCGCTGCGCGATCTTTTTGCCGATTCCGGGGGCCACGGTCAAGGCTTTGACATCGTCGTTCAGAATGGCCAAAGCAAGGCTATCCGGGCTGTTATAGCTCAGAATGGAAAGGGCGGCCTTGGGTCCTATACCGGAAACGGCAATGAGCATTTCAAAGCAGCGCTTTTCCCCTTTATCAAAGAAGCCGAACAGATCAAAATTGGTCTCGCCGATGCTTTCCGTGACATAGAGCTTGACTTTTTCCCCGTTTTTCAGGTGACTGAGCGTATTGGCTGTCACGTTCAGGGCAAAGCCCAAACCGCCGCAGTCCAAAACAGCCAGATTCTGGCCAAGCTCGGTAACGGTGCCTTCTATGTGGTAGAACATGCGTTGTTGCCTCCCCGATTCAACAGACTTGTGGAACTGCGCGCATGGCATAAGGCCAGCGCAACCGCGTCGGCGGCGTCATCCGGTTTTGGGGGCGCCGGAAGATTGCAGATACGCTTGACCATGTCCATGACCTGCTTTTTCTCCGCCCGACCATAACCCACCACAGCTTGCTTCACCTGCAGCGGCGTATACTCAAAGATCTCCACCCCGGCCAGGCGACAGGCCAGCAGGATCACACCTCTGGCATGAGCCACGGCGATGCCGGTCGTTATATTGGTATTGAAGAAAAGCTCCTCAACGCTCACAGCGTCCGGCTTGAAAAGGTCCAGGAGATCCGCCATGTCCCGAAAAATCTGCTCCAGTCTGCCGGAAAGCTGCGTATGAGCGGGCGTGGTAATCACACCGCATTTGACGAGAGCAATCCGATTCCGGTCCGTATCCACCACGCCGAAACCAATGGTGGCAACGCCGGGATCAATACCCAAAATGCGCATAAAATCAACTCCAAAGATAATTTTATCATATTTCGACGGCAGGCGCAAGCATCCTTTCAGGGGAACGCAATTCTTCAGGAACGGTTCCTCTTACACATACCCCGGGTGGGTATTGTGTTGGACAGTGGGGGTATATCACGCAAGCAAATAAAACAAGAGGCGCGATTTTTTCGCGCCTCTTGCAAAATAGAATCTGCACCCGGATCAACTCCGCCTTCTTTTTCCTTGTAGAGAGCGGAGCCAGGAAAGGATCAAAACGCCCAGAAGAACTCCAATGCTGTCCAGGAAAACATCCTTCCCTTCCCCACTCCGGCCCGGGACAAACAGTTGATGCACTTCATCGGAAAGTGCATAGAGGGCGCCGACAAAAAAAGCGCTGAGCCTGGGAAACCGGATTTTCATTTTTTGGTGCAGAGCCGAGACATGGAGCAGCAGTGCAAAGCCCAGAATGGCGTATTCTGTAAGATGTGCTGTTTTCCGAACGATAAAAGAGACCTTGTGCTCCAGCTCCGTTTTTGTTTCCGGATCCAGTGAATCGTAATCCGGAACCAGGACCTTCAGGATCAGACTGACAAAAAAGCCGCTGGTCTCATCGGACTCTTCAGCCGGTTGGGCGGAAAAGCAAAAAATCAGGATCATCAGCGAGAGGACCAGCAGCAACGTCAGTATGATCGTATGATCCCGAATCCATTGTTTCATGCCGCAGGCCTCCCCTCTTCGAGCTTTTTTCTCTCCCCGCTCTCCTTGAAACGGAAAAAGGACGCGAGCTTTTACTCACGTCCTTTTATACACCAAAGCGGAGGAATTGTCACCCCATTTTTCGGGAAGGAATGACGAATCCGATGCACGAACCGGAAATCACAGAGTCTCAGCTCTTCGGAGCAAGCTCTCTGCACACAAGGGTGATCTCCATTCCGCTGTCCAGAACGTTCTGCAGCAGCATCACGCCATCGGACAGGGTGCCGTCCAGCTCGGCTCCGCCGCCCTCGGCATGGAATACGTCTCCGTCCAGAGTCCACTTCAGATTATAGTCTTTGCCTTCATAATGGAACACGGCCTTGCCTCCGTTCTTCAGTTCCAAAGAAAAGCCGTCCTCAAACACATCGGAGATCTGGATGCTGAGACCGTACATCTGGGCGGATTCCGCCTCATACAGTCCGGCGTTGGGATCCGGTTCCTCGTTCCCGCAGGCGGCAAGGCCAAGCACCAGAACAAGAGCAAGCGCAAGTGCGATCCATTTTTTCATCTTGATCCTCCTTTCGATCAGCCGCTTTCGTATACGTATCCTCTGGTTATACTGTTTTACCTTTTAGCGATGTAGTCTATTATTATTCAAACACAGGGCAGGATCAGAAGTCAAGCTGTTTTATCAAAAATGTCATACTTTTTTACAAAAACCCTCCCGCCGTAGATCACAGCGGAAGGGTTTCAGGAATGAAAGTCAGGAATGGTTTGCTCCGGATCGGTTTAACCATAGATCATCCCGATGGGCTCCTCGGAACGAAATACAGTTATTCCGCGTCTTCCCAGTTGTGCCAGACGTTCTGCACGTCGTCGTTATCCTCGAACATGTCCAGCATCTTCTGCATGTTCTTGATATCGTCCTCGTCGGTGAGCTTGATGTAGCCGTTCTGGGGCAGCATCTCCACCTGGGCCTCCAGCAGCTTGTAGCCCTTATCGGTCAGCGCTTCGGAGACGGCGGCAACGTCATCTTCCCCGGTATAGACGGTCATGGTCTCGCCCTCGGCCTCAAAATCATCGGCACCGGCGTCCAGCGCGTCCATCATCACGGTATCCTCGTCCAGTTCTTCGTCTTCGTTATCGATGACGATGACGCCCTTGCGGTCAAAGGACCAGCTGACACAGTTGGCAGCGCCCATGTTTCCGCCGTACTTGTCGAAATAATGGCGCATCTCACCGGCGGTGCGGTTGCGATTGTCGGTCATGGTCTCCACGATGACGGCGATGCCCTTGGGGCCATAGCCTTCGTAGACGATCTTCTCGTAGTTCTCGGTGTTGCCGGCACCCAGCGCCTTGTCGATGGTGCGCTTGATGTTGTCATTGGGCATATTGGCGGCCTTGGCCTTGGCGATAACGGCAGCCAGCTTGGAATTGGAGCGGGGATCTCCGCCGCCGCCTTCCTTGACGGCCACGATCATCTCGCGGGCGATCTTGGTAAAGGCCTGGGCGCGCTTGGCGTCCGCCGCGCCCTTGGTTTTCTGTATGTTGTGCCACTTGGAATGTCCGGACATAGAAACAGCTCCTCTTGTGCTAAAATTCAACATCGGTCATTTTAGCACAAGAGGAGGCTGATGACAAGTATTTCGTTTCAGTTTTTCCTATTTTGACGGGCAAAGCCTGAGGAATCGGTCCCGTGTCCTGCGAAAGGCGAGGCCGCTTACATTTTCAGAACTCAGCGGGGATCAGCAGGAGCTCCGCTCCCTCCGTATTGCAGGAGCGTATCAGATCTTCGCTGGAACAATATTCTTTGGCAAGATTCCATATGCTCTCCCCGCCCCTGCGGACAAGACAGACGCTTGGTCGATCTGTTTTTTTCCAAGCCTTCTCTTCATCAAGGGACAGGAGCGAGAGCGTAGAGATGTTTTCCTTATCTGTAAGCTCCCAGAAAACCTTGGCAGTTCCGGAAAGCCGTATCTCGTTTCCGTCAGCTTCCGCGATAATAGATTGCAGGCGCTGAGAGAGAATGACGGCATTTTCAGGGATATCTTTGCCGTCAAGCTTCAGGCTTCGCCTTGCGGAGGAGAGGCTTCCATCAACGCTGCGGTACAGGATGTCCAGGTGCATCGGGATCCGGGACGTATCGCCGGCTTTCTCCAAAGCTCCTATTTTGGCCTCTACGGCAAGAAGCTCTGCCATGTCTTCCGGCACGGGGACTGCGCCATCTGCGCTTACAGCGCAGGAACAAAGCTCTACAGACCGCAGCAGCGGGAAATCACAGCGCTCCGTTTCCAGGGGCATGGCTGTGCTGTAGGCATCCAGGAATGTGACGACCTCCCGCCGCGCATAGGAACAAAACTGAAGCAGCGCATGGACCTCCAGATCGAGACTGCGTTCGCCTCCGATCCCCTCTGTCCAGTCAAGATAAAGGGAATTCGGCTCGATCCAGAGGCTGCTGTGATCCAGCAGGTCTTCTGTAATGTCTAAAATCTGGGAAAAGGGCACGTGAAACTCTGTATTCACGGGCTGATTCGAGCCATCCCTTCCCCAGAGCTGCAGCAGCAGCTCTCCTTTTATGATGCAGCGGCTTCCGACTTGTTCTGTGCTCTGCACCGCAAAGCGGAGTTCTTCTGCGTCGATTTGCGAAAAGGTGTTTTGTTCTGCGGATAGGGCGAGCTGTTCCCGGAACGTAAAGGGCTTTTCGTTTACGGCGGTGAGAGCCAATACTGTACTGCGGTTTTTCAAAATATGCAGACCCTTCCATTCCCCTTCCGGAAGTGCGGTTTCCGTAAGCGCAGATCCACGCTGAAAGCTGCGAAGTGTAGCCTGCACCTCAAAGCTTACGCTGAGCTTACGCGGGTTCAGCAGCTTTCCCTGAAGAGCGCTGAGATACCAGATGAGGTGAGGAAGGGCGTCGGGATCCGCTGTCTCCGCCTCAAAGACGATCTCAAATTCTTTTCGCAGCCGGATACTTTCCAGTTTCCCGTTTTCCGTCAGATACAGAACACTGGCCCAGGCCTCACCGGCGACGCTTGCGGCGTGCAGACCCGGTTCTTTGCCCTTGAGCAGCAGGCCTCCCCGGGTCCAGACGATTTCCTGCACGTCATCCGCGGTATCCGGAATGACTGTTTCGGCATGAAAGGATACCTGTTGATGAATGGCCTCGCCCGCGATCCACACAGGCGTTTCTTTCTGCAGCAGCTTGATTTCCATGGAACTCTCCTTTTACAGCAATGATCAATCACGTTTACCGCCGCGCAGCCAGAGCAGGAGCGCCGACAAAAAACGCGGCAGGCGAAAAACATAAACTCGCATCCTTGTTTCCTTTCCAATACTGGATTCCTTACCAGCAGCAGCGCAGGCACCAGATCCCCAGTCCGATCAGACCGGCAGCCAGGAAGAACCACCAGAATTCCGACGGAAGGATCAGGGCCAACAGAATGATCAGACCAAGGCCGATCGCAGCTAAACCCCAGAGACCGCAGCGTCCTCTTCGCACAGCAAACCGCCCCCCGCACTCGGTATTTCCATACACGATATGCGGAGGGCGGCATCTTTATGTACTTTTCACTTTCAATTCCCAGTCCTTAAACTGCGCGCTTTGCTCATAGAGGCGAAGGTAGGACCGGTACCGACTTTCAACCAAAACACCGGCTTCCGCGGCTTCCCGGACAGCACAGCCGGGTTCCCTGCGATGACTGCAGTCGGGGAAACGACATTTGCCGATATAGTCCGCGAAGTCCGGGAAATCGAATTGCAGCTTCTCCTTGGCGATGGGCTTCATCATCTCGATCTCAAAGGAGGCAAAGCCCGGAGTGTCAGCTACATAGCTGTCTTCTCCCAGTCGGAAGAGCTCCACGTGGCGGGTGGTGTGCTTGCCGCGGCCCAGCTTTTCGCTGACTTCGGCGGTAGGAAGCGCGGCACCGGGCATCAGGCGGTTCAGCAGGCTGGATTTTCCAACGCCGGAGTTGCCGGTAAACGCGCAGATCTTGCCCCGCAGCGCCTCCCGCAGTGTTTCGATCCCTTCACCGGTTTCCGCACTGGTTGCGAAGACAGGAAAGCCGGCCTGGGAGAAGTCCCGACGAAGTTTCGTTCCCAAATCCAGATCCGTCTTATTTACACAGAGGATCAGCTCACAATCAGCCTCGGCGGCGATCACAGAGACCCGGTCAACGAGAAAAGGATCGGTTACGGGATTGACGTTTGCGGCCACAAACACCAGCGCGTCAATGTTCGCCACGGCCGGACGGATGAACCAGTTGCGGCGCGGATGGACATGCTCGATCCGTCCGCTGCCGTCTTTTTCCCGGATGCATGTCACCCTGTCCCCTACAAGGGGCGAGGTGCCGTCCAGGCGAAACTTTCCTCTTGCCTTGCAGGTGAGATCCCCCTCAGACGTACGCACTGTGTAGAAGCCGCTGAGGGCTTTGATGATGATTCCTTCCGTCATCCTTCCTCCGGTCCCAGGGACACTTGCAGAATGATTTTGGCGTGGGCGGGAACCAGGTTGTAGTTCTCCTCGCTCTGCCCGATGACCGTTCCCGAAGGCAGATCGCTGTGCAGGTACTCCGACCCCCCGTAGCTGAGCTCGCTGCTTTCGATCTTCTCAATGGCGGCAAGCTCCGAGAGGCCCACCAGATTCGGGACGGAGACCTGAACGACCTCAGCTCCGGCGCTTACGGTGAGATATACGACGGAACCTTTCTCCAGAGAGGTGCCGGCAGCGGGGTACATGCTCATGACCGCATTGCGGGCAAAGGTCTCTGATATCTCATCCACGATCTCCACATAGTAGCCGGAGACGCGGAGGATGGCGGTAGCCTCCCGGTAATCCAGATTATAGACATCCGGAACCTGGACGACGCCGGTGCTCACATAAAGGCGTACAGGCGTGCCGCCCTTTTTCAGACTGATACGGGTCCCGGCGCCGGGATCCTGCCGTTCAACAGTATAGTCGGAAGGATTGTACTCCCCGGTCCCGCTGGAATTGAGATAGATGATCTCAAAATTGAAAACGGAGTTCTCCGGATTCTTTAAAATGGAATCCACAGAAATACCTTGCAGGTTCGGCATCATCATGTGACCGGAGGCACGATCCTCAGAGCCCTTATCCGGAAAATAGTCCTTCAGGAAAAACTGAAGAAGGAAGACAAACAGGGCCAGGATCACGAGAAGAACGCCGAAGGTGCCGGAAAGGAAGCTGACTCTGGCAGATCTGCGGCGACGGCGGCGATACTTCTCTTTGGACATCTCGCTGACGGATCGCACCGGAGCGACGGAGGGTGCCTCCAGGGATTCCGCTTCGGCTTCGTCCTCCTGCTGGGTCTGGGTAAGGGCAAAGTGGTCCAGATCCCGGATCAGCTCCTCGGCGCTCTGGTAGCGCTCGAAGATATTGGCCTTCATGGCCTTGAGCGTAATATGCTCCAGCTCCGGCGGGATTTCCGGTACCAGCCTGGTAGGCGGTGTGGGCTCGGTATTCATATGCTTCACGGCGATCTCGCCAAGCGTATCGCCGGTATAGGGCTTCTGCCCGGTAAGCATCTCGTAGAGGACCACGCCCAGCGAATAGAGATCACTGCGGGCATCCGGCGTCTCACCGCGGATCTGTTCCGGCGCAATATAGTGGATCGAGCCGATGGCGGTGCCGCTTTCGTCCCGCAGTTCATTTTCCAGCGCCGCAATGCCGAAATCCCCGACCTTCAGGGTTCCGTCCCGCAAAAGGAGCATATTCTGGGGCTTGATGTCCCGATGGATCACACCCTTTTCATGGGCGTGGGCCAGGGCACGGGCGATCTGTTTGGCAAAGTACACCGCCTCCCGCCAGGGAATGGGGCCTTTGCGCTGCATATACTGCTTCAGCGTGATACCGTCCACCAGCTCCATGACGATGTATTCAATATCGGTGCTGTGGCTCACGTCGTAAACAGCGACGATATTGGGACTGGAGAGCATGGCGACAGCCTGGGATTCAGCGAAAAAGCGCTGCCGGAATTCTTCCTGTTGTGCCATTTCGGGGCGCATGACCTTTACCGCCACAAAGCGGTTCAGACGCCGGTCCAGAGCCTTATAGACCACGGCCATGCCGCCTTCGCCGATGATCTCCAGCAATTCATAGCGGTCTTCCAGGACCAGATTATTGGGATTTTGCCTGTTTTCCATATGATTCTCCCTCTCCGGTCATTTACTGACAGCCACGACAGTGACATTATCCCTGGCTTCACGCTGAAGGGCCAGGTCCATCAGCTTCCGGCATAGGTCCTCCGGATCTTTGGCAGCGCAGGCCAAATCCAGCATTTCCTCATCGCTGACGGTGTTGCTCAAGCCGTCCGAGCAGAGCAGGAGAAACTCCCCAGCTCGTAAATGAAAGCTGAAATAATCTGAATCCGTTCTCTCCTCGGTGCCCAGAGCGCGTGTGATCACATTGCGCTTGGGGTGGGTCTTGGCCTCTTCCCGGGTAATGGCGCCAAAGCGCACCAGCTCTTCCACAAGAGAATGATCCCGGCTGATCTGCCGGATGCCGGACTTCATGGGCGAGATCAGATAGGCGCGGCTGTCGCCGATATTGATAATATACCCGTTTCCGTTGGATTTGATGATACCGCCGACGAGGGTGGTGCCCATGCCGTTGAATTCCTCACTGAAACGGGAATAGGCATAGACAACGCCGTTGGTCTCGCTGCAGCTCGACTGCAGCAGGCCGCGGTAATCCACAGACTTGTCGGTAAGGGCGGTCAGCTTTTCAAACACTTTTGAAACAAAGGCCTTGATGCAGAGCTGGCTGGCAACGCCGCCGGCTTTTGCGCCGCCCATACCGTCGCAGAGGGCGGCAATCAGGCAATCCTTCTCCGGGCAGAGCTCCAGCAGAAAGCAGTCCTGATTCTCCGAGCGGGTCGGGCCTTTGTCGGTAAGTCCAAAACTTTTCATGATTTCCTCATTTCACAGCCGAGACTTCCGTCTCTTGTGTGCCTTTTGCCTGCATCTTGCGGCGCAGCTGCCCGCAGGAAGCATCCACATCGCTGCCCAGTCTTCTCCGGACCGTGACATTGACACCCGCGTCCTCCAGGATCTTGATGAAGGCTTTCATGTGACCGGAGGTGGAGGGCTTGAACTGCCGCTCTTCCACGTGGTTCAAGGGGATCAGATTCACGTGAGCCGCAAGGCTGCGGGCTTCTTTGGCCAAGAGCTTTGCGTGGTACTCCGTGTCGTTGACCCCGTCGATCATGGCATACTCAAAGGAAATACGCCGCCCGGTCCGCTCATAATAGCGGCGGCAGGCCTCCATGAGTTTTTCCACTCCCCTGCCCCGGTTGGCGGGCATGATGCGGGAGCGGGTCTCATCATCCGGCGCGTGGAGCGAAACCGAAAGCGTGAGCTGCAGGTCCCGGTCGGCCAGATCGTCAAAGTGCTCGATCAGCCCGCATGTAGAGAGAGAAATGTGCCGCATGCCGATGTTCATACCCTTGGGATGGTTCACCAGCTCCAGAAAGCGCATCACATTGTCAAAATTATCGAGTGGCTCTCCGATACCCATCAAGACGATATTGGAGATGGGAAGTTCCGAGTCAAGCTGGGAAAAAAGCACCTCGTCCAGGATCTCGGAGGGCTCCAGGCTGCGGACAAGACCGCCGATGGTGGAAGCGCAAAAGGCGCAGCCCTGACGGCAGCCCACCTGGGAGGAGACGCAGACAGTGTTGCCATGCTTATACTGCATCACAACGGTCTCCACAGCGTTGCCGTCCGAAAGTTCCCAGAGGTATTTTATTGTGCCGTCGATCTGAGAGACCTGCTTTTTGAGCACACGGGGCCGGTATAGGCGGTAATTCTCCTGAAGCTTCTGCCGCAGGGGCTTGGAGAGGTTGCTCATCAGCTCAAAGTCACGAACACCGCGATGGAGCCAGGTAAAAAGCTGCTGGGCGCGATATTTCGGTTCTCCCAGATTCTCAAGCTCGGCTTCGATCTCCTCCGGAAGCATGGAGAGGATGTCTTTTTTCATATCGTTTTCCTTCTTAATTTGGCGGCAAAGAAGCCGTCGGTCCCATCTGCCTGAGGCCAGAAGTCATAGCAGCCGTCCGTGGATCGGATGTCTCCGACAGAGAAATCCTCGGCCGAGAAATCCGCGTGTGTATTCAGAAAAGCGGAAACCCGATCGCGGTTTTCCGCCTGCAGAACCGTACAGGTAGAGTAAAGAAGAACGCCGCCGGGTTTTACATAGCGGCAAAGATTATCAAGGATCGCGCTCTGGATCTGCGGCAGTGCCTGCAGTTCCTCTTCGCCCTTACGGCGGATCTCCGGTCTTTTGCGGATCACGCCAAGGCCTGAGCAGGGCACGTCGGCCAGGACAAGGTCAAAGGCGGATTCCCATTCCGGACGAAAACTCCTTGCATCGGCTGCAAGGGTCTCCAGGCAGTCCACCAGACCCAGTCTATCAGCGGAGCCGCGGATCAGCCGCAGCTTCTTTTCGTGCAGGTCACAGCTGATAAGCTGACACTGTCCGCCGGCATCCAGGGCTGCAGCCATGCTCTTGCCGCCGGGAGCGGCGCAAGCATCCAGAATGCGCATACCAGGCTTTGCTCCCGCAGCGTGAACCGCGGTCCGGGCAGCACGGTCCTGCACATAGAAGAGGCCTTCCTCAAAACCGGGCAAGGAAGGTACTTTGCCTCCATCCAGCTCTATGCAGCCGGGCAACTGCGGAAACACGCGGTATGGAACTGCACGCCGCTCAAGAGATCTCAGATAGTCCTCCGTGCTGACACGAAGGCGGTTGACCTGGATACAGAGGGGCGCGGTCTCATTATTCGCATGGAAAAAGGCCTCTGTCTGCTCATATCCCTGTTCCCGGATCAGCCTCTCGGCGAGCCAGAGCGGATGACTGTAGCGGATGGCAAGATAGGAGGCGCTCCCCTCTCCCGGAATGGGAGGCAGGTGATCCTTGTTTTCGGAGAGCCTTCTCAGCACAGCATTGACAAGAGAGGCGCCTCGATCCAGCCGAACAGCTCTGCAGAGCGCCACAGTCTCGCTGACAGCAGCGTGGTCAGGGATCTTGTCCTGAAACAGCAGCTGATAGGCGCCCAGGCGAAGCACTGTACGGATCCCGGATTCCGTTCTGGATCTGCAGTAGAGATCCAGGGCATAGTCCAGATAGCTCTCGTTCTGCAGCACACCCAAAAATAAGCGGGTGGCCAAAGCGGCATCCCTGTCGGAGAGTTCCGCCTGACGCAGGAGAGAATCCAGGGTGACTGCGGACCAGGCATGGTCCTTTTCACAGCGTTCCAGCGCCCGAAAGGCGACGATTCTGGCGTTTGTTTCCATCATTCCGCCTGAAGGGGATGGCCGCGCAGGAAGTCCGCGGCAGCCATACGCTTTTTGCCCGGAGCCTGCAGCTGGGTAATACGAATGGTCTCCCCGTCGGCGCAGGCAATCTCAATGCCTTTTTCGTCGGCGGCGACAAGCACACCGGGCGCCTTGTCAGTCCTGGTATCGGTATACTCTGCGGCAAAGACCTTATAAACGCTGCCGTTCAGTTCCATCGTTGCAACCGGCCATGGCTGCAGACCGTAAATCTGCTTGATCACGCCGCGGGGAGTCTGCTCCCAGCGGATGGGGCAGAGAGACTTGTCCAGCATCTTGACATAGCTGGCCCGGGTATGATCCTGAGGCGTCCTGGGGGCGGTTCCGGCTTCGATATCCCGCAGTGTCTTCACAAGAAGCTCCGCGCCCATGACCATAAGCCGGTCGAACAGCTCCCCGGAAGTCTCAAACTCTCCGATGGGCGTTTCCGCAGTATAGATGATGTCACCTGCATCCATATCGTGGGCCAGATACATGGTGCTGACGCCGGTGGTCCTGTCACCGTTGAGTACGGCCCACTGGATGGGAGCGGCTCCCCGATACTTGGGGAGAAGAGAGCCGTGTACGTTCACAGCGCCATATTGCGGAAGAGCCAAGAGCTCGTCCGGAAGGATCCGGCCGTATGCAACCACCACAAGGATATCCGGCTTCAGCTCCTGCAGGATCTTGAGGGCACGTCCGTCCCGCATCTTGTCGGGCTGGAAGACCGGAATCCCTGCCAGCAGCGCCAGTTCCTTCACCGGAGAAAAGGCCAGCTCCATTCCCCTGCCCTTGGGTTTATCGGGCTGGGTGAAGACCCCGGCGATCTCAAAATGCTCCTCCAGAAGCTTGCGCAGGGAGGCGGCGGCAAAATCCGGGGTACCCATGAAAACTATGCGCATTTCAGTTCTCTTCCTTTTCCTCTTCCGCCTCGACCTCACCGCCCTGAAGCTCTTCCTCGGTGAGCATCCGCTCGCACTTGGAGGTAAAGACGATGCCGTCCAGGTGGTCGATCTCATGGCAGAAGCATCTTGCGGTAAGACCGGTGCCCTCCGCCTCAAACCAGTTGCCATTACGGTCCTGGGCGCGGACCTTCACATTCATGGGACGCTTCACCATGCCGTATTCACCCGGAACGCTGAGGCAGCCTTCCGGACCGTCCTGCTCACCGGAGGTTTCCAGGATCTCGGGATTGATCAGCTCCAGCAGCTTTTCCGGTTCTCCTTCCGGTACATTGGTCTCGATGACGAGAACAACGCGGCGCAAAACGCCCACCTGAGGGGCAGCAAGACCCACGCCGTTTGCCTTTTCCAGCGTTTCTGCCATATCGTCCAGCAGCTGGTGCAGGCGCGGATTGAACTCCGTGACTGGGCGGCATTTTTTGTAGAGAGCGGGCTGCTCTTTTGTCAGGATATTACGAAGTGCCATAGGATCTCCCATCTGCCAAAAAGGCTCTTTATGTATTGAGCGGGTCGTTTTCCGCAAAGACAGAAACCCCGCGAAAACGCTTGTCTGTATTGCATTCGATCACCGCCTGGGAAATAAAGCCGCGTATGGACGCCCCGGCGGTGCAGATGATATGTACGCGATACCGATACCGATTATTGACTTTTACCACATTCAGCGGCGTGGGGCCGAGAAAGTCAGCTCTTTGAGGCCCGATCAGAGTCTCCAGACGATCCCGCACAAAACGGCCGGCTTCCACCACAAGGCTCTCGGTCATGCCGGAGATGGTGACGGAGAGATGATCGGTAAAGGGCGGCGCGTTCTGGAGCTTGCGAACTGCAAGCTCAGAGGCATAGAATGCC
The DNA here is from genome assembly GCA_017447685.1 of Oscillospiraceae bacterium. GTDB lineage: Bacteria > Bacillota > Clostridia > Oscillospirales > Oscillospiraceae > Limivicinus. The sequence continues at coordinate 108,708 of JAFSMZ010000024.1, forward strand.
TCATAATCCTGCTCCGCCGCAAGACGGATGGTCTCATTTCCGGGCGTATAGGTCTGGATAATGGCGCGCCCGGGCTTGCTGCCCCGCCCGCTTCGTCCCACGACCTGCGTGATCAAAGAAAAGGTCCTCTCACCGGCGCGATAATCGCCGGCATAGAGGCTCTGGTCGGCGGAAAGCACACCAACCAGGGTGACATTTTCAAAATTCAGGCCTTTCGTGACCATCTGCGTTCCCACAAGGAAGGGGATGTTCTCCTTCCGGAACTGGTCGAACAGTTCCTCGTGGGAGCCAACGGGTGCAAGAGAATCCGTGTCCATGCGGAGAATGTCCTGTCCCGGGAAGAGAGTTTGAAGCTCTTCCACCACGAGCTGGGTACCGGCTCCCACATATTTGAGCCGGCCTCCGCACTCCGGGCACGAATCATCCACTCTCCTGGAGTAGCCGCAGTAATGGCACAGCAGCCTGCGATTGAGACTGTGATAAGTCAGGGATACGCTGCAGCGGGGACATTTGTAGGTAAAGCCGCAGTCGCCGCAGCTGATGAGCTTGTTCGTCCCTCTTCGATTAAGGAAGAGGATGCTCTGCTCCCCGGCGTCCAGGTTTTTATGCAGTTCCTCAGCCAGCACAGAACTGATACAGCCGCCGTTTCCCTCCCGAAGTTCCTTCTTCATGTCCACGATGCGGACACTGGGCAGCTTTTGCGCGTTATAGCGCTTGTCAAGGCGGAAATAGGCATAGCGGCCGATCTGCGCCTGATAGCGGCTCACAAGCTCCGGAGTAGCGGAGCCGAGGAGAATGGTGCAGCCGGCCTTGCTGCAGATATACTTGGCCACATCCCTGGCATGGTATCGGGGAGCGTTTTCGGAGCGATAGGTCTCCTCCTGCTCCTCATCGATGATCAGGATGCCCAGATCCCGGACCGGCGCGAAAACGGCGCTTCTGGTGCCGATGACCAGATGGGCACGGCCGGAGCGGATCCGTTTCCATTCGTCGTAGCGTTCCCCCAGGGAGAGAGAGCTATGCAGAACGGCGACCTCATCTCCGAAATGGCTGGAAAAGGTATGCAGCATCTGCGGCGTGAGCGCAATCTCGGGAACGAGAAGAATAGCGGTTTTGCCGCGGGATAGCTGCTGGTGGATGAGGTGGATATAGATACTGGTCTTCCCGCTGCCGGTTACCCCTTGCAGAAGAGCACAGCCGGCCTTGCCGCTGCAGGCCAGAGCAGAGATCTTTTCAAAGACAGCCTGCTGCTCTTCGTTCAGGACGGGAAGAGACAGCCGTTCTTCCGGCGGGATCTCCACACGGCGGAATACCTCCCGGTGATAAAGAGACACCAGTTCTTTGTCGCAAAGCGATTTCAGCGATACTCTGGAAGCGTTGCCGTGCAGCAGCAGGTCTTTCACAGGCAGGGCTTCAAAACTGCAGAGAAGGTCCAGCAGTTCCGCCTGTCTGGGGGATTTATGCCGGATCCGGTCAGCCATATCGGCGGCGTCTTCCGCCGGAACGGCAAGACGGGCCATTTCCACGGTTTTGTCGTTCACGCGGCGGGATCCGTCCGCCTTGAACCAAAGCCCGGTGGGGAGGATGGCCTTAACAGCGTCATAGACCGTGCAGAAAAAGCGCTCCCGCATAAACAGGGCCAGTCGGATCTGTTCATCGGTGAGAACAGGCTGCTCGTCCAGCACAGCGAGAACAGGCTTGAGCGTTTCATACTTGGTGCCATCCGCCACGGCAAGGACGATGCCTTCCACACGGCGATTTCCCCTGGAGAAGGGTACAAAAACGCGCATGCCGGGAAGGACCTTTCCGTGAAGCTCCTCCGGGATCAGATAATCATAAGGACGGTCGATCCAGTAGGTCGCCGCTGACACCGCAACTTTTGCTATGAGAACCGGCAAACTGGATCACCGCCCTTTCTGAGGATTGGAATCAGTCGTTTTTGGCTTGCGCAATAGAGAGCTTACCGGTATACACCTCATCGATGGCGGAGGAAACCGGTTTTCTGTCAAGAGAGATCTGGTTTTCTTCCGCCTCGGCGGAGATGACTCTTGCCCGGCGGGCGACCAGGTTCACAAGCTGATAACGGCTGCCGATCTTGTCAACAAGCTCAGCTACAGGGGGATAAAGCATCATAATGAACAACCTCACTTCTGCCGCTGTGCGGCGCAAATTTAAAAATCTTTCAACAGGTGGATTCTATGGGGAACTCTGCAGTGCTCGGCAGTCAGAATGGAAGTGAACTCCCGGGCTGCAGTCTCAAGATCGTCGTTGATGATGAGATAATCATAAAGGTCCGCTTCCTTCAGTTCTTCGGAAGCCCGCTGCAATCTGGCCTCGATCACATCGGCGGCATCGGTGCCACGATTGACCAGTCTGCGGCGCAGCTCCTCCAGAGAGGGAGGGACGATGAAAATCAAAACGGCGTCCTTCATTTTTTCCCGGACCTGACGGGCTCCCTGGACCTCGATATCCAGGATCACGTTGAGCGCATCATTGAGCTTCTGCTCCACGAAGGCGCGGGGGGTACCATAGGAATGGGACACATATTGGGCGTGCTCCAGAAGCTCGTCCCGTTCCACCATCTCCTGAAAACGCTGGGGATCGATGAAGAAATAGTCCTTTCCGTCCACCTCGCCGGGCCGTGGAGACCTGGTAGTGACAGAGGTGGAAAAGCACATGTCTTTCCTCCCCTGGATCGCCTTGTTGACGACCGTGCTTTTTCCGGATCCGGAAGGTCCGGAGATCACGATCAGTTTTCCCTTCTCGTTCATGGTTCTTTCGTTTCCTCCTCCAGGGCGCGCCCTTCGAAGCGGGCTGCCAAAGTTTCCGGGGTCAGAGCGGACAGGATCACATTGCCGCTGTCCATGATCAGGACGGCGCGGGTGCTGCGTCCGAAGGACGCGTCGATGAGGGCTCCGCGTTCTCTGACCTCCTGGATCATTCGCTTGATGGGGGCGGATTCGGGGCTCACAATGGAGATGACCCGCTCCGCCGAGACCAGATTGCCAAATCCGATTCCAATGAGTTTCATGGCGGCACGCTCGCTTATTCGATATTCTGTATCTGTTCACGGATCTTTTCTATCTCCGACTTCAGATCCACCACAACATGGGCGATCTTGGAATTCTGGCACTTGGAGCCGATGGTATTGGCCTCGCGGTTGAATTCCTGCACCAGAAAATCGATTTTCCGGCCGATGGGAGAATTCCCCTTGATCATCGTATCCAGCTGAGCCATGTGGCTGCGGAGGCGGACAGTCTCCTCATCCACAGCGATATGATCGGCAAAGATGGCAGCCTCAGCAAGGATGCGGTTTTCGTCGATCCCGGCAGTGCCAAGGACCTCCGCCATTTTCTGCTCCAGCCGCCGGCGGTAGTCCGTCACGGTTTCGGGCGCTTTCTCTTCCACGGTGGAAACCAGTGAATCGATGGTTTGGAGACGATTGAGCACATCATCCCGCAGACGCTCCCCTTCCCGGAGACGCATGGTGTCAAAATCCTGCAAAGCCAGCTCGACAATCTCCAGGATACCGGCGCCGATCTCCTCCGCATCCAAATCCTTTTTTTCTACTGTGAGCACATCGGGAAACCGGCTGACACTCATCGCGGTGAGATCCTGAGGAAGCGCGTATTCCTCAGAAATGGTGCGGATCGCATCCATATAGCCTTTGAGCAGAGGCTCGTTGACCTTGACGACCACATCCCCGGCCTGGCAGGCATCAACCGTGACAAAAACATCCACCTTGCCGCGGCTGATATGAGACTGAACCCTGGACTTGATGGCCTCTTCCGAGAAGAGGAAGCTTCTGGGGATGCGGACAGATGTATCCAGATACCGATTGTTAACACTTTTCAGTTCAACGTTGATCTCAAGGCCATCGACAACTGCTTTTGCGCTGCCGTAGCCGGTCATGCTTTTGATCATAAAACCTCCATATCCATCACGCAATGATATCAAAGGTGATGGTTTTTTCTTTATTTGTGCGGCGCTGGGTAAATACCAGCACTGCAGCGCTGAAAAGGAGCGAGCAGAAGCTGACCAGGATGCGGATTCCCTCCCCTGCGTCGGCAAGTGCAGCGACGGCATAGCCGGCAAAGAAGAAGAGCAAGGGCATGATATAGACCAGAAATGCCGCACCGAAGATGCGGGAGCTTTTGCTGGAAATGACGACCTTCTGACCGGGCTTTGCCTGGATCAGATTGCGCGCTTCCACGTGAAGTTCTTTCTGGAACATACAGCTTTCGCAGCTGCCGCAGTTTCCACCGCAGGCCGTTGACCGCGTGACGGCGACCTCAGCCATTTCTTTGGGCAGCAGCTTGATGACAACGGCGTCCTGGGTCATGGCTGCGCCTCCTCGCTGCGCCGAACAAGACGGATGGCAACGGTATAATCGGGCTGTCCATCCTCCTGGATGGCGCCGACTCCCGGAATGGAGGGGACCGTGACAGTGACAGTCACCATATGGCTGCCCAGGCCCTGCATCAAGTCTGTCAGATCGGCCTCCGCATGGATGGTAAAGGGAGTGACCCGGGCCAGGAGATTGTGGGGACCGCGGAGCAGAACAGGGAGCTGTTCAGATTCCACGATCACTTCCACATCTTCGTCCAGGCCGATCCAGGTGAATTCTTCAATTTCAAAGAGCTTGGTCTCCACCCCAAGAACCTCAATGGTAACAGTGGCCTCCGAAGCGCCGGACAAATTGCGGATCCCGTTGGGGACGGGGATCGAGTACGTGGATGTAAACTTGGTGCCGAAGGAGGTGAGGTCAATGGTATCGAGCTGGATCTGGTTGATTTCCGCGAGGACCGCAGAATCTCCCGCCAGCTTCAGGACCTTGGGTTCGACACTGATGCGGGTATTCTCGGCTGCGGCCCCGGAGCCTTCCTGAACGCTGATATAGAGCGGGACTTCCTTCACCGCCAGAACGGGAAGGGTCGCCCGAATGATGTCCGGCGCGGCAGTGATGTTCTCAGTGGAGTAGGGATGGTCAGTGGCGTCCATCAGGATATATCCCACTTCAACAGAATAGGTGCTGTCAAGCGTCTGATCCTTCCCGAAGGTGACATAGGCGTGATGCACATTGCGCAGGTACACTTCCGGCCCGCTCACCGTGATCGTGGAAGGCTCAAAAATCGGCGTCTCCTGAATAAAGCCGCTGTCGGTCTTGCCTTCAAAGCCGCCCTGCACGGGGACCGACTTGCTGGTGAGCTTGGAAACCATGAAGCTTACGGAATCGCGGGAGCGATTGATGACCTGAAGACTGCGGCGATCCACGCCGGAGGGATAAATGATGGTGTAGTTGAGAGAGGTATAGGCTGTCTGCGACAGCTTGCTGACGTCGACCTGGGCGATCAGATCGGTGGCCTCCAGGGCATTCACGATCCTGCGAGGCCCGGAGATCTCCAGCGTGACGGTGGGCGTATCCAGATCGGTGATCACAAGCTCCCGCATGTTGAGAAGCGTATCCTCCCCAACCAGTTCGACCGGAACATTGCGAAACGTCTTGGTGGATTCCACGGTTTCCACAGAGACCACATAGATCCAGATGGAAAGAGACACCAGGAAGGAAATGATCATCCAGAAGAGTCTGCTGTCAAACAGTTTTCTAATTTTTCTCATTTTGATCTCCTCTGAAGAAAGCCAGGATCTTTTTCTGGAGCTTTACCCTTGTGCTGCTCTCCTCCTCCTGGCGGATGAGTTCCGTGCGAAGGAGCTTGTCCAGCGTCACGCCGTTCAGATGCCGTTTGAGAAGCCCCTCAACGGCAAGGGAGATATCCCCCGTCTCTTCCGAGACGATGATCACGACCGCATCAGACTGTTCACTGAGGCCGATGCCGGCGCGATGGCGCATACCCAGCTCTTTGCTGAGATTGGTACTCTGGGTGAGCGGAAGAACACAGCCCGCGGCCGCGATCCTCCCCTCCCGCATGATCACCGCGCCGTCATGCAGAGGAGCCTTGTTATAAAACAGGTTCTTGATCAGCTCCGCGGAAATGTCGGAATTGATGATGGTGCCGGTGGTCATAATGCTGTTGAGCTTCTCTTTCCTCTCAAAGATCAAAAGTGCGCCGGTATGGGAGGCGGACATCTGGGTACAGGCCAGAACGGTCTGACTGATGGCGTCCTCGATCTCGGTGCTGGAGACGGAGCGCTTGGAAGAAAAGCTCCGCCCCATCCGTTCCAGCAGGCGGCGAAGTTCCGGCTGGAAAAGGACCACCAGAGCGATCAAGCCCAGCTCCACCGTCCTTCTGAGAAGGAAGTTGATCATGGTCAGATGAAAGATATAAGACAGCCAAAGAACGATCAGGATCAGAACGACGCCCTTTGCAAGATTGTAGGAGTTGGTCCTGCGCACGAACCAGATCACCTTGTAGATCAGATAGGCCACAATAATCACGTCCAAAAGGTCCGTGATCCCCATGGTCTTGATCCCGTTGAAGGCGGTGACAAATACGCTTGTTACAGCTTCCATGCAATCATCCTTTTCTTTTGCGGAACCTCAAGGGTTTTACCGCATACCACTCCACTTTATTCATTCGAGTATTATAACGCATTTTCGGGCAAAAGGCAACAGATGGAAGCAAGATAAAACTGAAATTCTCTTAAGACACGGCAGTGGAAAGAATGTGCCTCAGCACACGGCAGGCTTCCCGCAGCTCACTTTCCGACAGATAAGGAGAAAAGCTGAGGCGCAGGGTACCGGTCTCCAGGGTGCCGGCGCTTTCGTGGGCCAGCGGTGCGCAGTGCAGCCCGCTGCGCACGCAGATCTGATATTCGCTTAAGCGGCTTGCCAGCGTTTCACAATCGAGCGACGACCTGCGCAGAGAGATAACGCCGGATTGATGATTTCCGCCGATGGTGAATAGTTCGCAGTCTGCGCTCTGCAGTTCCCGGATCGCAAGGAGCAATAGTGCGTGTTCATATTGGAAGATGGCATCGGGCGTTTTGGAAAGGACCGTTTCGACACCGGCAAGCAAACCAGCAATACCGCAGACATTCTGGGTCCCTGCTTCCAGGCGCTCCGGCAGATCCTCCGGCATGGTCTGAAGCCTGCTCTCCGCACCGGAGCCGCCAAAGAGGAGCGGGTGGGCATTGTCTCTGCACAAAAGGATCCCGGTCCCCTGTGGCCCGAGAAGCCCCTTATGGCCGGGCATAGCCATAAAGTCTGCGCCAAGGGCGTCAAAATTCAGGTCCAGGATCCCGGCTGCCTGGGATGCATCCAGAATCAGCGGGACGCCGGATTTTTTGCATAATTCGCAAATCTCTCGAAAAGGCATAATATAGCCGAAGACATTGGAAACCACCGTGCAGACGGCAAAATCAGCTCCCTGCAGTTCACGTTGAAAGGACCTGACCGTGTCTTCCGGGTCAAACAGTTTTCGCCCGGCGATCCTGATGCTGCAGCCCAGCGCATGCAAAGGTCGAGTGACGGCGTTATGCTCAAAGCCGGAGATGACGGCATTTTTCCCCTTTCTGGCAAGAGAAGCGATGGCGATATTCAGGGCATGAGTCGCGTTCATGGTAAACACCACACGGTCCGGCCGCGCCATGTGAAAGAGCTCCGCCGCCCTTTCCCGACAGCGGAATACCGCGTCAGCAGCAAGCATGGACGGAGCGTGACCTCCCCGCCCAGGACTTGCCATGGAGCGGAGAGCATTTGCCATGGCATAGCCCACAGCGGATGGCTTCAGCAGCGATGTGGCGGCAGAATCCAGATAGATCAAAGCTTCACCTCCCGGAAGTCTCCCCGTTCCGTCTTTTCAAATACCATTCCCCTTGGGATCTGCGCTTCTTCGAGGAGCCTGACAGCGTCACGGATCTGCCGGCGGACGATGACTGCATATCCGCAGCCTTTGGGACTGACGCCCTGCGGAAGGCGAGAGACAATCGCGGTAATGCTGTTTCTTTCCAGGGTGCGCGCGGCTCTTTGCGCGTGGGTCAGCGATCGAAAGGAGATCCAGTATTGCGGCATAAGCGAACTCCCCTTTTCCAAAAAGAAAAGATCCCACCTGAGGCGGGATCTTTTTCCGCACAGGATGCAATCCATCCTATGCGGGACTATTCCATTCGTGAACGGATCATTCTTCCAGCAGCGCGATGGCCTGGGCCGCAATGCCGAGCCCTTCTCCGGTAAAACCGAGGCCCTCTTCCGTGGTGGCTTTGACGCTGACGCGGTCTGTGGAAAGGCCCAGGGTTTCCGCAATGTTTTGCCGCATCTGCTGAATGAAGGGGGCAAGCTTCGGACGCTGGGCAATGACAGTGCAGTCTACATTGCCGATGCAATAGTGCTTCTCTTCCAGAATGGCCGCGACCCGCTCAAGAAGCTTCCGGCTGTCCGCGCCGGCATAGGCTGGATCGTGATCCGGGAAGAGCTTGCCGATATCTCCAAGGGCGGCGGCACCGAGGAGCGCGTCCATCAGGGCGTGGAGCAGAACATCCGCATCCGAATGTCCCAGGAGCCCCTTTTCATAAGGGATCTCCACACCGCCCAGGATGAGCTTTCTGCCTTCCACAAGGCGGTGAACGTCATAGCCCTGACCGATTCTCATTTCGTTCTCTCCTGTCCCGGAGGATGGCTGCGGCAAGCAGCATGTCCAGGGGCTTCGTCAGCTTGATGTTCTCTTCGTCGCCCTCCACCAGATAGGTGGTAACGCCGAGCACCTCCATGGCAGAACTGTCGTCCGTCAGGGCAAGGCCCTGTTTCATGGCTTTGGTCAATGCGCCTTTGATCAGCTCTGCCTTGAAGACCTGGGGCGTCTGGATCCGCCAGGTGGTCTCCCGATCTACGGTGCCGATGATCGCACCGTCTTCTCCGGCAGTTTTCAAGGTGTCGGTGCTCCGGATGGCGGGAACGGCAGCATTTCTCCTGGCGGCCATTTCCACGGTGCGTCGGATCAGATCCCCGGTTACAAGAGGACGTGCGCCGTCATGGATGGCAATCAGGGAAGCCCCGGAGCTTACTTCCGAAACGCCGGCAAGCGCAGACTCCGCCCGGGTCTTGCCCCCGGTGATGACCTTGGAAACTTTGCCGATATTATACTCCCGACAGAGTTCCGAGACCTCATTCAGTTTTTCCAGGGAGGTAACGACCACGATCTCGCTGACCGCGTCGCTGTCCTGAAACACACGGAGCGTCCTGGCGAGGACGGGGATCTCACCCAGCTTGGCCAGGATCTTGTCATTGCCCATTCGGACAGAGTTACCCGCTGCGAGGACAACAGCCGCGCAGGTCGGAATCTTTTCACCTCCGGAAAAGATACGGCTGATTCTTTTGATGGTATCCAGCTTGTTGCTCACGAGAAGCATCCCCTTCCGTTCCTCAGCCCTTCAGCTGACGCATCCGATAGAAGTTACGCATGCCGTCCGGCATTTCCTCCAGGTGCTTGAGCATCTTGCCGGCGCCGTAGGCCGCGCAGGAAACCGGATCGTCCACCACGGAGGTGCGGATGCCGGTGCTTCTCTCGATCAGGCGGTCCATACCGTAGATGAGGCTGCCTCCGCCGGACATGATGATGCCGTTGGTATCCAAATCGCCCACAAGAGAGGGCGGCGTGCGCTCCAGCACCGAGTGGATGGCCTCCAGGATATGGTTCATGGGGTCTACAAAGGCCTCGATCAGCTCATTGGCGTTGAGATTGACAGTTTTGGGAAGACCGGTGGAAAGGTTGCGGCCCTTGACCTCCTCAACACCCATATCCGGCCGCTGCATGACACAGCCGATGCTGCGCTTGATCTCCTCCGCAGCGCCCAAACCGATGAGCATGTTATACTTTCTGCGGACGTATTTCACGATAGCCTCGTCAAAGCTGGCGCCGGCCACCTTGATGGATTCGCACTCCACGACGCCGCCGGCAGAGATGATGGCGATCTCCGTGGTGCCGCCGCCGACATCGATGATCATATGGCCTTCCGGTCGGGAAATGTCCACACCGGCGCCCATGGCGGTGGCAATGGCAGTCTCCAGCAGGTAGACCTTTCTGGCGCCGGCTTCGATGGCGGCGTCGATCATGGCGCGCTCCTCCACGCCGGTGACGGAGCTGGGGACACAAGCAAGCATACAGGGCTTAAAGAGAGAGAAGGAAGTAATCCGGTTGACCAGTTCCCGCAGCATCTGGGCCGCCATTTCATAGTCGGAAATGACGCCGGCGTTGACAGGATGGATCGCAACGATATTGGCGGGCGTACGTCCCAGCATCTTCTGTGCGTCCTGGCCCACCTTGGAAATACGGCTGGTGACCCGATCCAGGGCCACGACGGTCGGCTCTCTGGCGACCACGCCTTTTCCCTGTTCAAAAAGCAGGGTGGTGGAGGTTCCCAGATCGACGGCGATGTCTCTTTCGAATATAACCATACAGATTCTCCTCTGTTTATTCTTTTCTTCTTGCTAAGGTCAGGCCGATAACAGATGCGGCACCTGCTTTTCGCAGAACGGAAGCAGCCTCAGAAAGCGTCGCGCCGGTAGTGACGATATCATCCACCAGCAGGATCGTTTTTCCACCAGGATCGGCTTCCGGCAGCGCAGCATATACGCCCTTTACATTGCGGCGCCTCTTCTCGGCATTTCCCGCAGCGGACTGCCTGGGATTGTTGCGGATCTTCTGAAGTGTGGGGAGGCAAGGGACCGAGAGACGCCTGGAAAGATCCTCAGCCAAAAGGCGCGCCTGATCGTAGCCGCGCTGGCGCAGGCGCCTCCTGTTCAATGGCACCCAAGTAATACTATCGCAGGAAATCCGGTTTTCGTCAATACATTTTGCCAGAAATTCTCCGTAAACGGAAGCATACATCCGCAGCCCTCCGAACTTATAGCGAAGAAGCGACTGCCTTACCTCCATAGTATAATAGAGCGGAGAATAGCAGGCATCCAGATGGGGAAAGTCCTGTCTGGCGGCGCAGTTCGTATAGGGCAGCTTTTCCCGGCAGCGGGGACAGACCACTGCGCCGTTCTGGGTCAAGCGGCGGCAAAACGCACATTTACGGGGAAACAGCAGATCCAGCAGCAGATCCATGTAATTCATAGCAGGCCTCTCGATCCTGGCAGTGCGGCACATAAAGAGTCTTGTGCTATCTTACACCTTTCTTTGCCCGCGGGCAAGAGCGGATTCCGGTTTTTCAGCATTGTTTTTGGACTGTTCACATCCGGCTGCAAATTCCGGCGCCAGCAGGATCAAAGAAAGAAGACTTGGTGCTGCCATGAGCACGTTGAGCAGATCGGAAGCCAGCCAAATCCGATCGGTGGGAAGAAAGCAGCCGAGAACAGCACATATGAGATAGAGAAAGCGAAAATGCTTTTCTTCGAGGCCTGTTACCTGCGCACACAGGCAACTCGGAACATATAGGCCTAACACCGTGCTGAGCCCGAAAACCAGAAGACAGAGTCTGAAAACAGGTAAGACGGGAAACGAAGTGGCTTCAATGGAAAACACCCGGAACCAAAGTTCCGCTCCGGGAAGGCTTCCGTAGGGAATGGCGGCTCCGCTGCACAGAAGGGTCAATGCGCTGATCGAACATAAAAGATGAGTATCCACGCAGACCTCCCAAACGCCCCAGAGCGCATGACGCTCAGGATGATTGGTACGGGCCAGGGAGTGGACCGTTCCCGCTGTGCCTAAACCCGCTTCATTGGAAAACACACCTCTACGAAAACCCCAAAGGAGAGCGGTTTTTACCGTCACACCACCGCAGGCTCCCAGCAAAGCACAGGGCCGCAAGGCAGAGGACAGGATCAGTCGGAAAGAAGCCGTGATTGCTCCCCTGTTCCCATACAGTACTATGGCTGAGGATAACAGATAGAGAAAGGTCATAAAAGGTACCACAAAGCTGCATAGCTTTCCCAGAAAGGTGATCCCCCGATGGAGTGCCAGGCACAGAATAAAGAGCAGGAAAAGGCTAAACCCTATGCGGCAATTCAAGGCAGGAACTCCCTGGACGGCAAGAGAAGAGACAACGGTGTTCATCTGGGCCATATTTCCCACAAACAAGGCGGAAAGGACGGCGAGAAAAGCATAAAGGCGGGAGGCTCTCTCCCCAAGAGCAGAAGAGATCATCCCAATGGCACCACAGCCGTTGCGCTGACCGAACCAGATCTCAGCGCTTTTTACACAGCAGCCAAGCAGCGCTGCGACCCACATCCAGAACACGGCGCCAGGTCCGCCCATAGCAATGGCCTGCGCAGTTCCGATGATATTGCCGGTGCCGACAGTGGCTGCAAGCGTGGTGGAGGCAGCATCCATGGATCCCAGCATCCCCCGGGAAGGACCGGCTGCCTGTATACGAGAGGCCCTCTGCCGCTCAAGAAGACGTGTAAACCCGGGAATGAGCCTCAATGAGCAAAGGAGAAACAAAGGGAAGAAAAGGAAGAACCAGAGATTGTCCCCGATAGACTGCAAAATCATAAGCTTTCTTAATATTCACAAAAAGGACTATCTTTTTCCCGGCCCGCGTGGTAGTTTATGGGCACCCGAGAAAAGCTGAACGACAGCCGCATCTGACATACGTGTATGTCGGATCGATCGATATCAATCGTATGAAGAAAGGAAGCTTAACATGAAGAAAGTAATCTCTCTGCTGATGGTGCTGCTTCTGACCCTCTCGGCAGGTATCCCGGCCTATGCTCTCGGAAATCAGAGCAGAGCCGTGATCGCGGCAGATCTGACGGACGAGCAGATCGAGCAGGTCTACAACGCCTTCGGCCTCCGCCGCGGCAGCGTTGTGGAACTGCGCGTGACGAACCAGGAGGAGCGACAGTATCTGGACGGCTATGTGGATTCCGCACTGATCGGCACCAGGTCCATCTCCAGCGTGTATGTGGAACTGCTGCCCGGCGGCTCCGGCATGGACGTGACCACCAGCAACATCACCTGGTGCAGCCCGGAGATGTACCTGAGCGCATTGGCCACAGTTGGGATCACCGACGCGAAGATCATCGTCGCTTCCCCCTATGAAGTAAGCGGCACCGCCGCACTGACCGGTGTATACAAGGCTTACGAAGACATGACCGGCAAGAAGCTGGACGATCTGGCAAAGCTCATCAGCACCCAGGAGCTCACCATCACCGGTAACCTGGCAAGCGAAATCGGAAACATGGACTCCACCGGCATTGTGAACGACCTGAAGCTGATGCTGGACGAGACCAAGCAGATGAGCGATCAGGAACTGCGCCAGACGATCCTTGACATTGCCGGGGAGTACAACGTAAAGCTCAGCGACAAGCAGATCAGCCAGCTCATCAGCCTCTGCCGTTCTTTGGAAAAACTGGATACCGAGGCGCTGCGCTACAACGTGGAATACGTTCAGGGCACGCTGAACAAGGTTTCCGGCGCCAAAATGGCAAAGACCGGCTTTCTCGGGACTGTGGGTGTGGTGATCGAATCCGTCAGCAGCTTCTTTGAACGGATCGGCCGCTTCCTCGGCCTCTGAGAATTAGAATAAAAGACGGAAGTCATGATGACTTCCGTCTTTTATTTTTGAAATCTTGTGGCATACCCGCAGCGCTTACAGAGGGGCTCTACCACTTTCCTGGCGGAGAAGCCTTCGTAGATGGCGCGGGCACGGGGACTTTCCAGGATATCCCGAAGTTCCTGCCGAAAGAGATTTCCCAAGGGGATATCCCCCTCATGGTCCAGGCAGCAGGGCACGACAGTGCCGTCACACAAAACGCCTATTTGATCCCGCAGGCCGTAGCAAAACCCGGTTTCCTGCACTTTATTCAGTTCAAGATCAGGCCAGTCAAATCGCTCTCCGGGATCCAGCCATACCCGTTGCGCCAGCTTCTGTCCGTTCCGGCTCTCCCTCCACGGCTCGCGAAAAGCCCGGTGCAAAAAGGCCAGAATCTCCTGATTTCTGGCGTTCAGGCCACCCTGGTTCCAAAGGCGGAACTCACAGAGGATCCCACGTGAGGCCGCCTCTTTTACAAAATCCGTGCATCCGCGAAGGTAGCTTTCCAGTTCCCCGCTGGTATTGGCTTCATAAGACTGCAGGGAGAGATTCACCTTATGGACCGCAGGAGCATCCAGCAAGAGCTTTCCCTTCTCCGGAAGAAGGGTACCGTTGGTGGTGATCATGACCTTGAAGGCAAGACGCTCCGATTCGTCCAGAAAAGCTGCTATCTCCGGATGAAGAAGCGGCTCCCCCATCAGATGAAAATACAGATACTCGGTGTACTCTCTCACTTTCGAGGCCAGAATGTGAAACTCTTCCGGACTGAGCAAATGCGGCTCACGCCTGGTGCCGGGACAGAAGGAGCAGCGGAGATTGCAGACATTGCCGATCTCCAGATAGATTTTACGAAAACGCATTTTCTGAGCACCTGTTCTTTCTTGCGGCGTCGACAGATCCATGATAAACTTGGAACAGGAAGGTGATGCTGATGAAACGATGGATCCCTATGATCCTGCTTCTGAGCCTGCTGCTGTGCGCCTGCGGAACAGTCTCCCCTGGCCTTGCGGAGGAAAGCAGCGTTCTCTCCGTCCCGGAGCCTTCTGTCCTGGAAGTCACCAACGCGCCGACTCCGGTACCGGTGGTGATCCGGGATGCGCTGTACGAGTCAGGAAGCTACAGCGACAACGTGGGAAACAGCTGGGATTATGTGCTGCGGATCCCAATGATCGAAACCTCAGGCGAGGATGCGGTCAGGCTGAACCGGGCAGTATACGCCGCGCTTGAGCCTGCCGTAAAGGAGGCGAAGAACAGCATGGCCGACGGCTGCAGTCTGATCGTGAACCGGGTGGATTACACGGTATTCGTGAACGGGCAGCTGATATCCATTCTGTGCGAAACGGACACGGACTGGGGATTTGAATCCTATTACACAATAAACTACGACGCTTCGACGCACAGCGAGGTGGAGAGACCTCAGCTGCTGCAGCGTTATGGGATGCTGGGAGAGGATTTCATTGGAAAAGCGAAAATGCTGGTGGAAGATTACTTTCAGGAACACTATTCCACGGTTCCCCGGGATGACTTCTACTGGGATCGCCATGACAGAAGCGTGGACGCCCAGAATTTCAAAGAAGACTGCTGCCTCTTTGTAAACGATTCGGGACAGCTCTGCATGATCCCGAAGCTTTATTCCTTCGCCGGTGGCGATTATTACTACCACATCTTTGCATTGGATGGATCCGCATGAGGAAACCTGCCGCGCCCTTCGGAGCGGCAGGTTTTTTTGGATGAAGATCAGAACAGGCCAGGGAAGCCTCCGAAACCGCCCTGAAGCTTGTTCATGGCCTTGCTGGTCTGTTCATCGGCCTTCTTCAGCGCGCCGTTTACCGCAGTGAGGATCAGATCCTGCAGCATTTCCACATCCTCGGGATCCACAACTTCGGGATCGATGACGATGGAAGAAAACTCTCGGGTGCCGGTCACAACCGCCTTCACAGCACCGCCGCCTGCGGTGAACTCAAAGTCGGTAGCCTCCAGCTCCTGCTGCATCTTCATGAACTCCTGCTGCATCTTCTGGGCCTGCTTCATCATGTTCATCTGGTTGCCGGGCATACCCCCGCGAAAACCGCCTTTTGCCATAAGTCATACTCCGATCTGCCGCTGCGCGGCGTTTTTTATTCTGAAATGAAATGAACTTCCTTGAATTGTCTGAGATCGTCCAAACTGCGGGTCTTTCGACTCTCCATCTGTCGTTCTCGTGCAAGGATGCGCACATCGTGATCCAGGATATCCCTCCCGACAGACAGAAACGTCTGAAGCACATCCTGCCGTTGAAAACGCTTGGCCTGAAAATCGTTTTGTGTCTCGATCAGGAGCGTATTGCCGTCAAGGGAGCCGGTTACTCGCTCCTCATCCTGCAGCAGCATCTGCACGTCCAGCGGAAGGGAAGGCATGACAGCACTGCGAATCCTGTTCCACAGTTCAAGACTGTTCCCCGAAGGAAGGGAGGCAGCGGGTACAGCATGGGGACTCGGCGAGTTTTCCGCCGCTGGCGGCTGAGGAAGGCTTTCTCGAAGCTCAACCGGAAAGTCCTCTTCCGCAGTCGAATTCTCCGGACCGGGCTCATCATCCGGCGGTTCCTGGATCGGGGCTTCCGGGTAGGGCTCGTCGTATTCTTCCTGCTGATATGCTGCGGGAACAGGTTCCTCCGGTTCTTCCGCTTCAGGATAAGGCCGCGGGGAACTTGGGGCCATGGTCACACCGCGTTCCGCCTGTTCCTCCAGCTTGGAAATACGGGAACGAAGACTTGCAATACTATCCCCCGCGGTGTCACAGCAAAGAGAAACCAGGCAGAGCTCCGCAGCAGTCCGCGGGTTGCTCACATCGCGAAGGGAAGAAAGTGCTTTCTGGATCGTCTCCATTGCAGCGACGACCTGTTCCGTAGTCATGCGTTTCCAGAAATACTGGAGCGTACGCTCTTCAAAGCCGCCGGAGATCAGGTTCAATCCCGCCTTTGGGGCGACACGAAGCAGCATCACATCCCGCAGGAGGGTACTGAGCTCCCGGAGAACAGATGCTGGGTCCTTCCCTTCCATCCAAAGCGAGGAAAAGAGCTGCAGCGCCTTTTCGCTGTTATGCCGCAGGATGGCATCCAAAAGCTCAGAGATCCGTCGTTTCCCGGCGAGGCCTACGGTGCTGTAGACCGCATCCACATCGATGGTCTCATGAACGGAGCATTGGTCCAGCAGACTCAGGGAATCCCGCACGCCGCCGTCGGACAGGCGGGCGATCAGGTCTGCCGCGTCCTTCTCCAGTGACAGCTTCTCTCTTCCCGCGATCTCAAGCAAGTAATTTGAGATGGTTTCCGTCTCCAGGCGGCGGAAGCTGTGCCGCTGGCAGCGGGAGAGAATGGTGGCCGGGACCTTTTGAAGCTCCGTGGTGGCCAGGATAAACATCAGATGCTCCGGCGGCTCCTCCAGGATTTTGAGCAGGGCGTTGAATGCCGCCATGGAGAGCATGTGCACCTCGTCAATGATGTAGACCCGCTTCTTTACCGTCGTGGGGGAAAAGACAGCCTCTTCCCGCAGGGCGCGGACATTGTCCACGCCGTTGTTGGAGGCAGCGTCCAGCTCCACCACGTCCATGACGCTTCCCTCCAGAATGCCGCGGCACGCCGCGCACTTTCCGCAGGGATTGCCGTTTTCCGGATGCTCGCAGTTAACGGCCCGAGCCAGGATCCTGGCGCAGGTTGTCTTGCCGGTTCCGCGGGTGCCGATGAAAAGATACGCATGAGAGAGCCGGTCGTTTTTCACCTGGCTTTTCAGCGTCTCGGTGATGTGCTGCTGCCCGATGACTTCATCAAAGGTCTTGGGACGCCATTTTCGATACAACGCCTGATACAAGCCGACTCCTCCCCTCTTTTCATAGACTTGTGGCTCTTGACAAGACTGCACACCTGGCTCCGAAACATGCGCTATATCCGTTACCGCCGGCAGCCGGCTCGGACCCGGCGACCTCGCGGCACAAGCCGAACACCGCTTAATGCTGCTCGGTTCCCCGCCTGACATGGTTCACGGGTCGACCTTGCGCGAGACCGGATCTTCAACGCTGCTTACCGGGGTCAGACGACACAGAACATCCCCTCGGCCAGGAATTCATCCCTGCTATAGCGGATTGCAGGTTACAGGGCACCGCTGGCTCCCCGATTAGTGCAGCCTTGTCAAAAGCCACGAAAGCATTGTACTACAAATCGGAAGCAGAATCAATCTTTTTTTGCTCCATGCCCTTTTCTTATACATAGGATCAGCTTTTGTATCTTGAAAAGGATTCGCTGTCATGCTATTTTATATTTGGAAATTTGTGTACTTTATATACAATTTCATCAATTCTTTTTTTAGGAGGGAAAAAGAATGGCAAGAGAGATCCTATTTGATCTTGGCAAAATGATCACCGACCGCATCCCCTACAAACTCGGTCTCAAGAGATTGACCGAAAACGACCCCGAGTACATCATTCTGGACCGGGCATGCTCCAGCGATGAGATCGCCGAAGTCATGCTGAAAATGGGTCTGCGCAAGCCCAAGACCACCGCGGAGATCGCAAAGCTCACCGGCAAGAGCGAGCAGCGCATCGAAGAGCTGCTCACCGACGCTGCCATGCACGGCATCGTGGAGTATCACCGGGAAAATCCCCAGCACGAGAAACAGTGGTACGTCCAGCTCTTCGTCCCCGGCATCGCCGAGATGACCAACATGGTCCTCTGGCAGGTCGAGAAGTATCCCGAACTGGCAGAATCCTTTGACAAGATGACCTTCCTGCCCCTGGAGGGCAAGACCCATCTGATGCCTCCCGGCGGCAACGGCATCGGCATGCACGTCATCCCCGTGGAAAAGGCCATCCAGTCCGAGAATCATTCTCTGTCCATTGAGCATATCTCCCACTGGCTGGACAAGTACGACGGCAAGCTCTCCGTTGGCTACTGCTCCTGCCGCAATGCCCGCAGGCTCTTCGGCGAGGGCTCCGGCGAGATCCAGGACGACTGCTGCATCGGCCTGGGCGACTTCGCCGATTATCTGGTGGAGACCGGCAAGGGCCGCCGTATCACCAAGGAAGAAGCGCTGCAGATCTGCCAGCGCGCAGAGGAGAACGGCTATGTCCACCAGACCACCAACATTGACGGCACCGACAAGATCTTCGGCCTCTGCAACTGCGATTTGGGCGTGTGCTTCGCTCTGCGCACCAGCCAGTACTTCAACACCCCCAACCTCTCCGCCTCCGCCTACCGCGCCCATGTGGAGAAAGAAAAGTGCGTTGCCTGCGGCAAGTGCGTTGAGGTCTGCCCTGCCGGCGCCGTGAAGCTTGGTCAGAAGCTCTGCACCCAGACAGGCGAGGTGGACTATCCCAAGCAGGAACTTCCCTCCGGCCTGAAATGGGGCAAGGACAAGTGGAATCCCAATTACGTGGCAGACAACCGCAAGAACTGCCACGAGAGCGGAACCGCTCCCTGCAAAACCGCCTGCCCCGCCCATATCGCCATCCAGGGCTACATCAAGCTGGCCAAGGAAGGCCGCTATCTGGACGCGCTGAAGCTCATCAAGCAGGATAACCCCTTCCCCTCCGTCTGCGGCTATGTCTGCAACCGCCGTTGCGAGGCAGCCTGTACGCGCGGCGCCATGGACAAGGCTCTTGCCATCGACGAGATCAAGAAGTTCATCGCCGAGCAGGATCTGAAGAGCGCCGAGCGCTACATTCCCGAGCGCCTCTATCGCCGTCCCATCGACAAGCCCTATGAGGAAAAGGTCGCCATCATTGGCGCCGGCCCCGCCGGCCTGAGCTGCGCCTACTATCTGGCTCGTATGGGCTATGAAAACGTCACGGTCTTTGACCGCAATCCCCAGCCCGGCGGCATGTTGATCATGGGCATCCCCAGCTACCGTCTGGACCGTGCCGCCCTGAAGGGCGAGATCGAAGTCCTGGAGAAGATGGGCGTCCACTTCCAGATGAACACCGAGATCGGCAAGGACATCACCATCCAGCAGCTGCGCGAGCAGGGCTACAAAGGCTTCTATGTGGCTATCGGCGCTCAGAAGAGCCAGAAGCTCCGCATCCCCGGCGAGGATCTCAGCGGCGTGTACGGCGGCGTTGACTTCCTGCGGGAAGTGAACCTGGGCAGCAAGCCCGAGATCGGCAAGAAGTGCGCTGTCATCGGCGGCGGCAATGTGGCCATGGACGTGTGCCGCACCGCGGTTCGTCTGGGCGCTGAGACCTATGTGATCTACCGCCGCAGCGAGGAAGAGATGCCCGCTGACAAGGAAGAGATCAAGGAAGCCAAGGAAGAGGGCGTGAAGTTCTGCTTCCTCTGCGGCCCCGCCGAGATCCTGGGACAGGACGGCAAGGTCTGCGGCCTGAAGGTGGAGATCATGGAACTGGGCGAGCCCGACGAGAAGGGCCGCCGCGCTCCTGTTGGCACCGGCAAATTCGAGACCATCGAGGTCGATTCCGTGCTGGCAGCCGTCGGTCAGACCATCGACTGGGGCAAGCTGGACGTGGGCGAGATGAAGACCGGCAAGAAAGGCAACGCCCTGGCCGACGCCGTCACCTACCAGACCGAGCAGAAGGACATCTTCGTCGGCGGCGACGTGTACACCGGCCCCAAGTTTGCCATTGACGCCATTGCCGCCGGCCGTGAGGGTGCAGAATCCCTCCATCGCTTCGTGCAGGACGGCCAGAGCCTGACCCGCGGACGCAACCTGCGCGAGTTCTACGAGCTGGACAAGGCCAATCTTGCCTTCACGCTGGATTCCTATGACAAGCCCGCCCGCCAGGAGATCCAGCACGATCCTCTGAAGCTCAAGACCTTCGAGCACGACCGTCTCACCTTCACCGAGGAGCAGGTCAAGACCGAAGCCAGCCGCTGCCTGGGCTGCGGCGTCACCATCGTGGACCGGAACCGCTGCATCGGCTGCGGCCTCTGCACCACTCGCTGCATGTTCGACGCCATCCACCTGGAGCGCGACGTTCCCGAGGCTTCCAACATGATCCGCTGCGAAGACAAGGTCCTGCCTCTGCTCAAGCATGCTGCCAAGCAGGCGATCAAAATCAATCGGAAGGCTAAGTAATGCACGAACTGGGAACCATCTATTATGTGATCGACACGGTGGAAAAACTGATGGTGGAAAATCAGCTCACCGAAGTCGGCTCCATCACCCTGGAGGTTGGCGAGGTCAGCGGCATCATCCCCGAGTACCTGATGGATTTCTGGCAGTGGGCCAGAGCCAAGACCGAGCACTTCCAGAACACGGAGCTGAAGATCGAAAAGCTGGAAGCCGTCACCTATTGCCAGGACTGTGCCAAGACCTATTCCACGATGAAATACAAAAAGATCTGTCCTTACTGCGGAAGCGGCAACACCTTCCTGGTCACCGGCAACGAGTACAACATCAAAGAAATCGAAGCGATATAAACAGATCCCCCCGGAGCGCTCCGGGGGGATCGATCTATTTGATATGAACTTATTCTGTACGCAGCGCTTCCACGGGATCCTTTTTTGCGGCAAGGCCGGAAGGGATCAGGCCGGCGATAAAGGTCAGGAAAACGCTGATGCCAACCAGCACCGCACCGCCCACCGGCGGCAGCGTAGAATTGAGCGCATGGATACCGGTGAGGTCATGTACGATGATGTTGATCGGAATATTCAGCAGAAGGGTGATCACGATGCCGATTACGCCGGCTGTAAGGCCGATAATAAAGGTCTCGGCGTTAAACACGCGCGAGATGTCCCGTTTGGAGGCGCCGATGGCACGGAGGATACCGATCTCCTTGGTACGTTCCAGAACGCTGATATAGGTGATGATGCCGATCATGATGGAGGATACAACGAGAGAGATGGCGACGAAGGCAATGAGCACATAGCTGATGACGTTGATAATGCTGGTAATGGAGCTCATCAGCAGGGCCACCATATCGGTATAACTGATCTGATCCTCCTCGGGAACGGATTCGTTATAATGCTCGATGGCCGCGCCGATGCTGTCCTTGTTTTCAAAGGAATTTGCGTAAATGTTGATGGTGTTCGGCGTCTGCAGATCCACATAGCCCAGAGTCTTCAGCGTGTCCTTCAGCGTACTGGTGGAGTAGACGGGAGGCATGGCGTTATCATAGATCCAGAGATAATCTTTCTCCTCCAGGGAGAGAAGCTTGAAATCCTCTGCAAGCTCCTCGTCCGTCAGTTCCTCATAGAGTTCCCGCATCTGGGCGGCATATTGGGTTTTGGCCTGTTCTCCGACCATCTGGCTCATGTAGGTCATGAGCATATCATCGTCCATCTGGGTGAGCATGGAGGCGTATTCCGGATAATAGGTCAGGATGTTTTCCTCAATCTCTTCCCGGGTGGTGCCCTCCATCTGCTCGTTGATCATATCCTGCAGATAGCTTTCATCCGGCTCGCACATATACTGGATATAGAGATCCGCAAGCTGCTCGGTGTCCGCCGCGGCGATATACTCCCGGGCGGCGTCTGCTTTGCGGTTCTTGGTCATCGCCTCATCCTCCCGATCCAGGAAAGGCAGCCCGGTAAAGACCTCGTGCTCCGGATCCTCCAGCTGGCGGCGGATCAGATCCTTATTGGCGCTTTCCTCCGAAATGTGCTCCACCAGCGCATGGGGATAGCCCACCGCGCCGGAGAGCATGCCGGAGAGGGCGTCCCCATCCTTGCGGATGATGCCGACGATGTGGATCTCCAGGCCGTTGTTGTAAAGCGTCTTGAGGCCCAGTTCCTCTTCCGTCAGGTCCATATACTCCCCTGTCTCCTCGTTGTACTGGAACTGATCCGCAGGGTAGATATAACGGAAGGACTTGCTGCAAACCTCCTCGTAGCTCCAGCTCTCCACCGTGGCGTCCATCTCCTCCGCGTCCATCATGAGCTGCATGTTCTCCGCGATGGAGTCGTTGGCTTTCAGTCCCAGGGAATAGAGCACCAGGTCCGAGACCTCGTTGTTTTCGTTGACGATCAGGACGGTCTCGTTATAGGCCTCCGGCCAGCGGCCGTAAAGGACCTCATACTGCTGCTTCAGGAGCGGATTGATAAGCTCTCCGTTTTCCCCCGGCAGCATCTCCTGCCAGACGTTCAGCGTACTGAACATCTGCCCGTAGGTGGAGAAATAGGAGCTATAGTCCCCGCCAAAGGAGGAGGACAGAGCCGTCTGCATGATCTCCACCGCATCGGTTTTGCCGATGTGGCCGTTTACGTCCTCGGCATAAGGAGTCAGATCCACGTCATAGCTGTACTGGACCGAGCTGATGTACTGGCGGATCTCGCTGTTCTCATCCTCCAGATAGTTCCGGAAAGCAGTCAGGTTGTTGGATTCGCCCTCCGCGGAAAAGAGAGAGTTGATCATGTTATAAAGAATGGCGCTGGAATACACCGCGTCGTTCTCGTGCCGATAGTTGGCTGTCTCCGCCTGGGCGCCCATCATGGAGGCCATCATGGTGGTCATATCCACTGTTTCGGACTGGATGGTGATGGGGTAGCTGGAAAGCGTGTCTTCCTGGACCTTATCAATATAGTTCTGGATGCCGTTGGAGAGAGACATGATCAGTGCAATACCGATGATGCCGATGCTGCCTGCAAAAGCAGTGAGCAGCGTTCTGGCCTTTTTGGTCATCAGATTGTTCATGGAAAGCGAGAGCGCGGTGAAAAAGCCCATGGAGGTCTTTTTGCCGATGGGCCCTTTGTTTTCTGCCTCGTCCACTTCAAAGGGATCGCTGTCATCCACGATCAGGCCGTCCTTCAGACGGATGATGCGGCTGGCATAGGAGTTGGCAAGCTCCGGGTTGTGGGTGACCATGATGATGAGCTTGTCTTTGGCGATCTCCTTCAGGATCTCCATGATCTGAACAGAGGTATCCGAATCCAACGCGCCGGTGGGCTCGTCCGCCAGGAGGATGTCGGGGTCGTTCACCAGGGCGCGGGCGATGGCCACACGCTGCATCTGACCGCCGGACATCTGGTTGGGCTTCTTGTTGAGCTGATCGCCCAGGCCCACCTTCTCCAGGGCCTGTGTGGCTCTGGCACGGCGCTCCGACGCACCAACGCCGGAAAGGGTCAGCGCAAGCTCCACGTTGGCCAGCACCGTCTGGTGAGGGATCAGGTTGTACGACTGAAACACGAAGCCTATGGAATGATTGCGGTAGACATCCCAATCACTGTCCGTAAAATGCTTTGTGGACTTGCCGTTGATGACAAGATCTCCGGAGTTGTACTGATCCAGCCCCCCAATGATATTCAAAAGGGTGGTTTTTCCGCAGCCGGAATGACCCAGGATGGCAACAAACTCGTGCTCCCGAAAACTGAGGTCCACACCTTTCAGGGCATGGACGGAAAAATCACCTACAGTATAGTCTTTTTTGATGGAAACAAGCTTGAGCATAGAGACTCCCTCTCTTGACAGGTTCAGGAAACTGCGGTAGAATGCATAAGCTTCCCACAGAAGCGATCTGCCCACGTAGCTCAGCAGGATAGAGCGACCGCCTCCTAAGCGGTAGGTCGGAGGTTCGAATCCCCTCGTGGGTGCCAGAGAGCCGCGCCTAGTGCGCGGTTCTCCTTATATTAGCACAGGATGCCCATTTTGTCTTGCATTGGGCTATTATTTTATGGACTGTTCATAATTCTTTGGCAGAATTTGTTCCTTGAAAGAAACAGCACCCCGGGATATCCTGATCCCGAGGTGTTGTTTCATGAAAAGAGTGATTCAGAAGACCGTTCAGCGGATCCTTTCCGCAAAAAAATCGGCATGGATATTTCTGATCCGCAGTCTGCAGACCTGCTGTCTGCTCCTGCTGCTGACAGCGCTGTTCCTGCTGCTGGGAGAGACGACAGGCGAAGCGCGTCATCTGCAGACGGCGTACATATTCAGAGATCTGTCCCAGCTGGCACTTCTTCTGGGCGCGCTGGTCCCTCCCTGTCTGGAAGAACTTCCCGGGAAAGGTTGAAGAAATCTTCCCGGCTCATCAGGGCGTTGAGTACATCCAGCATGGCATCGCTGCTGAGATGCTCCGGAAGCTCCAGGCGATTCAAGATGGCAAGACGCTTCTGCCGGCTTCCCTCTACCCCGCTGAGTCCCAGGCGGTAGAGATCAGCTTTGGTGATCCTTTCAGAAGCGATACGTCCCTCTTCTTCTCCGATAAAGTGTGCGCCGGCACGTCGAAGCGCTTCCAACAGGACCTCCGGGCGCATGCCTTCCACACCAAGCTTTCCCTCCTTGGACGGGGAAGCTTTTCTTTTTTCCTTTCCGTACAGATCCGGGATGTAGGCCTGTTTGAGCTTATCCGGAGGAAGAATGCCTTTCAGGTAGTTGCGGATCACAAAACCGGCGCCGTCAGAGTCCGTCAGAAGGACGAGACCGCGTTGTTCGGCAAGTTTCTGAAAGAGCCTTCGCTTCTCTTTATCGTGGAAGATCCCAAAGCCGGAGGTCTCCAGGACCACGGCGTCCACCACCTGACGCAGGGTATTTTTGTCGTACTTTCCCTCGACGATGATGACTTCCTCAATCCTGACCATCGCTCTCCCCCGCTGCGATCCGGACCACCAGCTCCTTAAAAATCTCCCGATCGTCTTCGCCGCTGCTTTTCAGACGATAATCCGTTTCCGCGCATAGTTCCACCGCCTTTTTCAGCTGCGGCAGCGTATAGCCTCTTGCGGCCTGCATGAGCTTTGTGACCTGGAAATCATACTTGCAGCCGCATACTTCCTTTACATAGGCTGCTCCAAGGTTCTGCGTCTGTGCGAGTTTTGCCCCGTAGAGTCTTCTCATCTGCAGACCCAGCATGCCCAGCATGGCAATCGGCTCGTTATTCTTATCAGAAAGGAGCTCAGAAAGAGTGGCCAGCGCGTTATTGAGACTCTTTTGAGATATCTGATCGGTCATGGTGAAAATGACCGCTTCAGGAATATGATGTGCGACAGCTTCCACATCGGAAACAGTCACACGCTCCCCTTTTGCGTAGGCCGCGATCTTATCGATCTCCGGGATCAGGCGGTTCATCAGATCACCGCTGATAAAGATGAGACGCTGGGAAGCATCGAATTCGATGCTTTTTCCCAGAGCGGCGAAGCGCTTTGCGATCCACCTTGTCAGTTCATTTTGCTGCTGCTGGGTAAATTCGATCTCTTCCGCGATGGATCGCAGTTTCTTGATCTGCTTCAAACGTCCGTCCGGCTCAAAATCCGTCCCCTGGACGAAAACCACCGTACAATAGTCCGGGATATCCGCCAGGACCTTGATCACGGCATCCGCGTCCTTTAGCCGGTTCAGATCCACGCCCCGGACTTCCACAAGACTCCGTTCCGAGAGGAACGGGAAGGCGTCCACCGCCTGCTGCAGTTCGACCGCATCCAGATCCGGGCCGTTCATCCGCTTGTAGCTGAAGCTGTCGTCCCCGTCCGGGAGGCAGAGGCCTTTGATCTCCGACAGGAAATACTCCCGCAGATAATCCTCCGGGCCCCAGAGCAGATACAGGTTCTGCGGTCCGTTTTCTTTCAGCTTTCGCACGACGGCTTTGTAATTGAATTTTTCTTCGTTCTTTTTTGCCATATCAGTATCCCAAAAAGATCTCAACGCTTCCGTTCAAGTCGGTTCGATAGATGCGATATCCGTAGGCATCAAGCCTTTCCAGCGTTTCGTAGGTCGGGTGCCCAAAAGTGTTATAACCGACGCTGATCACTGCCGTGTCCGCGCCGATGCTGCCGAGAAGCTCACCGGAGCTGGAGTAGCGGGAGCCGTGATGACCCACGATCAGAAGCTCCAGATCCCGGAGCGGGTATCTGGTCAGAAGGTCCTTTTCCGCCGCCTTCGGGGCGTCTCCCGTTACGAGCATATCATAGGTGCCGATGGAGTAGACTCCCATCATACAGCGCTCATTGGCGTCTCCCTGTCCGGCGGGAGCAAAGAGCCTGACGTGGATCGCGCCAAAATCTCGTTCTTCGGCACAAGAGACATAGCTTACTGACGTGCCGTGAGCTTCCGCGGCTTCCAGGATCTCATCCAGCAGGCCATCCTCATCCTCCACGTCGGCGGGAAGGATCAGCTGCCGGACCGGCAGCATGTTCATCAGCATGGTGACGCCGTTGCAGTGATCGGCATGAAGATGGGTCAGAAGCAGCACGTCAATCTGCCTGCGTCCGCAGGAGATCAGATAAGATCCGGTCCGCTCACCGGCGTTATCCAGGGTATAGATGCTGCCGCAGTCGATGACGAGGGTCTCCTCTCCCTGCATGAGCACAAGGCTCTGTCCCTGACCAACGTCCACCGCGGTCATGACGCCGCCGGCCCGGTCATAAAGATTCCGGGACGACAGCAGCAGGAGCCAAAGCATCCCCACGGCAAGCAGCGTCGGAAGGAGAAAGCGAAGCCAGGCCCTGAGTCTGCTGCAGGCGAAGAGCAGCGCCAGCGCATAGACAAGAAGCACCCAGAAATAAGAGGGCAGCGAGCGAAGATAGAGCATGGCAAAGGAGAATGACGACACGCCCCTTGCCACAAGGAAAAGATACCGGGCAAGCCAGGAGACAAGCCAGGCAGCAGCGGTACCGATCGGCAGAAAAATCACACCGAGAAGACAGCTCAGATATCCGCCTCCGAAGCAAAGCGAGACTGCCCAAAGGCCCAATACATTGGTGATGGGAGAAAGAAGAGCGATCGCATGAAAATGAAGCACCATGAGCGGCGCGGAAAACGCCAGTACCGCAAGGGAGCTTGCGGCGGTGGAGATCGGAGTGCGCAAACGCTCAGCCCAATGCTCCGGGAAGAGACCTGAAAGGCCGCTGTTAAGGGGTTCGGAAAGAAAGAGGATCCCGGCCATGGCGGAAAACGACAGCTGGAGCCCCACGCTTCCGGCTGCATATGGGTTTGCCAGCAGGATCATGGCCAGGGCCGCCGACAACGAAGTGATGGGATCGTTTTCCCGGTTGACCATGGGCGCTATCAGCAGGAAGCTTTGCATCACAGCGGCCCGAACAGCAGAGGCCGGCGCGCCGGTGACGCAGACAAAAAGCCATACAAGCCCGAGGCTCAGAAGCGAAGAGGAGCGCGTCTTGCCGAGAAGCAGCTGAAGAAAGCCAACCAGAAAGGCGATGTGCATGCCGGAGACCGCAATGACATGCAGGAAGCCCGCCCGGTTCATGGTGAGGTACAGGCATTGATCCTGATAGAGATCCTGCTTATCACCCAACATGAGGGATTTCATAAAGGCTGCGGTATCCTTGGGGAAAAGCCGGTCGACCTGTGAAGCGATCTGTCTTTGCAGATAGCGGGGATAATAACGAAGCCCAAGCTTTCCCGGGAGCCGTTCCGGTTCAGATTTGGCATTTCCCGTCAGATAGACGCCCCTGGCGAGGTAGGAATCGTAACGCTCCCCATAGCGCTCATCAGCCCGTTTTATGCTGGCGGTGCAGCAGAGAATATCACCGGGAGAAAAGGCGGAGAGGGCATCTCCGTCCGAGTAAAGGACGAGCTTCCCCCTGGGTAGATCCTCCCTGTCAAGACGGAGCTCCACCCTGGCGTAGTCCTCGTAGATCTGCGGATAGGCACAGACCTCTCCACGGATCTCCAGGGTCTCTCCGTCCAAAGAAAGCGCGGGAGAAAGCGTGAGCCGCGCATGCAGGAAAAAGAGCAAAAAGCCAAAAGCAAGCGCAAAAGCGGAAATCACAAAACCACGCAGCCAACGCTGCCCGGAGAAGAAGAGCAGCAGGCCGCAAAGCGCAAAGCCCGCAGCAAGCCAGGGAAGGGCGCCTGCGCGCAGAAGATAGCAGGAAAGGAAAACAGCAGCGGAAAAACTGAAGCATGCGATCGCCAGCTTGCGCATGAGCGCTCACCACACTTTCGAAAAAACCGCAGAGAGGGATCTCTGCGGTTTTTGTATTGCTGAATCATAGGATCTTTTCGCTGAGCTTTACGCCGCCGATCAGATGGAAGTGGAGATGCATCACAGTCTGACCGCCGTCTTCGCCGCAGTTGTTGATGACACGGAAGCCGTTCATCAGCCCCTCCTGCTTGGCGATCTTGGCGATGGCTTCAAAGCACTTGGCTACATAGACGGAGTTTTCCTCCCGGATGCCCCTGGCGCAGCAGATATGCTTCTTGGGGACAACAAGGATATGCACAGGCGCCTGGGGATTGATATCCCGGAAGGCAAAAACATACTCGTCCTCATAGACCTTGGAGCTGGGGATCTCCCCGGCGATGATCCTGCAAAACAGACAATCCTTGTCCATACGATCTCCTCCTTACAGTTTGCTTTCCACAAAGCCTTCCACGGCGGAAAGGGCTTCCTTCAACTTGCTGACGTTGTTGCCGCCGCCCATGGCGGAATCGGGCTTGCCGCCGCCCTTGCCGCCGGCAATGGCGGTGATGTGCTTGATGATATCGCCGGCGCGAATTCCCTTGGCCACGGCATCCTTGCCGCAGACGCACTGGAAGGTGATCTTCTCCCCGTTCACGGCGGAGATGACTGCGACCACAGCGCCGTCCTTGTCACGGAGAGCATCGCCCATCTTGCGCAGGGCCGCCGCGTCGCACTCGCCCTGACTGCAGGTGACCACATGCAGGCCGCCCACCTCTTTGGCGTTTTTCAGCAGATTATCGGCCCCGCCGGCAGACTCTTTGTCCTTGTACTGCTGGATCTGGCGTCTGGCTTCCTTAAGTTCGGCATTCTGCTGCTCCACCTTCTGGAGCATATCGATCGGATTGGCCTTGAAAAGGGCGGAAACCGCAGCGATGGCATCGATATCCCGGTGCAGCGTCTCCAGGGTCCGAAGTCCCGTGGTGGCCTCGATACGGCGGACGCCGGAGGCAACGGAGCCCTCGGAGCTGATATGGAACAGGCCGGCCTTGGCAGTGTTGCTCAGGTGCGTGCCGCCGCAGAGTTCCACGCTGTAGTCCCCCATGCTGACCACGCGGACCACATCGCCGTACTTCTCACCGAAGAGGGCGGTGGCGCCGCTCTTTCGGGCTTCCTCAATGGGCATTTCTTTGGTATCGACGGCAAGGCCTTCCAGGATCGCCGCGTTCACGGCCTCCTCCACCTGCCGAAGCTCCTCCGCGGTCACAGCGGAGAAGTGCGTAAAGTCAAAACGGAGGAAGTCCGGCTCCACCAGAGAGCCCGCCTGATGCACATGATCGCCCAGCGTATCCCGCAAGGCCTTCTGCAGCAGATGGGTCGCGCTGTGGGCACGCGCAATGGCGCTGCGGCGCTTGGCGTCATAAGAGGCGGTGACGGTATCGCCAAGCTTCAGGACCCCCTCCTGCAGTATACCGGTGTGCATATACTTGCCGCCCTTGTTCTTCTGCACATCGTTCACAGTGAAGCAGAGTCCTTCAGCGGAAAGGGCACCGTGGTCGGCCACCTGGCCGCCCATTTCAGCATACAAGGTAGTACGGTCCAGAACAATGATGGCCTCGGTCCCGGCAGGGATCTCCTCCCGGAACTCTCCGTCGGCAACAATGGCCAAAACTCTGGCCTGGACATGCTGCTTGTCATAGCCCTCGAATACAGTCTCGGGGATCTCCTTGCCGAAGCTGACGCCGGCCCAGCCCAGATCGCCCAATGCGGCGCGGGCCTCGCGGGCACGGACGCGCTGCTCCTGCATGAGCTGCTTGAAGCCGTCCTCATCCACGGTCATGCCCTCGTCGCCGCACATCTCGATGGTCAGATCAATGGGGAAGCCATAGGTATCATAGAGTTTGAAGGCATCGGCACCGGAGAAGTTGCTCTCCCCTTTTGCCTTGTGTTCGGAGAGCATGTCATTGAAGATCTTCATGCCCGCGTCGATGGTCTTGGCGAAGTTCTCTTCCTCAGTCTTCACCACGCGAGTGATGTATGCCTGCTTCTCCCGCAGTTCCGGGTACTGGCACTCGTTCTCATGGATGACAGTATCGATGACCGCATAGAGGAAGGGCTCATTCACGCCAAGGAGCTTGCCGTGGCGGGCAGCCCGGCGCAGCAGGCGGCGCAGCACGTAGCCGCGACCCTCGTTAGAGGGCAGAACGCCGTCGCAGATCATAAAGGTGGCGGAGCGGATATGGTCGGTGATGACGCGCAGGGAAACGTCCATCTTATGGCTCTTGCCGTAATAGGCCCCGGTAAGCTCGCTGACCTTGTGGGTGATGTTCATCACCGTATCCACATCGAAGAGGGAGTCCACGTCCTGGCAGACGACGGCCAAACGCTCCAGCCCCATGCCAGTGTCGATATTCTTCTGCTTGAGTTCGGTATAATGGCCTTCCCCATCGTTATCGAACTGGGAGAAGACGTTGTTCCAGACCTCAATATACCGGTCACAGTCGCAGCCCACCGTGCAATCCGGCTTGCCGCAGCCGTACTTTTCGCCCCGGTCGTAGTAGATCTCCGAGCAGGGGCCGCAGGGACCGGCGCCGTGCTCCCAGAAGTTGTCCTCCTTGCCGAAGCGAAAGATACGATCCGGAGCAATGCCGATCTCCTTGTTCCAGATGTCAAAGGCCTCGTCGTCCTCCACATAGATGGAGGGATAGAGGCGGTCGGGGTCCAGGCCCACCCAGTCGGGACTGGTCAGGAACTCCCAGCTCCAGTGAATGGCTTCCCGCTTGAAATAGTCACCGAAGGAGAAGTTGCCCAGCATCTCAAAATAGGTGCCGTGGCGGGCGGTCTTGCCGATGTTTTCGATATCGCCGGTGCGGATGCACTTCTGGCAGGTGCAGACGCGATGCCGGGGCGGCTCCTTCTCGCCCTTGAAATAGGGCTTCATGGGGGCCATGCCGGAATTGATGAGCAGAAGGCTGGCGTCGCCCTGGGGGATCAGAGAGAAGCTGGGAAGGCGAAGGTGACCCTTGCTCTCAAAGAATTGCAGAAACATTTCGCGCAGTTGGTTGAGTCCGTACTTTTCCATGTGTATGTTTATCCTCTCAAATAAAGATACCCCTGTCCCAGAAAGGAACAGGGGCGAATTGTTGTTCGCGGTACCACCCTGATTCGCCGCTTGCGCGGCCTCTCAGCGCCCTTAACGCAGGCTTACGCCCCGGTCGTCCCGGGGAGGCTCCGAAGTGGCCGCCGGAGAAAGCATGAGATCTCGCACCACCCGATCTCTCTCTGAAATGCCCGATACCGGCTCGTTTCGTCAACGCCGATGTAAATATACCATAAATGCCTGAATTGTCAAGAATAATCACAGTTTTCTGCCGCACCAGGGGCAAAGCAGGATGCGCTGCTCAATCAGGACGATCTTCGGGAGCTTTCAGCTTCCTTACGATCGACAAAGCAGGTGCCGGCACCGGGAGCTGCATCCGGTAGCGCATCATCACAAGCCTGGTTTCAGCCAGAGACTGGCCATCCTCGTCAAAGAGTTCCCCTGCCGTGAACGGAATGGGCGCCCCCTCCGGGAGCAGCAGCTCCAGCGCGTCCCCCGGGGTGATCTTGTTGCGCATGGTGAGGGTGGCCCAAGCGTTATCACTGCATTCCTCAACAACAGCGGCGACGGAAGCGTCGGAGGAATAGGTGGCCTTGTCGTAGCTCTCGCCGGGCTGACCAAAATAAAAGCCTGTGGTATAGGGACGATGACTGATTTTATCCGTCTCAGCCACCCAAAGGGGTTCCAGCGGTCTCCCGGCCAAAGCTGCGTCCAGCGCATGCCGATAGGCGTTGGTGATCACGGCGGTATAATAGGCGGACTTCATCCGTCCTTCGATCTTCAGGCTGCTGACGCCGGCGTCCAGAAGCTCGGGCAAATGCTCGATCATGCGCATGTCCCGAGAGTTCATGATAAAGGTGCCGCCGTCCTCGCTGATTTCAAAATACTGCCCCGGACGTGTCTCCTCCACCAGATGATACTTCCAGCGACAGGGCTGGGCGCACTGGCCCCGGTTGGCGTCCCTCCCGGTGAGATAATTGGAAAGCAGGCAGCGGCCGGAAAAGCTGACGCACATGGCGCCGTGGACAAAGGCCTCGACGCGAAGCTCTTCCGGGGTATTGGCCCGGATCTTGCGGATATCCTCCAGCGGCGTCTCCCGCGCCAGCACCACCGTATCGGCCCCAAGGGCATACAGGGCATTGGCAGTTGCACTGTTGATGACGCCGAACTGCGTGCTGACGTGTCTTGCGACCCTGGGCGCGTGGCGCTTGGCAAGCTCCAGCACGCCCAGATCCGCAATGATGAGCGCATCTACGCCCGCATCCTGCAGGAATTCCAGATACCCGGGCAGTTCCCGCAGTTCTTCCTCCAGGGGAAGTGTGTTGCAGGTCACATAGATTTTGACGCCCCTTGCATGTGCGTATTGAACCGCCCAGCAAAGATCCTCATCGGAAAAATTCACCACACTGGAGCGCATGCCGAACTGACGTCCGGCGAGATATACCGCGTCCGCACCGTAGAAGATGGCCATTTTCAGCCGCTCCCGGTCGCCGGCCGGGGACAGCAGTTCCGCCTTATGCGCCATAGCCCTGGGATGCGACGAATTCGTCAAACTCATAGCTGTTGGTAAAGAAGCGGTGCGTTCCTGTCTCCTCATCCAAAGCGTAGTAATAATAACTGGTGCTGGCAGGATTCAGGGCGGCTTTGATGGAAGCAAGGCCCGGGCTGCAGATGGGCGTGGGCGGCAGGCCAACCCGATCACGGGTGTTATAGGGGCTGTCTTCCGCCAGCATGGCTGCAGTGGGCGCTCCCTCATGCTCCGGATGCACATAGAGGATCGTGGCGTCGATACCGAGAGGCATCCCGGTGTTCATACGGTTCATGATGACCGAGGCGATCAGGGGCCGCTCTTCATCGTTGGCAGCCTCCTTTTCGATCATGGAGGCAATGGTCACAACATCACGGATCTCCATGCCGCTGTTTTCCAGCTGGACCTGCAAGTCGTCGTTGAAGACATAATGGAAAGTCTCCAGGAACTTGTTGATAGCGCTGGCAGGCTGCATGTTCACATAGAACTCATAGGTGTCCGGAAACAGATAGCCCTCCAGACGGCTGGCATCTCCGCCGTCCAGATCCTCCAGGAAGCTGTATTTGAACTTATACGTGGAGGCGGCGTCCATCAGCTCGTCAAAATCGCTGACGCCATTCTCCTCCAGCAGCAGGAACATCTGCCGCATATTGAGGCCTTCCGGGAAGGTGACCTTCACGGTAAGGGCGCCGCCGGAATAAGGCGTCATATGCTGGATCAAGGCACGGTAGTCATAGGTGGAGTGAAGCTCGTATTCTCCCGGGGCAAGCTTGGTATCCGCGTGGGAAAACTTGCAGAAGGCGTTGAAGAGCCATTTGTACTCAATGAGACCTGCATCCTTCAGCACGTCTGCCACATAGTCCATATCCGCATGCGTGATCCGCTTGGTACCGTCGGGATTGCCTTCCTCATCGTATTTGGCAACGGTCTCATACTCAAAGATATTCATGGGCAAAGACACGGTAGCCGTAACCGTCTTCTTGTTCAGGGCAAGCATATCACTGGCTGCCATCCATCCCAGGCAAGCGAGCACCAGGCTCAGGCAGATGATAAACAGGAAATACATCACACCGCCCAGGCAGCCGGAGCGATATTCATGGCTCTGCCGGATCGGGCGATAATCCCGCTCGGATTCGGCATCTCCGGTGTAATTGGCGGCCTGTCCCCTGCTTTTGTTCAACAGCAGACGGTCCACCGGGTTTTTCGTCTTTTGTCCGCCCTGAGGAGCGGCTGAAGAATTCTCCTCAGGCTGGGACTGGACGCTCCCCTCATATAGCTCGTACTGTTTATCGAAATCTTCGTTCATCAGGAACCTCCTGGGGTCTATCGAAAGGGTAACCGCAGCGGATCGGGCTGCATAGTATGGTCTGAACGGCGGAGAACCGCTGTCCCGATTCCACCTCAACGCGCCGCTGGATCCGCATGGTGGCTGCGTATTCTTGAAATGCGGAGAAAGGAATCAGCTATGTTCTGCAACAATTGCAATAACGGTGTCTGGATCATCATTCTGATCATTCTGCTCTTCGGCTGGGGCGGCAGCGGATTCAACTGCGGCTGCGGCTGCGACAACAACAACGGCTGCGGCTGTGGCTGCGGCTGCAACTGATCCAAACCATAGAAAGCTCCCGGGCCTCTTCGGAGGCCCTTTTTTACTGGATCGCGGCGCGGAGAATCCGGTAGATCTCCTCGTTCTTCTCGTCCACATCCCGCTCCTGGCCGTCTTTCATGAAGGGGATCCGGGTCCAGCCGAAGAAATCCGCGGCACGTTCAGCCGTGCGGAGGCAGCGACGCAGGTATTCGATGTCCTGCTCGTGGATATCCGCATGGGTGTGGTTTTTTGCCTCCCGTCTGCGCATGCGGGCAAGAGAGGTCTCGATATCCACATCCAGGTAGATGACAAGATCCGGTTTCGGAAGGCCCATCTTTTCATATTCCAGATCGCTGAGCCAGCGGAAAAAGTCGGGCAGTTCCCCGTCCGCAAGCTTGGAGCCTTGGTGCACCGCATTGGAGGTGGTGTAGCGGTCGGAGAGAAAGAGTCCTCCGCTTTCATAGGTGGAGCCCCAGTCCTTTTTATACGACGCAAAGCGGTCCACCGCAAAAAAGGTGGAAGCGGTATAGGCGTTTACATCATCGGGATGGGTACCGAATTCGCCGGCAAGATACATCCGGATCAGGGCGCTGCTGTCCTGATCATAGCGGGGAAAGACTATATGATTATAGTCGATTCCGTCTTTTTCCAGTCTGGCGCAGAGACGGCGGAACTGAGCTGATTTGCCGCTGCCGTCAATTCCCTCCAGGACAATGAGTTTTCCTTTGTTCATGCTTCTATCCTCTCAGATCTGACTGAATACATCTCCGATATTGGCGTGGATCACAAGGTCCGCATAGCTGTCATAGGGCGTGGCGCTGCGATTGACCAGGACAAGCTTGCTGCCTCGATAGTAATTAATCAGCCCGGCAGCAGGATAAACATTCAGAGAAGTGCCGCCAATGATCATAATATCCGCCTGGCGGATATAGTGCACCGCCTCGGAAAGGATGTCCTGATCCAGAGGCTCCTCATACAGCACGATGTCAGGCCGGATGACACCGCCGCAGCTGCAGCGCGGTACACCTTCGCCATGATTCATCTCCTCCGCAGAGAAGGGCTTTCGGCAGCGGGAGCAATAAGCCCGCAGGATGCTGCCGTGCAGCTCCAGCACCTTTTTGCTGCCGGCGGCCTGATGAAGCCCGTCGATATTTTGGGTGATGACAGCCCTGAGCTTTCCCTCCTGCTCCAGCTGGGCCAGACGCTTGTGGGCGCGGTTGGGCTGAACACCGTCGATAACAAGCTTTGCCCGGTGGAAGCGATAGTATTCCTCGGGAAAGCGCTCAAAAAAGCTGTGGCTCAAAATGGTCTCGGGCGGGTATTTCCATTTCTGATTGTATAGTCCGTCCACACTGCGAAAATCCGGGATTCCGCTCTCCGTGCTGACGCCAGCACCGCCGAAGAAAACGATGTTGTCGCTCCCGGCGATCCAATCTTTGAGCTGTCTGATCTTTTCATCCATAACGGGCCCCATCCTTTCCATAGCTTTTCAAGGTATTATACACCGCAGGCAGTAAAATGGCAAGTTAACAGCCTATGAAGAATTCATAAGAAAAAGCCATCCAAAAGGGGTGCAAATTAAGAAGACGACAGGTTTTGCACCCCCCTTTAGGATGGCTTTTACTATTTCAGAAGAGATCAGGCTTCCAGCTTCTCGATCACGCGCTTGTAGAGGGGATCGATCTCCTGCAGCTGCAGCTCGTTTTCCCGACGGATCACGTAGCGCCGGGTGTCCTCCGTGCTGAGATCGCCCCAGTAGATGCAGACGCGCATGCTGGCGCGGATAGCCGCATAAGCCAGGTCCGCGCTCTCCGCGGCAAAATGCCTTGCGTCAGAGGGACAGAGTGCGGCCAGTTCCTCCAGCAGCTCCAGCTCTTTTTCCATCATGCAGACGATCTCGCTGCAAACAGCACCGGCAGTCTGGGTTCCGGCCTCGATCATGCGGGGATCGCCCTCCTTCAGCGCGCGGCGATAGGGTCCGCGGGCCTTTACATCTTCATCGATGAGACTTACCATGTAGGTACGAAGGATCTCGGCGTTTCGCACGATATACGCCACCCGCTCATTTTCGGAAAGCTCTTCCCGGGTGAGCTTCGCCGCCCGCTCCAGGAGCGCCGCGGAGACAGCCCCGGTCATGGCTGCGCCGCTGCCGGTCTGGGCCCGGCTCTCGGGGTCGGCAAGAGATTTGGTAAAGTCCTCAGCGTCCTTTTTGCGGTAGATCTCGATCTTGATGGATTCAGCCATGGGTGTTCCCCTTTCTCAGTCACGGTTAAACTCTCTCAGGCGAAGGCCCTCGTTCTTCTGCAGGGCCCAGTTGATGCACCAGGAGGAGGTAAAGAGCAGCAGATTATTGCCTTTGAAGTCCTGCACCCACTTGGTGTCGCTGGTAAGATTCAGCTTGTGGATATCAAAGTCCTCATTCTCCACCCAGCGGACCAATTCATAGGGAAGGCTGCGGCGGCGGATGTCCACGCCGTACTCACTCTTGAGGCGGTATTCCAGTACTTCGAACTGCAGCACGCCCACCACGCCGACGATTACTTCCTCCACGCCGGTATAGGGCTCATGGAAGATCTGGATGGCGCCCTCCTGGGCGATCTGCTGGATGCCCTTCTCAAACTGCTTACGCTTCATGGTATCGACGCGCTCCACGGAAGCAAAATGCTCCGGCGCAAAGGTGGGGATCCCCTCGAAGCAAAGGCTCTGTCCCTTTTCGCAGATGGTGTCACCGATGGAAAAGATGCCCGGATCGAAAACGCCGATGATATCCCCGGCATAGGCCTCGTCGATAATGGCACGGTCCTGGGCCATCAGCTGCTGGGGCTGGGCCAGGCGCAGGGGCTTTCCCCCCTGGACGTGGAAATACTCCTTGTCCCGCTCGAACTTGCCGGAGCAGATGCGCATGAAGGCAATACGATCCCGGTGGGCCTTGTTCATGTTGGCCTGGATCTTGAAGACAAAGGCGGAGAAATGGGGATCGAAGGGATCCACGATCTCCTCCCCGGAGATACGGGGCAGCGGCGGCATGGTCATTTTCAGGAAATGCTCCAGGAAGGGCTCCACGCCGAAATTGTTGAGGGCGGAGCCGAAGAACACCGGAGAGAGCCGGCCTTTGCGGACCTCTTCGATATCAAAGTCGTAGCCGGCGCCATCCAGCAGTTCAATATCGTCCGCCAGGGTCTCCCGCAGGCGGTGGCCGATGAGTTCATCCAGCTTCTCCGTCTCGTCAAGACGACATTCAATGGCGCGGATCTTGTTCTGGCCGCGGTGAAACTCGGTGAAGGCCAGGATGGCCTGCTTTTCCCGGTCGTACACGCCCTTGAATTCCTGACCGCAGCCGATGGGCCAGTTCATGGGATAAGTGCCGATGCCAAACTCGTTTTCCAGTTCCTCCATCAGTTCGTAGGGACTGCGGGCTTCCCGGTCCAGCTTGTTGATAAAGGTGAAGATGGGGATGTGCCGCATGGCGCAGATCTTGAAGAGCTTCCGGGTCTGAGGCTCGATGCCCTTGGCGGCGTCAATGACCATCACGGCGGAGTCGGCTGCCATGAGGGTACGGTAGGTGTCCTCGGAAAAATCCTGGTGTCCGGGAGTGTCCAGGATATTGATGCAGTAGCCCTCATACTCAAACTGCATTACCGAGGAGGTAATGGAAATACCGCGCTGCTTTTCCAGCTCCATCCAGTCCGAAACCGCATGGCGGGCGGTGGCCTTGCCCTTCACGGAGCCTGCCAGCTGGATGGCTCCGCCGTAGAGCAGCAGTTTTTCCGTAAGGGTCGTTTTACCGGCGTCCGGGTGGGAGATGATGGCGAAGGTCCTGCGGCGCTGGATCTCGTTTTGATATTCCGTCATTTTTCAAATCCTTTCTGTACGTTCTCACTTGGTCGAAAAATGACTTTATGGCGGCGTGAGCATACAGGTTCATCCTTTTTTACATGATAGCAGTTCATGTTACCATATTCTCCGGAAAAAAGCAAAGCTTTTATACAAACAGATTGTTCCCTCAAAAGGCTTGACGTTCCCGCTGAAAAGGACTACAATAGCACAGCAATCAGATGGGCGCTGGGTACTCCCGGCTGAGACAGAGTAATGGAGCTCTGAAACCATGGAACCTGATCCGGGTAATGCCGGCGTAGGAAACGGAGAAGCGTCGACAGGTTCTTTTTGCGGAACCTGTCTATTTGTTTCCCTGCTTCCCAAAGAAAAAAAGGAGGAAACAAAATGAAGAAATCCAAACTCACCCTTCGCGCACTGACGGAAGGCGCGATCCTGATCGCAGCCGCACAGGTTCTGAGCTACCTGAAGCTGTGGAGAATGCCCTGGGGCGGCAGCATCACGCTGGCCATGGTGCCCATCATTCTCTATGCGGTCCGCTGGGGCCTGGGTCCCGGGCTGCTCGCCGGCTTTGTCTACGGCGTCATGCAGTTTATGTTTGACGGCGGTATTGCCCTGGGCTGGCAATCCATCATCGGGGACTACCTGCTGGCCTACGGCGCGCTGGGCTTCGCCGGTCTTGCCCACGGCAAGAAGGGCGGCATATTCATCGGCACCATCATCGGCGGTCTCTGCCGCTTCCTGGTGCACTATGTAGTGGGCGCCACTGTATGGGCCGAATACATGCCCGAAAGCTTTTTCGGCATGACCATGCACAGCCCCTGGTTCTACTCTCTTCTGTACAATCTGGCCTACATGCTGCCGAACATTCTCATCTGCCTGCTGGTCTTCGCCCTTTTGTGGGTCCCCATGCGCAAATATCTGACGGGCGCGGATTTGAAGCGGGCCTGAGATCCTTTTTCCGAGTACTGCAAAATCCCCCGGAGCCACGCTCCGGGGGATCCTTTTCATTTCAGGATGACCTTGTTGAAGTTTTTCTTGCCGCGCTTGAGGATGACTCCGTCTTTCAACTCCCCGGCGCTGAAGCTCTTGCCGATGTCGGTGACCTTTACATCGTCCACCGTGACGCCGCCCTGCTGGATGTTTCGGCGGGCATCGGACTTGGTCGTGCAGAGGCTGGTCTTCACCAGCAGGCTCATCAGATCGATGGCGCCGTCGGTAAGGTCCGCCTCCGTAAGCTCGGTGGTGGGCATGTTCTCGCTGACGCCGGAACCGGCAAAGAGCGCTTTGGCAGAGGCTTCTGCCTTTTTGGCCTCCTCTTCTCCGTGGACCATGGAGGTCAGCTCAAAGGCCAGGATCTCCTTGGCCCGGTTCAGCTGGCTGCCTTCCCACTTGGCCATCTCATCGATCTGCTCCAGGGGCAGGAAGGTCAGCATACGGATGCACTTCATCACGTCCGCGTCGTCCACGTTCCGCCAGTACTGGTAGAAGTCGTAGGGGCTGGTCTTGTTGGGATCCAGCCAGACGGCATTGCCGGCGGTCTTGCCCATCTTCATACCGTGGGAATCAGTGAGCAGGGTGATGGTCATAGCGTGTGCGTCCTTGCCCAGCTTCTTCCGGATCAGCTCCGTGCCGCCCAGCATATTGCTCCACTGGTCGTCCCCG
The DNA here is from genome assembly GCA_017447685.1 of Oscillospiraceae bacterium. Lineage (GTDB taxonomy): Bacteria > Bacillota > Clostridia > Oscillospirales > Oscillospiraceae > Limivicinus. Next base: position 148,632 of record JAFSMZ010000024.1, read on the forward strand.
CCGAACTGCATGTTGCAGTTGTAATGCTGGAACAGGTAGTAGAAGTCGTAGCTCTGCATGATCATGTAGTTGAACTCAAAGAAGCTCAGGCCCCGCTCCATGCGCTGCTCATAGCACTTGGCCCGCAGCATGTTGTTCACGGAAAAGCAGGCGCCCACCTCCCGCAGCAGTTCCACATAATTGAGGCTCAGCAGCCAGTCGGCGTTGTTCACCATCAGGGCCTTGTCGGGCCCAAACTCAATGAACTTTTCCATCTGCTTGCGGAAACACTCGGCATTGTGGTCGATATCCTCCCGGGTCAGCATCTTGCGCATGTCGGTCCGGCCGGAGGGGTCGCCGATCATGGTGGTGCCGCCGCCGATGAGGGCGATGGGCTTGTTGCCCGCCTGCTGCAGGCGCTTCATCAACGTCAGCGCCATGAAGTGACCGGCGGTCAGGCTGTCTGCGGTGCAGTCAAATCCGATGTAGAAAACAGCTTTGCCGGCGTTCACCATCTCGCGGATCTCTTCCTCGTTGGTCACCTGGGCAATCAGCCCGCGGGCGACCAGTTCTTCATAAATACCCATAATTGCATCTATCTCCTTTTACAGATTCTCTTTGATAATCTCTTCGGCATGCTGCGCCGCCCAGGCGATCAGCTCGTCACAGGGGACGCCGTTTCGCTTCAGATCCTGGCAGCGGATGCAGCCGAAATGCTTGATAAAATCCCGGTTCATGGCCATAGTGAGTCTGGCGATTTTCGCCTTTGCCTCGGCATTTTCTCCGTCAGCATAGGGAAAGGCCAGACCCAGGGCCATCACCGCGCCGGAAGCCGCGCCGCAGATCTCGCCGCAGCGGACGCCCCCGCCAAAGCCGCCGGAAACGGAAAGCGCGGTCTTCTCGTCCAGTCCGGTATAGCTGCCGAGCGCCGCAAGCACACTCTGGGCACAGTTGTAGCCACAGCTGTGCAGGCGAAGGGATTCCTCCTGAACGCTCATACTGAAACCTCCTTACAAAAGATAAGCCCCCTGTCCTTTCGGACAGAGGGCATAAAATACGGTACCACCTCTGCTGCGCCCATTCCTCGCGGAAAAGGCCTCAGGGAGTTCATGACTCCACGCGCGATATCGGGCGCACCCGTCGCGGCCTACGCACCTGAAAAGGCTTCAGCCCCGCCGCTCCGAACGGTACTTCACCCGCTCCCCTCTCCCCCTTCCACCGACCGGGGTCTCTCTTGTCAGGAAAAAGCGCGCTACTTCTGTTCTTCTTCGCGTTTACCCGTGCATTATACAAAGACTTTTTCATGCTGTCAAGAGGGCTTTGCGGGGATTTCTGAAATGCACGTGCCCCCTTGAAGGAAAAGATGATGCATGATAGAATATCATTAATATAGAGAGGTGATATCATGGATCAGGACAATACACTATGGATCCGACCCTATCTGGAGCCTGGGGAGCAGATCCTTTGGCTGGGAAAGCCGGAAACACTCCATCTTTTCACAGCCCAGGATGTCTTTCTCATTCCTTTCAGCCTTCTGTTGTTTGGCTTTGCCGTTTTCTGGGAAATCACTGCATTCCGCATGGGCGCTCCCTGGTTCTTCCCTTTGTTTGGCTCTTTCTTCGTGATGATTGGATTATACCATACCGTCGGACGTTTTCTCTGGAAGGCCTATGTGCTGAAACATACGCTCTATGCCATTACAGACAGGAAGACGCTGATTCGACACGGGCATAGCGTTGAGGCCCTCCAAAAGTACGAATGTCCTCCCCTGTCCGTCACGCACTATCGGGACGGGACCGGCACCATCCATTTTTCAACGCCTTCTTCCATGCTGTTCAGGCGCTCCCTTTCTCCCAACCTGAGAGAATGGCACATGCTCCACGGCGTCTCCCAGCCGGAGCGCCTTCTGCGTCTGCTTCAAAACGACGCCGGCATCTATATGTGAACATAACGCGAAGAAAGCGGCCCTTATTTGAATTCTATTTAGCACAGAGCCAATGGCTTTGATCCTGTTCCCGAAATTCACGCAGAGCCTCGGCAAACGGCTCACAGATCTGACTGAGCCTGCCCCTGTCCCGCACAAAGGGATCAATGCAGCGCTTTTTCGCCGGGATCACCCGGCGCAACTCTGCCGGGGCCAGTTCTTCTTCGCAGATCATGCGCTTCATGGCCCGGAAGCTGCTCCATTCCGCCGCAGCTTCCGGGTCATTTTTCAGTTTTTCGATCAGAGCCGCTTCCGTTCCCATCAGGTCCTCTTCCGACAGGATCTTCCGCCGCAGTGCCCGGTCCAGGAGCTCCGCAAGCATCTGCATAGCGTAACGGTCCTCGTCTGCCACATAGATGCGGGAGCAGCGCAGGGCGTCAAAGCCGAAATCGATGGCGGAGGCCGCATCGGCAAAGGACAGTTCCTCTTCCCCGCACTCATTCTGTGCCACACAAAGCGCATGATAATAGAGCTTCAAGGCGGTGATCGGTCTGAGGCGGTAGTTTTCCAGGTTTCCCAAAGTGTATTCCAGTCGGTCAGCCGAGAGTCTGGGCGCGTCGTTATCCGCAATGGGATAGCGGTGATAATCCAGTACAGCTTCGACAGGAATCCCGTATGCCTTTAAAATCACTGCGATCTCATCCGCGTCTCGAATGACCCGTTCCGTGGCCGCCTCCGTTGCCTCCTGTTTCAGGTAATCTCCCCGGAGGAAATCCACGGAGTGCGCAAAGGCAGGCGTGGCGATATCGTGAAACAGCGCCGCGGTGCTCTGGACGGGATCTGCCGTAAAATGCCAGACGATCCTGGCCGTGCCCAGGCTGTGGTCAAAGCGGGAATAGTTCCGCAGCTTTCGGAAACGACGAAAGGCAGTATATTCGCAGCCGCAGTTCATCCCCACCTGCCGCAGGCGCTGCATCTGAGGCGTCTCGCAGAGCTTTTGCAGCAGTTCGGGCGTTCCGCGATGGTATAATCGCTCGATCCTCATTTAACAAATCTTTCCTCGTATTCCGCTTCCCGGAAGCCTGCCAGAACAAAGTCCTCCGAAACCAGCAGCGGGCGCTTCACCAGCATCCCGTCACTTGCCAGAAGCGCAAGCTGTTCTTCCTCGCTCATCCGCGGCAGCTTCTCCTTCAGATTAAGCGCCTTATACTGCAATCCGCTGGTGTTGAAAAAGCGTTTCAGGGGCAGACCGCTGCGGATCTGCCATGCCTTCAGCTCCTCTGCGCTGGGATTCTCCTCCCGGATCAGCCGCAGCTCATAGGAGATCCCTCTTTGATCCAGCCAGGCCTGGGCCTTCTTGCAGGTGCTGCATTTGGGATAGCAAAGAAATACCATCTTTTCCTCTCTCCTTCCTTCAATTCAGCCGGGGATCCGCCAGTGCCCAGATATAAAGGGCCTGCTCCGCGGGATTGGTGTATTCCGTAAGGCCATAGCCTGTCAGGGCCACATGGGCGTCCACCTTCCAGGGCACCCGTCCGTGTTCGCAGCCGTAGAGCAGCGCCGCTTCCGTAAACAAGGTGCATCCCAGCGGTACGTGATAATCGCTTGTGACGATGGCGATGCTTCTGATCTGCGGATATTGCTCTATCAGGATCTTCAATGTGAATTTCGCGTTTTCCTCGGTTGTGGAGGAGCGGTCCTCCAGGATGATCCGGCTCTCGTCGATGCCCTGCTCCTGGAACCACCGGGCCATTACCCCCGCTTCCGTGACCGCGGCGTTGCCGACTGCCGTTCCGCCGCCGGTCACGGCCAGGAATGCATTGGGATACTGCTTGGCGGCGGCCAGCGCCAGCTCACAGCGGCCCAACATTTCCTGTGACATGCCTCCGTCCGGCAAAAGCTGAAAGCCCAGCACTACGATGCAGAGGCCGTCATCCTTCGGAAGGTCCTCCGGCAGCCTGTCATAGTTCAGTGCCAGCCTGGTATCGGCATAGTCCCAGTATTCCATGATCCCGTCCCAGGCTTCGCCCAGCGGGGCGTCATGCTCCTTCAGCGCCGCCACATCCGCCGCTATGATCCTCTCCCGATCTTCCACCTGCATCCGATAGGCATAGACCATATCGGTCACAAGCTGATAACTCCGCTGATCGTACACAATGGGGCGAAACGTCTCCTGGAGTGCCGGCGGTTCTGCGGGCGCTGCAGTCGGATCATCCGATTCGCTTTCCGGCTCTGCTGCCATCTCAGGCAAATCCATGATGACTGCCGGAGTCAGGTCAGGGCTTGTAGTCGGATCCATCTCCGCAGGAGCAGAGGTCGGTTCAACAGAAAGCGATTCTTCCGTCACAGCAGGCAAAGGAAGCTCCTGTGTCTGCGTTTTCTTTCCCGGATACAGAAGCAGTACCGCAAGAGCCAGCATTCCCAAAGCCATTGCGACCCGCATCCCGGGATGAAGCGCTCGGGATCTCCCGGTCCTTGCCGCCATACCGCAATCCCCCTTTCTCTCTTACTTCGTCTGTGCGCCGCCGCCTTCCCTTTGGATCTTATCCAGCGTATCGGAAAGGATCTCGTTTCGCAAAGCAGTGAGCCAGTCCGAGAAGGCCACCGCATCAAAGGCATAGCGCTTGTTCAGCTCAAATTCATTCTCCGACCAGGTATCCAAAGGCGATTCATTGTGCTGGATCAGCGCCTCCAGCTTGTCCAGGGCCTTATAGAGCTTCGCTTCCCCCGTCTGCTGTGCGTCCATTTCCCGATACAGTGCGCTCATTTCCCGAGACAGGGGCTCCGGCAGATTTCTTACCCAACGATCCAGCAGGGAGTCCTCTGTTTCACGGTCCGTATCGGTTTTCAGAAAGGTCGGGATGTCCCCGGTAAAGCACTCCCCCAGATCGTGGATCAGGCACATGCGGGTGACCTTATCCATATCCAAGTCCGGAAACTCGCTCCTCAGCAGAAAGGCCATCAGGGAGATTCGCCAGCTGTGTTCGGCAACACTCTCGGTGCGGCCCTGACTTGTGGTACAGTGGCGCGGCGTGTCCTTCAGACGCTCTGCCACATGCAGGATCTCCAAAAATTCTCTCGCTTCCATACCGGAGCCCTCCCGTTGTTCACAGATACTTTACCGAATTATAGCATAAGAGCAGCTTCTCTTCAAGCTTGCCGACAAAAAGCGGGAACTCCCGCAGGAGTTCCCGTTACACTTTAGGTTTCGCTGTATGACTCAGGCCAGATGCCCCTTCTCGGTGATGACACGGATCACGTCGTCCACGTACTTTTCGCAGATCTCATCGCTCTCCGCTTCCACCATAACGCGGATCACCGGCTCCGTGCCGGATTCGCGCACCAGGATGCGTCCGGTGTCGCCCAGCGCTTCCGCGACCTGCTTGACCGCGGCCTGCACGTCGGGATCGTTCTGGGCCTCGGGCTTGGACTTGACGCGCACGTTCTTCAGCACCTGGGGATAGAACACTACAGGAGCCGCAAGCTCGCTCATGGGCTTTTCCTTGGCCAGCATCACTTCCATCAGCTTGAGGGCCGTGAGGATGCCGTCGCCGGTGGTCTCGTACTTGAGGAAGATGGTGTGGCCGCTCTGCTCGCCGCCGATGCGGTTGCCGGTCTGGACCATATTCTCATAAACATACTTGTCACCGACCTTGGTCTTGTCGTACTCGATGCCGACCTTGTCCAGAGCCTTGTACAGACCGAAGTTGGACATCACGGTGGTGACGACCTTGTTGTTCAGCAGCTTGCCCCGCTCCTTCATGTAGAGGCCGTAGATATACAGCACATGGTCGCCGGTGACCACATTGCCCTTTTCGTCCACAGCCAGGCAGCGGTCCGCGTCGCCGTCGAAGGCAAAGCCGATATTCAGCTTGTTGTCCACCACAAACTTCTGCAGATGCTCGATATGGGTGCTGCCGCAGTTGGTGTTGATGTTGTAGCCGTCAGGCTCGGCATTGATCACATAGGTCTTGGCGCCCAGCGCGTCAAACACCGCCTTGGCGATCTGCCAGGAGGCGCCGTTGGCGCAGTCCAGGCCAACCTTCACGTCCTTGAAGCTGTACTTGCTCATGGAGATCAGGTGCCCGATATAGCGGTTCCGGCCGGCAACATAGTCCACCGTCCGGCCGATGTGTTCCCGTTCGGCGATGGGGATCTGAATCTTGCCGTCGATGAAATCTTCGACCTTCAGGATGGTCTCCTCATCCATCTTCTCGCCGTTGCCGTTGAGAAGCTTGATGCCGTTGTCGTAGTAAGGATTGTGAGAGGCGGAGATCATGATACCGCAGTCGAAATCGTCCACCCGGGTGATGTAGGCCACGGAGGGAGTCGTGGTGACGTGCATGATGTAGGCGTCGGCCCCGCTGGCCATGAGACCTGTGCACAGGGCGTACTCGAACATATAGGAGCTGCGGCGGGTATCCTTGCCGATAAGGACCTTGGCTTTTTTGCCCTGATTCGTGCCATAGTACCAGCCCAGGAAGCGGCCGATCTGAATGGCATGCTCATAGGTCAGGTTTTTATTGGCTTCACCGCGGAAGCCGTCGGTTCCGAAATATTTACCCATTTTAGCGCTCCTCCTTCAAAACCACAACACCGTTATCCTTCCAGATCGCATTGGCAGGAACAACGCCTCTCACGCAGGAAGTGGGATAGATGTTGGAATGGCGGCCGATGACCGTGCCGGGATTGCAGACGGCATTGCAGCCCACTTCCACATAGTCTCCCAGCATGGCGCCGAATTTCTTGACGCCGGTCTCCATCTGCTCGGTGCCGTTGTGCACCACTACCAGTTTCTTGTCAGACTTCACGTTGCTGGTGATGGAGCCAGCGCCCATATGGCTGTAATAGCCCAGGATGCTGTCGCCCACGTAGTTATAATGGGGAGTCTGCACATGGTCGAAGAGGATCACGTTTTTAAGCTCCACACTGTTGCCGACAACGCAGTCCGCCCCCACAAGAGCGGAGCTGCGGATGAAGGCGCAGTGGCGCACCTCGGTGTTGGGCCCGATGATGCAGGGAGCGCCCAGGTAGGCAGAGGGGAAGACCTTTGCCGTCTTGTGGACCCAAACATGGGGCTGCACTTCCTCATAATCCTCGCCCAGGGTGGGGCCGAGGGCCAGGATCATGTCCTTGATTCCCTTGAGGGCTTCCCAGGGATAGGTAAACTGCCGCAGATAGTCGGCTGCCAGAGTATGGTCAAGATCATAGAGGTCTGCGATCGTAAACATCTTAAAGTCTCTCCTTCCTCTCAATATCCAGGAAATACTTGTAGGTGTCCACGGTCAGCTCTCCGCAGGCAGCCTCATCGCAGGCGATGATGGCGCCGTTGTGCATCTGCAGCGCACTGCAGGTCCACTTCTGGCTGACAGAGCCTTCCACGGTGGCGGCCAGAGCCCGGGCCTTGTTGTGGCCGTTGATGAGGATCAGGACCTCCTTGGAATCAAACACCGTACCTACGCCAACGGAAAGGGCCTGGCTGGGCACCGCTTCCGGATCATTGCCGAAGAAGCGGGAGTTCACAATCCGGGTGTCCGTGGTCAGATTGCGCACACCGGTGCGGGAACGCAGGGATGTAAAAGGCTCGTTGAAAGCGATGTGACCGTCCACGCCGATACCGCCCATGAAAAGATCAATGCCGCCGTAGGAGGCGATCTTCTCCTCATAGCGGGCGCACTCCCCCTCCGGATCCTTGGTCATGCCGTTGAGGATGTTGATGTTCTCCGGCTTCATGTCCACCAAATGATCGAAGAAATTGTCGTGCATGAAATACCAGTAGCTCTGGTCATGCTCATGGGGCAGACCCAGGTACTCGTCCATATTAAAGGTCACGACATTGGCAAAGGAGAGCTCTCCCGCCTGATTCATGCGGGCCAGTTCCTTGTAGACGCCGATGGGGCTGGAGCCGGTGGGCAGGCCCAGCACGAAGGGCCGGTCTTCCTTGTGGGCCTTGATCTTCGCGGCGATGTAATCTGCCGCCCACTTGCTCATTTTCTCGTAATTATCCTGGATAACAACACGCATATCAAATTAACTCCTTATCAACTTTATCTGACTCTTTCCGAATCGGTCCCTGCGGACCGTATGTGAACAAGATCGGAAAAAGCTCTTCCTGGTGATAAGAGAAGCTCTGTTACGGTTTTGATTCCGCTTTTTCCTTCTCTCTAACGACGCACCGCCGCAGCATCTCTCCCCACTGGGGGGGCCATGCCGCAGCCGCCGTGGCAGCATCCGCCGAGTCTTTCGACAACTGCCATTCCTCGTCACCCATTTACGGGCCTGGCGCTAACAGTCCCTCTGCTCCTCTTGCACAGAGCTGGTCTGTTTTACTATATGTTGTGGTGTTCATGGGCATTAACACACGAACCAAACGGTATTATATAACAGGACCCCCTCTATCGTCAAGAAAAACAGCGCTGTTCAATCTGCACGAATTTACGGTAGCAAAGCGACAGCCATGCAGGTTCAAGTCCCGCATGGCTGTTTTCTGTACGCTCAGGCAGAGGGTTCCCCCATCTTCGGGATCACATTCCGGATCAGCCTGGCAATAGCACTGTCGTTATGGGAGGGCAAGAGAACGCTGCTGATCGCCTTGATCTCCTCAATGGCGTTCGCCGGCGCGCAGGCATGATCCGCAGCTTCAAGGAGCTCATAATCGTTCCAGTAGTCCCCCACCGCAATGATCTCTCTGTTCTCATATACGGGCAGATTGTGCAGAAGGGAGATCCCCACGCCTTTGTTGATATCGGCGGGCAGCAGCTCCTGGTACTTTCCGATCTTCACCACATCCGTGGTCCCCTCCACCAGGCTGATCCGCCGGTCCAGGCCGGAACTCTGCAGGAAGGCGACCATGGACTGCAGCGCGTCCTTCTCCCGTTCCAGCAGCACTACCTTCATCCAATCCTTTCGGACCAGGACCTCCATAGGCTGAAAGCTGGTGGGCTGGTGGATCCGAAGAAAGCCCGGGTCAGCCGTCTCCAAGGGCGTTGCATAGAAGATCCCTTCTGTGGTGTAGATCTGCACGTCCAAGGGAAGCTGCAGCTTTCCGCAGTACTCCAGCACCTGCAGGGCGGCCTCCTTGTCCATCAAAACGGTATTCAGATAGCGCTCAGCCAGAAAATCATAGACCGCCGCTCCGTTCAGGACGATGGAGGGGGCGTTCATCGGCAGCTCCGGCAGGTGGAGCCGGGCGTTATGAGGCTCCCGGCCTGTGGCAACGCCGAATAAACCGCCTTGCGCGATATACTCAGCGATCGCCGTCCGATCCTCGTCAGAGACCAAACCCTGGCTGTTAAAGAGCGTCCCATCCAGATCCGTCAGGATCGCTGTGTTTTCATACTTCATCCGAAAAGATTCTCCTTGTCATGCAGATTATCAGGTCTATTTGACAGTCTATCACACAGTTTCATTTCGTCAAGTCGCTTTTACTCCGCCGCCGCTGCCACTGCATCTGATATTTTTATTGAAAAGGCGTAGACAAGTGTTGTAAACTATTCTTAGAGCAATTTTCTTTATCATTGTAACGTTTTTCTTCTTTTCCGATCTTATAGGCGAAGGGTGGTGAGTATGTGGCGGATTTCGAGCATTTGTTTTCGGAAAACTACGATTTCATCTACAAGTACCTGACAAAGCTCTGCAAGGACCCAACCCTTGCGGAGGAACTGACGCAAGAGACCTTTTTTCGTGCTTACATGAACCTGGGCCAGCTTCATAACCAGGAGCGCATCGCTGCCTGGCTCTGTCAGATCGCAAAAAACTCCTTCTATACCTGGTACCGGGAAAGCCAGAAATATGGACCCCTGGATGAGGACGCCGCAGACTCCTCTCCCGATTTGGCCGATGCTCTGATCCGAAAGGAGCTGTCAAAAGAGACCTTTGCGAAGCTTCACGAATTGGAAGAGCCCTATAAGGAAGTCTTTCTGCTATCTGTCTTCGCCAATCTCTCCTTTGTGGAAATCAGTGCGCTTTTCGGTAAAAGCGAAAGTTGGGCAAGAGTCACCTTCTTCCGCGCCAAGCAAAAATTGAAAGGAAAGCTGAGGGATAAACATGCATTGTGAAGTAATCCGTGATCTGCTGATCCTGTATGCGGATGATTGCTGCAGCAAAGAAAGCAAAGCACTGGTGGAGGAACATTTGCAGAGCTGTCAGGCCTGCAGAGATGCCCTGAAAGAAATGCGGGGCGTTCTCACCATTACAGAAGAACCGGCGGCAAAGCCTGCCTTCCTTGCCCGAGTCAATTTGTGGAAAGCCTCGCTGCTGCAGTCTGTTCTGCTCTACAGCTGTTTCTCCCTGCTGGTTTTCGGCGTGTTCCGAGAGAGTATCACGCCGGAGGGCGGTACCAACGGTCTCTGGGCTTTCGCCCTTCTCGTTCCTGTGACAGGATTTCTTCTGTCCCTTGCGAACTGGTATTTTCTCCGCCTCTATCCCAGCCGCAAAGCCTTTTCCCGCTCTTCCCCGCTCTTTACCGGAGCTTTTATCCTTTTGGGGGATCTATGGGCTGTCCACCATTATCAAAGCGCTCTGGCTGGTCTTTTTCGCGGCACTGCACATTCCGTATCCTCATTTCTCGTCGGCTTTGCATTGAGCATTGTCTTTTGCGTCTCCTCTCTTGTACTCGCGGATCGCTACGCACGTCTCTCCGGAAAGGAGTGAACCATGAAGCGCAGAGATTTCCTGGCCTTTCTGTTCTTTCTGCTGGCTTTTCTGTTCCCCGGCATCTGCCTGGCCTCCAAACTCCTTGACTACACATTGTTGGTTCACAGCGGAAGGCACTTTGCCGTTCTTTCCACGCTCCTTTACGGCATCTTGGGAATCCTTCTCTTACACCGGGAAGAGAAGACCGCCGGCGCAGTCTCTGCTGTCCTTCTATCCCTGTGCCCCTTTTTGAATCAAATCAATGTCCTGCTTGCCATCTTTTATACGGAAGACTTCCTCGTGGTCTTCTTATTCATTCCTTGGACGGTCCTGTCTGTTGTGATCGTAAGCGAGTATGTGGAGCGCAAGCTGCTGAAAGTGCCCTTTTATGTGCTGGCCGGTTTTCTGACTCTCCCGATCCTTCTTTTCCTGCCATTCATTGGCTTCGGCGCGAGAACGACGCTTGCCTGTGAACTCTCTCCCGATGCCGTCTATTGCGCCGAAGTCATAGACGACGATCAAGGCGCGCTTGGCGGCTCGACCCGACTTGTGGTTTACCGCTTTGACAAGAGCTTTTGCATCGGCTCCTTCGAATTCCGGAAATCACAAAAAGAGCTCCGTTCCGGTCCCTGGGGAGAATTTGAAAGCCTTGCCTGGCAGGACAGTGAGCGTCTCTCTATGAACGGAAAAACATACGAAATAGCGGATTTTTTTCCGGAAAACCTCCCGGAAAAAGAGCGCATAATCCGATATGTAAGAAAGCATGAAGGTCTCCTGCTTCGCTATATCGCGAAAAACGACGCTGCCATTGTTGAAAACCAGGCGATCATCCGCCAGATCAGAAGGAACGACGCCTATATAGAGTTTTGCTGTGGAACAAGCGGCGTTCTCCCCCAGGACTCTGTCTGGGGATTTTACTACTCGGAATCTGACGATCTTTTGGCGCTCTGCCCGCCCTCCTTCTCTGAAAGGGAGCTGCTGGTATCCGGAAATGGCTATCTGCGGAAAGAGTCCTGGGAAGATCCGCGAGGCGACAACAGCTATTATGTGGAGCCGATCCTCGATCATTTCTACTATTACGAAATCCATTTCTGATCCTGATAAAGGCACCAATTTTTGCGCCTTCTCATACTTCCCTGGAGTAGTTATACCCCCTGATGCAGAACTTCTGTTATCCTGCATCAGGGGGCGTTTTGTCTATTGTCCGTTTTTACCGAATCGTTTCACACAGCCTGTCAGTTCTCATTTGTAGAAGGAGATCCCCCTCAACACTTCAACAGCAGTTCGGAAGTAAAACCGCCATGTGCTGGCAAATCTGCGTGATCGCTGCAGAGGGAATCCGAGCATTTGAGGAAACGCGGGATCAGTCCTCCCACTTCCAGTTGGATACTTCCGGCAGGTCCTGACCGTACTGGTGGATATACTGCTTATGCTCCACCAGCTTGTCGCTCATTTTCTGATACAGATACGCACCGCGATTGCCCAGCTGCGGAAGGTACTTGATCGCCTCCTGAACCAGATGGAAACGGTCCACATCATTCTGCACGCGCACATCAAAGGGAGTCGTGATGGTGCCCTCTTCCTTGTAGCCGCGCACGTGCATGAGACGGTTGTTATGGCGGCGGTAGGTCAGCTCATGCACAAGGGAGGCGTAGCCGTGGAAATTGAAGAGAACGGGTTTGTCCTGGGTGAAGAGGATGTCATATTCCGCATCTGTCAGGCCGTGAGGATGCTCGTTGGCCGGCTGCAGCTTGAAGAGGTCCACCACGTTGATAAAGCGGATCTTCACCTCGGGAAGCTCCTTATTGAGGATGGAGACCGCAGCCAAGGCTTCCAGCGTGGGCGTCTCTCCGGCGCAGGCAAAGACAATATCCGGCTCCTGCCCCTGGTCGTTGCTGGCCCAGTCCCAGATGCCGATGCCCTGGGTGCAATGCTTGATCGCTTCCGGCATGCTCAGCCACTGGGGCCGGGGATGCTTGCTCGCCACGATCACATTGACATAGTTGCGGCTGCGGATGCAGTGATCAAAGCAGCTCAACAGACAGTTGGCATCCGGCGGCAGATACAGGCGGACAACATCGGCCTTCTTGTTAGCAATATGGTCCATGAAGCCGGGATCCTGGTGGGTAAAGCCGTTATGATCCTGCTGCCAAACCGTAGAGCACATGATCAAATTCAGGGAGGCGATCTCCTCGCGCCAGGGCAGCTGATTGCAGACCTTGAGCCACTTCGCATGCTGGGCAGCCATGGAATCGATGATGCGGGCAAAGGCCTCATAGGTGGCAAAGAAGCCATGGCGGCCGGTAAGCAGATAGCCCTCGAGCCAGCCTTCGCACATATGCTCGGACAGCATGGAATCCATGATACGGCCATCTGCGGCCAGATGATCGTCAGTGTCGTAGCGCTCCGCGTTCCAGGTGCGATTCTCCACCTCAAACACTGCATTGAGACGGTTGGAATTGGTCTCATCCGGGCCGAACACGCGGAAGTTGCGGCTTTCAGCATTGAGGGCAAGGATATCCCGCACGAATTTGCCCAGTTCCGTCATGTCCTGCCCTTCCCGCTCGCCGTGCTCCGTGATTTCAAAAGCGTAATCGCGGAAGTCCGGCATACGCAGATCCCGCAGCAGCAGGCCGCCGTTTCCATGGGGGTTGGCGCCGATGCGGGCATTGCCCTCCGGAGCCAGAGAAGCGATCTCAGGGAGGAGATGTCCTTCCTCGTCAAAAAGTTCTTCCGGATGATAGCTGCGCAGCCAGTTCTCCAGCAGGGCAAGATGCTCCTCGCCCTTCTCCATGGAGATCGGAACCTGGTGCGCCAGGAAATTGTTTTCGATCCGCTTTCCATCAACCATCTTGGGACCGGTCCAGCCCTTCGGGGTGCGCAGCACGATCATCGGCCAGCGGGGACGGCTGCAGTCGCCGGTCTCCCGGGCGTGCTTCTGGATCTTCTGGATGCTCTCGATGACCTTGTCCATGGTCTCTGCCATCAGCCGGTGCATGGGCATGGGATCGTCGCCCTCCACAAAATAGGGCTCCCAGCCGCAGCCATGGAAGAAGTCCGTGATTTCTTCCCGGGACATGCGGGCAAACACGGTGGGGTTCGCGATCTTGTAGCCGTTCAGGTGAAGAATCGGCAGTACCGCGCCGTCGGTTGCGGGGTTGAGGAACTTGTTGCACTGCCAGGAGGTGGCCAAAGGTCCGGTTTCGGCTTCGCCGTCACCAACCGTAACCGCCGCGATCAAGCCGGGATTGTCAAACACAGCGCCAAAGGCATGCGCTATGCCATAGCCAAGCTCGCCTCCCTCGTTGATCGAGCCCGGCGTCTCCGGTGCACAATGGCTGGGAACGCCTCCGGGGAAGGAAAACTGCTTGAAGAGCTTCTGCATGCCGGCTTCATCCTGAGAAATGTTGGGATACACCTCGCTGTAGGTGCCGTCCATATAGTCGTTGGCAATATAGAAATTGCCCCCGTGACCGGGACCGGAAAGCAGGATCAGATCCAGATCATAGCGCTTGATGACACGGTTCAGATGGACAAAAACGAAGTTCTGTCCAGGCACCGTCCCCCAGTGGCCAACGATCTTTTTCTTGATCATATTCAGCGTCAGCGGCTTTTTCAGCAGCGGGTTCTCCAACAGGTAAAGCTGGCCTGCCGAGAGATAGTTTGCCGCGCGGAACCAGGCGTCCATCCTGCCGAGCAGCTCCTCGGTAATGGGGCCCTTTTCGGCGCACACAGGTATTGTGATTTGATCCATAGACTGTACTCCTTTTCTGTCCATATCATTCCCTGGACTGTCCATCATTATAAAGGCATCGCTGAAGTCCGTCAAGGCGTCCGGGGAGGACAATTCGCACTTTCCTCCGTTGATCGATAGACGTCATCCCGTTATCATGGTCAAATCTCGGGACTTCCGTCCAAAGCCGCTGAGACATCGCTGCCCTGAATGGATTCAAGCGGAAAAGAACTGCACGGCAAACAATGGGAAAAAGAGCCCCGATGAAAGGGCGTGCAAATGAGGGAGACGGCAGGTTTTGCGCGGCCCTTTTCCGCCCATCCATCACAGAAAAATCCGGGAATACAGCAAGTATTCCCGGATTTTTCTATATCGTCTGGGCGAAAAATGCCTCGCGCAAAACTGCGCAGCACCGCAAACAGAGAGATTTTTGTGTCAGGCGAGGCGCCTGGCGCAGGAATACTGGATCTGTATTCCGAGCACAGGCAACGATGCCTGGCACGAAAAGATCCTGTTTGCGGC
>JAFSMZ010000052.1:0-55618 GCA_017447685.1 Oscillospiraceae bacterium
GTGAAGAGTGAAGAGTGAAGAGCGAAGAGTGAAGAGTGAAAAGATACGGTGTCGCTTTTGGCGACAGATTGTAATCCGTCCCGCGAGGCGGGACATGGTTACGATTCACGATTCTTTATTCACTAAATTCAGCACCTTGCCCACGATCTTGTCCGTGGCGTCGGGGACGGAAAGGGAGGCCATGGCTTTGGACATACTCTCCAGCTCCGCGGGGTTCTGCAGCAGTCGCTCGATCTCCGCCAGCAGGGACTTCGCGTCGAACTCCCCTTCCAGGAAGACCTTGGCGCCGCCGGCCTTCTCCAGGACCCGGGCGTTCTTCTCCTGGTGATTGTCCGTCACGTTGGGAGAGGGCACGATGAGAACCGGCTTTCCCATGTAGGTCAGCTCTGCCAGGGTGGAGGCCCCGGCCCGGCAGAGGATCAGGTCCGCCGCGGCCATGACCCGGGGCATGTCAAAAATATACTCCCGGGCGTCCACCCGGCAGGCAGCCGGGTCCAGCTTCCGCTCCGCCAGGGTCTGCTGGAAGTCCCGGTAATCCCGGCTGCCCACGGAATGGATCATGTGAAAACGCTTCTGCCCCTCCATCATGGGCAGCATCTCGGTAAGGATGCCGTTCATGTGTCCGGATCCCAGGGATCCCCAGACAGAGACTACAAGCGGCTCGTCCATAACCAGGCCCAGCTCTTTCCGGGCGACCTCCCGGGTGTAGCGGGCAAACTCCCCCCGCACCGGCGTACCGGTGACACTGACCTTGGCCGGCTCCCGATAATGCTTTCTGCTCTCCTCAAAGCCCACCAGGATGGCGTCCACTTTGTCCGCCAGCATCCGGGTGGTGAGACCTGGGAGCGCGTTGCTCTCATGGACCAGGGTGGGGATATGGAGCCGGGAAGCGGCGTCCAGCACCGGAAAGCAAACATAGCCCCCCGTGCCGATGACCGCATCGGGCCGGAATTCTTTCAGGATAGCGCGGGCCTCACGCTCCGAGGCGATGACGTTTCTGGCCGTATCCAGATTATGCTTCAGGGCGGAGAGGGAGCGGCCCCGGGCGATATTGGTGATTTTGAGGCCCCGGATCTCGTAGCCCGCCCGGGGCACCAGGTCCATTTCCATCTTGCCCTCGGCGCCCAGGAACAGGAATTCACTCTCCGGCATCAGCTCCCGCAGCCGTCCGGCCACCGCCAGGGCGGGATTCACATGTCCGGCGGTTCCGCCGCAGGTCAGTACAAATTTCATGTCATGCTCCTCAATTCATATTCTCTCTCGAAGCGCTGAGGACGATGCCCATCTCCCCCAATTGGATCAGCAGCGCGGTGCCGCCGTAGCTGAAAAAAGGCAGGGAGATGCCGGTACAGGGCAGGAGATTGGTCACCACCGCCACGTTCAGGAAAACCTGCAGCGCAAGCAGAGTGGTGATCCCGGCACAGACCAGGAAGGAAAAACGGCTGCGGCAGTTCAGCGCGATGCGGTAGCCCCGCAGGATCAGCAGCGCAAACAAAATCAGGATCAGCGCGGCCCCGAGAAAGCCCAGCTCCTCGCAGGTCACGGAAAAGATAAAGTCATTGTGTTCCTCGGGCAGAAAGAGGTACTTCTGCCTTCCCGCGCCCAGGCCCAGGCCGCTGAGTCCGCCGGAGCCGATGGCATAAAGGCTCTGGACAATCTGGTAGCCCTCAGCGGAGGGGCTGGAAAAGGGGTCCAGCCAGGTGCTGATGCGTGTGGAGGCATAGGGGAAGAAGGTCAGCAGTACAGCAAGTCCCACTCCGGCGGCGCCCAGTACTCCAACAAACCAGAAGAGCCGCACGCCGCCCAGAAACATCATGCTTCCGCCCAGAGCCAGGATGATGATGGAGGCGGAAAAATGGGGCTCCAGGATCAGCAGGCCCACAATAACGGCCAGGATACCCAGAAAAGGCAGGATGCCCCAGCGAAAGCTGCGCATCTTCTCCCGGAAGCGGCAGATCATGGCGGAAAAGCTCAGGATCACGGCCAGCTTGGCAAGCTCCGAGGGCTGGACCGTGAGGCTCCCCACCCCCAGCCAGCGGCGGGAGCCGTTGGCCTTTACACCGATGAGGGGTACCAGGGCCAGCAGCACCAGGGTCAGGGCCAGAAAGGGATAGGCCCAGCGACGAAAAACGCGCATGGGCACCCTGCTCAACAGCAGCATAAGCCCGGTTCCCAGCAGGGCAAAGACCAGCTGGCGCAGAAAATAATACAGGGCCTTCCCTCCCGTCACCTTGCCCGGGTCATAGTAGGCTCGGGGATAACTGGAGGAGAGCACCATGAGTACGCCCATGAAAAGCAGTACCAGGATCAACAGAAGAAAGCCTCCGTCCATCTGCTCCCTTCGGGCCTTGAGGGCGACAGGAGAAGAGCCGGCGAGGCGGGTGCTGTCATAACGCATACATCCACCTCCCCGGCTCGTACCGTCCCTTACAGTGCGCGATGAAACACTCCAATAAAGGATATGATGGCAAACAGCAGGGATATGCCGGAAAAGAGAGCAAATATTTCGACCTCTTTCCACTTTTTTCCCGTCCAGCCGCCCATCTCCAGATGGTGGTGGAAGGGAGCCATGCGGAACACCCGCTTGCCGTGGCTCAGCTTGAAGTAGCCCACCTGAATGATGTCCGAAAGCGTCTCGATGATATAGACGATACCCAAGGTCACCAGGATCAGGGGCATGTCATAGGCAAAGGCCAGGGCCGCGATGGCGCCGCCCAGGAAGAGGGAGCCGGTGTCGCCCATAAACACCTTGGCGGGATGGAAATTATAGACCAGAAAGCCCAGCAGGCCGCCGGCCAGACCGGAGGCAAAAAGCCCCAGTTCCAGAAAGCGCTCGCCCCAGGCGAAGGTCACGGCAACAAAGAACAGGCACACCGGCAGCGAAGTGCCGGAGGCCAAGCCGTCCAGCCCGTCGGTGAGATTCACGGCGTTGACCGTGCCCACGATGACAAAGGCGGCAAAGATGAAATAGAGCCAATCCGGCACATGGACGGTAACATGCCAGAAAGGAATAAAGAGCTGGGTCTTCAGATAACCGATCTGCCGCATGAGCAGTACAAAGACCAGGGCTGCAGCCAGCTGCAGCAGGAATTTCATCCGGGCGCTCAGGCCCAGGTTCTGCTTTTTCCGGATCTTTTCCCAGTCGTCCAGGAAGCCGATGGCGCCGTAGACCAGAGCGAAGAGCAGGACGAAGATATGCACGTAATTGCCGTGGAGCATGCCCTCAAAGCCCAGCGTCAGACAGACGAAGGTCACCGCCAGAATGAACATGACACCGCCCATGGTAGGCGTGCCGCTTTTGTTCATATGCCAGCTGGGCCCGATCTCCTTGATCTGCTGGCCGGCCTTCTGCCGCCGCAGCCAGGGAATGTAAAAGCGGCCGAAAGCAGTGGCAAAACAAAAGGCCAGCACAAAGGCCGATATCAGCTTTATCGTCATAACGGGTCTCCCCTCAATCTCTATTTCCGGGCGGCAAGGACGGAGGCGACGATCTCCCGCTCGTCCATGTGGTGCTTTTCTTTGCCCACCACCTGATAATCCTCGTGCCCCTTGCCGGCAAGCAATATTACATCACCGGGACCCGCCTTGTCAATAGCCCAGGCAATGGCCTTTTCCCGATCTTCGATGACCTGAACCGCCGTGGCAATGTTTTTCATGCCGGAGAGGATCTCTTCGATGATGGCCATGGGTTGCTCGGTGCGGGGATTGTCGCTGGTGACCACGCAGACATCCGCAAGCTCCGCAGCAATATGGCCCATGATGGGACGTTTGCCCCGGTCCCGGTCCCCGCCGCAGCCGAAAAGGACGATGAGCCGTCCCCGGGTCACGGGTCGAAGGGTCTTCAGCACTTTCTCCAGGGCGTCCGGCTTGTGGGCATAGTCGATCAAAATGGCATAGTCCCCGTCGGAAGGCACCAGCTCCATCCGACCCTTCACGCCCTTTGCGCTCTCCATTGCCTCGGCGCAGTCCGCAAGAGGGATCCCGAGGCCAAGGCCCGCCGCCATGACGGCCAGGGCGTTGTATACCGAAAACATGCCGGGGATGCCCAGCTTTGTGATGGCGAGCTTACCGCCGCACATGGCGGCAAAGCGGACGCCTGAGGCGCTGAGCCGTACGTCCTTGGCTACCAGGTCCGCGTCGTTTCGCTCGGCGGAGAAGGTGCGGCAGGGGCACTCGGCTCCCTCCAGCATGAAAGGCGTCCAGGGATCGTCGGCGTTCAGCCAGCCCTCCCGGCACTGGGAGAAGAGCTTGCGCTTGGCGGCGGCGTAGTCCTCCATATCCTTGTGGAAATCCAGATGATCCTGGCTGAGATTCGTGAAGACGCCAACGTCGAAGGTGATGCCTGCCACCCGCTCCAGCGTCAGGGAGTGGGAGGAGACCTCCATTACCACATGGGTGCAGCCCTCGTCCGCCATCCGGCGGAAGAGCTTGTGCAGTTCATAGCTCTCGGGCGTGGTGTGCTCGGTGTGCAGGAATTCATCCCCGATCCAGTTGCCGTTGGTGCCGATGAGCCCAACCTTGGCGTCCTTCTCCCGCTCCAGCAGGTGCTTGAGCAGATAAGAAGAGCTGGTTTTGCCGCTGGTGCCGGTGATGCCCACCATCTTCATCTCCGCCGCCGGGTTTCCGAAAAAGTCCCGGCTGCAGAGGGCAAGGCCAAGGCGGCAGTCGTCCGTCTGCACATAGGGCGTGCCGTCTGCGGGCGGCGTCTCGCAGAGGATGACCGCGGCGCCGTTTTCCACAGCCTTGGGGATAAAGCGATGGCCGTCGACCTCAAAGCCGCGGACCGCCACGAACAGGTCTCCCGGCAGGGTGCGGCGGGAATCATAGCTGATGCCGCCGATCTCCGTCTCCGGATCCGCAGTCATGGACAGTACCCGGATATGCTGAATGATCTCTCTCAATTTCATGTGTTTTTCCTCAATAACGTCCCAAAATCGAATCGTCTGTACTGATCAGCGTCACCGTGATCACATCGCCCGCGGGAAGGCTGCTCCCCGCCGGGGCGCTCTGATAGGCGACGCACTGTTCCTCTCCGCTGAGAAGGGGGCTCCTGCTGCGCAGGAAGAGTCCCTGCTGCGCCAAAAGCGCTCTCGCCTGTTCATAAGGCAGGCCGTAGAGATTTGGCACTGTCCGCTGCGTCTCCGAAGGCTTTGCGCCAAGATACAGGATGACCTGGCTGCCCCTGGCGATGCGGCGACCTGCTTTGGGAAGCTGCCCTGTCACCAGGGTCCCCTCCCCCACCGTTCGGGCCTGCAGCCCCGCTTCCTCCAACCGGGACGCAGCCTCGATCAGCTCCAGCTGTTCCAGGCGGGGCATGGATGTGGTGTCGCTCTCCGTCGCCTTCTCCGGCTCCACGCCCAGATACGGAAGGATGTCCGCCAGCATGTTCCCTACCACAGGGGCCGCCATCTGGCCGCCGCTGATGTAGATGCCGGACCTGTCCGAGGGAGTATCCAAAAAAACCAGCAGGGCGATCTTCGGATCGTCCGCCGGGGCAAAGCCGATGAAGGAGACGATGTATTCTTTCCTTCCGGTGCTGGCTTCCAGGCTGACCTTCTCGCTGGTGCCGGTCTTCCCGCCGATGCGGTAGCCCGCAACGGCAGCGTTGCGGCCGGTGCCCTCTTTGTTGTCCCCCACCACCTGTTCCAGAATGGTCCGGACCTTTTCGCTGGTCTCGGGCCGGATGACCTGGCGGACCGTCTCGGGCTCATGCTCCAGCTTCACGCTTCCGTCAGGGTTCAGGATCCGCTGCACCACATAGGGCCGCAGGAGCCGCCCGCCGTTGACGCAGGCGCTCACCGCCGTGACAAGCTGCAGAGGCGTGATGGTAAAGGTCTGGCCGAAGGAGGCAGCAGCCAGCTGGGACTGATTGCGCGGCGAGCAGAACACGTCTTCGCTCCACCAGATACTGCCGCTCTCCCCGGCAAGGTCAATGCCGGTTTTGGCGCTCAGGTTCGCCTTCGGATCTCCGGTCTTCTCCAGAAAGCCAAAGGCCTCGCAATAATCGTAAAAGCGCTCCGGCCCCATTCTGAGGCCGATGTTTACAAAGGCCGCGTTGCAGGAGTGCTGCACCGCCTGGGTCAGATTCTGGGAGCCGTGACCCTCGGTCTTCCAGCAGCGGATGGGCGAAGTGCGTCCCTTGACGCTGACGCTCCCGCCGCAGTAAAAGCTGCTCGACAAATCCACCGCGCCCGCATCCAGGGCCATGGAGAGGGTGATGATCTTAAAGGTGGAGCCGGGCTCATAGGTATCGGAGAGGGCCTTGTTGCGCCACTGGCGGGCTCTGGCCGCGTCCAGGATCTGCTGGGCTTCCTCCTCGCTCCCGGCCGCGGCCATCTGCTGCCGGACCTCATCGCTCACATCCAGAAAGTGATTCAGGTCATAAGCGTCCAGAGAGGCCATGGCCAGAATCGCCCCGGTGTTCACATCCATGCAGATGGCTCCGGCGCCGTGCTGGATGTCATAATCCTCCACCGCCTGGCGCAGGTGCTTTTCCACCAGGAACTGCACCGCCGCGTCCAGGCTGAGCACCACATCGCAGCCGTCCTCTCCGGGCTCATAGTCCTCATAGCTTTCAAACAGCAGCTCGGTGCCGAAGGCGTTGGTGCTGCGCAGGCTTCTTCCGGCGCTGCCCTGCAGGGCGCTGTCATACTGCGCCTCGATGCCTTCCAGGCCGGTATTGTCCATTCCCACAAAGCCGATCAGATGGCAGGCCAGGGAATCGTTTGGATAATAGCGCCTGGTATCCGGCTCCAGGCGGACGCCCCGGATGCCGTGGGCGGTCTTGAAGGCTCGGATGGCATCGGCGGTCTCCCGCTCCACCTTCCGCGCCACTGTCACGTACCAGGAGCCTGTCTGACCGGTCTTTTCCAGCAGGTCATCATAGTCCAGATCCAGGATCCGGCTCAGCTCCCGGGCGATCAGCTCCCGGTCCTCGCCGTACTGCCGGATCTCGGCAGGGCTGAGATAGACATTGTCAACCGAGGCGCTGACGGCCAGGAGCCGTCCTTTGACATCGGTGATGGTGCCCCGGCGCGGGGAGCCCGGGGCCTCCCGCAGCTGCTGCTCCAGGGCGCGCTGCTCATAAAAATCGTGCTCCAGAAGCTGGATCTGACAAAGCTTTGCCAGCAGCAGGGCAAACGCGGCTGCGCCGCACACTGCCATGAGCAGCAGCGCGCGGCGGAGCATCTGGCGGTTCGGGCCCTGTTCGTCCGGAACACTGCACATTCGTATGTTCTTCATGGTATCACCCGCATCTCCCTTGTTTGGGATAGTATATGCTGCGGCTGATCCCGGTATCTCTTTGGGAAAGGCTCTTCTTTTATCCCGCGAAGTCTGTTCTCACGATCTGTTCGGCGCTGAGACTCTGCATGCCCAGTTCTTCCCGGGCCCGGCGTTCGATCTCTTCCAGGCTCCAGACGTGGGCTTCGCGGACACGGAGGATCTCATTCTCCTCCCGCAGGCTTTCCACCTTGGTTTTCGCCGCGGCGGCCTGCTGGTTCAGCGCGGTGACGCGCACGCCGTACAAAAGGCTCACCACCAGAAGGATCAGGCTTGCCCCGACGCACAGGATCTGAAACAGGGTCTCCCTGGAACTTGACATATCCTCACACTCTCTCCGCCACGCGCAGTTTTGCGCTGCGGGAGCGCGGATTTCTCTCGATCTCTTCCTCGCTCGGCAAAATAGGCTTGCGGCTCACGCTGCGCAGGGTGCGCACAAAGCCGCAGGTGCAGACAGGTGCCTCCCGGGGACAGGTGCAGCCGTTCTCCCGGCGGCCGATCCCGTTTTTCACGATCCGGTCCTCCAGGGAATGGAAACTGATGACGCACAGTCTCCCGCCGGGATTGAGCTTGTCCGGCGCGGTTTCCATCATGCGCTCCACCTCGCCCAGTTCGTCGTTCACGGCGATGCGGATGGCCTGGAAGCTCCGCTTGGCGGGGTGCTGCTTTTCCCGGAGCGCTGCCGCGGGCATGGCTCCCTTGATGATCTCCACCAGCTCCGCGGTGCTTTGGATCGGCGCCTTCTCCCGGGCCGCCAGGATGGCGGCGGTGATCCGGCGGGCATAGCGCTCCTCTCCGTAATCCCAGAGGATGCGGTTGAGGCGTTCCTCGCTCCAGGTGTTGACCACCTCGTAGGCGCTGAGGGCGGCGGTGCTGTCCATGCGCATGTCCAGCGGCGCCTCCAGCATATAGGAAAAGCCCCGCTCCGCCTCGTCCAGCTGGGGTGAGGACACGCCAAGGTCAAAGAGCATGCCGTCAACGCCGGCAATACCAAGCTCGACCAGGATCTGCGCGACGTCCCCGAAATTGCCGTGGACCAGGGTGATCCGATCCCGGAAGGGCTCCAGGCGCTTTCCCGCCCGTTCGATGGCGCTGGGGTCCCGGTCAATGCCGATGAGTCTTCCCTTCCGCAGGCGGGAAGCGATCTCATAGGAATGACCGCCCAGGCCCAGGGTGCCGTCCACATAGATCCCGTCGGGCCGGATGTTCAGATTCTCGATGCACTCGGCAAGCAACACGGATACATGCCTGGGCTGCTCCATCAGAATTCCAGCTCCTCCATCACCGCGGCGATATTCTCCGGGGTGGTTTCCTCGCTGTAAACCGCGTTCCAGGCGGCGCTGTCCCACAGCTCCGCATGGTTGTTGCAGCCCACAACGGTGACATTTTTGGTAAAACCCGCGTAATCCCGCAGGTTCTGGGGGATCAGGACCCTGCCCTGGGCGTCCAGCTCGCAGCGGGCCGCATGGGCAAAGAGCGGCCGCATTTTCCGCTGCTTCACATAGGGCATGGCACTGACCTTATCGGAAAAAGACTGCCAGGCCTCGCTGCTGTAAGCACTCAGGCAGCGATCCATGGATAGGGTAATGAAAAAAACATCGCCCAGCTCATCCCGAAGCTTGGCGGGAATAAATAAACGTCCTTTATTATCAAGAGAGTGTTGATATTCGCCTGTCACGCAAATCGCTCCTTCTGTCTTCTCGTGGAGAATTGCTCCATTTTCCACCACTTCAAACCACTTTGCACCTCCATTATAGGGGAGCGATTTCCAAATTGCAAGAGCAAATGTCTGTTACTTTTTGTCTTTTTTCAGCTTTTCTTTGACATAAAAAACCCCATCCCGGAATCCGGCGGCATTCCTGGCCGTTCGGTTTCCGGGATGGGGTTTTCTCTGCAGTATTCTGCTGTCTTACAGCTCCTCGGGATTGGCGACAGGGCCGCTTCTCCGCGGGCCCTTGCTGCCGCGGAAGCTGGAGCGTGTGCTTTTGATGGCGTCCAGGGAGGCGGTCAGACTGTTCTCCGTCTGACGCATGAGATCATCCACATAATCGCTGGCAAGCTTGCGCAGCTCCATAGATTTGGACTCGGCGGTAGAGATCATCTCAGCAGCTCTGGCACGGGCGGCACGGGTGATCTCCTGTTCATCCACCAGCTGACGGGCGCGATCCTCGGCGCTCTTGCGCATGGCCTCGGCTTCCCGCTTGGCATTGCCGATGAACTCGTCTCTTGCCGCAACAAGGCGCTTGGCCTCAGCCACGGAGGAGGGCATCGCAGCCTTGATGTCGCTGATGACCTTCAGGGCTTTTTCCCGCTCAATGATGCACTTGTCACCTCCGAGAGGGACGTTCCAGGCTTCGCTGATCATGTTGAACAGATCATCCAGCAGTTCCATCACATCGTTGTTGTCCATTACTTCAACCTCCACTGCCTGGCCTTGGTCTCGATCTCTTCGATGAGTTCGGAAGGCACCAGTCCTGTCAGATCCGCGCCGTAATAGGCCATTTCCCGCACCACGGAAGACGACAGGAAGGTATACTTGCCGCTTGCGGTGAGGAACATGGTCTCCAGCTCCGGATTGATCTTCTTGTTGATCAGATTCATCTGAAATTCATACTCAAAGTCAGAGGCCGCGCGCAGGCCCTTCACGATCACCGCGCCGGGATACTGCTTGGCATACTCCGCCAGCAGCCCGTCGGACCAGTCCACAGTGACATTGGGGTAGCGCTCCGTGGCTCTGCGGCACATGTCCACCTTTTCCTCCACGGTGAACATGGGGTTCGGCTTCATGGCATTGTGCATGATGCAGACCACCACCCGGTCAAAGATCCTGGAGGTGCGGCGGATGATGTTCAGGTGTCCCAGTGTGATGGGATCAAAGCTGCCGGGGCAGATCGCAATGCTCATAGCTGGCTTTCCTTTGCGTAGATACAGATTTTCACCTTGCCGTAGCGGTATTCCTTCCCCTTCCGGTAGGGTACGGGAAGCTCCGGCAGTTCCGTTTCGCGCCGAGCTTCACAAATAATTATACCACCATCCGACAAGTTGTCAACAGAAACGAGGGTATTCAGCACCGGCTCATACAGGCCCGCGTCATAGGGCGGATCCACAAAGATCAGGTCGAAGCGTTCTCCCCGGCGGAGATAGTTCAGGGCGTTCTCCTGCAGCACGGGAGCGGAGAGGCCGCAGGCCTTCAGATTCTCCTTCACGATCTTTACCGCTTCCCTGCTCTCATCGATGAAGACGCAGCTTTTTGCGCCGCGGCTCAAGGCTTCGATGCCGAGCTGCCCGGTACCCGCAAAGAGATCCAGCACCCGCCGGCCCTCGATATCGAACTGGATGATATTGAAGAGCGCCTCCTTCACATTATCCGTGGTGGGGCGAATATCGTAGTTTTCCGGGGTCTTCAGTTTTCTGCCCCGGGCAGAACCGGTGATGACACGCATAGGAAAGACCGTCCTTTCAAGGATGACGTCCGGCTCCGCCGGAGGAAGGGATGAAGAGCCTTCGGCCAATGCAAAAATTCAGGTGTCCCGCTTTGCGGGACAGATCAGAATCCATCGGCAAAGCCGATACCGCAATTCCTTCATTTGTGAAGCAAACTTCATTTCTTCATTTCTTCATTGTGGAAATACGCATATACCGCTTTGGCGGTATTCTTCGGAACGACGAGAGCCAGCTGGCTCTCCGAGGCTTCCCGGATGGCCTTGACGGATTTGAATGCCTTGAGCAGATCGCTCTTGCGCCGGGGGCCTACGCCGTCGATCTTGTCCAGGGCGGAGGCATAGCTCTCCAGCCGCAGTTCCCGCTGGTAGCCGATGGCGGTGTTGTGGGTCTCCTCCTGGATATTCCCCACCAGGGCGAAAACCGCCTGGTTGCCCTGGATGCCGATCTCCCGCCCCTCCGGGGTGATCAGGGCACGGGTGCGGTGGCGGTCGTCCTTCACCATGCCGAAGGTGGGCACCCAAAGGCCCAGGTCCTGCAGGGCACGCACCGCGGTGGCGGCGTGGTTCTCGCCGCCGTCGATGAGCAGCAGATCCGGCAGAGGAGCAAAATGCTCGTCCCCGTCCAGGTAGCGCTTGAAACGGCGGAAAACCGCCTGGTACATGCTGGCATAGTCGTCCGCCCCGTCCAGGTCCCGGATGCGGAATTTGCGGTAGTCCCGCTTCAGAGGCTTGCCGTCCACGTGCACGCTCATGGCGGCCACGATTCCGGTATCCCCCAGGTTTGAAATATCGAAGGCCTCGATGCGGCCGGGGAAATTCTCCAGTTCCAGGGCCTTCTGCAGCCACTCCAGGGTCTTGGAGCGCCGCTGGGCCAGCGTGGTGCGCCGCTGGATCTCCTCCCGGGCATTGAGGGATGCGCTTTCGATGAGGCGCATCCGCTCCCCCCGCTTGGGACATTCCAGATAGACCCGCCTGCCCGCCGTCTCGCTGAGCAGAGTCTCCAGCTCCTCCCGGTCCTCGATCTCGCAGGGAAGCAGAATGGACTTGGGCCAGCCGCCCCGGTGGGCGGTGTAGTACTGCCGCACCAGATCGGACACGGCCTCCGCGTCCTCCTCCAGGGGCTCCTCCATCATCTCCACGTCCTTGCCGGCCAGGTCTCCGTTGACGAAGTGCAGCACGGTAAAGCAGCTTTTCGCGCCCCGGGCAAAGCCGACGGCGTCGGTATCCGCAAAGGCGGTGGCGATGACCCGCTGCTTCTGGCTCACGCTCTCGATGGCGCGCATCCGGTCCCGCAGCTGAGCGGCCTTTTCAAAGCGCAGCTCCTCCGCCGCCTGCTCCATCTCCCGGCGCAGGTCCTCGATCAGCTCGCCGCTCTTCCCCTCCAGGATCAGGGCGGCCTGGCGCATGCGGGCGCGGTAATCCTCCGCGTCGCTGTCCTGGAGGCACCAGCCGGCGCAGGAGCCCATGTGATAGTTGAGGCAGGGCCTGTCCTTGCCGATATCCCGGGGAAATTTGCGGCTGCAATCTGGCAAAAGCAGGGCTTTGCAGATGGTGTTGATGATTTCCCGAGACTGGTAGCGTCCCCCAAAGGGGCCGTAGTAGCGGGCACCGTCCTTGGCGGCGCGGCTGGCAATGCTCATGACAGGGTATTCCTGCCGGGGATCCAGGCGGATGAAGGGATAGCCCTTGTCGTCCTTCAGGAGGATGTTGTAATGGGGTTTATGGCGCTTGATGAGAGAGTTTTCCAGCACCAGGGCCTCCAGTTCGCTGCCGGCCACGATGACGTTGAAATCCGCCACCTTCTCCACCATGGCGGCCACCTTGGGCAGATGCTCCCCGTGGAAATAGCTGCTGACCCGGTTTTTGAGCTTCTTGGCCTTGCCGACGTAGATGACCTCGCTGTGCTCGTCCAGCATGATATAGACCCCGGGCAGCAGGGGCAGATGATTGGCTTTTTCCCGCAGCTCTTCCAGCATGACTTACTCCTGTAGATCCGATGAAAAACCGATAGCTATTCCATCCCGACGAATAGGTGGGGGGGAGTTCAGAGGGGCTTTCTCCCCTCTGCTTTTTCGCCGCGGACGGCGAAAAAGCATTCAATTCGTTTTTGTCGGAGCTTTGCCTCGGCAAAAACTCCATAAGCCGAGCATAGCGACGCGCGGGAAGCGCGCGACGATCCAAGCTCTGCTGCGAGGCCTCGCGCCGACCAAAGCGGGCCAAGGCCCGCTGCGATAAGCACGAGTATCCCCTAAATGATTCGTCACCCACAGGGGGGACGAATCATTTGTCTAAATTGGAAAAAAGGGTGTGCACAGGCACACCCTTTTCTTCTGTATGTTGCTGTATTACTCGGAGAAATCGGAATCAATCAGCTCCGAGAGGGTGGCGATCGCCGCTTCCTCATCCACGCCGTCGGCGATGATGGTGATGGCGGTTCCCTTTACGATGCCCAGAGACAGGACGCCCAGAAGGCTCTTGGCGTTGACGCGCCGCTCTTCCTTTTCAACCCAGATGCTGCTCTTGAACTCATTGGCCTTCTGAATGAAGAAGGTGGCCGGTCTGGCGTGAAGCCCCACCTGATTGTTGATGACTACTTCCTTGGAAATCATGCCCGCATCTCCTTATATCCTTTAATAGTTTCCGTTAGAAGAATCTCCACTGGATTCTATGATACTTTAGCAAATTTTCGACCATACGTCAACCGATTTCCGCCGTTTCGTGATTTTCACCATTTCCTGTCGGCGGGAAAGATGATCTTTTATACTCTTTTTCCAGCGAAAAAGACGTTTATTTCAGCTCCACGATGGTGACGCCGGCCTCGCCTTCGCCAAAGCGGCCCAGGCGGAAGGATTTGACGCTCTTGTTGTGGCGCAGCATGTTCTGCACGGCACTGCGCAGGGCGCCGGTGCCCTTGCCGTGGATGATGGTGACGGTCTTGAGCTTTGCCATCACAGCCCCGTCCAGATACTGCTCGGCGGTGAGCAGAGCGTCGATGACCTCCATGCCCCGCAGGTCCACCTCCGCGGGGAAGGCGGCGGCGCGCAGCGTGGCGGAGCCGGACGATGCGCTCTTTTTGGGCTTCATGCTCTCGCCCTCCACCAGCAGGACCTCGTCCTCCCTGGCGGTGACGTTCATAATGCCGGCCCGCAGGGTCAGCACCCGGTCGGGAGAGACGGAGATGACCTCCGCCTTCATGCCCATGGACTTGATCTGCACAGTGTCGCCGGGCTTCACGGGACGGGCAGACTTCTGCTCCTCCGCCGGGGCGGCGTCCTGGCGGCGCAGCTCCTCCTGGCTCTGGTTCAGCTTGCGGCGCAGCTCGCTGCGTGCCTCGTTGATGCGCTGGATATTGT
This sequence comes from Oscillospiraceae bacterium, assembly GCA_017447685.1. GTDB lineage: Bacteria > Bacillota > Clostridia > Oscillospirales > Oscillospiraceae > Limivicinus. The sequence continues at coordinate 14,078 of JAFSMZ010000052.1, forward strand.
CCTCCTCGTTTGCCTTCTCCCGCATCTCGTCCAGCTCCCGGAAAGTGGCCTCAGCGGTGTCCCGGGCCTCCTGCAGGATGCGTTCGGCATCCCGGCGGGCCTTCAGGTCCGCCTTCTCCAGGCGCACCTCCAGTTCCTTGCGCAGCTGGGCGGACTTTTTGGCGCTCTCCTCCGCCTCTTTGAGTTTTTTGGCCGTGGCCTCCCGGTCCTTCTCCAGCAGGAGCCGGGTCTGCTCCAGCTTTTCAATGGTGGCCTCAAAGCTGGCGCTGTCGGTGCTGACCCGGTTTTTGGCGTCTTCGATGATGTCCTCTCCCAGGCCAAGGCGCCGGGAAATGGCAAAGGCATTGGACTTGCCGGGGATGCCCACCAGCAGATGATAGGTGGGCCGCAGGGTCTCCACATCAAACTCGCAGGAGGCGTTCTGCACCCCGGGCTGGTTGGTGGCATAGACCTTCAGCTCGGCATAGTGGGTGGTGGCGGCGATCATGGCGCCCTTCTGACGGGCATACTCGATGATGGAGATGGCGAGAGCCGCGCCTTCGGTGGGGTCGGTGCCGGCACCCAGCTCGTCAAAGAGGAGCAGGGAATTCTCGTCGCACTCCTCCAGAATGCTCACGATGTTGGTCATATGGGCTGAGAAGGTGGAGAGGGACTGCTCAATGCTCTGCTCATCGCCGATATCGGCCAGGATATGCCGGAACACCGGGAGATTGCTGCCGTCCGCGGCGGGGATGTGCAGGCCGCACTGGTTCATGGCGGCCAGCAGACCGATGGTCTTGAGGGACACGGTCTTGCCGCCGGTGTTGGGACCGGTGATGACCAGGGTATCGAAGGCATCCCCCAGTTCCACATCGATGGGAACGGCCTTGGCAGGGTCCAGCAGCGGGTGGCGGGCCCGGCGCAGCAGGATGCCCTCCCCTTCCAGGCTCGCCTCCTGGCAGTCCATCTGGTAGCTCAGCTTGGCCTTGGCAAAGATCAGGTCCAGGCGCACCAGCAGATCGAAGTCGGAATCGATGTCCTGCCGATGCTCGGCGCAGTCGGCGGAGAGCTCGGCCAGGATCCGCTCGATCTCCAGCTTCTCCTTGGCGGCCAGCTCCCGCAGCTCGTTGTTGGCCTTGACAGCGGCCATGGGCTCCACGAAGAGAGTTTGCCCCGTGGCCGAGATATCATGCACCAGACCGGGAACCGCGCCCTTGTGGTCCGCCTTCACAGGGACCACATAGCGGTCGGAGCGCATGGTGATGATGGGTTCCTGCAGCGCCTTGGCATAGGAGGGCGAAGAGAGGATCTTCTGCAGGGCCTCCCGGGCCCGGGCAGCCGCGGCCCGCATCTTGCGGCGGATATCCGCCAGCTCGTTGGAGGCGCCGTCGGCGATCTCATCCTCCCCCACGATGGAGGTGGTGATCTTCTCTTCCAGGAATTTATTGGCCCGAAGGCCGTTGAAGAGGGAGTCGATGCAGGTCTTGCCAACGGAATCGTCGGCGATATAGCCCCGCACCAGCCGCGCGCACTGCAGCACCCGGGCAATGTCCAGCAGTTCCCGGGTGTTGAGGGCACCGCCCAGGTCCGCACGGGCCAGGGAAGCACGCACGTCCTTCACGCCGGAAAAGCTGGGGCTGCCGCGCACCACCATCATGGTCTTGGCGGCGCTGGTCTCCTCCAGGCGGTGCTTCACCTCAAAGGGGTCGGAGGAGGGCGCGAGCAGCAGGGCACGCTCCTTGGCGGTGTCCCCCACCGCCTGCTGGGAAAGCTTCTGCAGCACGGCGGGCAGCTCCAGGGTATTCAGGGATTTTTCAAAAAAGCTCATGATAGGTCCCTTTCTATTCTCTTTCACGGGCGACCGCAAGGGTCACCACTACATATTCTTTCGAAACTGTTTATAGTATTCCAGGGTGGGGAAGCTGCGCTCCGCGTGGGCCTGCACATAGCGCTCCGCCGCCCGGGAGAAGTTCTGCAGCCCCTTCTCTCCGATGGGGAAAGAAAAGAGCCGCTTGGCCGGGGCAGAGCTCACATAGCGCATGGCGGCCAGGGCGTCCTCCTCCAGAAGGGTCCCGTCCCAGCTGGGGCGGGCGCAGCTCCGGCAGCAGAGCACGCCGTCGGAAAGGCTCAGCACCGGATCCTCCGGCTCTGTTTTTCCGCAGACGCTGCAGGCGCCAAGCTCCGGCCGGAAGCCTGCAAGGCACATGAGGCGCAGCTCAAAGGCGGCCTTGATCTTCTCCGGCGCTCCCATATCATTGCTCAGCGCATAGAGGGAGTTGAGGCCCAGCTGCAGCAGCGCCGGGTCCGGCTGATCCTCCACGGAGAAGGCCTCCAGGCACTCGGCAAAATAACTGCCCAGGGCCAGCTTCTCAATATCGTCCCGCAGGCCGGAGAAGCCCTCCAGCACGGTCCCCTCGTTCACGGTCCATTTGCCCCGGTTGCCGAAAAGGGTCAGCTCCGACCAGGTGAGCTGCTGGGTGGCGGCGCCGGTCCGGCTGGATTTGCGCAGGGCGCCCCGGGCCTTGGCGGTGATCTTCCCCTCCGATTCGGTGAGGATAGTCAGGATCCGGTCCGCTTCCTTGTATCGGACCTCCCGCAGAACGAGGCCCCTGGTGGTTTGAAACACGGTATGTAACCCTCAGTCCGTGACCCGGGGCTCTTCCCCCGGGTCGGTTTCTTTTTCGGTCCTGCCCCGCTGGGCAGCCTTGTACAGCATATAGCAGACGGGGTCGCCGGTCTCGGCGAAGGTCTGCCAGATCGCGTCGAGTTCCATGTTGACCACCTCTGCTCTTATTGTACGCAGAGACGGTCAAAAGGGTCATGGCAGTTTTTGTTATTGCTCGGTAAAGCCGAAGTTGCGCAGCTGGGCCATAGAGTCCCGCCAGTTCTCCTTCACCTTCACCCAGGTCTGCAGATAGACCTTGGCACCCATGAATTCCTCGATATCCTGCCGGGCCAGCTCCCCGATCTTCTTGAGCATGGCGCCCTTCTTGCCGATGATGATGCCCTTGTGGCTGTCCTTTTCGCAGTAGATGGTCACTTCCAGGTCGATGATGCCGCTGTCCCGCTCGGAGAAGCGAGTGACCTCCACCGCCGTGCCGTGAGGGATCTCCTTGTCCAGGCACTGCAGCAGTTTCTCCCGCACCAGCTCCGCGCAGATCTGCCGCTCGGGCTGGTCGGTGATCATGTCCTCCGGGAAGAAGTGGGGACCCTCGGCGGCGTACTTGGAAAGCTCCTCCATCAGTTCCTCCAGGCCGTCACCGGTCTTGGCGGAGACGGGCAGGATAGCGTCAAAGTCATAGGCCCGGGAATAGAGCGCCATGACCTCCAGCAAACGGGTCTTGTCCACGGTGTCGATCTTGTTGATGACCAGGATGGCAGGTTCCCCGCTCTGGCGGATGCGGGCGATGAGTTCTTCCTCCTGGGGCCCGATGGCCGCCACCGGCTCTGCCAGCAGCAGCACGCAGTCCACGTCCGCCACGCTCTCCTTCACCACGTTCACCATGTAGTCCCCCAGGCGGGTGCGGGGCTTGTGAAAGCCCGGAGTATCCATCAGCACGAACTGGGTGTCCCCCCGGTTCACGATGGCGGTGATGCGGTTGCGCGTGGTCTGGGGCTTGTTGGAAACAATGGCCACCTTTTCGCCCACCAGGGCGTTGGTCAGGGTGCTTTTGCCCACGTTGGGCCGCCCGCACAGGGTGATCATAGCGGATTTTGTCATTTGAATATCTCCTGTAATTCTTTAACTCTCTTCACTATTCACTCTTCACTATTTACTCGTCGCCCATGATGGCCTTTTCCCGGGCGCGCATCCGGGCCTTCATGGGGCCCTCGTCCACATGGTCATAGCCCAGCAGATGCAGCACCGAGTGCACGGTGAGATACTGGATCTCCCGGTCAAAGCCGTGGCCGAAGTCCTGGCCCTGTTCCTCGCAGCGGGGCAGGGAGATCATCATGTCCCCCAGCAGCACCGCGCCGCTGTCCAGGTCCCGCTCGCAAGCATCCGCGTCAAAGGCGCCGGGGTCCAGTTCGTTCAGAGGGAAGGACAGCACGTCCGTTGCCCGGTCGATGCTGCGGAAGTCCCGGTTCACCTGACGGATCCCCTCATCATCGGTTAACATAACGCTGATGATGCAGTTCACATCCACAGCTTCCGCGTCCAGCGCACGCTTGGCCGCCTGTTTGATGAGACGGGCGGCGTTGTTGTGGCCAAGGTTTTTCACTTCCCGGCTCACATAGATTTCATGTTCCATTCTGTCTCTCTTTCTGTCCCTGCGGCCTTACTGCTTCCGGTAGCGGCCCCGCTGCTGGGGGCCGGGCTTTTTCGCGCTCTCGGGGAGATTTTTCTTGTCATAGACCTCATAGGCCTCGATGATCTTCTGCACCAGGCGGTGGCGCACCACGTCCGCCCCGGTGAGGGTGCAGATTGCGATATCATCGATGCCGTCCAGCACCCTCATGGCCACCTTCAGACCGCTGACCTTGTCCTCGGGCAGGTCGATCTGGGTGATGTCGCCGGTGATGACCACCTTGGAGCCGAAGCCGATGCGGGTGAGGAACATTTTCATCTGCTCCCGGGAGGTATTCTGGGCCTCGTCCAGGATAATAAAGCTGTCGTCCAGGGTTCGGCCGCGCATATAGGCCAGGGGCGCCACCTCGATGTTGCCCCGCTCCAGGTATTTCTGGTAGGTGTCCGGGCCCAGCATGTCAAAGAGGGCGTCGTACAGCGGGCGCAGGTAGGGGTCCACCTTGCTCTGCAGGTCCCCGGGCAGGAAGCCCAGGCGCTCCCCCGCTTCCACGGCGGGCCGGGTAAGGATGATGCGGTTGACCTCCTCCGCCCGGAAGGCGGCCACCGCCGCCGCCACGGCCAGATAGGTCTTGCCGGTGCCCGCCGGTCCGATGCCCAGGGTCACGGTATTGTCCCGGATGGCCTCGCAGTAATCCCGCTGGCCCAGGGTCTTGGGCTTGATGGGCTTACCCTTGGCCGTGATGCAGATCACGTCCCCGGCCAGCTCCTCGATCTGCTTTTCCTTGCCCTCGGACACCAGCTTCAGGATATAACGCACGTTCTGGGCGTCGATGTTCTCGCCCTTGGCGGCCAGGGTCAGCAGGCCGTTGATGGCCTTTTCCGCCACCATCACGTCCTCCGCCTCACCGCAGATATGGAGCTGATCGTCCCGGTCCAGGACCTTCACGCCAAGCTCATTTTCAATGATCCGCAGGTTCTGGTCAAAGGAGCCGAAAACCTGGATCACATGCTCCATCCGTTCCACTTCTATGGTTTTATCGATCATGTACAGACATCCTCTCTCGGAGTATTTGCTGATGCCCGGGCGATATTCTCCAGGCAGCGGGCCCGCAGGGTCACGATCAGCAGGCCGTCGCTTCTGCCCACGGAAAAAGCGTGATCCAGGATCTTCCCTTCGATCCGCTCCTCCAGGCCCTGCAGCAGGGCGGCCTTCATTTCCTCTTCCCGCGGGGCAAGCAGCTCCGTTTCCGCGCGTGGGTGACCGGTGGTCCGGATCAGGCGCAGCGGGGTGGAAAAGAGGCCATCCATTCCCAAAGTATATTCATGCACGATTTTATCACATTCGTCAAGGCCTTTTCTGGAACCGGGCCAGAGAATCCACCGTTTTTTTCCGATCTGCAGGGAAACGGAACTGCTCGACCCGTTTTTTTCCCGAATCTGCAGCATTTCCAGCGGGCAGACGGAGCTGATCTCGTACCAGGTCTCCGCCTGCACCTCCCCCAGGGCGGGCTCTTGCCGGAGGTCTCCGGACAGGCTCTCCCGCTCGGCGCTTATGAGGATCTCCCCCTCCAGAACCGCGTCCCCCGGCTCCACCCGACTTTGTCCGCTGAGGGCAGTAATCTGCCGCACGATCCCGGAGCGGGCAGCGCACAAATCGTCCTGCTGCATCTCGGAGAGAAGCTTCGGTCGTTCTTCCCGTTCCCGCAACAGGACCCTGGCCCGGGAGCCGGAGATGTTCACTGTGAGCCACTCCAGCTCGGGAAGCTCGGTGAGCACCCGGCTTTTCACCAGCTCCGGATCGATGGCGGGGCGAAAGGCGCCGGGCTCCACCCCACAGGCGGCAAGGGCCCGGAGAATCCGGCCGGCGGAGACCTGTTCGCAGCCCGTGACCTCGATCTGCCACACGAAAAGGGAGGAGGCGAAGAGCAGCAAAACGGCAAGGAGTATGCCCAGGAGCAGGCCCTTGCGCCGCCGCAGCAGTTCCCTGTTCCGGCTGCCGCCCCGAAGGCTCCGGACCTTCAGAGCAAAGCCCTGCGCCGCGCAGAGCTGCTCCAGATCCGTCAGGTCCCGCTGCCAAAGGACGAGGCGCAGCGTGCACTTGTCCAGGGGAGAGATGTCCCAGAGCTGCAGGCCGGCGGCGCGGCAGCGTTCCAGCAGTGCCTCCGGCTCCGGCCCGCAGAGTTCCGCCTCCGCCGTACCCGGAAGATTTTTCCACAGATCGGCCATCTTATTCCTCCCACTCCGCCCGATCCAGCCGGCCGGAGAGCAGCAGGTCGCAGCCGTCCATGGCCTCGATGCGCAGTGCCGCGCCGAAGATGCGAAGGTTCATCTGCCGCCCCCGCACGGCAAGCAGCTCCTCGGTGCAATGGAGCAGCCCCCTGTGATTTTCAATGAGCGCACGGTGATTGCCCAGCACGCTCAGCTTCAGTTCCCCCAGGGCTTCTCCGGGGATCTGCAGCCGATCCCCCAGAGTTCCGGCAAAGCTCGGTTTTGACATGATCCTCTCCTCTTTCCTCTGGTATTTCCGTATATCCTTATGCCGTCCGGCATAGCTTTAACACGAAACACCGGATAGGAGAATGCATGATGAAACGAAAGCTGCCGATCTTTGCTGCGCTCTGCGCGCTCTTTGTTCTGATTACCGCCTCGTCCCGGGTCATTGTCTGCGTCTCCGCGGGACTGCGGCTCTGCGGAGAGCTGATCGTCCCCTCGCTTTACCCTTTTTTCGTGCTCTCCCTGCTGCTGGGAAAGCTGGACTTCCCGGAAACGCTGGGGCGACGCCTCTCTCCACTGACGGAGCGAGTGTTTCACGTCTCCGGCAGAGGCGCGACGGCCCTTCTCATCGGCCTGACCGGCGGCTACCCCATGGGGGCGGCCTATCTGGCCCAGCTTCTGGAGCGCGGCGAGCTTTCCGGTGGAGAGGCTGAGCGGCTGCTGGGTTTTTGCAACAATTCCGGCCCCGCCTTTCTCGTGGGCGCCATCGGGGCAGGAGTCTTCGGTTCGGTGAAAGCGGGGCTTCTGCTCTACAGTGCCCATGTTCTGGCGGCGATCACCGCCGGGATCCTGCTGCGGTCAAAGGAGGCTCCGGCAGAGGACCCGAGGCCGCTTCCCGCCGCTCCCCCGCTGCCCTTTTCCCGCGCCCTCTCTGAGGCGGTGCGGGATGCCGTGCCGGCGCTCCTGAGCGTCTGCGGCTTTGTGATCCTCTTTACCGTATTCACAGGGCTCCTGGAGGCAAACGGTTTTCTGGCGCTCTTCGGCAAGGGACTCAGCACGCTCTTTCCCTTGGGGACGCAGCCGATCCGCGCCCTGCTGCTGGGTTTTTGGGAGCTGGGCAGCGGCCTTGGCGGCCTGCGGGGTCTTCCCCTTTCCCCGGGAAATCTGGCCCTGGCCGCAGGGCTTGTGGGCTGGGGTGGGATCTCGGTGCTGTTCCAGTCTCTTGCGGTACTGGCGGACCTGCCGGTAAAAACGGGGACGCTGCTGCTGGGCCGCGTTCTCAGCGCGGGGCTCGGCGCGGCCTTTGCCTGGGGCCTGGGGTGCCTTTTCCTGTAAAGCAAAAAGGACTGTCCAAAGACAGTCCTTTTTTGCGTTGTTATGATCAGAAGGCGAAGACCACGCCGATCACCGCGGAGGCCAGGATGAAGAGGATCGGGTGCAGCTTCTTCAGCGGCTTTACAAAGCGGGTCAGCACGATCAGCACCGCCGCGAGGGCCAGAGCCTTCCAGTTGAAGAGATCGGCAAAGACGCCGCTGGAGCGCCAGGCGTCCACATGGAACATAGCCACCTTCACCACCAGGAGCCCGGCCGCAGCGATCAGACCCACAGAGCAGGGACGCAGGCCGTAGAACGCGGCGTCCACGGTCTTGTTCTGCCGAAACTGCTGCAGCACCCGGGCGATGAGCAGGATGATGATGACCTCCGGCGTGATCAGGCCAAGGGTGGCGACCACGGCGCCGGGGATCCCGGCGGTGTGGAAGCCCACATAGGTCGCCATATTGACGCCGATGGGTCCGGGGGTAGATTCGCTGACGGCGATCATATCCGCCAGATTTGCCGCCGTGAACCAGCCGGTCTTGGCCGCCATGTCATAGAGGAAGGGCAGGGTGGCCATACCGCCGCCCACCGCGAAGAGTCCGGTCTTGAAAAACTCCCAGAACAGGCGCAGAAGGATCATTTGCCCCGCACCCCCCATCTGGTAAAGAGGATGCCCGCGACGGCGCAGAAGAGCACATAGAAGACCGGGGAAATGTCCAGGAAGATGGAGAGCACAAAGACCAGAAGGAAGAGGCAGAGTCCCGCCTTGTCCTTCACGGAGCCCTTCCAGAGCTTGAGGACAGCGTTGAAGATCAGCACGCAGACGCAGACACGAATGGCCGCAAAAGCGCTCTTCACCGCAGGAATGTCCGCAAAACGGGTCAGGACACCGGCAATCACAGTGATGATGACCAGGGAGGGAAACACCACGCCCAGAGTGGCAAAGATGCCGCCCAGGGGGCCCGCCACCTTATAGCCGATAAAGGTGGCGGTGTTCACGGCGATGACGCCGGGGGTGCACTGTCCCACCGCGTAGTAATCCATCAGTTCTTCGGAGCTTGCCCAGCCTTGCCGATCCACGATCTCCCGTTCCAGGATGGGGATCATGGCATAGCCGCCGCCGAAGGTCATGACGCCGACCCGGGCGAAGGCCAGGAAGAGCTGCAAAAGCTGCTTCATTTGCCGATGGACTCGGTGTAGTCGCTGTACTTGGCGACCTTGGCGGCGCAGTCCTCACCGCTCTTGCCGCGGACCAGGAGATAGACCTTGATCTTGGGCTCGGTGCCGGAAGGACGCACGATGAAGCTGGAGCCGTCGGCCAGTTCAAAGTAGAGCACGTTGGAGCCGAAGAAGGGAGTCCGGTCCACCTTGCCCAGGCCCTTGACGTTGATGCTGCCATCCAGGTAGTCCCGCAGGCGGATAACGGTCTCGCCGGCGATCTCCTCGGGCGGATTGGTGCGCAGATCGTCCATAAGGGCCTTCATCTTGCGCATGCCGTCCAGACCGGGCATGACCAGGTTCACGGTCTTCTCGGCGAACCAGCCGTACTTCTCGTACAGGTCGTTCATGGCGTCCAGCAGGGTCTTGCCCTCCATGGAGTAATGGGCAGCCATCTCAGCCACCAGCATGGCGGCGGTGACGGCGTCCTTGTCGCGGACATAGTCGCCCACCATGTAGCCGTAGCTCTCTTCGAAGGCGAAGACATACTGATAGCTCTTGGCGGCTTCCCAGGTGGCGATGCGCTCGGCCATGAACTTGAAGCCGGTGAAGGTGTCCTCAAAGTGGACGCCGTTGGCCTCGCAGACGGCACGGGACATGGCGGTGGAGACGATGCTGGAGACAGCGCCGGCGTTGGCGGGGAGCTTGCCCATCGCCTTGCGGGCCTGGATGATATAGTCCAGCAGCAGAACGCCCATCTGGTTGCCGGTGATGGTCACATACTCATCGCCCTTGCGGACCATGGTGCCGATACGGTCAGAGTCCGGGTCGGTGCCGATGATGAGATCGCTGCCGACCTTTCTGGCCAGATCCACGGCCAGATAGAAGCCCTCGGGATTCTCCGGGTTGGGAGAAACCACCGTGGGGAAGTTGCCGTCAATGACCATCTGCTCGGGCACGGGATAGAGGTGCTTGATGCCAAGGCGCTTCAGAGCCTCGGGCACCAGCTTGTAGCCGCAGCCGTGGAAGGGAGTGTAAACGATCTTCAGATCGTCGGCAGCCTTTTTGACGCTCTCGGTGTCGATGGCCTGGGCCATGACGTTTTCGAGGAAAGCCTCGTCGGTCTCGTCGCCGATGACCTCGATCAGGCCCTGCTTCACGCCCTCTTCAAAGTCCATGGTCTTGAAGCCGCTGAAGATGTCGATGGCTTCCATCTGGTGGGCGATGGCGTCGGCGTGCTGGGGCGGCAGCTGGGCGCCGTCGGACCAGTAGACCTTATAGCCGTTGTACTCCTTGGGGTTGTGGCTGGCGGTGACGTTGAGGCCAGCAGTGCAGCCGTAATAGCGAACGGCAAAGCTCAGCTCGGGAGTGGGACGCAGCGCGTCGAAAATGCGGACGTGGATGCCGTTGGCAGCCATGACGCAGGCGGCCTCGCGGGCGAAATCCTCGCCATTGAGACGGCAGTCATGGGCGACGGCGATGCCCTTGCGCTTGGCCTCTTCACCTTCGGCGCAGATGACGTTGGCAAAGGCCTGGGTGGCCCAGCGGATCACATGCACGTTCATGTGATGCAGACCCACCTTCATGGTGCCGCGGAGACCGGCGGTACCGAACTCCAGGGGCGCGAAGAAGCGGCTTTCGATCTCCTTCTCGTCGTCCCGGATGGCGTCCAGTTCCTTCCACTCCGCGTCGCTGAGTGCGGGGCTGTCCAGCCAGCGCTGGTACTCTTCCTTAAAGTTCCTCATTGTTTTCCTCCTTCGATAATGCTATTGCATCGTCATATTGACTTTCGGGTACATAGATGTCCACGCCCTGTCCGCTCATGCCCATGACCACACGGGCAAAGCCCCCGTTGCCGGGATCCACGCACAGGCAGGCCACGCCGTAGGACTCCAGCATGTTCACAAAAATCCTGTCGGACATGTCCACACAGCTGCGGTGGCAGAGATAGCGGGGAAGCTCGGGGCTGCCGTCCTCCCCTTTGGGCCAGCGGTCGGAGAGTGCGCTCCAATCCACCCGACCCCAGTCCAGTTTGGGTCCTTCCATCGGGAACACTCCTTTATTTATGATATCGGGATCCTTCTCTTATTTTATACCCCCGATAGAGCTGTTCTGCAAGCATTATTCTTGCCAAATGATGAGGAAATGTCATTTTACTCATGCTCAGGCGCAGGTCAGCCCGTTTTTTTACAGTTTCTGACAGCCCGTAAGAGCCTCCCACCACAAAACAGAGCTTAGGCTTGCCGGAATTCTCTCTTCCCTCCACCAGCTCCGCCATGGCCTCGCTGGGAAGCTCCTTCCCCTCCACGCAGAGGGCGACCACATAGGCGTCCTGAGGGATTGCCTTCAGGATCTCCGCCGCCTCTTTCTCCAGGGCCGCGCTGATTTCCCCCTGGGAGGGACGTTCCGGCAGGCGCTGCTCCTGGGGCTCCAACAGCTCCAGGCGGCAGTAGGCGCCCAGGCGCTTGCGGTATTCCTCGAAAGCGTCCAGGTAAAAGCGCTCCCGCATTTTGCCCACGCAGATGAATTTCACATTGAGCATAGGGTCTCCTTCGCAGCTAAGCAGTCTTCGGTCTTCCCCACCTCCAGGCTCAGGCAGCCCAGCACCGGCGCGCAGTAAAGGGCCGTCGAAAGGCCCTCCAGAGATTGCGCCGTCTCCTCCATGGCCTTTTGGGGCGTGTTGTTCTCCCGACTCAGATGGGCCAGGACGATCTGCCGGGTGCCGCTTTCCGCAAGCTGACGGGCAAAGGCCGCGCAGTCGGCGTTGGAGAGATGGCCACGGGCGGAGAGGATCCGCTTTTTCAGATAAAAGGGATAGGGGCCGTAGCGGAGCATCTCCTCATCGTGGTTGGATTCCAGCAGCACCGTGTCCGCCCCCAGGAGCATACGCCTCATTTCCTCGGTGACGCAGCCGGTATCGGTGGCATGGGCATAGACGCCCTCGCCCTCCACCCGGTAGCCCACGCTCTCGTCCGTGTCGTGGGAGGTGTGGAAAGCCGTGACGTCCAGCTGGCCGATGCGAACGCGCTCCCCTACCGGGATAATGCGGAGATTGTCCTGCAGCAGAGGCAGGGCGCCCAGAAGCCGGGACGCCACGGTGTGAGGCGCGTACACCGGCAGATCCCGGCCCTTCGTCAGGTTCAACAGCCCGGAAATATGATCGGAGTGCTCATGGGTAATGAGCACTCCGCAAATCTGTTCCAATTCAAAGTCCAGCGCTTTCAGGGCAGCGGCAACCCGGCGCCGGGATATTCCCGCATCGATCAGGAGCAGAGTCTCCCGATCCTCCAGCAGCAGGCAGTTGCCGCTTGAGCCGCTGGCAAAAACATGGATCCGCATCAGCCCAGGGAAATGATCTTGTCGCTGAGCTCCGCAGGCTCCGGAATGTCCACCAGTTCGATATCCGCCCCCAGGCCCTGGAGCTTGCCCACGAAGTTTTCATAGCCGCGCTCGATGAAGTGGATATCTTCCACCTCGGTGACGCCGGCGGCAACGAGACCCGCGATGACCATGGCGGCGCCGGCCCGCAGATCGCAGGCCATGACCTGGGCGCCGGTGAGACGGCGGCCGCCCTCGATGATGGCAATGCGCCCGTCCACCTGGATCTCCGCGCCCATCTTGCGCAGCTCGTTGACATACTTGAAGCGGTTGTCGTAGATGCCCTCGGTGATGACGGAGGTGCCCTTCGCCAGGCACAGGAGCGTGCCCATCTGGGGCTGCATATCCGTGGGGAAGCCGGGATACGGCATGGTCTTGATGTTGACCCGGCGCAGATTGCTGGCGCCCTTCACCAGGACGGAATCCTCGTACTCCTGCACGATGGTGCCGGTCTCGCGAAGCTTGGCGCTGATGCACTCCAGGTGCTTGGGGATGACGTTCTTCACCAGCACTTCCCCGCCGGTGGCCGCGGCGGCGACCATGTAGGTGCCGGCCTCGATCTGGTCGGGAATGATGGAGTAGCTGCCGCCGTGGAGCTTATCCACGCCGTTGACCTTGATGGTGTCGGTGCCCGCGCCGCGGACGTCCGCACCCATGGAGTTGAGGAAGTTGGCCAGGTCCACGATGTGGGGCTCCCGGGCCGCGTTCTCGATGATGGTGCGGCCAGAGGCCAGCACCGCCGCAATCATGATGTTCATGGTGGCGCCCACGGAGACCTTATCCAGATAGATCCGGGCCCCGTGGAGACGGCCGCCGGCAGCGTCGGCATAGATAAAGCCGTTCTTCACGTCGATGCTGGCGCCCAGGGCGGTCATGCCCTTGATGTGCTGGTCGATGGGGCGCACGCCGAAATTGCAGCCGCCGGGCATGGTGGTCTTGGCGCTGCCGAAGCGGCCCAGCATGGAGCCGATGAGATAATAGGACGCGCGGATCTTGCGCATCAGGTCATAGGGAGCGTCCTGATAGCGGGCATTCGTGCAGTCGATCTCGATGGTGGTCTTATTGATATAGCTGACCCTGGCGCCCAGTTCGGCCAAAATGGTCAGAAGCATGTCGGTATCGCTGATCTGGGGAATATTTTCAATGCGGCACACGCCTTCCACCAGGAGGGCGGCGGGGATGATGGCAACAGCCGCGTTTTTGGCGCCGCTGATCTCCACTTCACCGTGAAGCGCTCTGCCGCCGTTGATACGATATTTTTCCAATTGAAGCACCTTCCAAACGATCCGTGCGCCCGCATGGGGAGCACCGAGTTTAAGTTATACCAGATATTGTGGTAAATAGCAAGTTTTTTCTGCTTTGCCGTTCTGAAGCAGCTCAGCGCGCGGCCAGGATCTTCTCCGCCTTCAGCACCGCCGCAATGGTCTTTCCGTCGTCGATCTCGTCGTTCATAACCATTTCCGTCAGCTTCCGGAAGGGGATCTTTTCCACGTTCAGGAACTCTCCCTCATCCGGGTGGCTCTTGCCCGCGTGCAGGCCAAGAGCCAGGTAAAGATAGAGCCGCTCGGTGGAAAAGCCGGGAGAGGTGCACATGGAGCCCATGGGGATCAGCTCATCGGCCTGAAAGCCCGTCTCTTCCGAGAGCTCCCGCACGGCACATTCCAGCGGGTCTTCGCCGTATTCCAGCTTGCCCGCGGGGGCCTCCAGCATCATCTTGCCGAAGGGGTAGCGGAACTGGCGCACCATGGTGCAGACGCCGTTTTCATCGATGGGCAGGATGCAGACGCCGCCCGGGTGTTCCACCACCTCGCGCTTTGTCATTTTCCCGTCGCAGAGTTGTACCCGGTCCAGCACGACCCGGACGATAACGCCCTTGTACTTCTCTTCCCCGTCGATCCGCTTCTCCGTGAAATCCATGCCCTCTGTCCTCTTTCCCGATCATAATAGAAATGATTTACATAATTTGCGTGACATAAGTATAGCACAGTGATTCGGGAATTTCCATATTTTTTTGGTAGAAAAGTGCCCAAAAAAGTTGTAAAATGTATGTAAAATCTAACTTTTACTTGCAATTTTATTGCTTTTTGGTATAAGAAAGAAACAGAATGGCAACAAGGCGTTAAGCTTCGGTTTTTCCGGTTGCAAAGCCGCTTGTCGGCTCTTAGATTATGTTAACCATTTGCTTTCTACACATGAAGAAACGGCTGACGCTTTGAGTATGCGTCAGCCGTTTTGAAATTATGACTGCAGGTTCGCCGTGCTCAGGCCTTGTCGAACAGGGCCAGCAGAGGCTCCCATTCTCCGTTGTTCACCGTGATGGTCACCAGATACAGGAAGTCCCCCTTCGGGATATAGAGATCGATCATGTTCTGGGTCCCGGAGCTGATCTCCGAAGTCTGGATCGACGCGGGGTGCTCTTCGCCGGCAAATACAGCCGTACCCAACTCAGGTCCCCTGTCTTCGCCGAAGAGCTTGTTGATATCCCAGATATCCCGGATGTTTTTCTCGACCAGCGCTTCCTCGTCCAGACCGAATTCCTCATCCTTCCGCGCCTGGACACCGATCATGACAAATCCGTCCAGGTCCGGGATATCTGCCCAGAAGATCAGGCCGCCTTCTTTCCCCTCATAGCACGCGGCCAGGGAGACAGGTTCCGTCCACTCCGTTGCCTCGTCATGGAGTCGGGTCATCGTTCCTCCCTCGGGAAGGGAAAAGCGGTAACCGAAGTACTCGTTGAGATAGACGCCGTCCTTCCATTCCCCGTTCAGGAGAGCATTCTCCTCTTCGCTGAGATCCTGGACGCACTGAGGTACCTCCCCTGGGGTATCGTCTTCCTCGCCCGGCTCTCCCAGGGAGATGCCGGCCTCCGCCGCCTGTTCCAGCACGCTTGCCACTTCCGTCTCCCCACAGGCAGCGAGGCTCAGCATCAGCAGCAACGCGAGCAGGGCCGCGACAAATCTTGTTTTCATAGCTTTGTTTCCTCTCCGTTCTTTTCCGTATGATGCGGTTTATCTCTTATCTCTGTCGACAAACTCCAGGGCGATGACGGCGGCCAGGGCAAAACCGACCGTCATGAGCAGCAGCACGCCCCAGTTCGAAAGGACATTTTCCACGGTAGCGGCATATTGGGGCACCTGGTTATGCTGACCGCACCATTCCAGGAAGTAATCCCGCCAGCCCTGCTCCTCCACATAGATCAGCGCGTCCTTCAGCGGGGTATAGCCGAAAACGTCCAGGTCCTTGAAGCCTACGATCATGTTCCAGACCGCCACCATGGGCTGCTCGTTATAGCGGCCGATGCTGCACAGCCCGTCCATGCCCCAGTGGGAGATCGTCAGGTACTTGATCTTGTTGGCAAAGCCGGACAGGGTGAAAAAGCCGCCGGAGAACACCAGCTGGAAGATCAGGAGGAAGGGCATGGTGGTCATGGCCGTGGTGGTGGTGCGCACGATGCTGGAGACCATGAGCGCCATCATATCGGCGGTGTAGGTAATAAGCAGGATGCTGATGCCCACATCCAGCAGCCCCCAGGGCGTCACGACCCCGAGAGAGGGGATGCGCACACCGGCAATGGAACAGATGACCAGGGTGATCACCGTCTGCGCAAGGCAGAGCAGCAGCTGATAGATCATCTGCGCGAAGATATAGGAGGACATGTGCAGACCGGAGCGGTGCTCATGCTTGATGATCTCCCGTTCCCGGCAGACCACCTGGATGGAGTTGAAAAAGCCGTTCCAGATGCAGGCGCAGACCAGGGCGAAAACGCCAAGCTTTGTGCCCTCCTGGTATTGGAACAGCGTGCCGCCCACCACGAAGACCACGATGGCGGCGATCACCGCGCCCATGGGCAGCAGCTTCCAGTCGTTCTGATATACGAACATGCGCAGGAATTTGCCCAGATAGATGCCGGTCTGGGCAAGGCGGCCCTTGTGTCGGATCTGTTCGGTCATGTGGCCGCACCCCCTTCCGTGGCAGCGGCAAGCGCCGCGTAGCGTTCGATATAGTGCTCGGCAAGGCCTTCTCCGCCCTGTTCCTTGCTGTTGACGCTCATCACCACGTCCTCCATGGTCTCCTTCCCGAAGAAGTCCCTTGCCTCCTGGGGGCTGCCGTAGAAGGCCAGCCGGCCCACGCGGCCGGAGTCTCTCGCCAGGACGATCACCTTGTCAAAGAGGTCGATGACCCGGTCCGGGGTGTGGGTGATCACGATCACGATCCTGCCCTCATCCGCAATGGCCCTGAGCTTGGAGAAGATCTCCCTGGCGATCACACCGTCCAGGCCGGAGTCCGGCTCGTCCAGCACGAAGAGCTCCGGATCGGACACCAGTTCCATGGCGATGGAGATGCGACGGAGCTGACCGCCGGATTTTTTGCATACCAGGCCGCTGGCGCCGGCGCTCAGGCCCAGCAGATCCATGACCTCCTGCACCCGCGTCTTTCTCTCCGCGGTGGAGACGGCGCTGGGCAGGCGCAGCTCGGCGGCGTCGTCCACGGTCTGCAGCACCGTGTCGTTTCCGCGCATCAGGTTCTTCTGGGGCACGAAGCCGATCTTATACTTCATGTGCGCGTAATCCTTATAGATATCCGCGCCGTTGAGGGTCATCCTGGCCTTGGCCTTCTCATAGCCGATGATGGCGTTCACCAGGGTGGTCTTTCCTGCCCCGGAGCCGCCCAGCAGCAGCACCAGGGAGCCCTTGGGAATATCCAGGGAGATGTCCTTGAGCAGGTAGTGGGTCTTGCCGAAGTCCTTGGCCGTGCGCTCAAACAGGTCCACGCTCAGGCCGGACTCTGCCGCGGGGCGGAAGTGGACGTTTTCGGCGCCGGAGATCTCCGCCGGCGCCGTGCCGGCCTCCCAATCTTCCGGCTCTGGCAGCTCCAAGGGCTGGAACTTCTTCCCGAAGCCGATGATCATCAGCACAAGCCAGTCGAAAAAGATCCACACCATAATCCAGCGCTTTTTCATGCCAAACACCCGCAGGAGCCTGACGTAGATGCGAAGGCGATACACGACGAGAAGCACGAGGAGAACAAGCATTGCCAGGCTCAGGAACAAGCTGAATCTGTCCGTGATCTCCCCTTTGGAGAAGTAGCCCATCACAAAGGAGACCACTTCCATGATGCCGCAGAGGACGCCCTCGCGCGTCAGCTGGACGCTCCGGCCCAGGGCGGCGATGCGGAGCCCCGGGATCCAAACCATCCATCGCTGCTTCCATTTGAGTTTCCCAAACACCATCCACAGGCCCAGGGAAAAGAGCAGGAAATCGAGGAGCTCGGTATAAACGCTTGAAAGGATATCGGTAAATGCGGCCATGCATACACCTCCCGGGCAGGATCAAAGCGGCAAGCCGATCCCGCAAAGCTTTTTTGTATTCTATCACAGAATCACGGAGAAGGATAGGGTTTTCCGATGGATTCCGACGGTTTCTTCCGGCAGAACAGCTTGACGGGATGTCTGTCGTCCCCGGCGGCACGCCCTTTTGGTTGACAGTTCCCGCGGATCAGCTGGATGTCGTCACAGGCGGAACCGTCATGCCCACGGAAATGTGCAGGAACAGCTATCAGGACAGAGAGAACTGCTCGTCCCAGGACGGCTGCGACTATTCGAACAACAAGTATGACGGCTATCCCTGCAAGAACTCCTGCAAAGACGCCTGCTGCATCGTTTCGAACCGAGTCCTCCGCTTTTTGATTCTTTCGATGGAACAAGCCTGCCTCATAACGCGTAAACGTCAGATTCGCGTGTAGGAGACGCCGCCCCCGGCGTCTCGCGACCAACAAAAAAGGCAATCAAAAGCTCCGGCAAAAACGGTTCCATGACCGAATTCGCCGGAGCTTTTCTGTTCGGTAAGATTTTCACGCCGGGATGCCGAGGGCGGCATCCCCTACGCATACGCGGGAGCTTGTGCTTCAGGCCGGAACCTCTCTTCTTTTGAGAAGGCCAGTCCCCTTATGCAGAAGCAGATCATTCCCGGAACTCTGTGCCGTAGTACGCCTTCAGGATCTTCTCCACGGCGTCCGCCGCGCCGGTAAGGATCACCCGGGCAAAGCCCTTGTCCCAGCCGTAGCTGAAGCGCAGGTCCGAGGCCTCCTGCATCTCCCTGCAGAAGAAGGCGGAAACGGCGTCTCCCTTCTGGCGGCTTGCGGGAAGGTCCAGGACAACACAGGTCCTGGCTGTTTTCCGGTCCTTCTCCGCCAGAAAGTCGAACACCGCGCTGCTGCGCTTGATGCGAAGGCCCTCCTTCACAAAGGGCTCGCTGAAGAAGCGGTCCAGCTGCTCCGGCGTGAACTGCCAGACGCCGTTTTCCTTCTCCCCTTCCAGCAGTCCCTGGGTCAGATAATTGCGCAGAGTCCGGGTGGTGAAGCCCGTCATCAGCGCCAGGTCTTTGAGATCGTATTTGTTTTCCATGGTGCGTACCCCCTTGTTTTCTTTTCTGATCCAAGGATAGCACGTCAGCCCGGGCGGCGCAATTTGAAAAGCGGCGAGTTTTTCATAGGGAGAACTCACAACCATCATTGAGCTTCATTGATTGTTACAATGTAATTGAAGAGACAAGAAGTGATGATGGTCTCAAGAAAAAAGCTCATTAGGAATCGCTTTTCATTCCAGTGATGTGATGTGTTCCGCTCATGTGCCGAAGGCACACAGCACTTGCGAAGCAAACATCACGGACGAAGTCCCATCACGTTCCGTGCAAGCGGAACACATCGTTCTCTCCCCACCTCCACCACAAAAGCAGGCCGCCCTTGCGGGCGGCCTTCTTTTGTGGTGGAGGTGGGGAGAGTTGAACTCCCGTCCGAAAGCGTTTTAACAGGAACTTCTCCGGGCGCAGACGGTTCTTTACATTCCCTCGTCCCGGCGCAAGCCGTCATGCTCGGGGACTTGGTAGCTTCATGATGCGTGGTGCGCGCAAAGCTTAGCGCACGCACGTTCCCCACTGATCGACGCTCCGTCCCGGGCCGTGGGCCTCCCGGGGGGAACGCTCGCTAATTAAGCAGCGAGAAGAACAGGATAATCGTTGTTCTTTAATTTATAAAAGTTGCCCATTTTAAGGATGGTAGGCGCATCCGCCCGCTATTCCTGCCTCCACACCCCCGTCGAAACCGTTACACCCCCGCGTCGTCAGAGGAAGCTTGCTCCATTCCGCTTCCCCGGTTTTCGAAAGTGCCGGGAAAGCTCCATATCCGCAATCTCCCTCTTCCTCTCAAAATCGAACCCGCTTCGCTGGGCTTCGATTTTGCAAAGAACGATGGATTTTGACGAAACTCGCTCCCTTCCGTTTCCGCGGTTTCTGTAAGCGCCGCGAAAAACAGAAGGAAACGGATTGCCACACCAGTGACGTCGGTCACTGGGTTCGCAATGACAAGAGTTTGCATTGATCGCATTTCGTTGGCCCGAGATTCTTCGCTTCGCTCAGAATGACAGGCTTCGGGCGACCGCAAGGACCGCCCCTACCGGGTGGCTGCAGCTTGTCCGCGGGAGGGGCAAGCCCCTCCCCTACGGCTCTGTCTCAAACCTTCTCCGGCAGAGTTTGCATTGATCGCATTTCGTTGGCCCGAGATTCTTCGCTTCGCTCAGAATGACAGGCTTCGGGCGACCGCAAAGGTCGCCCCTACCAGGTGGCTGCAGCTTGTCCGCGGGAGGGGCAAGCCCCTCCCCTACGGCTCTGTCTCAGACCTTCTCCGGCTCGGGGTAGTCCACGCCGAAGGTCTCCACGGTGACCTTCTTCATCACCTGGGGGATCCGGGGCTTGTCGTTCCAGTCGGTGCGGACGCTGCAGATCTTGTCCACCACCTCGATGCCCTCGATGAGCTTGCCGAAGGCCGCGTAGCCGCCGTCCAGATGGGGGCTGTCCTCATGCATGATGAAGAACTGGCTGCCGGCGGAGTCGGGGTTGCCGGCCCGCGCCATGGAGAGCACGCCGCGGCTGTGCTTGAGATCATTCTTGAAGCCGTTCTGCAGAAACTCGCCCTTGATGCCATAGCCGGGGCCGCCCACGCCGATGCCCTTGGGGTCGCCGCCCTGGATCATGAAGCCGGAGATGACCCGGTGGAAGATCAGGCCGTCGTAAAAGCCCTTCTTTACCAGGGAGATGAAGTTGTTGACGGTGTTGGGAGCGATCTCGGGATAGAGCTCCGCCTTCATCACGTCGCCGTTTTCCATTTCAAAGGTCACGATGGGATTGCTCATTCGTATTTCCTCTCTTTCATGATTCGGTCGATATCGCGTTTGGACTCCCGGTCCGCGTCGCTCTGGCGCTTGTCATAGAGCTTTTTGCCCTTGCACAGGCCCAGCTCCACCTTCACCCGGCTGTCCTTGAAGTACAGGGACAGGGGGATCAGGGCAACGCCGTCCTGCATCACGCGGGCGTTGAGCTTCAGGATCTCCCGCTTGTGCATGAGGAGCCGCCGGGGCCGCACCGGGTCCTTGTTGAAGATGTTGCCGTGCTCATAGGGGCTCACGTGCATGCCGCGCACAAAAAGCTCCCCGTCCTTTACGGTGCAGAAGGAGTCCTTCAGGTTCACCTGGCCGGCCCGGATGGACTTGACCTCCGTCCCGGCCAGCTCGATCCCGGCCTCGTAGCGTTCGAGCACAAAATAATCGTGAAAGGCTTTGCGGTTGTCCGCGATCTTCTTGACGCCCTGCTGCTTCGGCACGGTCCTCACTTCCCTTCTGCCCGGCGATTATGGGAATTATACCATAGAGAGCAGGAAAAGAAAAGAAGAAAATGTAAACACGGCCGACCCGCTCCCCTCTTGCATGCGCCGCATCTTCATGTTAGGATAGCGCAGAGAGGTGAGGCAGATGATTTTTGATACCCACGCCCATTACGATTCCGGCGCCTTCAACGCCGACCGCTTCGAGACCCTGGAGGCCGCCCACGCCGCCGGGGTGGGGCTGATCCTGGACCCGGGCTGCGACGCCCGCAGCAGCCGCATGGCTCTGGACCTGGCGGAGAAATATTCCTTCGTCTATGCCGCGGTGGGCATCCACCCGGAGGACATGGACAAATACGACCTGGAGGCCTATGCCGAGATCTGCGAGATGTCCAGGCACCCCAAGTGCGTCGCCATCGGCGAGGTTGGGCTGGATTACTATTGGGACGCCTCCCAGAAGGAGGAGCAGAAGGCCCTGTTCCGCCAGCAGATCGAGCTGGCGATCGAATTGGGGAAACCGGTCATCGTCCACGACCGGGAGGCCCACCAGGATTGTCTGGACATCGTGAAGGATTATCCAGAGGCCACCGGCGTCTTCCACTGCTATTCCGGCAGCGCGGAGATGGCCGCGGAGCTTTTGAAGCGGGGCTGGTATCTGGGCTTTGACGGCCCCATCACCTACAAAAACGCCCGGAAAGCCCTGGCGGTGCTGGAGATCTGCCCCGCGGACCGGATCCTGGTCGAAACGGACAGCCCCTATCTCAGTCCCGTCCCCATGCGGGGAAAGCGCAACGACTCCCGGAACCTCCGCTACGTGATCGAAAAGATCGCGGAGATCAAGGACCTCAGCCCGGAAGAGGTGGAACGTCTCACCTGGGAAAACGGCAAGCGCCTCTTCGGGATCGAGTGAAGTTCCGTATCCTTCCTCAAAACGCAAAACGCAAAACGAAAGCTCTGAAAACAGTGTTTTCAGAGCTTTATTCTATCAGCCGTACTGGGCGTAGACGTCGGAGTAGTCCCGGCCCTCGGAGTCGGGGACGAAGCTGCCGTCCAGCTTGGAGAGGACCCGGTTATAGGCGTTGCTGCCCTCGGTATAGGGCGTGGGGCGATAGTCGTTGTAGTTGTCGCCGGAGTAGTTGTCCTTCACCGGGCGGCTGGAGACGCAGCAGGGGATCACGGTGTAGCCGTCGGTGCTGACCGAGCCGTCCCCGGCGCGTTTCACATGGACCTGGATGATGGCGGTGTCCATGTCCGTAGGGGCGGTGCTGCCGCCGAAGACCCAGTTGCCCATGCTGTAGAGGATGAGGCCGCCGCCGTACTCCTCCACCGGCTGCAGGCAGTGGCTGTGGCTGCCGTAGATCAGATCCGCCCCCGCGTCGATGCAGCGGTGGGCCAGCTCCGTCTGGCTGTCAAAGGGGGTGTAGACCAGTTCCTTGCCCCAGTGGAAGGCGCAGACCACGTATTCCGCCCCGTCGGTGCGGAGCTGCCGGATGGCGGCCGCCGCCTTGTCCGGGTCGGGCTCCAGGTGGTTATAGTCACAGTAGATTCCCACGGTGAGGCCGCTGGGCGTGGTGACGAGCTTGGACTCCCCTTCCTTGCCGAAGGGCACGCCATGGTCGTTCAGCGCCATGAAGGTGAATTCCTCGCCTGCGGTGCCGAAGTCGGCCATGTGGTTGTTGGCGGTGGTGACAAAATCCACGCCGCCCTCGTTCAAGATCTCCGCATAAGCGGCGGGAGCCAGGAAGGAGAACTGCTCATAGGAGAAGAATTTGGTATCGGACAGGGTGCACTCCAGATTGGCCAGGGTCAGATCGTCCCCGGTAAAGTAGTCCTTCGTATTGGAGAAGGGATAGGCATAGTCCTGCTGGATGTGATACTCGATGGAGCGGTGCTCCGAGGGGTCGATGAATTGGGCGGAGGCCAGGGTGCAGTCCCCCACCACGGAGATCACATAGCTCTTCTCCTCCGCCAGGGGCGCAGGGGCAGCTTCGCTCTCCTGCCCGGCGGCGGGCGCCTGCTGGGAGACTTCCGCGCTCTGCCGCGGGAGGACCAGATCCTCCGGCCAGATGCGGTTGATCTGCACCCGGCGCAGCACCAGCACCGCAAGCAGCAATACCAGAGAAAGAATAAAAACAGCAAAGGATGGCTTTTTGGTCAGCTTTTTCATTCCGAAAAACTCCTTGAAAAGAGGCAGAATTCACGATAACTCGGTCATTATACCCGAATCCCGTCAAAAAGGCAAGGGACTTTAAAAAACCAGTGTTCTTCAAAGTCCCTTATCTCTAAAAACTATAAACTAGAAACCAAATACTCTTATCCGCCGTAGCTGTTGTTCCAGCCGGAGTAATCCACCACGCCGTCGGGGCCCTCGTAGGTGCCCAGGATTTTGCTCATGGCCCGCTCATACAGCTCGCTCCCCACCTCGTAGGGCGTGGGACAATAGTCGTTGTAGCCGTAGTCCATGTAGCCCTCCAGCGCGGGACGGCTGGAAACGCAGCAGGGAATGATGCCGCAGCTCTCGTTGGAGATGCTGCCGTCCAGGTCCCGCTTGACGGTGATCTGGAAGATGGCAGTGTCCATGTCCTTGGGGGTGGTGTTGCCGCCGAAGGACCAGTTGCCGATGCTGTAGAGGATATAGGCGCCGTTATACTCCTCATAGGGCTGCAGGCAGTGGCTGTGGCTGCCGTAGACGAAGTCCGCGCCGGCGTCCACACAGGCGTGGGCCAGATCGATCTGCACCTGCTTGGGGTGATAGACCACTTCGTCCTGGCCCCAGTGGAACATGCAGATGATGTACTCCGCGCCGTCCTCCTTCAGCTGCTCGATGGCGGCCACGCAGTCCTCAGTAACGGGATAGTAGCCGTGATAATCACAGTAAATGCCCACCTTGATGCCGTTGGGCGTTGTGATGATCTGGCTCTGGCCCTCCTGGCCGTAGGAGACGCCCTCGGCCTCCAGAGCGGCGCAGGTATCGGCAATGCCCTGCTGGCCGAAGTCGGTGGTGTGGTTGTTGGCGGTGTTCACAAAGTCCACGCCGCCTTCGGTGAGGATCCTGGCATAGGCCGCGGGGGCGCGGAAATGGAAGAAGGAATCGGAATAGAGCCAGGTATCGGAAAGGGTGCACTCCAGATTGGCGACGGTGAGCTCATCCGCTTCAAAGTACTGCACGGTATTCTGGAAGGGATAGGCGTAGTTCTCCCCGATGATGGCTTCGATGGACGCCGGGTCCGTGGGAGACATGTTCTGGTGGGAGGCCAGGGTGCAGTCCCCGATGGCGGAGAAGGTGAAGAGCTCCGGGGTAGGTTCCGGCGTGGGCGTCGGCGTGGGCTCTGGAGTCGGCTCCGGGGTAGGCTCCGGCGTGGGCTCGGGCGTGACCTCCGGGCTGGGGCTCGGCTCCGGTGTCGGCGTCTCGGCGGCAGCGGCAGGGCTCGCCTGGTTCCAGGAGGCCTTGGCCATGTCCAGGCGCATCAGGCCCGTGAGTCCCAGGGCGAAGAGCAGGAACACCAGCGTCAGAATTTGGAATGCTTTTTTCATACGCACACAACCTTGTTACAGAAGTCTTCGAATCTCGCCGCTGCAGGCCTCGATGCTGCCGCGGACCTCGCTGAAGCCCAGCTCCGCGCAGATAAATTCGTACTCCGCTCTCTCCCGGCCGCGGTTGATCACGGCAAGGTACACGCCGTTTTCCGCGCTCTCCCCCAAAGCGTCTTCCCCATCGACGATCCAGCGCAAAATCAGCAGCAGATCCCGGGAAAGGGCCAGGAAGCTTGCATGCCCGGTGGAGAGGGCCGGGGCAGAATTGCGGAGGGCGGCGAGGGCAGCATAGTGCTCATACAGGTCCGTCCGATCCACCCGGAAGGGCGCGCGGTTGAAGGGGTCCCCTACCCCGCACATGCCCTGCTCGTCCCCGTAATAGATACTGGGGACGCCGGGAAGGGCAAACTGGATCACCGCGCAGAGCTTTTCCAGCGCCACAGCCTTCTCCAGCCGTTCCTCCGGGAAGGGGAGCCTCAGCTGGTCCTCCCGGGAAAGGCTCTTGATCCACACATCGGTGGCAAGGGCCGAGCGCAGGCGCTCCACGTCGTGGGAGCCCAGCAGGTTCATCAGAGAATAATAAAGGGGGGTGGGATAATGGAGCTGCTGCTCCATCAAAAAGTCCCGCAGGGCATAGGCGGAGCTGCGCTGCTGGGCAAAGTCCAGGATGGCAAGGCGCAGGGGGTAATTCATCACCGAATCCAGGGAATAGCCCAGGGCATAGTTGCGGCGGCTGCCGTAGCTCTCCTTGAGCACGGCGTCCTCCCACACCTCGCCCAGCACCACGGCGTCGCGCTTCACTTCCTTGGCGGACTTGCGGATCAGGCTCAGCACCTCATCGGGCAGCTCGTCCGCCACGTCCAGACGCCAGGCGGAGGCGCCGCGGCGCAGCCAGGTCTTTACCACACTGTTTTCGCCTTTGATGATAAAATCCTGCCAGGCGGGATCCGCCTCTTCCACCTCGGGGAGAGAGTCAAAGCCCCACCAGCAGCGGTAGCGGTCAGGAAAGTGCTGGAAATCGTACCAGGCATAATAAGGCGAATCCTTCCCCTGGCAGGCGCCAAGAGAGGGATAGTGGCCGTAGCGGTTGAAATACACGCTGTCGTCCCCGGTGTGGGAGTAGACCCCGTCCAGCATCACCCGGATGCCCAGGGCGGCCGCGCTTTCACACAAGTGGGTCAGATCCTCGTTGCTGCCCAGGATCGGATCCACGTTCAGATAATCGGAGGTGTCATAGCGGTGGTTGGACCGGGCCTCCACGATGGGGTTGAGGTACAGGCAGCCGACGCCCAGGCTTTTCAGATAGGGCAGCTTCCGCTCGATCCCCCGCAGGGTTCCGCCGTAGAAGTCGTCCGGCGTGTAGCTCTTTTCAAAGGGCCGGGGCTGCCAGCGCAGAGGCTCGTCCAGGCTCTCGTGCAGCTCCGCGGTCTGCCCCATGGCACGGTGGGCCGCCACGCCTTTTCTCGCGGTATCGTCGTCAGAAAAAGCAAAGCGGTCGGGGAAAACCTGGTACATGACGCTGCGCCGGAACCAGGCAGGGGTCTCAAAGTCCTTGCGATAGACCGTAAGGCGGAAGCCCTCCCCTTCCTCGTTGCACAGTCTGCTGAGGTGGGAGCGTCCATCCCGGCAGAGCCAGCGGGAGCCGTCCGGCGTGTGGATGCGGAAGCAGTACCACAGGGCCTGGGCCGTATCCGGCAGTCTCACCGTCACGGCATAGCCCTTTTCCGCCGGCACCATAGGGATCTCCCGACGGAATCTGTCCCCATAAAGGATCAGTTCCGCGCCGCTGGTCTGCCCCGCCTGGATCTTCACCCGCAGGGTCAACACGGAATCCTCCGGCAGGGCGCCCAGGGGCGAGCGATAGCGGACGTCGCTGCTGTCATGGCGAGCGGCCAGGCTGCTGTCGCTGCAGCTGCGCAGGATGTTGATGATATAAGCGGTGCGGGGCTGTACGGGCTGAAACTGCTGCACGTCCACGCCGCTGGCCCGCAGGTCCCCGCAGCAGGCGGCGGCCACCTGAAAGGCGCTGCTCATGGAAAAGCCGCAGTCATCCATCAGAAGGCGCACCAGCTCCGGGGCCGTAAAGGGATTGGAGGGCGAATAGAAGCACTCGTCCAGCCGCTCCAGAGGAAGGCCGCGCAAGGCGCAGTCTCTGGCCGCGGCATAGACCGAGGCCGCCCCCTGGAAATACAGGGAGAGGATGGCGGGGCACTCGGGAGAGTTCAAAAGCCTCCCCCACTCCGCGTCTCCCCCCGCAGCACGCCAGACGCCGTCTGTAAAGACGGCGTCCACACTGCGGCGGCCTTCGTAGCGCACGGAGAGGCTGTAATCCTCCGACCAGTGCTCCCGATAGCTGCCTCCAAAATGCAGGATCACGCGCTCGGGGGCCGCCGCCTGGGAAGGCAGGCGGCCTCTGCAGCTCACAGCATCCATAAATAGAGTCTTGCGTACTCCTCGGCGGAGCGGTCAAAACCGAAGTCGACTTCCATGGCGCTGCGGATCAGGCCGTTCATGACGTCGCTCTTGTAGTAGCACTCGATGGCCTTGCGCATGGCGTCCCGCAGCTCCCAGGCGTCATAGTTGGCAAAGGAGAAGCCGTTGCCCTCGCCGGTGAACTGATTGTAGGGCTTCACGGTGTCCTTCAGGCCGCCGGTCTCCCGCACGATGGGCAGGGTGCCGTAGCGCATGGCGATCATCTGGCTCAGGCCGCAGGGCTCGAAGCGGGAAGGCATCACCAGGAAATCGGCGCCGGCATAGACCAGGTGGCTCAGGGGTTCGCTGTAGCCAATGAAGGAGCAGAGCCTGCCGCGATAGCGATACTCGGCAGCCCGCATGAAGTTTTCAAAGCGCTCGTCGCCGGTGCCCAGCAGCATGAACTGCATATCCTCCCGGCTCATCAGATCGTCCAGCACGCAGGCGACCAGGTCGAAACCCTTCTGCTCGGTCATACGGGTGACCATGGCGAAGAGGGGCACGTCCGGGCGGACATCCAGACCCATCTTCTCCTGCAGGGCGGCCTTGCAGAGAGCCTTGCCCTTCAGATGGCCCTTGTCGTAGTGGACGGGCAGGTTGTTGTCATGGCTGGGGTTGAAGACCGCCTTGTCGATGCCGTTGATGATGCCGGAGAGCTGGCCGCTGCGGGCGTTGAGGATGCCCTGCAGGCCCTCGGCGTAGTACGGCATCTTGATTTCCTCGGCGTAGCTGGGGCTCACGGTATTGATGCGGTCGGCAAAGACCAGGCCGCCCTTCATGAAGTTGGCGCAGCCGTCCAGCTCCATGAACTCGGGGGTGTAGTAGCGGCTGTCCACGCCCAGCAGATCCTGGACCCGGTCAAAGCCGCACTTGCCCTGGAAGGCGATGTTGTGGATGGTAAGGAGGTACTTGAGACCTTCCTGCATGCCGCCCTGATACTGGGTCTTGCCCAGCATGGGGATCATGGCCGTGTGCCAGTCGTTGCAGTGCACCACCTCGGGATGGAAGTCCAGATTGGGGATGGCATCCAGCACAGCACGGGTGAAGAAGGCATACTGCTCCAGCTCCGCATCATCGCCGCGATAGATCTTGTCGCCGAAGTAGTGCTCATTGTCCACCAGGTAGACGATCATATCGTCCAGCACCAGCTTCTCAATGCCCACATACTCGCTGCGCCAGCCCAGGCGGGCGTAGAAGGTGAACATATGCTCCACCTTATCGGCATACTTGTCCTTGATGACCCGGTGATAGGGGGTGATGACACGGGCGTCCATGCCCAGCTTTTTCAGGGACTTGGGCAGGGTACCCACCACGTCGGCCAGACCGCCGGTCTTGGACAGGGGGGCACATTCGGCAGAGGCCAGCAGAACGGCGGGAAGCTCGCTGCGGCCGCGTTCCTTCAGAAGATCACGAAATTCTTTTTTCATAAATACACTCCAAATATGTTTCAATTCTTCTTTTTCTTTCTGGGTTTATAGCGGAAAAATACCGTGGAGAGAGGCGGAAGGGTGATGTTGGCGGAATACTGCATGTCCAGGAAGGGCTTCTTGTGAGCGTGCACCAGAGGCGGATTCTTGACGCCGGTGCCGCCGAAGCGCTCGTCATCGCTGTTCAGGATCTCATGGAGGCTGCCGTTTTGGGGCAGACCGATGAGGAAGTTGTCATAGCGGATGGGCGTGAAGTTGGACACGCAGACCACATAGCTGTCCTCCTCCGCAGCGGAGCGGAGGAAGGCGATGGAGCTGCGCCCCGCGTCGTCCACGTTCAGCCACTTGAAGCCGTCCCAGGAGCGGTCCACGGCGTAGAGGGCCGGGGTGGAGGTGTAGAGCTTATTCAGCTCCCGCATGTACTGGCGCAGCTGTTCGTGCTTGCGGAAGCCCAGCAGCAGCCAGTCCAGCCCCTGCTTCCAGTTCCACTCGATAAACTGGCCGAACTCGCTGCCCATAAAGGTCAGCTTCTTGCCGGGATGACCGAACTGATAGCCGTAGAGCGCCCGCAGAGAGGCAAACTTCTGCTCATAGTCCCCGCTCATCTTGTTGATCATGGAGTATTTGCCGTGGACAACTTCATCATGGGAATAGGCCAGGACGTAGTTTTCCGAGAAGGCATACATCATGGAGAAGGTGAGCTTGTTGTGGTGGAAGCTGCGGAACAGCGGATCCATCTGCATATAGTCGATGGTGTCGTGCATGAAGCCCATGTCCCACTTCAGGCAGAAGCCAACGCCTCCCACATCGGGAGGTGCGGTGATCAGCGGGAAGGCGGTGGACTCCTCCGCGATGGTGACCGTGCCGGGATAGTTGGAGAGGATCGCGGAATTCATCTTGCGCAGGAAGCGCAGGGCGTGGAGATTGGTGGAGCCGCCCTCCTCGTTGGGGGTGAACTCCCCGTCCCGCCTGCCGTAGTTCAGATAGAGCATGGAGCTTACCGCGTCCACCCGGATGCCGTCGATGTGGAAGACCTCGAAGAACTTGCAGGCGGAGGAAACCAGGAAGCTCTGAACCTGGGAGCTGGCATAGTCAAAGATCAGGGTGCCCCACTCCGGATGCTCGGCCATGCGCCGCTCCTTGCACTCATAGAGCGGGGTGCCGTCAAAATTGGCAAGGCCGTGCTCGTCCTTGGGGAAATGGGCCGGGACCCAGTCCATGATGACGCCGATGCCCGCCTGGTGGAGCGTATCCACAAAGTACTTGAAATCGTCCGGATTGCCGTAGCGGCTGGTGGGGGCATAGTAGCCGGTGACCTGGTAGCCCCAGGAACCGTCAAAGGGATACTCCGTCACGGGCATCAGCTCCACATGGGTATAGCCCATGTCGCTGCAGTACTCCGCCAGCGCGTCTGCCAGGTTGCGGTAATTCACGCCGCCCTCCAGATCCTGCCAGGAGCCGGGGTGGATCTCATACATGGTCATGGGGCTGGTCATGAAGCTGCTGGCGGCGCGGCGGTCCAGGAAGTCCTGGTCGCCCCACTGGTAATCCTCCCTGCACCAGACGATGGAGGCGGTCTCGCCCTGGGTCTGGGCCATGGCGGCAAAGGGATCCGCCTTCAGGGTCCGTCGCCCGTCCCAGGCCTCCACACAGTATTTGTAGCGCTCACCCTCCCAGACGTTTTCCAGGAAGACGCACCAGACGCCGCCCTCCAGTTTTTCCATGGGGGTGTCGTCCCAGTGCCAGCTGTTGAAATCACCCACCAGGTTCACGCTCTTGGCATTGGGAGCCCAAACCAGAAAACGGTGCATCTGCAGTTCGGGGATGAAGCGGCAGCCAAAGCAGAGCCAGGCCTTACGGGCGTTGCCGGTGTTGAAAAGGTATATGTCGTCGCGGGGAACATAGGGAAGGAATCTCTCTTCCATCGTTCCTGTCCTCCTCTCTGTATCTTTCCACTCTCCATTATAACGCCTTTTGCTTCCAATGGGAAGCATTATTTTTGAATCAAGGCAATTTCATTTGACCACCGGCCCCTGCCTCGAAAAAAAACCCGCGGAGCATTCGCTCCGCGGGGATCGGAAATCAAAGATTGTCAGTTTTCCCTGCGCAGACGGGGCAGGATCACGGCGCAGCCGCAGCCGGACAGGATCAGCAGCGCGATCCACAGGGCCGGGGTACTGTCGCCGGTGGCGGGAGCCTTGCCGGAGGAGGAGCCGCCGGAGGAGGAGCCGCCGGAAGAGGAACCGCCGGAGGAGGAACCGCCGGAGGAAGAGCCGCCGCCGGAAGAGCCGCCGGAGGTGATCTTGAAGCTGCTGGACACGTCCTTGGTCTCGCCGTTGTTGGAGACGGTGGCCGTGATGGTATAGGTGGTGTCCGCCTTCAGGGTGTTCAGATAGCTGGCCTTCAGGGTGATGTTCTTGCCGTCCGAGATGGTGTAGTGCTCGGAGCTGATCTCCGTGCCGTTGACGTAGACCTTGGACACCGGGTCGGAGGCAATAAAGATGATGTTGCCGCTGCCGCCCTTGGCATGCTGGTTGCCGGTGCTGCTGGCATAGCCCAGGGAGGGCTCGATGGTGATCTTGGCAGAGACGTCGCCGGCGCTGGTCTTCACGGTGAGGGTATGCTCACCCCAAGTCAGGCTGGAGATGGCGCTGGCCTTCACGGTGAGGCTGGTGCCGCTGGCCGTGTAGCTGGAATTGCCGATGGCCGCGCCGTCCAGGGAGGCGCTGACGATATCGGGCTTCACGGTGAAGCTCTTGTCGGTGCCGCGCTTCCAGGTCGTTTCCGTGGGATCGATGCTGGCGGGAGGAACGACGGTGAACGGGAAGGGAGCGGCCATGTTGGAGCCGTTGTAGTTCACCACGAAGGCCACATACCGGGTGACCGTTTCGCTGTCGCTTCCCACGCTGTCCAGGCATGCGGAGGTCAGGGTCAGCGTATTGCCGGCGAAGCTGTAATCGCTGC
The DNA here is from genome assembly GCA_017447685.1 of Oscillospiraceae bacterium. Classification (GTDB taxonomy): domain Bacteria; phylum Bacillota; class Clostridia; order Oscillospirales; family Oscillospiraceae; genus Limivicinus. The sequence continues at coordinate 45,422 of JAFSMZ010000052.1, forward strand.
CCTCGGAGAGGGTCTTGCCGCCGGCCAGGCTGCTGCTCTCGGCAAGGATGACCTTGTCGGGCTTATCGGTGATGCTGACCGTGATGGGTTCGCCGCTGCCCTTGATATGTCTGTTCGTGTTGAGGCTCGCGCTCAGGAAAATGTAGAAGCTGCCGCTCACAGAGGGGGCGTCCTTGAAACGGAACTCCAGGTTGTAAGCGCCTGCGGGCAGAGACTCAAAGGTGGACTTGTTGCCGCTCTCGCTGATGACCAGGGTACCGCCCAGAGCAGGATCGGAGGGGTCGCTGGGAGAGAAGCTGAAGTACAGAGAAGCAGAGCCCTTGGCGGAATAGAGAATGACCTGCTCGGGCTCGGGCTTGACGCTAAAGCTCTTGTCACCGCCCATGCCGGAGCCGCCCTTGTAATAGTTAATCGTGCTCAGGGGGGTGACGGAGCTTGCAGGCTCGGGATCCTTTTTCTCCTCGTCCTTCTTTTCCTCTTCGCCCTCACCGGGGGCCTCGCCGCTCTCACCGGAGCCTTCGCCGCTCTCACCGGAGCCTTCGCCGCCCTCGCCGGAGCCTTCGCCGCCCTCGCCGGAGCCTTCGCCGCCCTCGCCGGGGGCCTCGCCGCTTTCGCCGGAGCCTTCTTCCACGATGGTCTCGTCGCCGCCTTCATCGCCGGCGCCGACTTCCTCAGCCAGAGCCGCGGAGCTCATCAGACTCAGGCACATGGCGAAGAGCAGAAGCAGGGAGATCAAAAACTTTGTTGTCTTCATGATGTTTCTCCTTTACAGTGGATTGCTCGCTTGGATACACTGCGCTGTCATACGACATTACTGTATCACGAGCGCCCCGGTTTTGCAAGGCTTATTTCATCGCCCTGCGATAAAATATAACCAAATCGTAAACGCTTCGTCAATATATAGCAACCAGTTTTTGTGGGGCACAAGATATGCGATTTGCGATTTTCCGCCCGGTTTCGCGTCCTTTCCCCTCTCTGAAATGGGAGTTCCGGTCCCCGCTTCCGCCTGCGTTTTCTTTCAAAGACTGACGCAAGACGGCACTGTTCAAGCTGTCGACAAAGTGTCGACAGCTTGAACAGCAAAACTGGGAACTTCCGAAAAAGTTCCCAGTTTTGTATAGATTGTACGTGAAGAGGGGCATCCCTTCGCCCTCCCCTCTTCACAATCTCCCCATGCGTATCCACGCCTCTGCGCATTGGTTTGTCTGCAGTCTGAAACCGGGAGGGTCTCCCCTCCCGGTTTCTCAAAACGCAATACTGTTTACTTGATCTCCAGCTTGCGGCTGGCGGGCTTGACCTCCACCTTCTTGGGCATGGTCAGGGTCAGGATCCCGTCGTTGTACGCGGCCTCGATCTTCTCCACGTCGATGCCGGAGACGTCAAAGCTGCGGCTGAAGGAACCGTAGACCCGCTCGCGCTTGACGAAGTTCGGGCGCTTGTCCTCGTCTTCCACCTTGCGTTCCACGCTGATGGTCAGGCAATCGTTCTCCACGTCGATGCTGATGTCTTCCTTCTTGAAGCCGGGGAGCTCGGCGTCCAGCTTGTAGGCGTCGCCGGTGTCAATGACGTCGGTGCGGAAGCTCAGGCTGCTGTTGTCGTTGAAGAAGCTGCGCTGCATCTCATCGAAGGCGCGGAAGGGGTCATACACATTCACATGACGGGTAAAAGGAATCAGTTCAAACATCTCTATAACCTCCATAAAATAATTCACACATCTAATTCGGTGAAACATTCATTTCTTTCGTTTCATCGTGTATATAAAATAGCAAACAAATATGAACGAATATAGCGATATCTATGAACAGAATATGAATATTAGCACTCGCCATTTGCGAGTGCTAATACCAATTCCCTATTGATTCCCGGGCTGCCGGTCATTTCTTCCCAATCAGGCAGCAGGCGCAGAAGGCCAGGAGATTGGCCGCCACGATGCTGGCGCCGGCCGGGGTATCCAGCAGGTAGGAGGCAATGGTCCCCGCCGTAAAGCAGAGCAGGGACAGGCCCGCCGCGCAGAGCACCACGGACTTGAAGCTTCGGCACACTCGCATGGCGGAGAGCGCCGGGAAGATAATGAGGCTGGAGATGAGCAGGGCGCCCATCATCCGCATGCCCAGCACCACGGTGATGGCGGTGAGCACAGCCAGCAGAGTGTTATAGAGCTCCGTCCTGGTGCCGGTTGCCTTGGAAAAGGTCTCATCAAAGGTCACGGCAAAGAGCCGGGGATAGAAGAGCACAAAGAGCAGCAGAACCGCGGCGGAGAGGACGGCGCTGAGGATGGCGTCCGAGCGGCTGAGGGAGAGGATGCTGCCGAACATGTAGCTTGAGACCTCGGTGTTCATCCCTGTGGTCACAGAGACGCAGATGACGCCGATGGCCAGGGCCGAGGAGGAGATGATGGCGATCATGGCGTCGCCCTTGATCCTGCTGTTCTGGCTGAGACGCAGCAGCAGCACCGCCGTCAGCACCACCACGGGGATGGCAACGGCCAGGGGCGCCACATGCAGCGCGGAGGCGATGGCCAGAGCCCCAAAGCCCACGTGGCTCAACCCGTCGCCGATCATGGAATAGCGCTTGAGGACCAGGGAAACGCCCAGCAGCGCCGCGCAGAGGCTGATGAGTCCGCCCACCAGCAGGGCACGCTGCATGAAGTGAAAGGAAAACATGTGCAAAAACTCGTTCATATCCGGTTTCCTCCCAAAAAGCGGCGGGCCAGGGCGCTCTCCCGGTACTGGGCAGAGGTTCCGAAGAAGAGCTGCTTCTGTCCCAGGTGCAGGATGTGGGTGGCATAGCGTGCCGCCGCGTGGATGTCATGGGACACCATGATGACGGTGATGTTGTCGCAGAGGTTCACCAGCTTGATGAGATTGTACATCTCCCCGGTGGCGATGGGGTCCAGACCAGTCACCGGCTCATCCAGGAGCAGGAGCTTCTTGGTGGCGCAGAGGGCTCTTGCAAGCAGCACCCGCTGCTGCTGGCCGCCGGAGAGGGCCTGGTAGCTCTTGTCTGCCAGATCCTCGACGCCCATGCGCTCCATATTGAAGAGCGCCCGCTTTTTGTCCTCATCGTTATAGTGCAGGCGGCGCCCCAGGGAGTTGAGGCAGCCGGAGAGCACCACCTCCCGGACGCTGGCGGGGAAATCCCGCTGGAGCTGGGTCTGCTGGGGCAGATAGCCGATCTCGGTGCTTTTGAGCCCCTCGCCAAATACGATGCTGCCCCTGTCCGGGCTTTTGAGCCCCAGCAGCCCCTTCATCAGGGTGGATTTGCCGGAGCCGTTCTCCCCCACCACACAGAGATAATTCCCCGTGTTCAGGGTGAAATTCACGCCTTCCAATACCGTGCTGCCGTCGTAGGCAAAGCACAGGTCCTTGCATGTCAAAATCGCCATCAGTCCAGGGCCTCCTTCAGGGCATTCACGTTGCCCCACATCAGTTGAAGATAGGTCACGCCGTTTTCCAGATCCTCCGCCGACACATTGTGGCAGGAGTGGAACAGCAGCTTTTTGCAGCCGGTGTCTTCGCAGATCACGTCTGCCATTTTCTCATTGGAGAATTCAATATAGAAGACCGCCGGCAGCCCTTCCTCCCGCACCCTGTCGATGAGGAAGGCCACGGTCCGGGCCGCGGGCTCCGTGTCGTCCGCGCAGCCGGGGAAGGCCGCGAAGTAATCCAGGCCGTATTCCTCCACGAAATAGCGCACCGGGAAGCGATCGGCAAACACCACGGTGCTGTGCCTGCCCTCGTCCACCGTCTTCCGAAAGGCGGCGTCCAAAAGCCGCAGCTCGCCGCAGTAGCGCTCCAGATTCGCCCGGTAGAGGCTCTCCCCTTCCGGGTCCAGAGCGCAGAGCTTCTCGCAGAGCGCCTCACAGATCCGCCGGGCGTTCACGGGAGAGGTCCAGACGTGCTCGTCGTACTCCGGCCCTTCCTCCTCATCTCCGTGCTCCTCGTGAAGCTCCTGCATGCCCTCTTTTTCTTCCTCTTCCAGGGCCTCCACGCAGTCCAGCATCACCAGAGTCTCCACCGGCTGCTCCTCCAGGAGCTCCTCCACCCAGGCCTCGGACTCACCGCCGTTGCAGAAGAACAGGCTGCTCTCCTGCACGCGGAGCATATCCTGCGGTGTGGGCTCGAAGCTGTGGGACTCGGCGCCGGGGGGAACCAACAGGCTCACCTTCGCCCGCTCCCCGGCGATCTGCCGGGCAAAGTCATAGGCCGGGAAGACCGTGGTCACGATGCTCAGGGGAGCGCCACTTTTCTGTGCGGGATCGCTTTCTCTGCAAGCGGCCAGGCTCAGCGCAAGGCAGAGCAGCAGGACCGCCGCCATCATTCTTTTCATGCTTTTACTCCAAATGATCAGAAGTTTTTCTTTACAAAACGAAAAAGTGTGCTATAATAGCAGAGCTGTCATAAATGGGGGCGTAGCTCAGCTGGGAGAGCGTACGGTTCGCATCCGTAAGGTCAAGGGTTCGAATCCCTCCGTCTCCACCAAACAAAGGACCAACACCACAGGTGTTGGTTTTTTGTTTGGTGGAGACCCGGGACTCGAATCCTGTGCGAAAGCCACATAGGTGGCTTTCATCGACCAGTTCAAAAACCGGTCGATTCCTTTATCCGATTTCTCCGTCCCCCGCAAGGGGAAATCGGATGCATGCGAATCCCGAAGTCTGTCCGTTCACTGAGCTGTATCAGTATGGCTCCAGGCATTTCCTTTTCCGTTATCCGCTTGCGCGGATGACGGATTTTTTGTGAAGACTCTGGATTCGAATCCTGTGCGAAAGCCGCGGGTCTCTTTCAGCCCTCGGCCTGCTGGCAGGCCTCGCAGATCCCGTAAAACACCGTGCGCCTGGGATCCAGGCGAAAGCCGTGCTCGCCCAGCAGGTGGCTTCGGATCTCCTCCAGCTCCTCGCAGTGGAGATGAATGAGCCTGCCGCATTTTTCACACTTGCAGTGGAAGCAGGTCCCCGGCCCCTGGTGGCTGGCGCTTCTCACATACTCAAAGCAGGCGGGGCTCTTCTCGTCGATGATATACTTGTTCAGGACCCCTTCCCCCACCAGGCTCTCCAGCTGGCGGTAGACCGTGGACTGGCCGATGGGAGCGCCGTCCTGCCGAAAGGCCTCACAGACGTCAAAGGCTGTAATATGCTGCCCGGGCACCGTCTCCAGATAGGAGATCAGCCGATCCCGCTGTTTTGTTTTGTATTTGGGTCGTGGATTCATCCTGCTCGCCCCTTCCAATTTGAGAACGGTTCCCATTTATAGCACAAGTTCGGTCCGCTGTCAACAGATTTGAAAATCATTTTCAAATTGATTGTCTTTTCTCCGCTTTACTACGCCGACTGCCTGTGCTATACTGTGCCACTGTCGGCGCAGGCAGGCTCTGTCTTTCCCTGCGCCGGGTCTTCATTCAATTTCGGAGGCAAACCCATGAAAAAACTCTTCGGCGGTCTTCCCTTCTCCTGGGGAAAGCTGATCGTCTTTGCCGTGATCTGCGGCCTGTATGCCGGTCTCACCACCCTGATGCCCTTTGCAAAAGACACATCGCTCCAGGATATCTCCATTCACTTCGAATGGTGGATCCTCTTTGCGATCCTGATCATCGTGAACAGCAAGAGTCCCCTGGACTCCGCGCTGAAGGTCTTCGTCTTCTTCCTGATCAGCCAGCCGCTGGTCTATCTGGTCCAGGTGCCCTTCCACGCGGACGGCTTCGGCGTGTTCCGCTACTACCCCACCTGGTTTCTCTGGACCCTGCTGACCTTCCCCATGGCTTTCGTCGGCTATTCTATGAAGAAGGACAAGTGGTGGAGCCTTTTGATCCTGGCCCCCATGCTGGTCTTTCTGGGCATCCACTACCAAGGCTATCTGCGGGAGGCCCTCACCTTCTTCCCCAACCATCTGCTGAGCGCTCTGTTCTGCGCCGTCACGCTGCTTCTCTATCCCCTGGGCATTTTCCGGAACCGAAAGCTGCGTCTGGCGGGGCTGGTGCTGAGTCTTGCGATCTTGCTGGTGTTCTCCGTGTTGGGTCTGCGGGGCGCCGGGGAGAACGCCTACAACACGGATCTGCTGCTCAGCGGCGGAGAGACCGCCGGGACGGAGTTTGACGATAGCTGGAGCGTTTCCCTGGAGGATGAGAGCTTCGGCACTGTCTCCATCCGCCATGAGGACGTGATCGAGAGTTTTCTGGTCCACGCGTCTCTCACCAAAACAGGGAGCACCAGGCTGATCCTCCGCTCTCCGGAGGGAGAGAGCTTTGTCTACACCCTGGATGTCCAGCGGCACAGCTACGAGATCCGGCGTCTCTCCCCCTCGCCATAAAAAAGGTTGCAGGACCCGGGAACCTTTTCCCGGGTCCTGCGTCTTATGGTCGGAATCGATATTTGAGAGAAAGAAGGTCATCCCCATGAAGAAACTCTTTGCTTTGATGCTCACGATGCTGATGGTCCTGGCGCTCTGTGCCTGCGGGCAGAGCAAGGCTCCCGCAGCCGAAAAGGCGCCCACCGTTGTGGGCGGCTGGACCATTTCCGAAGACGCCGCTCTCACCGATGAGGCCCGCGCCGCTTTCGAGAAGGCCATGGAAGGCTTCACCGGCGTCGGCTATGAGCCTCTGGCGCTGATCGGCACTCAGCTGGTCTCAGGCACCAATTACTGCATCCTCTGCGAGGCCCGGGTCATCGTGCCTGACGCCGCGCCCTACTACGCGCTGGTTTATGTCTACGCTGATCTGAAGGGCGGCGCGGAGATCCTGAATATCGCGGCTCTGAATCTGGGCGACATCGCCGAGACCGGCGAGATCAAGGCCGCCGACCCCGCTTCCGGGAACCTGCTTGGCGGCTGGAAGCTGGACCGCGAGTCCACGGTGGAAGTGGACGGCGCCCTGCTGCATCTGGCTTCCCAGTTGGTGAACGGCACCAACCACTGTGTCCTCTGCCAGGGCGGCAAGCTGGTCTTCGTCTATGAGTCTCTCGACGGCAAGACCGAGCTCAAGAGCGAGGTTCCCCTCGACCCCGGCGCCCTGAGAGGCTGAGCCCTTTCTAAAACGCGGCAAGCCCCTTGCTCTCCCGTTGGGAGGGCAAGGGGCTTTTATTATCGCATCAGGGACTCCAGACGCTTCCGGATCCGTCCCGCCTGCAGATCGTTCAGGTCGATGACCTGGATGTTCAGTTCGGAGGCGCGGTTGCGCATCACAGTCCGCCCCCGCTCCGCTGTCACGATGGCGGCCCGGGCGATCTGACCGCCGAAGCGGTCCCGCAGCACCGCCAGCTCGTTGAGCGCTTCGGTCTTCACATCGCAGGTCTTGCAGCTGATGAACACCGGGGTAACGCCCCGGGTGGCCATCACGTCCAGCTCGTTGGACACCACGTTGTCTCTCTTGTTCTCCTCCCAGTCCACCACGGCGCTGGTGCGCACGTCGTCAAACAATCCGGTATCCAGACAGGCCTTATAGGTATAGAGTTCCAGCACGCTGCCCACATCCCGCAGCCAGGTACGGATCTGATGATCCCGGAAGCGGAAGCTGACCTGCTCCCCGGGCGTGATCTGCAGGTCCTGTAAAAATCCCAGCTTCTCCAGATCCGCAAGGGCTTTCTCCGGGGCCTGGATCCTGGCGGCCCGTTCTCCCTTCACCACATAGGGGCCCTGTACGTCCAGGGGGATGGCCGCATCCGGCGCCGTCTGGGAGATCCGCTGGAAATAGGTCACGATGTGGGTCCAGTCCCGCCGATACTCCAGATAGAGCCGGAAGAAGGGATCATAGTCCTCCATGTAGCGGTCCAGGATCCGGTTGTCCACCCGGCCTGTGCGCATGGAGCCTCCGGCCATGCGGAAGCAGTCCTCCACCGTAAAGCGCACATCACAAGGCAGATCCGCGGCAAAGGCAGCGTTGCGGATATCAAAAAAACGGTTGCGTTTGCGGCTGTAGGTAAAGACCGGCACGGGCCGTTCCGCACTGAGAAGTCCCGCGGCAAAGAGTACCGCGTCCGTGCCGCCGGTAATATCGATGGCGCAGTCCTCATCCTGCTCCGTGATGCTGCGCAGCCGCCGCAGCACAGACTCGCTGTCATAGACGTCGGTACGGACAAAGGAGAGCTCCGGTTCCAGTCCCCGGTGCCGGAAATATTCCTTCAGCTGCCGGTGGATCCGCTTGTCCCCCGCCACATTCTCCGGGCAGACGTAGACCACCCGCTCAGGCCGGAACATCTCCACGCCCAGTACGTTTTCCAAAGGGCGCTCATCATAGAGCTCGATCAGGGTACGCATGGTGCCTCTCTCCTTCTTTCTCGCTTATCTTCAATTTACCACAGGCTCCCCTTCCGCGCAAGCTTGCAGAGAAAACCGCAGGGCTTTACCGCTGTTCGCTCTCCCGCATGCTGCGGCGCAGATTCTCGGCCGTCTCGATTTCCTTGAAGGCGCGGCAATTTGCAAAGTAATCCGCACAGCCGTTTTTGAAAAAGGGGGTACATTCGGGGAGAAAGCAGCAGGATCTGCACGTCGGGTCGGCCTCAAGGGAGGCCCGCTCGTCACTGCAAACGACAGGATCCGGGTCATACACGCTGCCGAAGGACGTGTTCCCTGGCAGGTGCTCGCAGTGGTACAGCTGCCCGTCCGGCGCGATCACCACGCTTTTCTCATCGCTGTCCGCACCGCAGAGGTTGATTCTCAGCGCTCTCTGTTTTTTCTTTTCTCCCGCCAGATTCAGTTCCCGAAGTCGGTCGTTCAGCTTCCAGATCCTTCGGTACAGGTCGATCCCGCTTTCCCGGGACTGCGCCTGAAACAGCATGGCGGGATAGAGGGAAAGCTTGTCCTGACCGGCAAAGCGGGTCCTGACCTCTTCCGCGAAGGTCTCCAGCCCTTCCAGGTTATCCCCGTCATAATTGCAGCGCAGCGTAACGCGGATCCCCTTCTCCAGCATTCGCCCCACAGCATCCATCATCGCGTCATAAGGATTCGCGGCCGGGTTCACATAGCGTTTACGCGCCTCGTAGTCCGCCCGCAAGCCGTCCACGGAAACCTGGGCAGACTCCAGACGCCAGTCGGATACCGCTTCCTCCAAAAGCTCCGGGCTCATCAGAGTGGCGTTTGTAATGATCTTGGAGCGGAAGGGAATGCTTTTCTCCAGCAATCCGCGGCAGATCCTGGATATGATCTTGCTGCCGGCCAGCGGCTCCCCTCCAAACCAGAGGAGCGTTACCGTGTCCTGCCAGCGGGTCTTCTCAATGAATTCCACGACCTTGTCCGCCGTTTCCTTGCTCATGGACAGAACCGGCATGCCCTCTTCATAACAGTAAACACAGCGGGCGTTGCAGGCCGTGGTGGGCAGGATCGTATAGGTTTTGGTTCCGGGCTCCTCGGCGGAGAGCATCTGCAGCAAGGAGCGCAGCTGCTTGTACTGCGCGTAGTCGTCCGTGTCCGACTCCACCAGAAAGCCATATTTCACACAATCCGCGAGGCCCGCCCCCAATAATGCCGTCCCCTTCTCGGTACTCTCTTTCAGGGGCGCGATATGGCTCCACTCCGCATCTGACAGAGAAAGGATCATCCCCGTCTCCATGTTTTTCAGCAGTCTGCCGCAAGCTCCTGCGGCAGAAAAGGTATAAGGGCTCAGTCGGTAATCCCTGTCGGGGAGAAGGCTCTGTTGCATGATATCCACTACCGTCTGGTCACCGACCCGTAAGATTCTCATGGCAAGCTCCTTTTTCTTTCCTCTGCGAACGAACAGTGTCCTTAGGATCCGTCACGGCAAAATGAGCAGGCAGGCAGACAGAACAAATGACGGTCTTCCCTTCTGCCCCTTCGGCAGTCGTATCTCCATACATCTCGCCATTGTGTAGTCTTGGGAACAGCACAGGACAGGACAAGCGTTCGCCGGATGTATCAAAAACAAGGGGATATGAAAAACATATCCCCTTGTTTTTATACGCGTGATTCAACTCAAAAATGTGCGTTGAAAATCAACCCTCTTCGCCTTCGTAACGGCACCCGCTCGTAACGATCACATCTTCGGAGTTAAGATATATGATCTGCATTTCCGCATTCTGATACTTCTTCATGGTTGTATCCTCCTTCCCAACAGATTAGGTCATTAGCCAAAGTACGCATCAGCAGCCAGGCTGTAGCGGTATAGAAGTTTTGCAAGATTCACCATGTCCGCATTGGCGCTGCTCTGCTGCCGTCCGTAGGCATAGCTCAGCGCACTGCATTCAGCGGTGAA
>JAFSMZ010000025.1:0-66430 GCA_017447685.1 Oscillospiraceae bacterium
AGAAGGGCGGCAGGAGGAGTCTTGCAAACGAAGGTGAAGCTGCGGTCGGAGTACACGGTGATGACAACGGGGATCATCAGGCCCATGTCGGCCTTGGTGCGCTCGTTGAAATCCTTGGTGAACAGACCGATGTTAACGCCGTACTGGCCCAGAGCGGGGCCGACGGGGGGCGCCGGAGTCGCTTTGCCGGCAGGAACCTGGAATCTAACGTATCCTACTACTTTCTGTGCCATGGTAGCACCTCTTTCTCATTAATGTTTGATGACTTCGACCTGGTCGAGCTCCAGATCCACCGGAGTCTCGCGGCCGAACATGGAAACGACGACGCGGACCCGGTTCTTCTCGGGCTCCAGCTCGTCCACCGTGCCGAGGAAGCCGGCCAAAGGTCCGTCAATGACTTTGACCTCGTCGCCCACGGCATAGCCTACCACGATCTCGCGGCGTTCCACGCCCAGATCGTAAATTTCCTGCTCCGTCAGGGGGATGGCCTTGCCATCGGAGCCCACGAAGCCCGTTGCACCGCGTACATTGTGGACCAGGTGCCAGCTGTCGTCCGTCAGGATCATCTTCACCAGCACATAACCGGGGAACACCTTGCGCTCCACCGTCTTCTCACCGTTGTCGGTGAATTCGGTGACGGTTTCCATGGGGATGTTCACTTCCCGGATCAGATCGGTCATCTTGCGGTTTTCCGCGGCTTTCATCACGGCCGCGGCAACGGCGTTTTCATAACCGGAGTACGTGTGCACCACGTACCATTTTGCTTCTTCAGCCATTTCACTTAACCCGCAATCCGGAACAGCAGGTTCACCGCGAGGCTCGCGATCATATCCGCGCCCCACAGCACCAGTGCGGAGACCAGCATGAACACGACGGACACCACGGAATTCTTGGCGAGGGTCTTCGGGGTGGGCCAAACCACCTTATTGAGCTCGCTCTTCATCTCGCGGAACCACTTGCCGACTCTCTTAAAGAAGCCGGGCTTGCTGTCGTCCTTCTTCACGGCGGTGACGGCCTTTGCAGGAGCGCCCTGCACTTTCTTTTCTTCAGCCATTTTCACGCATCCTTTCTGAAGTCACTTGGTCTCGACGTGCTTGGTATGCTTCCGGCAGAAGGGGCAATATTTGCTCCGCTCCAAACGGTCGGACGTGTTCTTCTTGTTCTTGACCGTGTTGTAGTTTCTCTGCTTGCATTCGTCGCAACGAAGGGTAATCTTTACTCTTGCGCCTGCAGCCATTGTTCGGCACCTCCTATTTTATTTACTCACGATCTGTGAGCATTGCCTCCCTGTGTGGACGCCGGGGGAGCTCTCTGCGCGGAAAAAAGCGCGCAAAAAGAAACCTCTCGTCCGACAGGTAAAACAGAGTATAGCACAGCGAAATCTCCGGGTCAACACTTTTTTGCGGAAATTTCCCGCTTTTTTCAATCCTTTCCTTCCTGTTAGGCTCCCCTGACTAAGGGGAGCTGTCGGCGAAGCCGACTGAGGGGTTTTTCTTCCTTTTGACCTCCCCTGTGAAAGGGGAGGTGTCCCAGCGCGCACACCGGGACGGAGGGCTTGTTCCGCACTTGCGCCCGCCGGCTGCCCGGGAGGACCCTTTCAGACTCCCCTGCCGGAAGGCGGCGGGATGAGGGCACCCGCCCTGCGCGCCTCCCGCAGCGCCGCGCACAGGATCCGGCTCCTTCGTTTCCCGTCCCCCGCACACCGTCTCGTTCTCCATTTTCCGCTCTTCACTTTTCGCTTTTCACTCTTCCCTCTCTCCAAACTCCCGCTTGCAGGCGGGCCGGGAACGTGCTATGATACAAAAGAAGAACTATCCGATGGAAGCAAGGAGAATCCACAGGCATGAACGTATCCCAGGCACTGGATTATATCAACGGCACCCGCTGGATGGGGTCCCGCCCCGGGCTCAGCCGGGTGCGGGAGCTGCTGGACCGGCTGGACCGGCCCCAGGACGCCCTGCGCTTTGTCCACATCGCCGGCACCAACGGCAAGGGCAGCTGCGCGGCCATGCTGGCAAGCATCCTCAAGGCCGCCGGCTATCGCACGGGGCTCTATACCTCTCCCTACCTCTTCCGTTTCAACGAGCGCATGCAGCTGAACGGCGAGCCCATCTCCGACGAGAACCTGGCCGCCGTGGTCACCGCCATCCGGCCCCACGCCGACGCCATGGAGGACCACCCCACGGAGTTTGAGCTGATGACCGCCGCCGCCTTCCTCTGGTTCAAGGAGCAGCGCTGCGACATTGTGGTGCTGGAGGTGGGCCTGGGCGGCAGACTGGACGCCACCAACGTCATCGACGCCCCGGAGGCCGCCGTCATCATGAACATCGGCCTGGACCACACCCAGATCCTGGGGGATACCCTGGAGAAGATCGCCGCGGAAAAGGCGGGCATCTTCAAGCCCGGCTGCGAGGCCGCGGTCTATGACCAGGGGGAGAGCGTGATCCGCGTCCTGGAGGAGAAGGCCCGGGAGACGGGGACAAGCCTGCGCTTGGCGGATTTTTCCCAGCTGAAGCCGGAATTTGACAGCCTGGAGGGGCAGAGCTTCCTCTACCGGGGCGAGCCCTACGCCCTGGCCCTGCTGGGGGACCACCAGCTGCGCAACGCCGCCGTGGTCCTGGAAACGGTGGAGATCCTCCGCCGTCGGGGCTGGGTGCTGGACCGGGAGGCGGTGGAGCACGGACTCTACGCCACCGTGTGGCCCGCCCGCTTCGAGCTGGTCAGCGAAGAGCCGCCCTTCGTGGTGGACGGGGGCCACAACCCCCAGTGCGCCCAGACCGTGCGGGACAATCTCCTCCGCTATTTCCCGGACAGGCGCCGGGTGCTGCTGGTGGGCGTCCTGGCGGACAAGGACTATCCCGCCCTCTTCGAGATCCTGAACCAGGCGGCGGACGCCTGGGTCTGCGTCACGCCGGAGAGTGAGCGGGCCCTGCCGGCGGAAGCGCTGGCGGAGCATCTTGCCCGCTTCGGCAAGCCCGTCACCGTCTGCGGCACCATCCCCCTGGGAGTGGACACCGCCCGGGAACAGGCCGGGGAGGCGGGCATGGCCTGCTCGGTGGGCTCTCTCTACATGGCCGGCGCGGTCCGCGCCTGTTTTGGACTCACTTGAGTTCCTTGCCTTCCCCGCGCACGGGGGAAAAACACCATCGCGCTGCCAGCGGCAGGAGAAGCGAAGGTGCTTTTTCCGCAGCGGTCGGAAAACACGAGGATCAGCGTAAGCCCGATGTGTTTTCCGGGCACCACAAGGTGGACAGGTGGCCGCGAAGCGGACGGACGAGGTCTCCGCGACGCGGATCGTATGGGCTTCGTAGCCCTTGTGTGTCTCAGGAAAGGAGCGTGACTGCGTATCCGGATCATGGCCATCGATTACGGCGACCAGCGCATCGGCCTGGCCGTCTCGGACCTGCTTGGCATGATGGCGGGGGAGGCCTGGACCATGAACGAGTGGAACATGGAACGGGCCAGCCTGCGCATCGCCGAGGAGGCGCAAAAGCGGGAGGTGGGCACCCTGGTGCTGGGCCTTCCCAAGAATATGGACGGCTCGGAGGGGCCCCGGGCGGAAAAGAGCCGGGAATTCAAGACCCTGCTCGAAAAGGACACGGGGCTGCCCGTGGTGCTCTGGGATGAGCGCCGCAGCAGCATCGAGGCCCACGCCATCCTCCACGCCGCCGGCAAGAAAGAGCGGCTCCACCGCAAGACCGTGGACGCCGTGGCTGCCTCCCTGATCCTGGAAGGCTATCTGGGCAGCCGCGGGTAAAGAAGACGTCTGTGCCATCTGCCCGGGCAGCTGCCCTTAACACTGCGCGCAAAACATATTCATATATTCTAATGTAAAGGAGCGATATCCATGTTCAACCTGCTCACCGGCGATGTAGCCGCCACCGCGGTTGCCGCCACCGAGGGCGCGAAGAAGTCCTTCTTCGAGATCCTGGGCGAATTCAAAATCGGCGAGATCTCCCTCTCCAGCATCCTCTCCGCCATCCTGACCCTGGTGATCTGCTACATCATCATCAAGATCATCACCGGCGTCGTCAACAAGACCCTGGCCAAGTCCAAGAAGCTGGACGGCACCCTCCGGGGCTTCGTCACCTCCGCCATCAAGGCGGTGCTCTGGGTCATCGCCGCCATCATCGTGGCAAACGCTCTCGGCATCAACACCAGCTCCCTGGTGGCCCTGGTCAGCATCGTCGGCCTGGCACTGTCCCTCTCCGTGCAGAACATCCTCTCCAACCTGTTCTCCGGCCTGACCCTGCTGATCACCAAGCCCTTCGCCGCCGGCGACTTCGTGGAAGTGGGCGGCAAGACCGGTCTGGTCAAGACCATCGGCCTGTTCTACACCCAGCTGGACACCCTGGACAACATCGCCGTCTCCATCCCCAACAGCGACGTGACCGCCGCCGCCGTGAACAACTACAGCCGCGAGGAGCTGCGCCGCGTGGACCGCACCTTCACCACCTCTTATGAGTGCAGCACCGACGAGGTGAAGGCCGCCATCAACGACGCCATCGCCAAGGACGAGAGGATCCTCAGCGATCCCGCCCCCTTCGTCCGCCTCATCGACTACAAGGGCAGCACCGTGGAATATGTGGTGCGCGTCTGGTGCAAGAGCGCGGATTACTGGGATGTGTACTTCAACCTGAATGAGAACGTCCGCGAGAGCTTTGCCGCCAAGGGCGTCAAGTTCAGCTATGAGCACGTCAACGTCCACATCGTGGAGAAGTGACGCGAGCTTTGGCCGCCTGCGGGTGTTTCTCAAGGAGCTCCCGTAAGGGATGCACTTTGCGCTTCCTCTGCCGCCCCACCGCAGGGACGAGAGCCCCTCGTCCGCATTCGAATTCAGAATAGAGCAGCCAGGGGATATGCTTCGGCATATCCCCTGGTTTTTCGCAGAGGCCGCAGCCCTCGACGTCCTGATTTCCTGCTCCTTCCGTCAATTCTACTTCCGGGGGCTGTCCATTTTCCCGAAAGGAGCGTATGGTATACGCAAAGGAGATGAGTCCATGGATCTTGTCAAAATCGGGAAATACCTGGCAGCAAAGAGAAAAGCCCTGGGCCTCACCCAAAGACAGCTGGCGGAGCGGCTTGGCATGAGTGACAAATCTGTTTCCAAATGGGAGCGGGGCGTCTGTCTGCCGGATGTGTCCTTATATGAGGAATACTGCGCCGCGCTTGGCATCAGCCTTCACGAATTTCTGGCAGGGGAGGACCTGGCAAAAGAGGACCTGGCCAAACAGGCGGAGGAGAATCTGCTCCAGGTCGCCGCGGACAGCAAGGCCAGTCAGAAAAGACTAAAGGCGGTGATCCTGGCTCTTGCCCTCACGGTGCTGCTTGTGACCTTCCTGGGCGTCCTGTTTCTCTTCCGGGGGAAAGGGCAGGTGAATTCTCTTGTCCCCTTGGACCGGAACAGCACGGAAATGAAAACCGCGGAGCTGCTCTCCGGCGTGAATGGTGCCTTTCTCTTCCGCTACCGGACGGACGATGCCTTCCGCCGTCTAACTGTGACGAGTTCAGAATATCGCGCCGGGGAGGAGATCGACAGGGAAAACCACGTGATCTCCTATGAATCCGTCGGCTCCCCCTCCGAGGGCATGATCGCCCTTGTGCCGGATTTTGAGCGCTTCACGGTAAAGCTGGTGATCGCGGACCCCAGCGCCAGGTTTTCCACCGCCCTTCCTATCCTGGAAGGAGTGGAGGACCGGGAATACTACGGCAGGTCCGCTTCGCAGATCAAGACGGAAATCCCGATCTGCTTTGATGAGGAGCAGCTGATCCTAGCCCTGATCTATGATGATGACATCATGCACGTCCTGGACCTGCGGGAATTTGCGGAAGGCAACATCCCCACGGATAACGACGTCATGTACTTCTTCTCCGTCCGCTTCGAAAAATAGCCGCCGCCTCTCAAAGGCTGACTCCGTCGGCACAAAGCCTTCCCCGCGCACGGGGAAGCTGTCATCCGGCGTGTCACGCCCGCCGGATGACGGATGAGGTCTCTTCGCAGCACGCTCATTTTTCAAACAATAATTTCCAAAGCCCGGCGCGCCGCGCTTTTTCGGCACAGCGAAAACCTTCCAACGGAAAAATCCCCTTTCGCGCACATACTGGTCTCGTGCCAATTTTGTGCGCGGAGGGGGATTTTTATGAAAAAAAGTATTTTGACGCTCCTGACCGGCCTGCTCCTCTCGGCCGCCCTGCCGGTGACGGCCTTTGCCCAGGAGCTGATCGTGGGCGGCCAGGCGGTGGGCATCCGGGTGCGCACCGAGGGCGTGCTGGTGTCCGGCACCGCCCCGGTGGAGACCGCGGAGGGCGCGGTATTTCCGGCGGAGGCGGCGGGCCTCCGGGAAGGGGACCGGATCCTGGGGGTGAACGGCCGCGCGCTCCACGGGGCGGCGGAGCTCATCGCCGCCGTGGGGGAGCTGGAGGGCGAAGCGGTGGAGCTGGAAATCTGCCGGGGGGAGCAGCGCCTTTGCCGCCGGGTGCAGCCGGCGCTCTCGGCGGAGGGCCAGTGGAGGCTGGGCATGTGGCTGCGGGACGCGGTCACCGGCATCGGCACCGTCACCTTCTGCGATCCGGAGACCGGGGTCTACGGCGCCCTGGGCCACGGGCTCACCGATGAGGAACTGGGGACCCAGGTCCCCCTGGAGACCGGCACCATCACCGAGGCGGAGATCTGCGGCGTCACGCCGGGCGCCGCCGGCACCCCCGGTGCTCTCAACGGAGAATTCGGCGGCGGCCGGGTCCTGGGCACCGTGGACTACAGCGGCAGCTGCGGCATCTACGGCGTCGCGGAGCGGGCCCTGGGCAGCTTCACGGCGGAGGTGGGCCATGTGCAGACCGGCCCCGCCAGCATCCTGGCCACGGTGGAGGGCCGGGAGGTGCGGGAGTTCGCGGTGCAGATCACCCGGGTCTACCGGGACGGAAACGGGGAGCATGTGATGCTCTCGGTGACGGACGGGGAGCTGCTGGGCCTCACCGGCGGCATCGTCCAGGGCATGAGCGGCAGTCCCATCCTCCAGGAGGGCAAGCTGGTGGGCGCGGTGACCCATGTCTTCGTCAGCGATCCCACCCGGGGCTACGGGCTCAGCATCCAGGACATGCTGGATGCCGCCGGTCTCCGGGAGCAGGCCGCGTGAGGTGAAAGGGAAGAGTGAAAAGTGAAGAGAGAAGAGTCAGCGCTTAGGGAGCGATCCCCTGTGTCGCTCCGCCCGTGCCTGTCGGGGAAGTGGGCGCGATGAGGGCATCACGCCATGCGCGTCAACCGTTCCCGCCGCAGGGACTGAGCAAAGCTTGGAACGTCACAGCAGAGCTTGGAACGCCACGCGTTTCTCGCGCGCCGGGATGCCCTCGACAACCCAGGGCGCCTCGCTTATCACAGGAAAAGCGGTGCAGCGAAGCCACAATGGCATTCGCTGCACCGCTTATGTTCGGTCTTCTGTTTCCGCCGGGATCATCCCCCGGCTCCTGCCAGGTACGCCACATACTGCAGCGCGGCGTCCAGCCGCTCGGTGTTGGCGGCGATGCCCAGATACACCGTGTCCGGGAAGCCCGCCTCCCGGATCATGGGGAAATCGGAGAGATCCAGCCCGTTTCGCGCCTCCAGGAACACCTGCTCCAGCTCCTCGGCCTCGCCCAGCTGAAATTCCAGGCTGTTGTCCAGGACCGTCACCTGATTGACCGTCAGCCGGTCCCGAAGACGCTCGTACAGGGCCGGGTCCTCCCGGCGCAGCGTCTCCTCCAGGTCCAGCAGGAAGCCGCTTTTCGACAGCAGGTCGTAGCCCTCCCGGTTCATCAGCATCACATCCAGCTTCTTGGTCTCCAGGGCGCCCAGGAATTTCATCCGGGAGGCGTAGGCGTATTCGTGGTTCAGCACGTCCGCGTCCTCGGAGAGGTACAGCGCCTGATACCAGTAGATCTCCTGCCGCCTGGGGTTGGCCCCGATGCTGTCCAGGAAGCCGTCGCTGAGCCCCTCCTGCAGGTCTTCCCCCTCGGAGACGTTCACCGAGGCCAGGTACAGCACGATTTCTTTTTTCGTCAGCTGCCTCTGGAGCACGGAGCCCAGCACGATCAGCGCCGCCAGGGCCAGAAAGATGGGCCATTTATAATAGGTGTAGACGTGATCCAGCTTTTCCGCCGGGGACATCTTGCGAAAAGCCGCCTTGTTGGCGGCTTTTTCCTGTTCGGAGAGCTTCACGGCTTCTCCTCCTCTGTTTCCGGTTTTGTATCCTCCGCCGCCTCGGGCAGCGCTTCCTGCTCCTCATCCTCCGGCGTGCCGGAGACGGAGATCAGGATGCTGTTGAGAAGCCAGGCGCTGATGAGGGCGCAGAAGCCCTCCCCAAAGATGATGAGCGGCGTGAACCAGGCCACCACCGCGAAGAACATGGCAAAGTGCACCGCGAACACCAGGATCGTGGCGAAGAGATAGTGGGTGCCGATGAGAAAGGCGTTTTTCAGCATGGCCCGGTTGGTGTTCTCCACGCTGGCCAGCAGGGGGAACACGTGCTCCAGCACGATCACCAGCACGATGGCCGCGGCGATCACCACCGCCAGCGCCAGGGTCCAGATGACGCCCATGGTCCCCCCGGAGGTCAGACGCAGATGATAGAGGATGTAGCCGTCCAGCCCCAGGAAGAGCCCGCAGCCCAGCAGGATCAGCCAGATCTGGGTGGCCTGGCGGAAATTCTGCCGGAAGGAGTGGAAGAACTGGGCGGCCACATGGCTGTCCTCCTCCCGCACGAGCTTCAGGCAGGCGTAGTACAGAGCGGTGGTGGCGGCACCCATGGTCACGATGGGCAGGGAGCAGAGAAACCACAGCACATTCAGCATGCAGGCGTTGCAGAGCTTCAGCAGCAGCTGGCTGAACCTGCTTTCATAGGAAAAAAACTTCATGACCGGCCTCTATTCAGAAAACGGTAGATTCGCGCAAAATCAGATCCGTCTGCGTGTGGACGGTGCGGAAGTCCAGGGAAGGCTGCTTGATCCGGGAGATCAGCAGCTCCACGGCGGAAAAGGCCATGACCTGGGTGTGGATGTGCACCGTGCTCAGGGCCGGGCGGCTGATGCGGGATTCCGGCGCATCGTCAAAGCCCAGGACGCACACGTCCTCCGGCACGTTTTTGCCGATGGAGTAGAGGGCGCGGATCAGGTCCCCCGCCACAAAGTCGTTGGCGCAGAGAAACAGGTCCGGCAGCTTCTCCAGGTTGGCCAGAGCCTCCACGTGGGCTTCCTCCATCCGGTTGGTGCGGAAGCAATAGCGCTCATCCACCGGCACCCCCGCCGTCAGCATGGCGAAGCGGAAGGCGGCGTGACGCTCGAAGAAGGACTGGCAATGCTGATAGTCCCCGACGAAGCCGATGCGCTTTTTCCCCTGGCGCAGCATCTCGTTCACAAAGCGGGTGATCTCGGTGCTGTTGTCCATGTAGAGCTGGTCTGCCGGCAGCAGCCTGCCCTGCAGCCTGGCGGGACCGTCCACGAACAGGGTGGGGATCCCAAGCCCGCAGATCATCTCGTCATAGGCGAAGTTGAACATTTCGATGCAGAGGATGGCGCTGACCCGCTCCCGTTGGAAGGTGAGGGGCAGACTCATTTCCCGCAGGTTCCGCTCGGTGACCCGGTGAGTGTTCATGGTGTAGCCCAGCTGGGACATTTCCCGCTGGAACTTGTCCAGCATGGTGGAGGTGAAGTGGGACTGGGTGAGGAAGGTGGTGGTCAGCAGGGCGATCTCTCCCTGATAGCCCGGGCTCGCCTTGCCCTGGGCGTCGGCCAGGGCGGAGAAGGAGGAAACGGTGCTGAAATAGGAGAACTGCTTGTAGCCCATCTCCACGGCCTTCTGCAGGATCTTTTCCCGGGTGGCCTCGGCCAGCCCGTCGGAATTGTTGATGGCCTTGGAAACCGTGTTGCGGGAGACGCCCAGCGCGTCCGCAATGTCCTGGATGGTAACTTTTTTCATAACTTCACACCCCAAAATCCTGATCGTTGTCATCATACCATACCCTGTGTGAGAATGTCAAACCCAAGCGCGGGAGGGCCTGCGCATTTGAAAAGCAGGGGGAGAAATGCCCT
This sequence comes from Oscillospiraceae bacterium, assembly GCA_017447685.1. GTDB lineage: Bacteria > Bacillota > Clostridia > Oscillospirales > Oscillospiraceae > Limivicinus. The sequence continues at coordinate 10,060 of JAFSMZ010000025.1, forward strand.
TCTTGACAGATTTCACAAAATACCCTTCTGCCGCTTGTAGATGTTGCGCAATTGTTAACTTTTTGTTGACATAAAGTGGTAAGGATGGTACTATGAACGTGCAAAACTCCAGCCAAAAGCGTGCAAATGCACAATCCGAAGCGCATACACATTCGGATGGAGAATTGAAAGAAGGAGGAGTTCTATGAAAAAAGCCTTGTCGCCTGATACCGGAAACAGCGGCGGGTCGAAGATGCACAATTTTCTTGTGTATGTCCGGCAGCATTGGCAGCTGTATGCGCTGTTCATGCTTCCCGCTTTCGCGCTGACGATCATCTTCCGGTACGTCCCGATGGGCGGCGTGCTGATCGCGTTTATGGAGTACAACCCCATCCGCGGCCTGCTGGGCAGTGAGTGGGTTGGCTTCGACCACTTCAAGCGCTTCCTGTCGTCCCCGGACTTCATGCGTTACCTGATGAACACCCTCAAGCTGAGCGTGTACGGCCTGCTGTGGGGCTTCCCGGCTCCCATCCTGCTGGCCTTCCTGCTCAACCGCATCCTCTCCAAGAGCATCAAGCAGAAGATCCAGCTGGTGCTGTACATGCCCAACTTCATCTCCGTCATCGTGCTCTGTGGTATCGTCCGCATCATGCTGGCTCCCACCGGCATGATCAACCAGCTGCTCGGCACCTCCACCAACTTCATGACCATGCCCTCCGCGTTCCGCACCATCTACATCGCGTCGGGCATCTGGCAGGGCGCAGGCTGGGCCTCCATCATCTACACCGCAGCACTGTCCAATGCCAGCAAGGAACTGAAGGAAGCGGCTGTCATCGACGGCGCCAACATCGTCCAGCAGATCAAGGCTGTTGAATGGCCCGCCATCAAGGACACCGTTCTCATCCAGTTCATCATGTCTGTCGGCAACATCATGTCCGTCGGTTTTGAAAAGGCCTACGCCCTGCAGACCGACCTGAACCTGAACGCTTCCGAAATCATCTCCACCTACGTGTACAAGAAGGGCCTTCTGGACGGCGACTACGGCTTCTCCACCGCCGTCGGTCTCTTCAACACCGTCATCAACGTCATTCTTCTGGTCACCATGAACACCCTGGTCAAGAAGATGAACGATGGCAAGGGCATTTAAGGGGGTGCTGAACATGACGACTAAAAAGAAGAAAAGCGAATTCGCCAAGCTCCCCGCCGGCGATAAGGTTTTGATGGTCATCGCCTATATCATTCTGGGCCTGTTCCTCGTCGCCATCATCCTGCCGGTCATTTACATCATCCTCGCCTCCTTTGTCGACCCGGTCACGCTGCAGAACAGCGGCCTGTCCTTCGACTTCAGCAAGTGGACGACCACTGCGTACACGCGCGTGCTGTCAAACTCCCAGATCTGGGTCGGCTTCAAAAACGCGCTGATCTACTCCATCCTCTTCACCGTCGTTTCCGTCGTGGTGACCCTGCTGGCGGCCTACCCCATGTCCCGTGCGGACTTCAAGGGCAGAGGCTTCTTCAACGTGATCTTCGTCATCACCATGTTCTTCGGCGGCGGCCTGATCCCGACCTACTTGCTGATCTCCAACCTGGGCATGCTGGATACCATCTGGGCCATCATCATTCCCCCTGCCTTCAGCGTGTGGAACATGATCATTGCCCGCACCTACTACATGGGCATCCCCAGAGATCTGCAGGAGGCCGCCGAGATCGACGGCGCCACCGAAATGATCTACTTCTTCAAGATCCTGCTGCCCGTCTGCACGCCCATCATCGCCACCATTTCCATGTGGCAGTTCGTGGGCATGTGGAACAGCTACTTTGACGCGATGATCTACCTGAACAGCGCTTCCAAGCAGCCCCTGCAGCTGGTCCTGCGCGCCATCCTGATCCAGAGCCAGCCTCAGCCCGGCATGGTGTCCGACATGCAGTCCACCGCCGCCCGCGCCCAGCTGGCCGAGCTTTTGAAGTACGCGACCATCATCATTTCCTCCCTGCCCCTGATGATCATGTACCCCTTCTTCCAGAAGTACTTTGACAACGGCATTATGGCCGGCGCTGTCAAGGGCTGAATCATGCGACAGCAGGCATCTGCCTGTTAAGCAATACCGGATGATTGCATATCCTGTTCTGCAATTGTCACAAAATGAAAAAGGAGAATGAAAATGAGCAAAATGAGCAAGTCCCTGGCCCTGATCATGGCGATCGTTATGAGCGTGGCTCTGCTGGCTGGCTGCGGCGGCTCCGGCAATGCCGGCGGCGGCGCGGCTTCCGCTCCCGCCGAGGTGCCCGCTGAGGGCTACACCTTCCCCCTGGCCGAGAAGGTGGAGATCTCCGGTCTGACCAGATTCCCTGCCAGCACCGAATCTGAACCCAACAACCGCACCATCTACAAGCGTCTTGAGGAGAAGACCAACGTCCACGTCAACTGGAAGGCCATTCAGAGCGACCAGTGGGGCGACAAGATCGCGCTGGAGCTGGCCAACATCAAGACCCTGCCCGAGTTCATTTCCCCTGCCGGTCTTGGTGACGCCGATATCCTGAAGTATGCCAAGCAGGGCGTTATCATCCCCCTGGAGAGCTACATCACCCCCGAGCTCATGCCGAACCTGACCAAGGTCTTTGAGCAGGCTCCCGAATACCTTGACATGTGCAAGGACGAGAACGGCCACATCTGGACCCTGCCCTGGATCGAGCAGCTGGGCGTTGGCAAGACTGCCATCCAGACCATCGGCAACATGCCCTTCATCAACACCGCGTGGCTTGACTTCCTGGGCCTTGAGATGCCCAAGACCGTCGACGAGTTCGAGCAGGTCCTGCTCGCCTTCCGCGACAACGCCGACGCTCTGAAGAAGGAATTCAACATCGACGGCGACATCATCCCCCTGGCCTGCATTGTGAACGGCGGCAATGAGGACTGCCGTGTGCTCTGCAACGGCTTCGGCGAAGGCTACGGCGATCCCGACGACTGGCGCCACATCGTCATCACCGATGACAAGCAGGTCATCTGCGCCGCCTCCACCGAGGGCTGGCGTGCCGGCGTGGAATGGCTCCACAAGCTCTACACCGAGAACCTGTTTGACCCCGATGCCTTCACCCAGGAATGGTCCACCTACGTTGCCAAGGGCAAGTCCGGCCGCTACGGCGTCTGCTTCTCTTGGGACGTGGCCAACATCGTTGGTCTGACCATGGCTGACATCCAGAACGGCACCGCCGGCTGGGCTCCCATGCCCATGCTGAAGGCCGACACCGTGAACCTGACCCCCAACACCGGCTCCCTCACCTCCGGCTTTGACCGCGGCCGCGGCGCTGTTCTCACCGCCAACGCCAAGAACCCCGCCCTCATCTGCGCCTGGCTCGACCAGATGTACGATCCCATCCAGTCTCCTCAGAACAACTGGGGCACCTACGGCGAAGATGACGGCTTCGATATCTTCGTGATGGGCACCAACGACAAGGGCGAGCCCATGCTCCAGCACGCCGACCTGGGCGACCACTCTCCCGTTGAGGTCCGCGAGGCCGAGATGGTCGACGGTCCTCTGGCTGTTCTCGACAGCTACTACGGCGTGTACGTCACCTGCCCGGACGACGCCCAGTATCGTCTTGACTGGATCAAGGACATCTACACCCCCGACATGCACACCAAGTACGTGTTCCCCAACGCGCTGCTGTCCTCTGACGACACCAAGGAGATCTCCAACCTGCTTGCCGATATCGACAAGTGCATCGAGACCTTCCGTGCCAACGCCATCATGAACGGCATCACCGACGCCGACTGGAACCAGTTCCAGGCCGATCTGCAGGCTTACAAGGTGGATCAGCTCCTGGCCATCTTCCAGAAGTACGTGGACGCCGCTTCTGAGGTTGCTCTGCTCGCGAAATAACATCCAAGCACCCATTCGCGCCGCTTCGGCGGCGCGAATGGGCATAGAGAAGGGCTCTCCCCGGAGAACCCTTCTCTATGCCGAAACAGACAGGCTCACAGAAAAAAGAACGCCGCGCTCCGTTCGGAGCGAGCGGCAGGAGGAACATACATGACCAGCAAAATGCTGCAGCGCGCACGCGACTTTGAAAAGAAATATCTGCCCTATACCCGGGAGGAGCTTCCCAAGTTCCATGTGACCGGCGGCATCGGCTGGATCAACGATCCCAACGGCTTCGCCCCCTACAAGGGGGAATACCACCTGTTCTTCCAGTACTACCCCTATGACACCAAATGGGGCCCCATGCACTGGGGACATGTGAAGACCAAAGACTTCATCCGCTGGGAACGCCTCCCCGCGGCCCTGGCCCCGGATATGGACTATGACCGGGACGGCTGCTTTTCCGGCGGCGCCATCGAGCTGCCCGACGGGCGGCATCTGCTGATGTACACGGGCGTGCGCAACATCCGCCGCCGCAACGGCATGATCGAGGCCTTCCAGACCCAGTGCATCGCCATCGGCGACGGCGTGGATTACGAGAAGATCGAAGGCAACCCCGTCATCGACGGCTCCCTGCTGCCCGAGGGCGGCAGTACCCAGGATTTCCGGGACCCGAAGATCTGGCGGGAGGGGGACCTCTTCTATGCCGTTCTCGGCAACCGCAGCCCCGACGGCAGCGGCAACATCCTGCTCTATCAGAGCAAGGACGCCCGGCACTGGGAGTTTGTCAACATTCTCTCCGCCTGCCACAATCAGTACGGCCGCATGTGGGAGTGCCCGGACTTCTTCCACCTGGACGGCAAGGACGTGCTGCTGGTCTCTCCCCAGGAGATGGCCGCCATCGGCCTGGAATTCCATCCCGGCAACGCCAACGTCTGCCTCATCGGCAGCTTTGACCGCCACTCCCACCATCTGAACCGTCAGAATGTGCAGGCCATCGACTACGGCCTGGACTTCTACGCTCCCCAGACCCTGTTGACAGAAGACGGCCGGCGAGTTATGATAGCATGGATGCAGAACTGGGAGACCTCCTCCTGCAAGGTGCAGGAGCTGCGCTTCATGGGTCAGATGACCCTGCCCCGGGAGCTCTCCGTCCGCAGCGGCCGGCTTTTCCAGAATCCGGTCCGGGAGCTGGAGGCCTACCGCGGCGTGATGATCGACTATCACAATGTGCTCATCAACGGCGAGACCAGCCTGCGGGGCATCAGCGGCCGCTATGTGGACATGACCGTCACCGTCCGCCCCGGCAATGAGAACAGCATGTACAAGTGGTTCCGCCTGTACGTGGCCCGGGACGGCGAGCACTTCACCTTCATCCGCTACCGGCCCGAGACCGGCACCATCAAGGTGGACCGGACCCACAGCGGCTTCCCCCACGACATCGTGAACGTCCGGGAATTCCCGGTGCGCCTGAAAAACGGGGTGCTGAAGCTGCGGGTCATCATGGACCGCTACAGTCTGGAGCTCTTTGTCAACGACGGCGAGCAGGCCGCCTCCTTCGTCCTCTATACGCCGCTGGACGCCGCCGCCGTCAGCTTTTCTTCTGACGGAAGCGTTCTGGTGGACGTGGAAAAATATGAACTGCTGATGGAGTGATTTCCATGAAAAAGCGTTATGATGTGATCGCCTTGGGCGAGCTTCTGGTGGACTTTACGGAAAACGGCGTCAGCGGTCAGGGCAACCCCCTTCTGGAGGCCAACCCCGGCGGCGCACCCTGCAATGTGCTGGCCATGCTGCAGAAGCTGGGTAAGCACACCGCCTTTGTGGGCAAGGTGGGCAAGGACATGTTCGGCAAGCAGCTGCGCGAAGCGGCGGAGGGAGCCGGCATCTGCATGGACTTCCTGCTGGAGGACGAATACGTCCACACCACCCTGGCCTTTGTGAAGACCTTTCCCAACGGGGACCGGGACTTCTCCTTCTATCGGGATCCCGGCGCCGATATGATGCTCCGGGCGGACGAGCTGCCGGTGGCGGCCCTGCAGGACACCCGCATCTTCCACTTCGGCACCCTTTCCATGACCCATCACGAGCCCATGCTGGCCACCCGCAAGGCCCTGAACCTGGCCCGGGACGCCGGCGCGCTCATCTCCTTTGACCCCAACCTGCGCCCGCCCCTCTGGCATAGCCTGGAGCAGGCCCGGGAGCAGATCGACTGGGGCCTGCGCAACTGCGATATCCTCAAGATCGCGGACAACGAACTGGAATTCATGACCGGCGAGACTGATTTCGACAAGGGCGCCGCAAAGCTTCGCGCCCAGTACCCCAACATCCGGCTCCTGAACGTCACCGCCGGTGCGGAGGGCAGCTACTCTTTCTATGAGGATTCCCGCGTCTTTGTCCCGTCCTTCAAGCTGGGCGGCACCATCGAGACCACCGGCGCGGGGGACACCTTCTGCGCCAGCGTCCTGAACTTCGTTCTGGAAAACGGTCTGGACCGGCTCAAGGAACGGCAGCTGCGGGAAATGCTCCGCTTTGCCAATGCCGCGGCCTATCTGGTCACCACCAAAAAGGGCGCCATCCGGTCCATGCCGGAGAAGGCCGAAGTGCAGGAGATCCTGGCACACCACTGAGTTGTAATTTCCACAACCCTGCCCACTCCACAACCATGGGCAGCAAGTTGTGAAAAAAAGGAGGAAAAGTTCAGGCCCGGACTCGGGCTGCGGCAGTGTGGAGACCTGTCGCAACGCGGCACAGTCCAACGCGGCTGGCCGTGAGCACACAGCAAGCGGATGCTCTGTGTGCGGAGTCAGAAAACATGGCAGAAGTCAAGCTGGTAAACATCAAGAAGGTCTACCCCTACATCAGCGGCGAAGAGAAGAAAAAGAACAAGAAAAAGAGCGCTGATGAACCCGAGAAGAAGAAAGTAAACCTGCAGATCACCGATGAGGGCGTTGTCGCGGTCCAGCAGTTCAGCCTGGACATCAAGGACAAGGAATTCATCGTGCTGGTCGGCCCCTCCGGCTGCGGCAAGTCCACCACCCTGCGCATGGTCGCCGGTCTCGAAGAGATCAGCGGCGGCGAGCTGATCATTGACGGCAAGGTCATGAACGACGTGGCGCCCAAGGATCGCGACATCGCCATGGTTTTCCAGAACTACGCTCTGTACCCCCACATGACCGTGTATGACAACATGGCCTTCTCCCTGAAGCTGCGGCACACCCCGAAGGACGAGATCGACAAGAAGGTGCGCGAGGCGGCGGAGATCCTGGACATCACCCAGTACCTGCAGCGCAAGCCCAAGGCTCTGTCCGGCGGCCAGCGCCAGCGTGTCGCCATCGGCCGCGCCATCGTGCGTGCGCCTAAGGTGATGCTGATGGACGAGCCTCTCAGCAACCTGGATGCCAAGCTCCGTAACGAGATGCGCGCCGAGATCATCAAGCTGCGTCAGCGCATCAACACCACCTTCATGTACGTGACCCATGACCAGACCGAGGCCATGACCCTGGGCGACCGGATCGTCATCATGAAGGACGGCTACATCCAGCAGATCGGCACGCCGCAGGAAGTGTTCAACCATCCGGCGAACCTGTTCGTTGCCGGCTTCATCGGCATGCCCGTGATGAACTTCTTTGATGCGGAGCTGAAGCGCGAGGGCGACAAGTTCTTCGTGGAAGTGGGCGGCATCAAGGTGCGGCTGAGCGAGGACAAGGAAGAGCGGCTGCTGAAGAACGACGTGCAGTCTCAGCCCATTACCCTGGGCGTGCGTCCCGAGCACACGGACGTTTCGGACGAGGGCGTGAAGGCCACGGTGGAAGTGAGCGAAATGATGGGCTCCAGCGTGCACCTGCACCTGAACGCGGAGGGCAAGGACGTGATCGTGATCGTGCCCACCATCGACATGAAGGGCAACTACAACATCGGTGACACCGTGCACTTCAACTTCGACGGCAAGGTGGCCCACGTCTTCTCCAAGGAGACCGACAAGAACCTGGAGTATTGATCCGGCTTATCCAAACACGCAAAAAACGCTGCATGGCTTTGCCATGCAGCGTTTTTTTGCCTTCTTTGGGCGCATATGCGGGGTAAAAATGGGACAGGGGACATCTCCCGCGGAGAGGGAGCCAGGGAAAGCGGGACGAGATCCTTTTCTGTCCTCCGGCAGCGGCGTTACCCAAGCTTGACCACAATGAAATCGTCGATCTTCTGCACCGAGCCGGGATAGGGGTACGCCGGCATGGCTTCATAGCGGGGATCCGCCCACAGCATCGACGTTTCTTCGTTGGAGGCGAAGGGCATGTCGAAGCCCAGATAGCGCCGGATCAGCCGCTCCCGGGTGTACACGTTGACCAGGTCCTGTTCGGGGCCTGCAAGATCGCCGGTGTCCAGCTCCTCGGGAATGTACAGCAGGTTGCTTCCCTTGCCCAGGACCGCCAGCTTGCAGTTTTCGTCAAAGCCCTCGGTCAGCTTGACCTGGGTGATGATGGAGCTGTAGGTGGCATAGGCGTTTTCGTACTGCAGATAGAGCTTGAGGTAGGTCTTGTTGGCAAAATAAATGTTGACGATGCAGATCAGCAGCATCCCGCAGAGCACCAGGTCGCGCCCCGGCTTTGCCACCGGCGCCTCCATGCATTCCGCCACCACGGCCACCAGCACATACACACAGACGAAGCTGTAGAGCACGACGCTGTGGATGACCTCCACATTGGCCAGCAGGAACACGCAGTTCATGCTCAGCGGCAGCAGGACCAGGCACAGGAGCAGCAGCCCTGCGCGGGCGGGCTCTCTGCGGTGGCGCAGCAGCCAGAGGCCCAGCCAGCCCGCTGTGAAGAGCCCGATCAGAATGTGGACCAGGCGGGACAGCATGTTCGGCACATAGGCGAAATAACCGTGGGTAACGGTTTTCAGCAGGGCGTTGTAGGCCAGCGCCACACGGCGGAGGATGCTGTTTTCAGAGAAGCCGTAATAGGCGTATTCCACATCCAGAACGCGCAGCGCGAAACGGCTGATCCCATAGTAGATCAGGAGGGCAGGCAGCATCCGGGCCACAGCCCGCAGCCCGAAGAGGAATACCTCCTTCGGCTCCCGCTCATCCCGCAGCAGCATCTGGATCATCCGGATCAGGTAGTAGCTGGCCGCCACGGCGATATAGGCCTGGTAGATCCCCAGGCTGATGGTCAGCAGCAGGATCCCCAGCACCCGGAGCTGCCAGCGGTCCGAGCAGCCCAAGAGCACCGACAGCACAGCCAGCAGCAGGGAAAAGGCAAAGGGCGCGCTGGTGAACATGTAGCAGTAGAGCGCCGTCAGGGCGGGGAAGCAGAGAAAAACTGCCGCCAGAGCCCCCTGCAGGAAGGGATTGCGGATCCGGAAGAAGCGGATCGTCAGGCACACTACGGCGGTGAACATCAGCACGCTCAGGATCCCGTAGATCCAGGGCATGGAGGCGTCCGGGAACAGGTACTTCGTGTAATCGATGGCCCAGCGGCCGTAGTCGGTGCCGCCGCCCTTCGCGTAGAGAGCGCCGATCTCATCGGCGTTCAGCAGCTTGTTGGTAAAGGCATAGCCGTGGGCCAGCAGGCCGGAGATCAGCGCCGACAGCAGCGGCACCCGATAGGTCCGTATCGCTTCCAGCGCGCGCAGCAGCCCTCGCTCCGTCAAACTCATCTGATCGTGTTCCATAAACTTTTCCTTTATAAACGAAGTATCCATACAAAATCCCCATGCGCCTCGCGGCGTACCACGACGCATGAAAGCCTCATGCGCATGGGGGTTTTTCGCATGCCATTCGGTTGCCCCGCCAGGGGCGAGAATGGCGCGTTTGCATAAAATGTATACTATGGAAGCGCCAGCTTTCATAGTATATCAAAAAACGCCGAAATTGCAAGGAGCTGTGCGGCTTCCCGGCCGGGATCCCCGGGAGCCGGGACACCGCGCTCCGCAAAAAACGCACACCCGGAGGGTGTGCGTTTTTCATCGGGTCCGGATTCAGCAAAGCCCGTATTCCTCCGCCAGCTTCCGGAAGGCGGGCATGGAGCGGCGGATCAGGTCCGCGGAGACGCAGTAGGCGATGCGGACATAGCCGGGCACGCCGAAATCGTCGCTGGGGACCAGGAGCAGCTCGTACTTCTTGGCCCGCTCGGCAAAGGCCTTGGCGTCGGGCTCCGGGGTCTTCATGAAGAGGTAGAAGGCGCCGTCGGGATACACGCAGTCAAAGCCCAACTCCTTGAGCCCCGTGTAGAGCAGGTCCCGGTTCACCTTGTACAGCGACACGTCGGAGGTCTTGTCGAGGCACTTTTCGATGACCCGCTGCATCAGGCTGGGGGCGTTGACGAAGCCGCAGACCCGGCCGCCGCCGCAGATTGCGGCAAAGACGGTGGCGGCGTCCTCCATCCGGGCGCTTACGGCCAGGTAGCCGATGCGCTCCCCCGGCAGGGAGAGGGACTTGCTGTAGGAATAGTCCAGAATGGCGTTGTCGTAGTAGTGCAGGATGCTGGGGACGGGCTGCCCGTCATACACCAGCTCCCGGTAGGGCTCGTCGGAGACCAGGTAGATGGGGTGGCCGTAGCGCAGCTCCGCCGCGTGGAGGATGCCGCAGAGCTTTTTCAGGCTCTCCTCGGACAAAACCACGCCGGAGGGGTTGTTGGGAGTGTTCACGATGACCAGCTTGGTCTTTTCCGTGATGCTGTTTTCCAGGGCCGCCAGATCCGGCTGCAGATTGGCCAGCGGGGGTACAGGCACCAGCTTTCCGCCCACGCCCTCGGTGAACATGCGGTATTCGGGGAAGAAGGGGGCAAAAGCGATGACCTCCTCGCCGGGGAGCACCAGCGCGTGCAGGCAGATGGCAAGGCCCGCCGCCGCGCCGCAGGTGACGTAAATGAGATCCTCCCGGGCGGGAAGAGAGAAGCGCTCCTGCAGGTCCTTGGCAATGGCCTTGCGCAGGCTGGGCAGACCCGCGGCCGCGGTGTAGCCGTGCAGGGACATGCTGTCCAGACTCAGCAGTTCCCGGATGGCCTCCTCCACGCAGGGGGGCGCCGGCACACTGGGATTGCCAAGACTGAAATCGAAGACCTGATCCGCGCCGATCTCCGCCTTGCGCTTTGCGCCGTAGGCGGCCAGCTCGCGGATGCAGCTTTTGCTGATGCCGAAACCGAGGATCTTTTCTGGAAGCATAATCAAACTCTCCCTTTCCTGTGATTTGGACACGGTGTTCGTATTTCTATTATACGGCCCGCGTATGGAAATGGCAAGGCCTTTGTGAACGATGAAAAAATCCCTGGAAAACAATGGATTTCCGATTGACTTTGCACTGTGCATGGTTTATTCTGAAAAAAAGTGATGGAAAGCGTGCAGAGAACAGGGGGCACATGTGAAGAAGAATTTCAGCGTTTCCGGCAGAACGGAGCTTGCCGGCAATCATACCGACCATCAAAACGGAAGGATCCTGGCTTCCACGGTCCACATGGGACTTACGGCCAAGGCTGAGGGAAACAGCAGCGATTGGATCCGCGTCAAGACCCAGGGCTACGGCCTGCTGGAGCTGCAGCTGAACCAGCTGAGCGTGCGGCCCAGGGAGTTCGGCTCCCCCATCGCTCTGGTCCGGGGCGTGGCCGCGGCCTTCAAGGACCTGGGCCTCAACATCGGCGGCTTCGATGCGGAGCTGCGCAGCACCCTGCCTGTTGGCGTGGGGCTGTCCTCCTCGGCGGCCTTCTCGGTGCTGATCGGGCGGATCCTGAACGAGCTGTACAATGACAACGGGATCGAGCCGGTCGTCATCGCCAAGACGGCCCGGGAGGCGGAAAACCGCTTCTTCGGCAAGCCCTGCGGGCTCATGAGTCAGTTGGTCTGCGCCCTGGGCGGCACCGTATATGTGGACTTCAAGACCCGGGAGATCCAGCGCCTGGAGGCGGACTTTTCCGCCATGGGCCTGACCATGTGCCTGACCGAGACCGGCGGCAGCCACGCGGGGCTGGACAGCTCCTATGCCCGCATCCCGGCGGACATGACCTATATCGCGAACCTCTTCGACAAGGGCGTGCTGGCGGATGTGGACCCGGCGGAATTCCGGGCCAAGGGCTGGGATCCGGCGAACCGTCCCGTGCGGCGGGCCATGCACTTCTTCGATGAGAACGAGCGTGTCCCCCTGATGCGTGACGCCCTGAAGAACGGGGACGGGGAGACCTATATGCGCCTCATGAACGAGTCCGGCCGCTCCTCGGAAAAGCTGCTGAACAACATCATCACCAGCGCCACCGGGGACACCAAGCTGGCCGAGGGCTTGAGCCGGAGCCGGGAGCTGCTGGAAGGCCGGGGCGCCTGGCGGGTCCACGGCGGCGGCTTTGCCGGCTGCGTGCAGGCCCTGATGCCCACGGACTATTTTGAAACCTACAAGGCCGGGATGGAAAAGAGCTTCGGCTCCGGCTCCTGCCGGGAGATCCGCCTGGTATAACAGAAAAAGCACCCTTGAAAAGTCTGTGTGAATGAACAGCTTTTCAAGGGTGCTTTTTTTGCGGGTGTTTCCCTTCTCAAACCCTCACGCGAGGCGGCCGTGATCGGGGACGTAGACCGCGTCCGGGTCGTAGAGGGAGATGAACTCCTCCAGGCAGAGATCGTGCTCGGTCATGAACTTGGCGGCCTGCACCCCAACATAACGGAAGTGGGCATGGGTGCAGGGAGTGCCGTACCAGGGCGCCTTCTCCGCCGGGTAACGGAATACGAAGCCATAGTCCGCGCAGTGCTCCATCAGCCAGGCATAGAGCTCGGAATCGAAGATCTCCGGATCCTCAAACTGGAACTCATAGTTGGCGGCATGAGCGATGGTGTCGGTAAAGTCAATGGAAAGGCCGGTCTGGTGCTCGCTGACGCCGGGGGCCTGGAAGCTGCGGGCGGTGAGGATGGGGTCATCGCGGCTGACCCAGAAGGTGGTTAGGTACATGTTTTCCAGCCACTCGGTGTTCAGGTAGGCCCGGGCAATGTAGATGGTGTAGCCAGCGGCTCTGGCGTCTGCCATGAGGGTGGCTGCGGCTTCCCGGATCCGCTCATCGATGCCGATGCCCTCCAGATTCCCCCGCTCGCAGGTGAGCCAGCCCCGGGAGTTGTAGGAGTTGCAGAGCGTAAATTCCCAGCTGTGGATGTCCACATCGGGCAGGGGGTCCGTGATCTCCGGGACCGTGGGCTTCTCGGAGGATACCGGCGGCAGGGAGGGCTTTGCCTCTTCGGCGCTTTCTTCCTCCACGACGGTCTCCTCTGCCTGCGGCTCCTCAGCGGATGCGGCGGGAGCGGGGATCGCCAGGACGCAGACGGCCATCAGCAGCGCGGCCAGAAGGCCCGCAAGGATACGTTTTTTCATGTGCTCCTCCTTACTCCACACCGTAGAGGGCCAGGAACTCCTCCAGGACCAGCTTGTTGTCGGTCATGTAGCGGGCTGCCTCCAGCCCCACATAGCGGAAGTGCCAGGTCTCGTTCATCACGCCGGTGACGTCCTCCTTGCCGGCGGGGAAGCGCTGCACGAAGCCGTAGTCCGCGCAGTGGGCCAGCAGCCATTCCACGGTATCGCTCTGCACGATGTCGGCGCTCTTGATTTCATAGTACCGGTCGGTGATGTCACAGCAGAGGGCCAGCTGGTGCTCGCTGCAGCCGGCAGGCATGGTGATGTAGTGGCCGGCGCCGTCCTTGCCGTCGGTGATGCCGTTGTTCTGGCAGACACGGGTGAAGTTGGCGGCCTGGTCCCCGTAGCTGCGGTAGCCGGAGGACAGGAAGACGGGCAGCCCCGCGTCCTTGCAGCCCCGGCCCATGGCGATCAGAGCCTCGGCAATGCGGATGTCCACCGGGCAGCGGTTGCCGTTATAGGCGGTCTGGATATCCGTCTCGTCCAGGGTCTGGTGCAGATAAGCCAGCTGCTCCGGCGCATACTGGCCGATGGAGTGGTCCCCGTTCACCAGGGTGAACTCCCAGCTGGTCACGTCCACATCGGGCGGCTGGGGAAGACCCTTGGCCGCGGCGTTGGCCAGGGCCTTGCCGTAGGGGGAGTTGGGGTCCACCGTAGGCACCGGCTCCTCGGTGGGCTGGGCCTCCTGCGCGGGGGCGGAGATGACGCCCTGCTCCGGCTGGACAGCGGGAGCTTCGGTCTGCGCTTCGGCGGCGATAACGGGGATCTCCTCCTGAGCGGGGGCTTCCGCGGCCTGGGCAGGGGCGGCTTCGGCCGGGGCAGAGGGAGCGCGCAGCTCCTCATACCCGGCGATCTGCAGATAAGAATAGGCGGCGAAGATCACAAAGACCAGAAAGGCCAGGATGACCCGTGTGCCGCGAGAATAACGCATGGCAGTTTCCTCCCGGAAAAGTTTTGTACAGTCTATCTTAACATTTTGCGCCCCGGGGGTCAACACCCTTTTTGCCGTGCGCCTGGGCGAAAAGGAAGCTATTGGAAATCAGCACGATCGCGCGCTTGCCTCTCTCCGCGCGGGGGAAGGTGTCACGATAGCGCGCTTGCCTCTCCCCGGGTCGGGGAGAGGTGCCACGAAGTGGCGGAGAGGGGCCGCTGGACCTGCGAATACCCCCTCTCTGCGCTGTACCGCCGGACCCAAGCCCCCCTCGCCTTCGGCGGGGGGGGCGAGCAATGGCGCAGCCGCGCATTTTGGCCTTGGGCCTCTTGCCAGGGCCGCCGACGCTCTGCTATAATAACGGCATAGATGCCGTTATTCTACGATTTGAAGTCGTTTTTCTCGCCGCTGACGCGGCAACCGAAAAACATGACAAATTATACCATAGATGCTTTGCGTCTATGGTATAATAGGGACAAATCCAAAACAGGAGGAGATCGCCATGAAGATCACCTGGTATGCCCATTCCTGCTTCCTGGTGGAGACAGAGTCGGGCTCCGCGGTGCTGGACCCCTATGCTCCCGGCAGCGTGCCCGGGCTCAGCCTGCCGCCGCTGGAGGCGGATCTGGTGCTGTGCAGCCATGAGCACAGCGACCACAACTACCGGGCGGGCGTAAAGCTCAGCGGGAAAGCGGCAGGGCTCCGCATCGAAAAGATCCAGACCTTCCACGATGAAAAGCAGGGCGCCCTGCGGGGACCCAACACCATCCACGTGCTGGAGGCTGAGGGCCTGCGCGTGGCGCACCTGGGAGATCTGGGCCACCGCCTCTCCCGGGAGCAGAGCGCGGCCCTGGGCCGGGTGGACATCCTGCTGATCCCCGTGGGCGGCCATTTCACCATCGGCCCGGATGTGGCCGCGGAGCTGGCCGAACAGCTGCAGCCCGCCATCACCGTGCCCATGCACTACCGGGGCGCGGGCTTCGGCTATGCAGTCATCGGCACGGTGGAGGACTTCCTCTGCCGCCGGGACAAGGTGCTGCGTCTGGAGACCAACGTCCTCCGTCCCGAGGAGCTGGAAACGCCGGTGACGGCAGTACTGAAATTGAGAGAAAAGTGAAGAGTGAAGAGTGAAGAGAGAAAACGGGCGGATACGTACTATGTGCTGTACGTGTCTGCCCGTTTCGTGATTTCTCATGACAAGCCCCGGCACATGCCCGATCAGCAATCATGAGGCACTCTTTCTTCTACAATTTCAAAATCATCCCCGAAGGGGATTCCACATCTCTTCACTATTCACTATTCTCTCTTCACTATTCACTCTATCTTTCCCGCCAGGAAGCTCAGCTCCGTTCCCGCCTCGTCACGGAGGAGGTAGCAGCGGATGCGCCCGTCCGGCTCATAGACCGTGTCCACCCACAGCCCCTCGCCCAGCCAGTCGCAGATCCGGTAGCCCCGGTCCAGGTCCTCGAAGGGCCCCTCGACGCCGCCCTGCCACTGGACAAGGCCGCTCTCCTCCCGAATGCCCCGGAGAAGAAGCCCCTGGGCCCCGGGCAGCAGCTCCGGGTCTCCGGTGTGCGCCGGCAGGGCATAGACCTGGTCCTCCCCGCCGCTGAGGCTGCGGGAAGCGAGACTGCCCGCAAAGCCGTACCAGATCCGGTCCTCCAGCACCAGGGGCGGCGAGGCCCCCTCCGGGCTGAGGAGATACTCCCGGCCGGCTTCGTCCCGGTAGAGGATCCGTCCGCTGTCGGCCTCCCGGTAGAGGATGGCCTCCCCCATGGGCCAGATGAAGGAGCAGGGCCCCTCCAGCACCACGGTGTCGAAATTGCGGGCCATGTCCAGGGCCAGGCAGCGGCCCGCCTCATCGCAGTAGTAGAGCAGCCCGCCCCGGGCGGTCAGGCAGCTGCAGGGCCCCTGCCGCATCAGCTGCCGCTCGCCGCCCTCCGCCGACACCCGCTCCATGGCGCCGGTGTCACGGTTGATATAGCAGAGCCAGCCGTCCACATAGCAGAGATACTCCGGGATGCAGCCCTCCGCCAGCACCCGGAAGCCGGAGAGCTTCCCGTCCTGCCAGGTGTAGCGGGCCAGCACCGGGGTCCAGTCCCTGTCAAAATCGTAGCAGTAGAGGCTGCCTTCCCGGTAAAGCACCCGGTTGGCGTTCAGCACCCGGGCCATGGCCTGGCTCTCCTCCCGGCTCAGGCGGATGGGGGCAAAGCGCCCGCCCGCGCTGCCGCCGACCTCCGCGGCGGGCCCGACCTCCCGGCTGCATCCGGCCAGAAGCAGCAGAAGCAGCAGAAGCAGCAGAAGCGGCAACAGTCTTTTCGCGTTCACGGCGGCACCCCCTCCCTCGTAAGATAGAGGAATTGTATCACAAGAAATCCGTCCTGACAATCCGTTTGCCTTGCAGAGCGCCGCCCTTCGTGGTACAATACATTGAAAAACCCCGAAAGGAAGAATGCGTATGGGCAAAGGAAGAAAGAGTCTGGCGCTGCTGCTGATCCTGGCGCTGCTGGCCTCGCTGCTGACGGGCTGCGCGGTCACCACCGTGAGCGAGGCGCCGGCCCAGAGCGGCCAGAGCCAAAGCGCTCCGGTTCAGGACGAGCTGGTCCTGCTGCCGGAGGAGGAAGCCACAGCGGAGGCAGAGCCCGCCGCGGCCCCGGCGGAGGATCCGGCCACCGAAACCGAGGTCCCGGATGAGGACGGCAGCTATACCACCAAGGAGGACGTCCTTGCCTATCTCATCGCCTACGGCCACCTGCCCGCGAACTTCATCACCAAGAACGAAGCCCGCGCCGCCGGCTGGGAGGGTGGCAGCCTGGAGCGATACTGCCCCGGCAAGTGCATCGGGGGCGACCGCTTCGGCAACCGGGAGGGCCTGCTGCCCTCCGCCAAGGGCCGGATCTGGACCGAGTGCGACATCAATACCCTGGGCAAGAAATCCCGGGGGGCCGAGCGCCTGGTCTTCTCCAACGACGGCCTGATCTACTATACCGGGGACCACTACGAGAGCTTTGAGCTGCTCTACGGCGAGCCCTGAAAAATGATCCCGCCCCAGATCCGGAGGCGGGATCATTTTTGCCTCCGGTTTCGACAAAATTCGACAAAACAGGGCCGCGGGAAAGAAAGAACCATGTCGAACGCTCTTGTATGATGTCAGAGAAATTGGTATTATGTCAACAAGTTTTCCGCGGGATTCGACAGCGTTCTGTTGTCGGGAAAGTGTCAGCTATGGTAAATTAAATGCGACTTAACGGTAAATATGCGCCCGGGAAGTTCCGGGCGATCCGCATACCGCATTGATGGGAGGAAAAAGTTATGGAAACCAAAATCCGCATCCTGCTGGCCGACGCAAACCCCGATTTCGCAAAGCTCCTGGCCGAGACCCTTGCCGCCGAGCACGATATGGAGCTCATCGGCGCCGCCGCCGACGGGCCGGAGACCCTGGCACAGCTGCAGAGCTTGAAGCCGGATCTTCTGCTGCTGGACCTGGTGCTGCCCAAGCTGGACGGGCTGGAGGTGCTGCGCCGCCTGCCCGAGACCGGCTGCAGGTGCCCGGTGATCGTGCTCTCCGGCTTCATGAACGGCCAGGTGGTGGCGGACTGCGCCGCCCTGGGCGCGGCCTACTTCATGCCCAAGCCCTGCGACACCGCGGCCCTGCTGGAGCGGATCCGCCAGATCGGCGGCGCCGGCGCCGGGGAAGCCGCCCTGGAGGGCATCGACTGCCGCCCCGCAGCCCAGGCCCAGCGCCGGGAGGCGGATCTGGAGGCGGTTGTCACCGAGATCATCCACGAGATCGGCGTCCCCGCCCATATCAAAGGCTATCAGTACCTGCGGGAGGCCATCATCCTCGCCATCAAGGACATGGACATCATCAACGCCGTCACCAAGGTGCTCTATCCCGAGGTGGCCAAGCGCTTTTCCACCACCCCCTCCCGGGTGGAGCGGGCCATCCGCCACGCCATTGAGGTGGCCTGGGACCGGGGCGATATCGAGGTGCTGCAGAAGTACTTCGGCTACACGGTGTCGAACATCAAGGGCAAGCCCACGAATTCGGAATTCATCGCCATGATCGCGGACTCCCTCACCCTCCGCCAAAAGCAGGCCAGACGGTGAAAACACTGGGTTTTCGGGTTCGTATTTAGACGAAAAAACCGATCAATAATTGCTTCATTGGTTTGAAAGCGGTTCGGCGAATCAATAAACTTTTTTCCCCGAACCGATAAACACTTCCAGTTTATTGGGGTACAAATCCTGATAAATTGGGAGTGTTTTTATGGAAAGTGGAGTGTTTTCACAGAACAAACAGATTGTGCCTTGTGGGAAAACATGATACAATTAAAAAGGGGCGTGCTGCAAAACGCGAAAAAGAGCGCAGACCCCCGGTCATAACGTAGGGGAGGGGCTCTGCGTGCCCTGCCGGTATGTGCCATCCCGGCGGAGCCTGGCCATATTGCGAGAAAAAGTTCGGCGAATTCGTACAATCTCCGAGTTCGCCGAACTTTTTCTTGAATCCATGTTTCCTGCTGCCGGGAGGGGCAAGCCCCTCCCCTACGGTGCCGACTGGGCTAAGCGCTTCTTTTGCAGCGAGCCTTTTTGCGCTTTTCTCAGCCCAGCGCCAGGCGGATGCTCACGTCGCCGCCGCCGAGAAGGGCGCGCAGTTCGCCTTCGTCCATGCCCTGGATTTTCCCCAGCCGGGTGTAGGCCCAGGAGTTGGAGCCGTAGAAGAGCACGATGCTGCTGCCGGAGTAGAGCACGATGTCCCCCGGCTCCGTCACGGTCTGCACGTCATTTCGCGGCAGGCGCGCGCCCAGGGAGCCCACCTGCTCAAAGCCGCCGTAGCCGGAGAGCGCCACCGTGAGTCCCTCCGCCCCGGCCAGCTCCTCCAGGGCACGGACGCTGTCATTGTCCTCCCAGAGGACCTCCACTTCCTGTTCGCCGATCCAAAGCTTCAAGCTTGCTTCCTCCTTTTCCGGTTCTTCCGCGGGCGCCTCTGTCTCCGCGGGCGTGGGAGCGGGTGCCTCCGTCTCCGCCGGCGCGATCGTCTCCGTGGGTGCGGGCGTCGATGCTTCCGTCACCTGGGCTGCTTCCGTCGAGGCCGGGCTGGCTGCCGGGACTGTCGCCTCTCCGCCGCAGGCGGAGAGCAGCAGCGCCGGAAGCAAAAGCAGCGCCGCAAGCCGCGTTTTCCTCACACGCATCTTCCCATCTCCCGGGCCCTTTCCAGGGCGGGGCTGCCCGCGATCTCTCCGGCGCCGGTGACGCCGCCGCCGAAGACGCTGCCGCAGAGCTTCGCCTTGGGGAAGCACTCCACCCAGCCCTCCAGGCCGCTTTGAGCCCGCAGGGGCACCTCTTCCTCCGACTCCGCGGCGGAAGCGAGGAAGTAGACCTCCCGGAATTTGTAGTCCGAGACGAAGAGGGGATTGGCCCGGTCCAGCAGCACCTTCATCTGCCCGCTCATCTCATAGTAGTAGATGGGCGTGGCGAAGACCAGCACGTCGGCCTGTTCCATTTTTTCCACAATGGGGCCCATGTCGTCCGGGATGACGCAGCGGCCCTTTTCCTGGCACACGAAGCAGCCCAGGCAGAAGCGGATGTTCTTGCCCCGCAGGCTGATTTTCTCCACGCTGTTCCCCGCCTCCTCCGCACCGCGGCCGAAGGCGTCGGCCAGAGCCTCGGAATTGCTGTTCAGCCGGGGGCTGGTGGACAGGATCAATACTTTTTTGCTCATATTCGTTTCCTCACTTCAGATTCTCGCGGAAAAACCGCTCCATTTTGTCGAAGGGGATGACGTCCACCCGGTCGTAGAGGTCCGTATGCACGGCGCCGGGGAGGATCATCAGCTCCTTGTTGGCGGCGTTCTTGCTGTCCTGTACCATGGCGGCGTAGGTGTCCCGGCTCAGGTAGCAGGAGTGGGCCTTCTCCCCGTGGATCATCAGCACCGCGCCCCGGATCTCCCTGGCATAGGTGAAAAGCCGCATGTTCATGAGGGAAGTGCCGGTGTTCACGGTCCAGCCCGCATTGGAGTTCAGGGACCGGGGATGGTAGCCCCGGGGGGTCTTGTAGTAATCGTAGTAGTCCTTCACAAAGAAGGGGGCGTCCTCCGGCAGGGGATCCACCACGCCGCCGGCCCGGGCGTAGTCGCCATTCTGGTAATCCCGGGTCCGCTGGGCGTTCAGGGCCACACGGGCCTGGTACCGGGCCTCCTCGCTGTCGGCCGCGTCAAAGTAGCCGTTGCCCGCCACCCGGGACATGTCGTACATGGTGGAGGTCACGGTGGCCTTCACCCGGGTGTCGATGCAGGCGGTCTGCAGGGCCATGCCGCCCCAGCCGCAGATGCCGATGATGCCGATCCGCTCGGCATCCACCAGATCGTGGCAGGAGAGGTAGTCCACCGCCGCCTGGAAGTCCTCCACGTCCAGGTCCGGGGAGTGCATGGCCCGGGGGAAGCCGCCGGACTCGCCGGTGAAGCTGGGGTCAAAGGCCAGTGCCACGAAGCCCCGCTCCGCCATGGTCTGAGCATAGAGGCCGGAGCTCTGCTCCTTGCAGGCGCCGAAGGGGCCGCACACCGCCAGGGCCGGCAGCTTTCCCTCTGCCCCCTTGGGACTGTACAGATCCCCCGCCAGGGTGATGCCGAAGTGGTTTGCGAAGCAGACCTTCCGGTGCTCCACCTTTTCGCTCTTGGGAAAGGTCTTGTCCCATTCCCGGGTCAGCTGCAGTTCTGCCGTTTTCATCATGATTTTGTACTCCCTTTCTGTTTTTCGGTTTCCCGGATCAGCAGGTCCAGGGCGTCCAGCCGACGCTGGCAGCCGTGGAGCTCCTCCATCAGCTCGCCCCGGGCGCTCCGCAGCGTGAGCACCGCCTCCCGGAAGTTTCCCTCCCGGCAAAAGGCCGCCGCCCGGTCCGCCTGGGCCGGGCTGAGCCCCAGCTCCATCAGGCACGCTCTGTCCATGTTCCCGCCTCCGCTCTTGTTCTGTGATCCCAGTATACCCCCTTGCGCGGAGGCGCGCTAATGGTTATAATGCATATCGTGATATTCAAATTCGGCATATCAGGAGGCCTTGTTATGGAGATCCGCACCCTGCGCTATTTTCTGGCCGTGGCCCGGGAGGAGAACATGACCCGGGCGGCGGAGCTGTTACACGTCACCCAGCCCACCCTCTCCAAGGCGCTGCGCGCGCTGGAGGAGGAACTGGGCAAAAAGCTCTTCACCCGCCAGTCCTTCAGCATCCGCCTTACCGATGAGGGTGTGCTGCTGCGCAACCGGGCGGAGGACCTGGTCACCATGGCGGACCGGATCGAGCGGGAATTCGTGTCCCTGGACGACATCACTGGGGGCGATCTGTACCTGGGCCTGGCCGAATCCTGGCAGATCGGCCTGCTGGCCCGGCAGATCCGCCGTCTCCGGGAGCGCTTCCCGGATCTGCGCTACCACATCACCAGCGGCGATACCGAGCAGGTGGCGGAGAAACTGGACAAGGGGCTGCTGGACTTTGCCGTCCTGGCGGAGACGCCGGATCCCCGGAAGTATGAGGCCCTGGCCTTCCCGGAAGCGGACCGCTGGGGCCTGGTCTTTCCCGCGGACGATGCGCTTGCCGAAAAGGACGCCATCCGGGCGGAGGATCTTGTGGGCCTGCCCCTCTTCTGCTCCGGCCAGGGCTGGGAGAAGGACATCCCCCTCTGGGCCGGGGAGCAGATGGAAAAGCTTCGCCTGGAGGGATCCTTCCGCCTGTCCTACAACGCCTCCCTTTTCGCCCGGGAGGGCCTGGGCTATCTGCTGACCTTCGACCGCCTGGTGGACACCTCTCCCGAGAGCGGCATGGTCTTCCGCCCCCTGACCCCGGGGCTGGAGACGAAGCTCTATCTCGTCTGGAAGCGCTACCAGACCTTCTCCCCCATCGCCGAGCGCTTCCTGGAGCAGCTCCGCTATGCCTTCTCTCCCGCAGGAGAGAAGGCATAGCGGAGAGGGAAAAGAGAAAAGTGAAGAGTGAAGATGGAAGAGAAAAAGGGATAAGAGAAAAGCGCTGTTTCTGGCCCCGTTGCTGTAGGGGCGGCTATCAGCCGCCCGCCGTTGCCTTCCCCGCGCACGGGGAAGGTGGCGCGAAGCGCCGGATGAGGTCCTTGTTGTACGAAGATGCGGAGAAGACTTCGTTTCTCTCGGGGACCTCATCCACCGCAGAACGGTCCCCATTCCCCCTGCGGGGGGGAAGGCAAAGCTCCGCAATTCCGAACTCCGAAGTCCCCATCGCGTCACGCCCGTCTCCATATCCATTGCCAAGGATGCGTTGCCGCATCCTTTTTTCATACCCTTTTGTCCGCCCCTCTCTTTTTTGCTATAATAATCGAAAAAGATTGTGACCCTTGTTGCTTTTTGACGTTATGAAGGGTGAAAGGAGGTTTTGCCATGGAAGACGCAGCGATCGTGGATCTCTACTGGCAGCGCTCGGATCAGGCCATCCCGGAGACCGACCGGAAATACGGCCCCTACTGCCACAGCATCGCCTATCAGATCTGCGCCAACCGCGAGGACGCGGAAGAGTGCGTGAACGACACCTGGTTTCGGGCCTGGAACCTGATGCCGGACAAGCGCCCAGCCGCCCTCTCCCCCTTCCTGGGGGCCATCGTGCGCAATCTGGCTCTGGACCGCTGGCGCAGGGTCAGGCGGCAGAAGCGGGGCGGCGGCGAGACGGAGCTGGCCCTGGAGGAGCTCCGGGACTGCGTGCCTGCCCGAGGCAGCGTGGAGCAGCGCCTGGAGGAAGAGGAGCTTGCAGCGGCCATCAACGCCTTTCTCGCCCGACTCCCGGAGGCGGACCGGAAGCTCTTTGTGGCTCGATACTGGTTCCTCACCCCCGTCTCCCGGCTTGCCGAGCGGCTGGGCTGCAGACCGGGCAGCGTGAAGACCCGGCTCTACCGCCTGCGCCTGCGGCTGCAGGCGGAGCTGAGAAGGGAGGGCCTGGTATGAATGCCTATGCCCTTTTGCAGGCCATGAGCGGCATCCGGGCGGATTACGTCCTGGAAGCGGAGGACTTCCTGGACCTCTCCGGGGAGGTCCGCAAGCCCCGCCGCGCAAGGCGGCGGCTTTGGACCACGCTGCTGGTGGCGGCGGTGCTCCTGGCTCTCTTCACCATGACCGCCTATGCCATGGGTTGGTTCGGACTGCGCCAGCGCATGATCGAGCTTCCGGCCCAGCCCTCCCCCGCGGCGGAAAGCGCCGCGCCGGACGCGTCCCCCGCGCCCACGGCCGAGCCGAGGCGCTGGGTCTCCCTCAACGGCTATGTGGACTCGCCGGAGTATCGGGCCAATGCGGAGTGGCTCCGCTTCCGGGACGAGTATCTGGCTTCTCACCCCGTCAGCAATGACGTCTCCTGGATGGAGGGCCTGGACGAGGAGACCGTGGACACCTGCCATTTCTACGGCGTCTATGACCCGGCCATGCTGGAGGAGCTGCAGGCCCTGGCGGAGCGCTACGGCCTTGCCCTGCATACCCGCGTGGTCACGCCCGTCAGCCTGGAGGACTTCTACCGCACCGCCGGGACCGGCGCCTTTCTGACCAAAGGCGATGGGAACGGATACATCTATGAGGACGGCTCCTTCGTGCTGGACTGGAACCTGGACGGGCAGGGCAGCATCATCACCATCCTGAAAAACCTATCTGGCACGATCCTCCCCTATATGAGCGGCATCGACAAGCCGGAGAACTATCGGGAGTGGGAATATACCACCGCCCACGGGGACAGGGTGCTGCTGGCCCTCAACGAAAGCCGGGAGGACATTGCTGCGGGCCGGGCGGATCTGCGGATCTTCTATGACCGGGATGAGGTCTTCGTCATGGTCTGCGACGGGTTTTACCGTGCGGGCAGCGTGACGGAGGCGGACTGCCAGGCGGTGGCGGACCGGATCCTGTTTCGTGAGCTTGTGAAGACCGCGCCGGATCTGGACGCCGGCTACCGGAAGCCCACCGTCTGCACGGACCCGGGGGACGCCGCCACCCTGGAGGACTTCCTGGCCTCCCCGGAGGGGCAGGCAGCCAGAGCCTGGAGCCAGGCCGCCCGTTCCCGCCAGGGTACCGAGGCGGGGCGACAGGAGCTGGCGGCCCTCCGCCCCGGCATCGTGGAGCGCTACGGCCTCACAGATTCTGTCCGCTATATGGATGTGACGAGCCGGAGCAATGTGAACGCCGGGGGCTTTGAGGACGCGCCCTATCCCCCCATCAGCTTCGAGGACTTTGCCGCCCTGGGCTACGAGGAGCAGCTTGCCCGGCAGTTCTCCGGTTTTGCATACTGGGACAACGGCGTTATGATGGGGGGCTTCAATCACATAGAATGGATCTACATCCCCTTCGGCGCCTTTTGCGACTACGGCTATGACCTGACGGCGGAAAGCTATCCGGACCTTTGGTTTTACCGCACAAGGAGCGGGACGGTGGTCCAGCTCTGTGCGGACCTTGCCAGGTCCCGCGTGGGTCCGGCGGTGATTTGCCGGACGGAGAAGGGCTGGCTCATCGGCCGCGGTCATTTCTGCCACAACGCCGAGGAACTGGAATCCTGGGCGGACGAGATCGACTGCAGCCTGTTCCCGTGACCCCTCCCCGAGGGAGCCGGAGACTCCCAGGCCTCCCCCCCCAGCGGTGGAGGAACAAGGCGTCTCCCCACAGACAATAGAAAGGACTTATCATGAACAAAAAGATACGGCTATGGGCCGCGGTTCTGGCGCTTTGCCTGGCGCTGGGTCTGGGGCTCGGCGGCTGCGCGCCCAAAAACGAAGACAAAACAGCAGATCCGTCCGTCCGGGACGGCGTCAGCACCTACGGTGCCGGGGAAAACCTGGCGCCCGACGGCAGCCCCCTGGAAACCGTCTACGTCCCCGGCATCCTGGAATTTGACCGAAGCCTGCAGCCCTTCACCCGCTTCCAGACCTCCCCCAAGGGGCTCTACGCCTTTGACGAGATGGCCCAAACGCTCTATGAGTTCGATGGGGAGGGCCGCTGCCTGCGGGAGTGGACGGGGGACTATGCCGACTACGAGGCCCTGTCCGACCCCGGCGGCAGTGCCTGGCGCCTGGAGGCACGGGAGGACCGGGCGGCGCGCGCTACGGACTACCGCGTCCTGCGTCTGCGGGAGGAGCAGGAGAGCGAGGTCCTCTCCTTCCGCTGCGAGAGTGGGACCGCCAGTCTGATTGGCCTGGAGGAAGGCTTTTTGCTCTATCACTTCGCTTGGGACGAAAACGGCGTCAACGCCTTCACCCTGGAAAGCTATGACGCCGGAGGGCTCCTGCTGCACAGCAGGGATTTGAAGGAGTGGATGGAAATCTACCGGACCGCAAACGGCGTTCTCTTCCTGGGCCATGACAGCCATGGCATCTATCGCTATGATCCCTCCGACTTTTCCCTGACTCAGGTGGACAGCGTGCCCGAGGGCTGGCGGATCTGCGCCTTTCAGGGCGGCGCAGTCACGCAGACGGACGTGCTTTATCTCACGGATTACACCTATCTCTATCGGCACAAGCTCGGCAGCGGGGAGGACGAGCCGCTTTTTCGCTATGATTCGCTCTATCTCTCCGAGGGGGTGGCGCCCATCTCCATCGGGGGCACGGACAGCTTTTTCTTCCTGGACCTGCGCAACGAGTCCAGCCCCTTCCGCATCGTCTCTCCCGTGGCGAAAAGCAGCATCCCCGAAAGGAAAAAGATCCTCACCCTTGCCATCAACGAGATCATTCCGGAAGAAAAAGCGCCCCATCTGCAGTACGGCAGCTTCCACGATGAGATCCTGGACTTCAATACCCTCAATCGGGAGTATGAGATCGTGGTGCGCAATTACGCGGACTGTTCCGACCCCTTCCTTGCGCTCTCCGCCGATCTTGCAGGCGGCAATGCCCCGGATCTCATCGACGTGCGGGACTTTGGCAGCGCCATCTGCTCCCCTGCCGCGGCGGAGGACTTGCTGCCCTATGTGGAGCGGGACCTGGGGAAAGACGCCCTGCTCGCCGGGCCGCTGGCGGCCATGCTGACCGAGGGTAAGTTCCTGAGCCTGATGCCCAGCTTTTCCCTTGTGGCGATCCTGGGTCCCGCCTCCCTGCTGGATGGGCGGGAGGTCGAGAGCTTTTCCGCGCTCTCCGCGCTGGCGGGCGGGGCGGAGCGGGTGTTTGACGGGAGCCTGGACCGGGAGAGCTTCCTGAAATGGGTTTTCGCCAACAGCCGCCGGGACTACAGCGCCGAGCAGGTGGAAGATCTGCTCCGCTTTGCTGCCGCGCTGCCGGAGGACAGCACCCAGATCCCGGAGGGCCTCACGGAGCAGGAGTACCGGGACGCCCTGGCCCACGGCACAGTCTTCCCCGTGGACTACGGCCCCATCCGCGAGGGGCGGCAGCGCTTCCAGCTTGCCCGCATCGCCGATCCCCTGGGCAGGACCCTCACCACCGGCGCCGCCTCCCTTCCGGAGACGGAGGGCTGGCTGGGGGAGCGGGTCTCCGCCCTGGGCCTGCCCGGCACAGGGAGCAGCGGGGTGTATCTCGCGCCCACCCGGGAGCTGATGATCCCCCAGACGGCGGGCGATAAGGAGGGCGCCTGGGCCTTCCTCTCCTTCGTGCTCAGCGACCGCTACCTGGTCCGGGGCTTCACCGGCAGCTTTTCCCATGGCATCCCTCTCACCCGCGCGGCCTATGAGCGGGGCATGGCTCAGTATGAGATCTGGATGGACGGGCAGCTGAGCGGCACCGTAAACGGCCTGGACTACGATCTGCGCTATGACCCGGGAAACGCCAAAGCCCTGTTCCTTGCGCTGCTGGATCGGGTGGAGGGCGTCTGCCGGGATGGGGACGAGCTCTATTTTGCCGTCCACCGTACGGCGGAAGTGTACTTCTCCGGGGACAAAGCCGCGGAGCAGGCCGCCTCCGAGATCGCCCAACAGCTGAGGATCTATCACGCGGAACAGGGATAGTAAAGAGGGAAGCGTGAACAGGGAAGAGGGAATAAGGAACAGACCTCCGCGGGGAGGATCGGATGTGCCCGCAGGGCTTCCTGCGTGCCATCTGCAAAGGCCCCCTTGCCTACGAAGGCGCGAGGCACCAAGTCCTTTAGGGAAGGGGGCTGTCGCCCTCGGCTCCCCCGCCGGGGGAGCTGTCACGGCGGCTTGTCGCCGTGACTGAAGGGGCTCGACGGTGACTGGGGGATACGGCAGCCCGAAGCCTTCCCCGCGCACGGGGAATTGTTGCCTTACGCACTTGCCTCTCCCCGCGACGGGGAGAGGTGTCGCGAAGCGACGGAGAGGGGCCGCATTCCTTCCAACGATTCCCCCTCTCAGGCGCAAGCGCCAGCTCTCCCCCTGCCTTCGGCGGGGCGAGCCAGGAAAGCAGGGCACACTTGCTCGGACTCCGTAATTCCGAATGATTCCCCAGACGCAGCAAAAAGCCGCAGGCATGCACCTGCGGCTTTTTCGCTGCGAAATCTTTATTCCACGTTCTTCTTTGTCCCGTTTCCCCGGATGTCCACGGCGATCAGATGATCCACCTCATCGCCCCGGTGGCCCACGTAGTAGCTGGTCAGGTTGGCGCTGGAGCAGGCGTGGTTGGGGATGATCCGGATCCGGTCCCCCACCTTCAGGTCCGTCCTGCCCTCCACGTGGAGCTTACCCACTTCCTCCGAGAGGCCCGCCACGGTGATCTCCGGGTAGCCGATCACCACGCCGTAGCCCCGGATGGAGCTGTTGCCGTGGGCGCCCTGGTCCAGACCCAGGCACTTGGCGCCCGCGTCGCAGAGGAACAGGTCCTCCCGGGGGTGGGAGATGACGCTGGCCAGGATGCTCAGGGCGCAGTCTTCCTCCCGGGCGGTGCCGGTGGAGAGCTGGATGGCATCCATGAAGACGTAGTTGCCTGGGTGGTAAAGATTCAGCAGCCCGTCTCCCACGGTGCCCCGGAAGGTGGGCGTGGAGCCGCTGGAGACGATCTCCGGCGCAAAGCCCGCTGCCCGCAGGGACCCCACCGCGGTCCTCACCGCCGCCCGCTCCTCCGCACAGTAGCGGGGCAGCTCCTCTGCCGAGCCCGCGGCGTACACGTGCCCCGGGTGGGTGGAGAGACCACGGAAGCGGAGGGAATCGAACCGGGCCAGCTCCCGGGCAAAGGCCCCGGCCTTCTCCGGCGGGACGCCGAAGCGGTGCAGCCCCGCGTCGATGATGATGGTGTAGGAGAGCCGGATCCCCGCCTCCCGGGCGGCCTCGTTCAGGACAGCCGCCGCTTCCAGCCCGTCGATGCGCAGGATAAGCGCGCAGCGTTTTGCGGCCCGGATCAGCCTTGCGACGGAGAGAGGGTCCGCAGCGGGGTAGGCGTACATGAGATCGCGATAACCCGCCTCCGCCAGGGCCTCCACCTCGTCCAGGGTGCCGCAGAGAAAGCCGGTGGCCCCGGCCGCGGCCTGCAGCGCCGCCAGCTCCAGGCTCTTGTGGGTCTTCAGCATGGGCCAGAGCTGCTTGCCGTGGGCGGCTGCCTCCGCGGCGAAGCGGCCCACATTCCGCTCCAGGATGTCCAGGTCCAGCAGCACCGCCGGGGTATAGACTTCACTGAGCTTCATGCCCGTTCTCCTTTCCCGGTCAGCCCAGCAGCTTCCCGGTCACATAGGAGCAGAGCTCCTCGGGGCCGATCTCGTCCCGGAAGCGGACGGGCCTGCCCTTCAGCTCCCGCAGCCCTCTGGGCGCGGGGACGCCGGTGAGGGCCTCCAGGCCTTCCATCTGCCGGAAGGCGTCCTCCGGCACGGCTTCGCCCAGGGCCTCCAGCACCGCCGCCGGGAACTTGTAGGGCGAGGCGGTGGAGAGCACCACCATGGGCGCCTCCCGCCGGAACCGTTCCGCCACATGGAAGGCCACCGCCGTGTGGGTGTCGCAGAGATAGCCCCGCTCCCGCCAGAGGCGGCCGATGGTCTCCTTCGTCTCCGCCTCGGTGCAGCAGCCCGCGGCGAAGCTCTCCCGCAGCTTTGCCATCAGCCCCTCGGGGAAGCGGTAGCGGCCCTGCTCGGCAAGCTCTTTCATGCAGGCGCGCACCAGGGCCGTGTCGCCGTCGGAGATGTAAAACAGCATCCGCTCCAGGTTGGAGGACACCAGAATGTCCATGGAGGGGGACGTGGTTTTGTAAAAGTTCCGCCGCTTGTCGTAAACGCCGGTCTCGAAAAAGTCCGTCAGCACCCGGTTGGCGTTGGAGGCGCAGATCAGCCGCCCCACCGGCAGGCCCAGGCGTTTCGCCATCCAGCCCGCCAGAATGTCGCCGAAGTTCCCGGTGGGCACGGTGAAGTCCACCGGATCCCCCACCCGGATCCTGTCCAGCTCCGCAAGGCGAGCGTAGGCGGAGAAGTAATAGATCACCTGGGGCGCCAGACGGCCGATGTTGATGGAATTGGCCGAGGAGAAGGAAAAGCCCCGCTTTTGCAGCGCTTCATTTTCGCGCAGGGCGGCAAAGGCCTGCTTCACCCGGGTCTGGCAGTCGTCAAAATTCCCCCGCACCGCGCAGACCTGCACATTGGCGCCGGGTTGGGTGCTCATCTGCAGCTGCTGGATCTCCGAGACGCCCCCGGCGGGGTAGAATACGAAGATCCGGGTGCCGGCCACGTCGTGGAAGCCCTCCAGGGCGGCCTTGCCCGTGTCACCGGAGGTGGCGGTCAAAATCACGGTCTCCCCGGGCAGAGCCTTCTGCCGCCGCCCCGCGGAGATCAGCCGGGGCAGCAGGGAGAGGGCCACGTCCTTGAAGGCGGAGGTGGGGCCCCGGAAAAGCTCCAGCACATAGTCCTGCCCCACGGGCACCAGGGGGGTCAGCTCCGCGGTCTCAAACTTTCCCGCGTAGGCCTGCCGCACCAGCTCGCCCATCCCGGCAAAGCCCGGCAGCAGATAGCTCAGGATCTTTTCCGCCCGCTCCAGGGGCGCGCAGGGGAGACAGGCCCTCCAGTCGAAGGGCCGGGAGCCCAGCTCCTTTTCCACAAACAGGCCGCCGTCGGGGGCCAGGCCCTCCAGCACGGCGCTGAGATCGTCGCTTTGATAGTCGGAACGCGTACTTTGTACCAGCATAAGGATGCTCCTTTCCTGGAGTGTAGGGAAGCGCGCGGGACTTGGATTTGCTCCCATTCTACCAGCTTTCCCCGGGGAAATCAATGCGCTTTCCGTTTCCGAAAAAGGAAGCATTGACTTCCGGACCGATTGCGAGTACAATTGAGGCCAAGTACAGTGATGTACAATACATGGAAAGGACGAAAGGAAATGAAAAGATTTCTCGCTCTTCTGCTTGCACTCATGATGGTCCTGGCGCTCACCGCCTGCGGCGAGGCCAAGCCCGAGTCCGCTGCTCCCGCTGAGGGCGCCTCCGGCGAGCCCAGCTTCCAGGGCAGCTACCTGATGGGCACCGGCTCCGCCACCGGCAACTACTACAACTTCGGCAACGCCGTCTGCACCGTCATCAACCAGGTCACCGGCGCCAACATCACCGTGAACGCCACCGGCGGCTCCACCGAGAACGCCCGTCTGCTGGGCTCCGGTGAGAACGAGTTCGCCATGATCCAGTCAGACGTGTTCAGCTATGCCCACCAGGGCATCGAGCTGTTCGACGGCACCCCCATCACCAACTTCAAGGCCGTCACCGCCTGCTACCCCGAGATGGTGCAGATCGTTGTCCGCAAGGACAGCGGCATCACTTCCGTGGCTGACATGGCCGGCAAGAAGATCTGCGTGGGCGCTGTGGGCTCCGGCTACGAGGTCGCCGCCCGTCAGATCCTGGGTGCTTACGGCATGAGCTATGACGATATCGACGAGCAGTTTGCCGACCAGGCCACCGCCAAGAACGGCGTGCAGGACGGTACCCTCGACGGTATGTTCCTCTGCTCCGGATACCCCAACTCCAACGTCACCGAGCTCTCTCTCAGCGGCAAGATCGAGGTCATCACCATCGA
Organism: Oscillospiraceae bacterium; assembly: GCA_017447685.1. Classification (GTDB taxonomy): domain Bacteria; phylum Bacillota; class Clostridia; order Oscillospirales; family Oscillospiraceae; genus Limivicinus. The sequence goes on from JAFSMZ010000025.1 coordinate 41,118, forward strand.
TCAGGAGCACCTGGACATCCTGACCAAGCAGTACCCCTTCTACTCTCCCTTCACCACCCAGACCGATGAGTACAACCTGGGCCACGAGATCACCAGCGTGGCTGTCAAGTGCATGCTCGTCTGCGCCGACACCTTCACCGAGGATGAGATCTACGCGCTGACCAAGGCCATCTACGAGAATCTGGACGCCATCAAGGAGATCAACTCCAAGGCCAACTACATGAGCCTGGAAGCCGCTCTCTCCGGCATCCCCAGCGACCTGCACCCCGGTGCCGCCCGCTACTTTGCCGAGCAGGGCATCGAGATCCCCGATTATCTGAAGTAAACCCCTGTGCCGATCAGGCAGGGCACAGCTGCCCTGCCTGATTTCTTATATCGGTCTTGAAACCCGGTATATCCTGAAACGGAAGGAGACCCGCCATGGCACTTTTCAAAAAGAAAAAGGTCGATCCCGAGGATATCGATCTTTCCGCGCTGGACCGCGAGTCCAAATACAAGATCTTTTCCGGCAAATTCGAAACCGTCATTGAGATCATCCTGACGCTCTGGGCCCTGTTCCAGCTCTATGCGTCCATCTCCAACAAGGTCCCCCTGCAGATCCTGCGCTACACCCACCTGGGCCTGGCCATTTCCTTTGCCTTCCTTCTTTATCCTGCCACCAAGAACGCCGACCGGCGGAAGCTTCCCTGGTATGATATCGTGCTCTGCGTCGCATTTCTCTGCGTCTCGGGCTACTTTATCATCAACTACAAGCCCCTGCAGTTCCGCGCCGGCGCTTATAATATGATGGACACCATTATGGCGGGCCTTGGCATCGCGCTGGTGCTGCTGGCCTGCTGGCGTGTCGTCGGCCCCCCCATCGTCATCATTGCCAGCTGCTTCTTCATCTACGGCATGGTGGGCAAGTACATGCCCGGCTTCCTGCATCACCGGGGCTTCGCCTTCAAGCGCATCATCACCCACCTCTTCATCACCACCGAAGGCGTCATCGGCAACCCCCTGGGCGTCTGCTCCACCTTCATCTTCCTGTTCATCCTCTTCGGCGCCTTCCTGGAGAAGACCGGCATCGGCCAGTTCTTCATCGACCTGGCCAACTCCCTGGCCGGCTGGGCCGCCGGCGGCCCGGCCAAGGTGGCCGTGCTGTCCTCCGCCCTCCAGGGCACCGTTTCCGGCTCCTCGGTTTCCAACACCGTGTCCACCGGCTCCTTCACCATCCCCATGATGAAGTCCCTGGGCTATGAGCCGGAGTTTGCCGGCGCCGTGGAAGCGGCCGCCTCCACCGGCGGCCAGATCATGCCGCCCGTCATGGGCAGCGCCGCCTTCCTCATCAGCGAGACCGTGGGCGTGCCTTACCGGCAGCTGATGGTGGTCGCCGTCATCCCGGCGCTGCTGTACTTCGTGGGCATCTGGATCAGCGTCCACCTGGAGGCAAAGCGCCTGGGCCTGAAGGGCCTGCCCAGGGACAAGCTGCCCAAGACCTGGCCCCTCATGCGGGACAAGGGCCATCTGCTGCTGCCCCTGCTTGCCATCATCTATCTGATGCTGGCGGGCTTCACCGTCTCCCGCGCCGCCCTCATCGGCTGCGCCATCTGCATCGTGGTACCCTATCTCCGCAAGGGGACCCGGGTGCCCTTCCTGCAGATCTTCAAGGCCCTGCCCCAGGCGGCCCGCAGCGTCATCTCCGTGGCCACCGCCTGCTCCACCGCCGGTATCATCATCGGCATGGTGACCCTCACCGGTCTGGGCCAGCGCATCGGCTCCGGCATCTTCGACCTGGTGGGCAACAGCGTGTTCCTGGCCCTGGTCTGCGCCATGTTCACCTCCCTGATCCTGGGCATGGGCGTCTCCACCACTTCCAACTACCTGATCACCTCCACCATCGCGGCGCCCATCCTCATCAAGGCGGGCATCCCCCTGCTGGCGGCTCACATGTTCTGCTTCTACTTCGGCATCGTGGCCGACATCACCCCGCCCGTGGCCCTGGCCGCCTATGCCGGCTCCGCCATCGCCAAGGGCAACGCCTTCAAGACCGGCGTGAACGCCACGAAGCTGGCCATCGCCGCCTTCCTGGTGCCCTATATGTTCGCCATGAACCCGGCCATGATCATGATCAACGGCGGCGACGTGCTGCTCTCCGGCGGCGCCTTCCTGAGGGCCCTGCCCATGATCCTCACGGCCATCATCGGCCTGGTGGGCATCGGCGGCGGCTTCATCGGCTACCTCTTCGGCAAGCTGAACATCGTCTTCCGGCTGATCTCCTTTGCCGGCGGCCTGCTGCTGGTCATGCCCGGCACCGTGACGGATATCATCGGCATCGTGCTGGTGGCCGGTGTGGTTGCCGTTGCCCGGCTGCAGAGCAGGAAGAACACCCCCGCCGAAGCGGCGTAACACGAAAGAAAAGGCTGCTGAAAAGGCAAGGTCCCGTTTATGCCGCAGGGGAGGGGCTTGCCCCTCCCGTGCCCGAAGCACCGGGAAAACACAAGAAAAACCGGGATGAATTCAGCCTGTCTTTCGAATTCATCCCGGTTCTGTTTTGTGTTATGCCGAAGCAGCGTCCTTTATCGTTTCCCCTTTTTCACAAAGCGGGAGGAGAAGCGCTCTCCCAGGGAGGAGGCCAGCTCTTCCCGCAGCGCCTCGATCTCCTCCGCCTCCAGCGCCCGCTTCGGCAGCAGGTACACGTTCTGGGGCGTGGTGTAGATCAAAAACATGGAGGCCAGCTCAAAGCAGCAGTGCAGGCTGTGGAGATTGAAAGACTCCCGGACCTTCTTTTCCGGGATCTCGATGCGGATGCGGTGATCCTCCAGGAGCACCCGGTATTCGCAGCCGATCAGGCTGTCCGGGCTTTTGATGTAACGGCGGATCTCCTTCTCCGCCCCGGCGAAGAGCAGCAGCCCCCACACCAGATAGGCCGCCGCCAGGAAGAACACCAGGGGATTGGGGGTGCCCAGGTTTACGCGGGCGCCGATGTAATAGAGCAGCGCCGCCCCCAGCACCAGAAACAGGATCTGCAGCGCCCGCCTGTGGCGCAGAAAGAGTCCGTAATAGCTGGCCCGGCGATAATCCGTCAGCTCCGGCTGAAAGCTTGCTTCGATCTTCTTCATAGCGTCCTCCTGTGTTCTTGCCGCGAAAAGCCATGCTTCCCCCTTCGGGGGAAGTCCCCAGTGCGCACACTGGGGAATAGGGGGTTCCTCCGCGCCGTAAAGCATCTGGCTTTTTTGCTATCCTATCGTCATTATAAACCAAATCCCGTCAAATGCAAAGGAAACAAGAAACATGAAATACTTACTCGTCATCGGCGACGGCATGGCCGACAATCCCGTCCCCGCCCTGGGCGGCAAGACCCCCCTGGAGGCGGCAAAGATCCCCGCCATCGACGCTCTGGCGGCCAGGGGCGTGGTGGGCAGCGTCATGAACTGCCCGCCCCAGCTCCCCGCCGGCAGCGAGACCGGCATCCTCTCCATCTTCGGCTGCGATCCCCTGCGGTATTTCACCGGCCGCTCCCCCATGGAGGCGGCGGCCCTGGGCCTCACGCTCCGGGAGGGGGACTGCTGCTACCGCTGCAACCTGGTGGGCCTGGAGGAAGGGGACCTGCCCTTTGAGCAGCGGCGCATCCTCTCCCACAGCGCCGGCTCCATCTCCGGGGAGGACGCCCTCAAGACCATCCGGGCCCTGAACGCCGACCCGGCCTTTTCCGCCGCCATGAAAGCCGCCGATATGGAGCTGCCCCCTGTGGCCACCTTCCGTCCCCTTGCCATCGAGCATGACGGGGACTTTTCGGGCATCCGCTTCATCCCGCCCCATGACCATCTGGGCGAGGTCATCGGCCCGCTGCTCCCGGACGGGGACCCCAAGGCGAAGAAGTTCGTCGATCTGATGCGCCTGGCAAACAAGGTCCTGGAGCATCATCCCGTGACCGAGGAGCGCCGCGCCGCGGGCAAAATGGGCGCCAACGGCATCTGGTTCTGGGCGGAGGGCACCGCCGTGAGCCTGCCCTCCTTTGAGGCGGCGTACGGCATGCCCGGCGCCGTGGTCAGCGCCGTCCCCATCTGCCACGGCATCGGGGTCCTCCGGGGCCTGGAAAAGGTGGAGGTGGAGGGCGCCACCGGCGAGATCGACACCAATTTCGAGGGCAAGCTGGAGGCCACCTGGCAGAAGCTGCAGGAGTACGACTTCGTGTGCCTGCACCTGGAGGCTCCGGACGAGTGCACCCACAACGGGGATCTCCCCGGCAAGGTCCAGAGCATCGAGTGGCTCTCCTCCCGGCTGGTTGGCCCCCTGGTGGAGCGCATGGAGCGGGCCGGGATGGAGCACCGGATCCTCCTGCTCTCCGATCACAAGACCCTCACCGCCACCCGGGGCCACGACGGCGACCCGGTCCCCTATCTCTTCTACGACAGCCGCGTGGACACCGGCCGGGGCACGCCCTATACCGAGGCCGCCGGCGAGACCGGCCCCTTCCTCGACCACGGTTTCCAGCTGCTGGACATCCTCTTCGAGAAAAAGCCCTTGCTTGCCCCTCGGGGGGAAGCGGCCGAAGGCCGATAGGGGGAACAGCAAAGCCCCGGGCGGGAACTGCCGCAATGGCCCCTTGCTAAAGGAACTGCCGCCCTTGGCTCCCCCTCCGGGGGAGCTGACGGAAGGGGTTCGCCGTGACGGAGGGAGTCAATTTCCCGCCTCTGGCGTAGGGGCGCATCACGATGTGCCCGCCCAAGCCTTCCCCCCTCAGGGGGAAGGTGCCCCAGTGCGCACACTGGGGCGGATGAGGTCCCCGTTCCTCTGTAGGGGAGGGCCCTCCCAGCAGAAACAGCTTTTGCTTTCCAGAACAGGCGGGGCGAGTTCGTACACAGCTGCGAAATTGCCCCGCCTTCCTTCGTGCGTTTCGTTTTCCCGCCGGGCGACCGCAAGGGTCGCCCCTACTACTTTGTCACGCTATAAACTTTGCTTTCCACCTCATCCGTCACGGCCCTTGCGGGAGACGGGCCGCGCCACCTTCCCCTCGAGGGGAAGGCTTGAATTCGTGCGTTTCTTGGCTTCCCCTTGAGTAAACGCTGAATAAAGAGCGGTTCAAGCTATGAAAGTTGAAACTCAAGAGGAAAAGGTAACATTTTCAGCAAATTCTTTGGTTTCCTTTTTCAAAACCGAAGATATTTCGGCCTTTTGGTACGGATTGCCACATCAGTGACATCGGTCACTGGTTCGCAATGACAATCTCTCACCCCCTTTCCCCCCCACGCAAAAAAGCAGAGGCATTTGCCTCTGCTTTTTTTGCATCTTATCTTATTTTCGGCCTTTCTCCGCGTGCCTCTCACATCCCGCCGAGGAAGCACTCCTGGCTGGCCATCTCCGCGTAGAGGATGGCCTCCCGGTCCCGCAGGTCGCAGACCCGGATCACGCCCTCGAACAGGCTGTCTCCGGTGAGCTCCCGGTAGCGGTCCGGGCAGGCGTCGAAGAGATCTTCCCGGAACTCGCAGCCCGACTCGCCCTGGTAGAGCGCCGCGTAGAAGATGCCGGATTCCACCAGGTCCTGGAAGAAGTGGCTGCCGTAGCTCAGCTCCGGCCGCAGCCCGTGGGAGCGGTAGGCCAGCTCGCAGATGCAGGCGAAGCGGTTGATCTCCGCAAAGCCCACCGGCACGCCCAGGCTGGGGGTGGTGGTGCCCCAGCGCCCGGGACCCAGGAGGATGGCCTGCTGATCCTTCAATGCGGCATTCAGCACGCCGATCTGCCGCGCCACCTGGTATTTCCGCTGCTCCGGCAGGTCCAGATAGGGCCCCACCTTCACAAAGACCACGTGCTTCACCGGGATGGCGGCGTTGCCGCCCATGAAGTTGCCCTTGATGTTCCAGAAGAAGTCCTTCACCTTGGGCTTCACCCCGGCCTGGCCCAGGCCCCGGGTCTGGATGGTGCGGCACTGCAGCAGGTTCACCCGGTACTCCCCGTCGGGCCGGAAGTTGCAGGCGTATTCGATGTCCACCGGGTACTGGTAGGTCTCCGCCACGATGGCCATGATCCGCTTCATCACGGCGGCAAAATCCGTCCGCCGCAGGAGCTTGCGGAAGTTCAGGATGTCCGGGATCGGCTCGTTATAGAGCCCGTACTCCCGGAAGCGGGCCGCGGCGGCGGTGTCCGGCTCCATGAAGAGGGCGTTGTCGGTGCCCATGGCTTTCTTGTCCAGCGCCTCCAGAGGCACGGTGGTGAAGCGGTTGTGCCGCAGGTCGATGGCGTCCACCTTGTGCTGGCTGTACTTGTACTCGTCCCCGTAGGCCACCATCAGGGGTGCCGTGGGGTTGTCCAGCCGGATGAAGCGGGCGTAGTCGTCCGCCTCCCGGTCCACGGCCCGGGTGCCCATGCCGAAGACCAGCCGCAGCATGCCGCTGTTGTGCTCCCGGTCCTCCGAGCCCATGACGTAGAGGTTCTTGGAGTGGCCCACCCCCGCCAGATGGGGGTAGTAGTAATCGCCGTGGCAGTCGCCGCTGACCCGCATCACCAGCAGGGCCATCTGCTCGTCCCGGTCCAGCAGGTGCCGGTCGGTGCGGTACTTGATGGCGTCCGGGCTCACGGTGCTGGCGTAGACGGTGCGCACCGCGTTTTCAAAGTCCCGGTAGCGCTCCTCCGGCGTGCCCTGGTTGGGGCAGAAGACGCTGTCGTATTTCCCGGCGAAGGCGTTGCCGATGCCGTCCTCCAGCAGGGAGCTGGAGCGCACGATGATGGGGGACTGGCCGAAGTATTCCAGCACGGAGCGGAACTGCTCCTTGATGTTGTGGGAGAACTTGCCGTTGAGCAGCAGCTCCTGCAGGGCCGGGGCCACCCGGAGATAGTCCTCCGGCGTCACCATCTTGGTGCGGTATTCCCAGATGTTGTTCTGCACGGCGTAGGTGTAGAACACGTCCGCGCCGATGAAGTAGGAGTCGTGGGGCTCGATGCGGCGCTGGAAGAACTCCGGGTCCGTGTCCCGGATGATGTTGCGGGCCAGCAGCATGCCCACGGACTTGCCGCCGATGCAGCCGGTGCCCACTTCCCGCCGCTTGATCTCCATCAGGTCCCGGACGGAGAAGTACTTGCGGCAGAGCTCCAGGCGCTTGGGCTCGTTGCCCAGCAGGCAGCGCAGGATGTTCTCCTTCAGGGCCATGCCGTCGGGGTCGGTGGGCTCGGGGCTGCCGGCCTCCACCGAGTCGAACATGCTGTCCCAGCAGTCCCGGCGTTCGCCGGTCTGGGTGAAGATGTCGAAGAGGGCGTAGGTGTCCGCGCTGGAGGAGAGGACCTTGCTGTGCACCCCGTCCACCATCAGGGGGAAGTACATGGTGTCGGTGTGCCGCCCGTCCACCTTCACCGGGTGGATGTAGCTGCGCCCCTCCAGGCTGCGGATGTTCAGCAGCACGTTTGTGGCGTGGCGGATGCGGGAGATGGTCTCGTAGGTGTGCCGCTCATAGCGCAGGGGGATGTAGGCGATGGCCTTCCGCGCCCGGAGAAAGTCCGCCGTCAGGCAGAAGAAGTTGCAGACCATGGCGTCGGAAAACCAGAACTTCTGCAGATCCGAGATACAGTCCAGGATGAAGAAGGCGTCCTCCGACTCGGCGCTGATGATCCGGTGGACCTGGACGGAGAAGGTCTCGAAGCCCACGGTGGCGTCCAGATCGTACTGGCGGATGTTGGCGCCCCGGCGGGCCAGGGCCTCCGTGGCCACCACCTCCGGGTGCCGCCCGAAGCGCAGATACACGATGCGCCGCCCGGTGAGGGCAACGCTGGTGACGAACTGGGTGGCGATGAAGACGAAGTCGCCGATGCCGGCCATCTGCCAGGTCACGGTGTCCCCGGGCCGCAGATAGTCCAGGGTCCGGTCCAGGGCTTCGATGCCGGTGGAGATGCGGATCTCATTGCTCATGGAACTTGCCTCCTGATTTGAAGTGGGGGAAATGCGGGGTCACAGGGTCCCGTCAGTCCGGAAGGAGCATCCAGATGACGGCGCCCCACTGAAGCAGGGCGAGAAGAGGGAAGCCCACCACGAAGCTCATGTGCTGGGTCTTGTGGCGGAAGATCTGCATGCCCAGGACCCCGCCCAGAGCGCCGCCCAGCAGGGCCAGCAGGAAGAGCGTGGCCTCCGGCACCCGGCGTTTGCGGGTTTTGGAAAGGGCCTTGTCGCGGCCCATGACCAGGAAGAGGATGATGCTCATCAGCACAAAGACGGCGATGAGGAGGAAGGGGACGGACTGGGCCATGTTTTTCATATTAACCTCCCGTAGTACCAGCCGGAGGTGCCTTTGTGCTTGACAAAGTAGCCCCGGGAGCATGTTTCCACCACCCGGACCCGGTCTCCCTCCCGGAGGGGGAGGACGTAGTCCGTACAGTCGTTGCAGTCGGTGATGGGGTTGTCGGTGAACAGATATTTGGTCAGGATCTCCATCTCATAGCCGGTGCGGCGGTGGCGGCAGCGGGAGAATTCCTCGCCCCGCTCCAGCACCTCCACGCTGCTGTCGCCCCAGCGGATGTAGTAGGAACGGTCCCCCTCTGCCTGGTCGTCCAGGACGGTGCGCTCGGGGAAGGGATCGTAGGACACGAAGCCGAAGTCCTCGCTCTCCCGATGAGGGATGATGAGGCAGTTGAGCTGGCCGTCGTCCTTCAGGACGCAGCCGCCGTCGATGCTGGCGATACGCTTGACGCGGTCGATGATGGGGTTTGCGATGACCTTGTCGGTACCGTAGAGCACCGTGGGCCAGTGGCCCACCACGGTCCACTTGTCGCAATAACGATTCAAGGTCAGGAAATGGTCCACCTTCACAAGCTCCCCTACGCTGTGGTCCTCCAGGCGCTTGCCCGGAGTGCGGCCCGCGTGGACAAAGACGAAATGCCCGGTCTCGATGGCGTGGGGCAGGGAGCGGAGGAAGTTCCACTCCAGGGGGAAGGCACGGAGCAGCCGGTGCTTCACGGCGGTGAAATCCCCCATGTCGAAGGGGTCGATACCGGCGGCGTTGCACATGTCCCAGAGAAGGCCGCTCTTGCGCCAGAGCACGTACTGCAGCACCTTTTCGTCGTTCTTGTCGTCCCATTCGGGGCGGAAGAGATCGTACCAGTCGTCGCAGTTGCCCAGGAGCACATGGGTGTTGCCCCGGCGGGCCAGCTCCATCAGGATGCGCAGCATGCGAAGGCTCTCCTGCCCTTTTTCCAGAAAGTCCCCGTCGATGATCAGCTCATCCCGGTCGGAAAAGCCGACCTTGCGCAGCACGCCCTCGAAATAGGGGACGTTGCCGTGGATGTCCGAGACCACCAGGAGCCGCCGGCCGGGCTCCGGGTCCCAGCGGAGAATGTGAGGTTTCATCACAGATCATCCCGCCTTTCCGTAAGAGGCCGCTCCAGCAGCAGGAGCCGGCCGTGGCTGCCCTCCTCCTCGCCCACGCAGGAGAAGCCCTCCCGCCGGTAGAAGGCGCAGGCCGCGGCGTTGTCCTCCGCCGCCAGGAGGCGCAGGGCCCGGCGGCCCTGGGTGCGGAAGCCCACCACGGCCCGGCCCAGGGCCTGGATGCCGTAGCCCTTGCCCCGGTATTCCGGAATGAGATACAGCAGGCTCAGCCAGCCGCAGCCCTCCTCGGAGGCGCGCAGCGGGTCCAGGTCCACCAGACCCACAGGCTTGTCCCCGTCCAGAAGCACCAGCACGGAATCGGGGTCCAGGCGCAGATGCTCCCGGGCGGCCTTCCAGTAGGGCTCGGGATAAAAGCCCCGCAGATCCCCGTGGGCGGCCAGCCAGGCGTCCCGGTAGCAGGCGCAGTAATAGTCCCGCTCGGTGCGGGGATCCAGGGGCCGGTGGCGCAGGGTGGCGGTGCTGCCCCAATTGCGGCGGGGCAGGGCGTCCAGATGGGAGTCGTCGTTGAAAAGCTCCAGGGAAAAGGCGCCATTTTCCCAGCGGAGGACGGAGACGGCGGTGTTCAGCAGCATGGGCAGCTTCTCCCGGTCCCGCAGGTCGATGCCCGTGATGCGGGCGAGGAGGCAGCGGATGGTGACGCCGTGGCTCACCACCGCCACACGGCCCCCCTCATAGCGGCGGGCGATGGCCTCCAGCGCGGGATAGGCCCGGTCCGTCAGCTCCGCGAAGGTCTCCGCCCCCTCCAGACGCCAGCTGGCCGGGTCCGTGAGGAAGCGCTGGGCCAGCTCCGTCTCCTCATGGAGGAGGTTGCCGAAAAACAGCTGCTCCCAGGGGCCGATGTTCAGCTCCCGCAGGGCGGGAGTGGTGTAAAGCGGCAGGGAGCGGGGCCGGTAAACGGCGGAGGCGGTGAGCATGGCCCGGTAGAGGTCGCTGGAGCAGACCGCGTCAAAGCGCAGGTCCCGCAGCCGATCCGACAGCAGGGCGATCTGTTGGCGGCCCAGCTCGGTGACGCCGCCGTCCCAATGGCCCTGCATGATGCGAAAGCGGTTTCCCTCCGCCTGCGCGTGCCGGATCAGATAAATTTCTGTCATAACTTGTCACTTTCCTTGACCAAAGTGGTCGAATACAGTATAATACAGTATCAATCATGAACAGCAATGTATTAAAGTGATTATATCCTCTTTTATCCTGATGCACAAGCTTTTTTAGGCGGTTGCGAAATGTGTTTCGCAATCTGCGTTTGCTTGCGGCTTTCGCGATCGACGCTTAGCTTTTTCTATCTTGAGGGGGGATGCGCGTGGTCCGCGCGGCGATCCTGGCCTCCGGCGACGGGGGCCGGCTCCAGGCGATCCTGGACGCCATGTATTTCAAAGAGATCCCGGAGTTCGAGCTGGTGGCGGTGATCTGCCCCCGGCGGGAGGATTACGCCATGACGCGGGCGGCCAACGCGGGCGTGCCCGCCTATGTGGTGGACCCGGAGCTCTTCCCCAACATGACCAGCCACAGCATGGCCGTGGCCAACAAGCTGCGGGACATGGACATCGAACTGGTGATCCTGGCGGGCTATGACCTGCCCCTGGGCGTGGTGCCCTATCAGTTCCGCAATCATATCATCGGCACCTATCCGGCCCTCTCCCCCGCCTTTGAGGACGTGGAGGGCGACGTGAACCGGGCGGTGCTGGAACGGGGCGTCAAGGTCACCGGCGCCACCGCCTATTTTGCCGACGGAGACGGCGGCGTGGGCGGCATCATCCTGCAGAAGGCCATCGACGTTCTGCCGGACGACACCCCCGAAAGCCTGGGCGCCCGGGTGATGGAGGAGTGCGAGTGGAAGCTGCTGAGCCGGGCCGTGGCCCTCTACTGCGGCGGCAAGCTCTCCGTCCACGGCAAGCGCGTCATCGTCGCGGAGTGAACCGCGGCGAGGGCGGAGCAATCAGAAGGGCGAACAGAAACGTATAGACTGAAACAAAAAAGCAGAGGCTTTGCGCCTCTGCTTTTTGCGTGTGTGGCCGTCCCTGCGGCGGGACGGACGAAAAAAACCACTCACAGAAATGTGAGTGGTTTTTTTGATCGGTTTGGAAAGAAGCAGTCCGGAGACTTACTTGCCCATGTTCATCTGGGCGGCGACTTCGGCGGCGAAGTCCTCTTCCTTCTTCTCGATGCCCTCGCCCTTGACGAAGTGGACAGCGTTCACGAACTTGACGGAACCGCCCAGCTTCTTGGCAGCGTCGGCAATGTAGCCCTCGACGGAGCCCTGGAACAGGTCGGAGCGGACGAAGTCCTGCTGCAGCAGGCAGTTTTCCTTGTAGAAGGCGTTGATCTTGCCGGCAGCGATCTTCTCCTTGATGGCCTGGGGCTTGGCAGCCATCTTGGGGTCGTTGTTCATGAGAGCGACCTGAACTTCCAGCTCATGGTCGATGTCAGCCTGGGGAACCAGGGACTTGTCCCAGTACTTGGGATTCATGGCAGCGATCTGCATGGCGACGTTCTTGCCGATCTCGGTGGCGTCAATGCCGCCCTCGACAGCCAGGTTCACCAGCACGGCGCGGGTGCCGCCCATGTGCACGTAGGCCACGTTGGTGGGCTCGGCAAAGCGGACAAAGCGGCGGATCTGCAGGTTCTCACCGATGGACATGACCTTCTCGGGCAGGATCTCGGCCACGGTCAGGTCGCGCTCGGGGTACTTGCACTGGAGCAGAGCGTCCACATCGGCGGGGTCGTCGTTCAGAACGACCTTGCAGATGTCCTTGACAAACTGCTGGAAAGCTTCGCTCTTGGCGCAGAAGTCGGTCTCGCAGTTGACTTCCACAACGGCGGCAACGCCGCACCGGGGGCAGACGCGGGCATAAGCCATGCCTTCGGCGGCCACGCGGCCGGCCTTCTTGGCGGCCTTGGCCAGGCCCTTCTCACGCAGCCAGTCGACTGCCTTTTCCATATCGCCGTCGGTGGCCTGGAGAGCCTTCTTGCAGTCCATCATGCCGACGTTGGTCATCTCACGCAGAGTCTTTACATCCTGAGCGGTAAAAGCCATTGAATATTCCTCCTGTTAAAATTCCTGAAAGAAAGGGGCGTTTTCGCGCCCCTTCTCATGGTTCCTTATTCCTCAGCGGCCTGGGGGGCTTCCTCGACAGCGGCGTCGGCGCCCTGGTTGCCTTCCTGCACGGCGTTGGCCATGGTGGCGGCGATCAGACGGATGGCGCGGATAGCGTCGTCGTTGGCGGGGATCACGTAATCGACCTCATCGGGATCGCAGTTGGTGTCCACGATGGCGACGATGGGGATGTGCAGCTTGCGGGCCTCGGCGATGGCGTTGTGCTCCTTGCGGGGATCGACCACGAACATGGCACCGGGGAGCTTCTTCATCTCCTTGACGCCGCCCAGGTACTTCTCCAGCTTCTCCATCTCGCCCAGGTGCTTCATGACTTCCTTCTTGGGCAGCATGTCGAAGGTGCCGTCTTCCTGCATCTTCTTCAGCTGGGCCAGACGGTCCACGCGGGTGCGCATGGTCTTGAAGTTGGTGAGCATACCGCCCAGCCAGCGGGCGTTGACGTAGTACATGCCCACGCGGGAGGCTTCCTCGCGGACAGCGTCGGTGGCCTGCTTCTTGGTGCCGACGAAGAGGATGGTGCCGTTGTTGGCGGCCAGGTCGCGGACGAAGCTATAAGCCTCTTCCAGCTTCTTCACGGTCTTCTGCAGGTCGATGATGTGGATGCCGTTACGCTCGCAGTAGATGTACTCGGCCATCTTGGGGTTCCAGCGGCGGGTCTGGTGACCGAAGTGGACACCGGCTTCCAGCAGCTGCTTCATGGATACGACAGACATTTGGGTTTCTCCTTTTTCAAATTTGTTATTTCCTCTGGAGGTTTCCGCCCCCGGACCCAGCCCGGTTTTCCCGTGCCACGGAGCCCGAAGTCCGCCTCCATGCGAAATGCCTTGACATTATATAAGAATTGTTTCCAAATTGCAAGAGCTTTTTGCGGGAAAATGCAGGTTTTTTCCGGGCGGAAAGCAGTTTTTTCACCGGAAAATTGCAAACGGCGCCGCGCTGTGGTAAAGTAGGAAAAAAACAGGACGGCAAAGGTGGTGAGCGCATGAACGAATTTGATCCGGAGAGCCAGTTCAAGGAATGGAAGGGCGACTTTTCCCAGAGCGAGGAGGCTCAGGAGATGGCCGCCTGGGCGGCCAGGGTCCGGGAGCAGGAGGAAAAGGAGGCCTGGATCGCCCAACGGAAGGCCCAGGAGCGCAGGGCCCTCTGGGAGAAGATCAAACAGTGGCTGCTCATCGCGCTGCCCATCGTGCTGGTGCTGGGGACCCTGATCCTGCTGGGGATCCCGGGCTTTTCCGCCATCCGGGCGGGAGACGCGGCGGAGGCGGGAGACTATGCCAAGGCGGCCCGGCTCTACGAGCGGGCCGGCAAGTGGGGACTCTTCGACAGGATCTTCGAAGCCTCGAAAAAGGCGGAGGAAAACCGGACGGCCCAGCGGCTTCTCAACTGCAGCGCCGGGGCCGAGGACTGGGAGATCCCCAAGAGCGCCGTGCGCCTTACCGGCACCAGTCAGGGGCGCAGCGGCCCCGTCACGGTGGAGCTGCTCGCGGACAGGGACCGGATCTGGCGGATCACCGTCACCGAGCACAGCGAGGACGAGGAGATCGGCGGCCAGGCGGCCCAGCAGCTGCCGGAGCGGATCTACCGCGCCCAGACGGTGGACGTGGACGCGGTGACCGGGGCCACCATCAGCTCCCAGGCCATCTGCCGGGCGGCAAGCCAGGCCCTCAACAGCGACAAGGCCTGGGCTGCGGGGATCTACGCCTGGAAGTTCGGGGCCATCACGCCCATGCCGCCCCCCTCGCCCACCCCGGGGCCCACCCCGGAGGAGCTCAAGGTCTTTTACTACGAGACGGAGCTGGAGGAGTTCACCGAGAAGGTGGGCGAATCCGTGCGGCTGCGGGCGCGGGCCTATCCGGAGGCGGATTTTGCCGACGCGGTGTACCAGTGGAGCATCAGCGAGCCCCGGCGCGTCACGATCACCGTGAGCGAGGACACCCGCTACTGCACCGTGCTCTGCCTGAAGCACGAGCCCGGCCCCCTGACCCTGACCGTGAACTGCAACGGCGTGGAAAAGCAGATCACGGTGTATACGAGGAAGTAAGAGAATGAACCCCTTCCGACCTCGCCGCAGGCGGCGCGGCCACCTCCCCCATGGGGGGAGGCAAGCAGGAGGCCCTTGCTTCCCCCCGAGGGGGAAGTGGCCGAAGGCCGATAGGGGGATTACCGTCTCGCGAAGCGACTTCATCGGCGTGGAAAAGCAGATCACGGTGTATACGAGGAAGTAAGAGAATGAACCCCTTCCGACCTCGCCGCAGGCGGCTCGGCCACCTCCCCCATGGGGGGAGGCAAGCAGGAGGCCCTTGCTTCCCCCGAGGGGGAAGTGGCCGAAGGCCGATAGGGGGATTACCGTCTCGCGAAGCGACTTCATCAAAAAACCGGAGCCATCTGGCTCCGGTTTTTTTGACATTATGGGTTTCAGACCTCGGGTTCGGCGGGGGTCTCGGGTTCAGCGGGGGATTCTTCCGTCGCGTCCTCCGCGGGGGCTTCCGCTTCGGCCTCCTCTTCCTCCTCCGGGTCCTCCAGGTCCGCGGGCAGCACGGCCATCAGGTCCTCCTTGGAGGGGTTCTCCAGGGCGGCCACCCGGTTTGCCTGGCGCACCACCATGTCCTCAAAGACGTTGCGCACGTCGCGGCCGTTGCCGAAGTTCTCGTTGCGCTCCTCGTAGAGCTGGGTGAAGAAGGCCACGGCGGCCTTCTCGGTCTCCTCGGTCATGGTGTAGCCGTTCTTCTTGCAGCGGATGCGGAACATCTCCATGAGCTGCTCCCCGTTGTAGTCCGGGAAGAAGAAATACTTGTTGAAACGGGATTCCAGGCCCGGGTTGGAGTGGATGAACTTCTCCATGGGGCCGGTATAGCCCGCCACGATGACGATCAGATCGTCCCGGTGGTCCTCCATGGCCTTCAGGAGAGTCTCAATGGCCTCCCGGCCAAAGTCGTTCTCGCCGCCGGAGGAGAGGGAATAGGCCTCGTCGATGAAGAGCACTCCGCCCAGGGCGGACTTGATGACCTCCTGGGTCTTCAGGGCGGTCTGACCCACGTAGCCCGCCACCAGGCCGGAGCGGTCCACCTCCACCAGCTGGCCCTTGGAGAGCACGCCGATGGCAGCGTAGAGCCCGCTGACAAGCCTTGCCACGGTGGTCTTGCCGGTGCCGGGGTTGCCCACGAAGACCATGTGCAGGCTCATGGGCGGCACGGGCAGCTCATACTGCTCCCGCAGCTTGCGGACCTTCACCAGGTTCATCAGATTCTTGACGTCCTTCTTGACCTCCTCCAGGCCCACCAGATCCTCCAGCTCGGCCATCAGGGTGTCAAAGTCCGGCTTCTCGGCCTCGGCTTCCTTCTCGGCCTCGGCCTCCGGCTTGGTCTCGCCGCCGGTGGTCTGGACCTGGGGCTTGTGCTTGTCCTGGAAGCTGGGCTCTCCGCTGGTGACAAAGTCCAGGGGGTTGAGACCGTCCCGGCTCTTGCGGACGCCCGTGGTGTCGCAGATGGCGGTGAGGCGGTCGGTGCAGTCGGTGATGTAGGCGGCCTCGGCGTAGCTCACGTCGTCGTCTACCGCGGCCAGGTACAGCAGGATGTTGGTCAGCATCCGGATGAAGGTGCGGGAGGTCTCGGTGCCCCGGCGGGCGTCACTCTCCGCCAGGTTCCAGAAGAACACCGGGGGCATGAACACATCCTCCTGGCAAGCGGCGCTGGTCAGGTTCCAGAGCAGCCAGGAGGGCCGAGGCTGGCCCTTGGAATAGATCTGGTTTGCCATCTCCACATGGCGATCGGTGATGCTGCCGGCCCGGCTCCAGAGACCCAGGGCGCAGCGGGTCATGAAATCGTCCAGATCCTTGGCAAGCTGGCTGCTGCCGATGCGGTAGAAGGCGTCGGTATTGGCGAGATAGATCTTGTGAAACTCCTCGGGGGAGCGGTTCCAGGTGGTAGGCATAGGGCGTCTCTCCTGTCTGTATATCTTTGGTTTCGCTTGCTGTTTTTTTCTATTATAATCCAAATCCCGCCCGGGTCAAGAGAAATGAAGAAAGGAAGAAAAATGAAGGAATGAAGAAACGCCGCCCCTTCCGACCTCGCCGCGGGCGGCTCGGTCACCTCCCCCGGAGGGGGAGGCAAGCAAGCGCGCCCTCGCTTCCCCCGCGGGGGAAGCGGCCGAAGGCCGATGGGAGCATCCGTTCCTCCATTCCTTCTTTTTTTACCGCCAGCCTCTGCGGCGGCACTTCCCTGGCATCAGCTTCAGGCCCCCGGCTTCCGCGGCCTTCCGCGGATCGCGTGAGGCGCTCACCCGCCGCCACACGGCCTCGAAGCTTCGAAGCTTCCGCTGCAGTTCCAGATCCCTTGGATTTTCCGTATGATTCACGCTCCTTTCCCCTGCTCCAGCCTATGCGCATACTTGAAAACAGGTGCGGTTTGTGCCATAATATAAACTACGAAGATGTGGGCTCCCCGGGGATGCGGGAGCGGATTTTGACAGAGGATGAGGTGCGCTATGGCCAGATTTTTCATTGCGGGTACCAATATTGCCGGGGGAAGAGCCATCATCCGGGGACGGGACGCGGAGCATGTGAAGGTGCTGCGCATGCGCCCCGGCGAGGACGTGACCCTCTGCGACGGGGAAGGCAACGACTACAAGTGCCGCCTGGTCCAGGCCGACAGGGAACAGGCCGAGATGGAGGTGCTGGAGGTGGTCCGCTGCCCGGCGGAGCCCAGCGTGAAGGTCACGGTGCTCTGCGGCCTGCCCAAGGGGGACAAGACCGAGTACATCATCCAGAAATGCGTGGAGGCCGGGGCGGAGGAGATCCTCTTCTTCCTGTCCGACCGCTGCGTGGCCCGGCCCGACGCGCCGGAAAAGAAGCTGGAGCGCTGGCAGCGCATCAGCGAGGAGGCCGCCAAGCAGTCCGGCCGGGGCATCATCCCCAAGGTGGGCTGGGTGGGGGACTTTGCCGGGGCCCTGAACGAGGCCGTGCAGAAGGATCTGGGCCTGTTCCTCTACGAGACCGGGGAGCGGGAAGGTCTGGACGCGGTGCTCGGCAGCAGCCGGGATCTGAAGACCCTGGCCCTGATCACCGGGCCCGAGGGCGGCTTTGCCCCCTTTGAGGCGGACCTGGCCCGGATCACGGGCCTCCGGATCTGCTCCATGGGCGAGCGGATCCTCCGCTGCGAGACGGCGCCGGTGGTGGCGCTGACGGCGGTGATGTACGCCACCGGCAATTTAGGATAAGAGGATAAGAAATAATGGGACGCTTTGACGAGAAGACTTGCCTGGACTATTTTGAAAAGCTGCTGGCGGTGGACAGCACCACCGGCTTTTATGAGGAGAGCGAAAACCAGCTCTGCGTCATGCTGGAGGAGCTGGAGATCCCCTATCGCCGCATCCGCAAGGGCGGCGTCATCGCGGAGCTGGGCGGCGAGGGCAGAGCCCTCTGCATCACCGCCCATCTGGACGACATCGGCCTCATGGTGCGGCACCTGAACGCCGACGGCACGCTGAACGTGTGCCCGGTGGGCGGGCTCTATCCCTTCTACTGCATGATGGAGAACGTCCGCATCCACACCCGGGAGGGGAAGGTCTACACCGGCACGGTGTGCCGCACGCCCAACTCCATCCACGTGACGGAGGAGGAACTGCGCCAGGTGGCGCCGGACTTCCGCAGCAATGTATGCGTGGTGCTGGACGAGGACGTGAAGAGCGCAGCCCAGGTCCGCGCGCTGGGCATCGAGACCGGGGACAGCATCGCCCTGGAGCCCCGCTTCGTCTACACAAACGGCTATCTCAAGAGCCATTATGTGGACGACAAGGCCTGCGCCGCCGTGCTGCTGACCCTGATGAAGGCCATCAAGGAGGAAAAGCTGCCCCTGAAGCGGAAGGTCTATGTCTACTTTGCCTTTTATGAGGAGATCGGCCACGGAACCACCGTGCTGCCCGAGGACGTGGCGGACATGATCGCCGTGGACATCGCCCCCACCGGGCCGGACCAGAACTCCGACGAGCGGAAGGTCTCCATTTTTGCCAAGGACTCCCGCTATCCCTACCACTGGGGCCTGACCAACGAGCTGCGGCAGACCGCCATCGACGCCGGCGTGGACTATGTGATGGACATCTTCACCCCCCACTACGGCACCGACTGCGACCCCAGCCTCGCCGCGGGCTACGACATCCGCCACGCGGCCATCGGCCCCGGTACCGCCAACTCCCACGGCTATGAGCGGACCCATATCCAGGGCCTCCGGGCCTGCTTCGAGCTGCTTTGGGCCTATCTGAGCAAATCCTGACAAGGAGGATAAGAATATGAGCGAGACTTTTGCAAAAGAATTTGACAGCGTTGTGGAAAAGGCCAGGACGGCGAAAAAGCCCATGCGGGTGGCCGTGGCCGGTGCGGACGCGGAGAACATGCTGAAAGGCATCTTCGACGCGCAGGCGGACGGCTTCGTGGAGCCCGTCCTGGTAGGCAGCGAGCAGCGCATCACGACGCTGCTCAAAAAGCTGGGCCTGGAGGACCGGCCCTGTCGGCTGCAGGGCATCGACGATTCCGTGGACGCGGTGCAGTATGCCATCGAGATGGTGCGCGCCGGGGAGGCCGACGCCCTCATGCGCGGCAATACCCAGACCCGGGATTTCCTGATGCCGGTGCTGAACAAGGCCAACCACCTGATCCGGGAGGACGCCCTGGTGACCCATGTGGTGTTTTTGAAGGTCGCCGGCTATGAGCGGGTGCTGGCCATCTCCGACGTGACCCTGCTCATCAATCCCCCAATGGAGATGCGCAAGAAGGTGGTGGCCAACATGGTCCGGGCTCTGAAGGTCTTCGGTGTGGAGAAGCCCAACATCGCCCTGCTGTCTCTGGTGGAGAGCCCCAGCTTCCAGATGCGGGACAGCGTGGAGGACCAGACCATGGTGCGCCAGCACGCCTCCCGCCCCATTGCCGACTGCAACCTGGTGGGCCCCATCGCCTATGACCTGATCATGAGCAAGGAGGCCGCCCGGCTGAAGGGCTTTGACTGCCCCTTCTGCGGCGAGTTCGACGGCATTGTGGTGCCGAACCTGTTCTCCGGAAACCTTCTGGTGAAGGTGCTGCAGCGCAACGCCGGAGCCACCGGCTGCGGCATCCTGGTGGGCGCCAAGATCCCCATCGCCATCTGCTCCCGGGCCGACGAGCCCGAGCAGGCCTATCTGTCCCTGGCTGCCTGCACCGCCATGTGGGCCAGCGGCAAGTATTTCGGATAATCAGTTTTTAGTTTCTAGTTTTTAGCTTTTTGGTTTTAAAAAGGTCGGGAAAGCTTGCTTTCCCGACCTTTTTCATGTGTAGACAAAGTCCCTTGGCGGAAAAACCATTGTCATTCTGAGGCACTAAGTGATAAAGTATCTTGCGGTTCAGCAAAATGTCGGGTGTTGCAGGCGTCTTCGATCTCATTGGCAGCACTTGGAATGTCGCGCGTTTCACTTACGCCAACGTTGATTCGCTCTGACTTCTAGTAACTAAAAACTAAAAACTCAATACTCACGCCTCGGTGCCCAGGAGGCCCAGCTCCTCGGCGTGGGGGCGCATGCCCTCCAGGCAGAGCTCCGTGACCTCTTTCAGCTCCATCCCCAGCAGCTCGCAGCCCCGAAGGATCAGCTCCCGGTCGCACTTGGCGGCAAACTTCTTGTCCTTGAACTTCTTGATCACGCTCTTTGCCTCCAGGTCCCGGATGCCCTGGGGCCGCATCCGGGCGCAGGCCTGGATGATGCCGGTGAGCTCGTCCACGGTGTAGAGGCTCTTTTCCATATCGGTCTCGGGCTTCACGTCCGTGCAGTGGCCCCAGCCGTGGCTCAGGATGGCACGCACGTCCTCCTCCGGCACGCCGGCGGCCAGCAGGGGCTCTTTGGTGTGCCGCAGATGTTCCTCCGGGTACTTTTCGTAGTCATAGTCGTGCAGCAGACCCACGGCCTGCCAGTGCTCCGGATCCCCGCCGAAATGACGGGCCAGGGCGGCCATGGCGTAAGAGACGTTTTTCACGTGCAGCTGCAGGTTTTCCTGGGTGATCATGCCGCGGTTCAGGGCGGCGGCCTGTTCCAAAGTGAGCATGGGATGTCTCTCCTTTCCGCAAAAGCGGCCCGGGACGGGCCGCGGTGCTGTCTCCCTCATTATATCCGGAGAGCGCCAAAACGCAAGGAAGGATTTGGAAAGCGCCCTGCAGACACGCGAAAACGCAGCCTTGCCGGGCTCTCCGGCAAGGCTGCGTTTTTCCTTTCGGCTCAGAGACCCTCGACGGCGCGGACCAGGCGGTCCGGGTAGTTGCCGATCAGGCAGTCCACCCCCAGGCGGATGAGCCTGCGGGCGTCCTCCTCGGTGTTCACGGTCCAGACGTTCACCTTCATGCCCCGGCTGTGGAAGAGCTCCATCAGCTCCGGCTGATAGTCGAAGACGTGGAAGCAGGGGTGGACGTTGTCCGCGTTGCTGCGTTCCAGATAGTGGGCCATGTCCTGCAGCGGGGCCTCGTAGAGGAGGCCGGTCTCCAGCCGGTCTCCGCAGAGCTCCTTGAAGCGCTGCATGGACACATGGTTGAAGGAGGAGACAAAGACCTGATCCTCCATGTGCCGGCCGGTGATCTCCCGCAGGCAGCGCTCCTCCAGCTGCGGATAGAACTCGACGCCGTTTTTGAGCTCCAGGTTCAGGATGAGCCCGGTCTCCCTGCAGAAGTCCAGCAGCTCACCCAGGGTCCAGATGTGCTCCCCGGCAAAGTCCGGGGACTTCCAGGAGCCAAAGTCCAGCGCCATGAGCTCGTCATAAGTCAGATCCCGGATCAGGCCGCGGCCGTTGGAGGTCCGGTCCACCGCCTCATCGTGGCAGAGCACCAGCTCGCCGCTGCGGCAGATGTGCACGTCGGTCTCGATGCCGTCGGCCCCGGGGACCTCCGCCATCTTGCGGAAGGCAAGGGGGGTGTTCTCGGGGTAGAGACCGGAATAGCCCCGATGGCCCAGGACCAGGGGCTTTCTCGCTTTGTTGTCCATGTGTGCGTCTCCTCGGTAAGATCTTTTCGCGCAGTCCGGCAGGTGGCCTTGCCGGTTATGCCGTTTTTGCGCCATCCGATTATATCCCCATTCTCCCGGGATGGCAATTCTTTTCGGCGCGTTCGGGAAAGAAGCGCGCCCCGGGGCTCAGGGCAGGAGGACGCCTTCCAGCCCGAGGAGCGCAGCCTTCCGCTCCGTGCCGCCCGCGTAGCCCGTAAGGCTGCCGTCGGCGCCCAGGACCCGGTGGCAGGGGATGAGCAGGGAGATGGGATTGCGCCCCACCGCGCCGCCCACCGCCTGGGCGGAGAAGCGGGCAAGACCCCTGGCCTCCGCGATCCGGGCGGCCAGGGTGCCGTAGCTCACGGTGCTGCCGTAGGGGATCTGCCGCAGCAGCGCCCAGACCTCCTGCTGAAATGGCGTGCCGACAGGGCGCAGGGGCGGGGTGAAGTCCGGCTCGGCCCCCGCGAAATAGATCTGCAGCCAGCGAGCCGTCTCTGCAAAGATGGGGAGGGGGCGCGCTTCGGCCTCAGGGGAAAGCCCCGCGGCATAGTGCTTCTGCCCATCAAACCAGAGGCCGGTGAGGGCTTCCCCGCTTGAGGCCAGGGTGATGCCGCCCAGGGGGGAATCCAGATGAAAACGGCAGTCCATGCGCGTGCTCCTTTCACGGGAACAGCCCTGCGGTTTTGCCGCAGGGCTGCTTTTTCTCATAGCTCGGTGACGGATACGTCCACGTCCGGGGTGATCTCCACGGTATAGTCGGGGAACGCGGCGGAGACCTCCTGCTGGAGGATCTGCAGGCCCTCCCGGGCGGGGATCTCAAAGCTCATCACCGCGTCGAAGGACATGTGCTTTTCCTCGGTGTCCACATAGAAGCCGTGGAACTGCACCGCCCAGTCGTGGGACAGGACGATCTTGCGCACCTCGTTCTGGATGCGGGCGGTCTCCTCATCCTCGGTGTTGAAGGAGTAGACCCCCACGCCGGTGAGGATGACGCCGGTCTCCCTGTAGATCTTGGACTCCACCCGGCGGGTGAGCCGGTCCACCTCCCGGACAGTCATGGTGTCCGGCAGCTCCAGGTGCACGGAGGCCAGATCCTTGCTGGGGCCGTAGTTGTGCAGGATCAGGTCGAAGGCGCCCCGGACCTCCGGTTCCTCCGCCAGCAGGTGCTTGATGCGGTCCGTGGTTTCCTTGTCCGCCCGCATGCCCAGGATCTCGTTCAGGGTCTCGATCATCATTTCAATGCCGGATTTGATGATGAAGCCGGAGATCACCGCGCCCACATAGGCCTCCAGCGAAAGGCCCGTCACCAGAAACAGAATGGCGCAGAGCAGCACCGAGGAGGAGAGGATGGCGTCAAACAGCGCGTCGGACCCGGAGGCCACCAGGGAGCCGGAGTTCACCTTCTGGCTCTGGGCCTTCACATAGCGGCCCAGCAGGATCTTCACCGCCACCGCCACGGCGATGATGATGAGGGAGACGGTGCTGTAATCCGGGGTCTCGGGCCGGATGATCTTCTTCACCGATTCCACCAGGGAGGTGATGCCGGCGTAAAGCACGATGCCCGAGACGATCATGGCGCTGAGATATTCGATGCGCCCATAGCCCAGGGGATGCTTTTTGTCCGGGAGCTTGCCGGCGAGCTTGGTGCCCACGATGGTGATGATGGAGGACAGAGCGTCGGAGAGGTTGTTCACCGCGTCCAGGGTGACGGCGATGGAGTGGGACACGATGCCCACAAAGGCCTTGAAGGCGGCGAGGAAGACGTTGGTCAGGATGCCGATGACGCTGGTCCGGACGATGACTTTTTCCCGGTTCAGCTCCGGGGAAGCGCTGCTGCTCATAAACACACACTCCTTGGTTCGTGTTATCAACGGTTATAGTATACCATAAACGTGAAAAATGGGAAAGAGGGACCCTGCCGGAATCCGCGCCTTACGCGGGGCCGGCGGCCCCTCTCCGTCACTTTGTGACACCTCCTCCACCTTGCGGTGCCCGGAAAACACATCGGGCTTACGCTGATCCTCGTGTTTTCCGACCGCTGCGGAAAAAGCACCATCGCTTCTTCTGCCCCCGGCAGCGCGATGGCGCTTTTCCCCCGGCGCGGGGAGAGGCAAGGTCCGTTTACGTGGCGTATTGCTTCATCTGATCGAGGATCAGCTTGCCCACCGCGTCGGCAAACTGGGAATGGTCCCGGATGCGGACAAAGTCCTGGCCGTAGACCATCCGGGCATAGGGCAGGTCCAGGTCCGCCCCGGTGAACACGCAGATCACCGAGATCCCCTCCGCCCGCAGGCGGCGCACCTCCTGGGCGGTGTCGGTGAGGGCGCGGATCCCGTCGTAGCTGAGGCCCACTTCCCCCTCGTTCCGGCGGATCTTGGCGATGTCCAGGGGCTTCACGTCGGAGAGCAGGATGAGCATCTTGTGTTCAAAGGGGGCGCGGGACATCAGCTCCCCCGCCGCCCGGAGGGCCAGCCCGTCCCGGTTGCAGCCCTCGGGACTGTATTCGAAGATGCCGCGGTTGTCCCCGGCGGCGTAGTCGTTGAAGAGGCGCAGCACGGTGAAGCCGCTCATGGAGCAGAAGCTCATCACCCGGCAGGGAACATGGCAGCGGGAGAGGGCCTCCGCGATGATATAGGCCTGGGAGGAGATCTTGGAGGCCTTGGCCACCTGGGAGTGGGAGGCGTCCAGCAGGATATCCACGCTCATGTCCCCGGCGTTTTCGTTGGCCATGCGGCGGAAGATCCTGTCGTCGTCCAGCCTGGCGCCCCGCCAGGCCAGGGCCGGGTCGATGGCGCCGGCATTGGCCTTCACCGGCTCCGGCTGCATGTGCAGGAGGACGGAATTCATGATGCGGGTGCTGAGCTTTCCGATCTGCACCCGGTTGGCA
This sequence comes from Oscillospiraceae bacterium, assembly GCA_017447685.1. GTDB lineage: Bacteria > Bacillota > Clostridia > Oscillospirales > Oscillospiraceae > Limivicinus. The sequence goes on from JAFSMZ010000025.1 coordinate 65,448, forward strand.
AGCTCGTTTGCCCGGTAATAGGCCCGGTTCTCGGCGATCAGCTCCTGCACCCGCTTCCGCTGGTGCATCTCAAAGGTGCTGTAGACGCCCCGGAGCTCCACGATCTCCCCTCTGGTATAGAACAGGTGGGTGAAGCGGTGGTTGCCGGTGCAGAGCTTCCGCTCCAGCTGCAGCACCTGCTCGGCGGGGTAGGCGGACTTGCCGAACTTGGTCTCCAGAAAGTCCCGCATCTCCGACTCTGTGAGTTTGGTGCTGAGTGTGTTCTCCCCGGCCCAGGGGGCCACGTCCCCGTGGTAGAATTCCTTTTCGTGGAAAAGGATCGGCCCCCGCTGGAGAAAGCTGTCAACCGAGAGGCGGCGCAGGTGGCGCAGCCGGTAGGAGAGGCGGATCTTCCCGTCCCCGTAGAGACCGTAGCGCGCATAGAAGAAGGCCCGGGCGGCCTCCACGATCTCCGCGGTGCTCATGCTTTCGTCCAGCCGCAGCTCCGTCTCCCCCGGCTCCGGGCGCAGGCGGGCCAGGGCGGGGCGCTCCTCCAGCTCGGCGCGGTAGAGCAGCGGCTCCAGGGCGTTCCAGAACAGGCCCTGGTAAAAGGCGGCGTCCCGGTACTTGTCCAGCATGGCAAAGAGACCCTCCAGCTGCCGGTAGTCATAGCGCCGCCGGGCGGCGCCGAAGATCACGTTCCAGTACAGGTCCACGCTGCCGTCCTCCCGGTAGGCCTTGAAGTCCGGCACAAAGGAGTAGTCCCCGGCGCAGGTCCATATGATGTTGTCGGCCCGCCGCTTCTGCAGGTCGCTGATGGTCTGCTTCATGGCCGTTTCCCTCGTGTAAACGCTGATCAAATCGCCATCGGCATCTTGCGGACAATTTCCGCCCTGATTTCGTCACTTTTTCTTGCAATACACAAAGTATTCCTGCAAAAAAGTGCCATCATCAGAACGCAAATTCTCTCGCAATCTGCTCTCGCCGATTTCATCATCGTTTAC
>JAFSMZ010000026.1:0-11861 GCA_017447685.1 Oscillospiraceae bacterium
CATTGCCAACTGCTTCCGGGGCGACCGCCGGGTGGGCAACGACAAGGCCTATTCCGACAAGTGCGTCATCACCGACGAGAACTCCATGGTCACCTTCATGATGGGCTTCGACAAGGAAAAGGTCCACACCATCCTGCGCGAAGTGCCCACCATGTTCGCCTCCAACATCTTCCACCAGTTCAACGTCATGCACTATCTGGACGTGGCCCAGCTCAACGGCATCCCCGGCGACGTCTGCCCCATGCCCGAGGCCGAGGCCGGCATCTCCATCGAGGACGACTTCTGCGTTCTGGGCTGCTGCGCCGTGCAGAACAACACCACCTGCGACGGCTCCCTCATGGGCAACGGCATCATCGCCAAGCGCCTGGAGCGGCAGTACGGCATCCCCACCTTCCAGCTGGCCACCCCGCTGCGCCACAAGGAGCCGGACGTGCTGGACTACGCCGCCGACCAGATCAAGCAGGCCATCGCCTTTGTGGAAGAGCACACCGGCGAGCACTGGGATTGGGACCGCTACTTTGCCGCCGCCAAGCGGGTGAACTACGCCACCAAGTGCCGCATCGCCCAGATGGAGATCAACTCCACCCCCTATCCCCAGTTCTTCGGCGCTGCCTTCTCCCTGTATAACGACACCAACTACATGGGCAACTCCGGCCGCGATCCCAACTTTGTCCCCATCGACCGCAAGCTCCTGGCTCTGGCGGAGAAGGGCTACAAGGCCAAGCGGATGTACGCCAAGGAGTACCGCCACCGGGCCATCGTTTGGGGCGTGCAGCCCCAGTATGTCATCGACATGCTCTACTGGATGGTCCAGTGCTGGGGCGTGGTGCCCCTGACCGATATGCTCTCCGTCATCAACACCGACATGATCGCCGAGGAGGATACCCCCGAAAACCGGGAGCAGGCCTACCGCGACATGGCCATGCTGAACATGGAGATGATCATGCGCAACCACACCCACGGCGGCTACAAGGTCCTGGTGGACGAGCTGTGGGAGCTGTGCGAGAAGATGAACGCCGACATCGTCATGATGTGGGAGCATATGAGCTGCAAGGCCCTTACCGGTATGCACGGCATGTTCGAAGATCAGGCCCGGGAGCGGGGCATCCACATCATGTGGGTCAGCCACGACCTCTGCGATCCCCGTGTCTTCACCCGCAACGCCATCCGCGACCAGGTGAGCAACTACATGCGCACCGTCATGCGGGAGGAGCCGCTGGATCCGTCTCTGGAGCATATTCCCGACGACGAGGCTTACTAAGATAAAGGAGCAGCGAATGATGAAGAAACTGTTGAAACTCCCCCTGATCCTGCTGGGGATCGCGCTGGGCTTCTTTGTGGTCACCTTTACCATCTATTTCTTCAACCTGGATATGAAGGCCACCGCCCTGCTGGCTCCTCTGCTGGAAAAATGGTATGACAGCAGAGAGCACGACCAGTATCTGTAACGTGAGAAAAGGGGATATGGAACGGCTGTTCCATATCCCTTTTTTCCGCTATCTGTTTTGAGATTTGAGAAAAACGGGGGAAATACAATGGATCAGACAAAACGGATCGACAGGATCAGCCGGATGGAGGAGAAAATGGACGCGGTGCTGGCCGCGGCGGAGGGGCTGGAGCAGGCCCTGGAGCGCTGGGAGGCCTGCCGCCCGGCGCTGGAAGAGCTGGCCGCCTATTACGACGGGGGAGACTGGCTCTCCGACTTTACGGCGGACGAGGCGGGCCTGCTGCCGGAAGACCTGAAGCGGGGCGTCCTCTCGGAGGATGGGCTCTTCGACCTGCTGGAGCGGGCGAGAGAGCTGGACGGCAAGGTCCCGAAAGAGGCTCCTGAAGCGTAAAATCAAAAACCGTTGACAGGCGACCTTTCGCTCCCTATAATGGGTGAACGGAAGGTCACTTTTATGTGCGGAGGTTATGATGGCGAAGGAAACGAAGGAGAGGATCCTGGCGGCGGCGCTGGAACTGTTTTCGCAAAACGGATATGCGGGGACCAACATCCGGGAGCTGAGCGCGGCCCTGGGACTTGTGAAGTCCGGGGTCTACAAGCATTTCGAGAGCAAGGAAGCGATCTGGAACGCGCTGCTGGATGAGATGGTCGCCTATTACGGGGAGCATTTCGGATCCCCGGAGCATCTGCCGCCTGTGCCGGATTCGACCGAAGAGCTGACGGAGATGACCATGCGGATGGTGGACTTCACGGTCCGTGACGAACGGGTCGTCATGACGCGCAAGGTGCTGACGCTGGAACAGTTCCGGGACGCTCGCGCCCGGGAGCTTGCGACGAAGCACTTCCTTACCGGCCTCACAGACATGTTCACAGGGATATTCGCCGGCATGATGGAGAAGGGCCTCCTCCGGAAGGACGATCCGAGCCTGCTGGCCCTGGCCTATACCGCGCCGATCTCCGCCCTGATCCACCTCTGCGACCGGGAGCCGGAAAAAACAGAGGAAGCGATGGCGCAGATCCGGGCCTTCAGCCGGCATTTCGGGAAGGTGTACGGAGAGACAGACCGTGCTTGAGATGGAGACGGAACGACTGATCCTCGATCCGGTCCGGGAGACGGATAAGGAGGACTACTTCATCAACATCTCCCATGACAAAAGGGTGCTGGAAACCTTTATCTGCCGGTATGCGGAAACCATGGAGGACTTCGACTTTTCCTCCTATCCGGGCAGGCGGGACTTGTTCGCGATCCGGCTGAAGGAAAGCGGCCGGCTCATCGGGATCCTTTCGTATTTCGATGAAACGGGGGACTCCTGCGAGATCGGCTACGGGCTCGGCTCCGACTTCTGGCATCGGGGCTATGCAACGGAGGCGGTCCGACGCTTCTTGGAATACTTGTTCCGGGAGAAGGGGCTGAAGCGGGTCTATGCCTCCTTCTTTACCGGAAATGAGGCCTCCCGCCGCGTGATGGAAAAATGCGGCATGCGTTACGATCATTTCGCGGAAAAGGAGCTGAGCTATCTGGACGTGCCCCGGGATCTTACCTACTACGTGATCCAAAGGGACGCCCTGTGACAGGAAGGCGCACGCGGGAAGCTTTCCGAAAAAAGACCCATGGCGGGAGGAAACGATGATACAAACGGATCGCCTGAACATATACCCCGCGTCCCGGGAACAGATGGAGGCCATGATCGCTTCCGAGCGGGACGAAGAACTGAAAAAAGCCTATTCCGAGATGCTGGAGGGCTGCCTGCGGCATCCGGAGCAATGGGACTGGTACGCCGCCTGGATCATGGAAACGAAGGACGGGACGCAGGTCGGGGATCTCTGCTTCAAAGGGCTCCGGGATAACGGCACGGCGGAGATCGGCTACGGGATCCTGGAGGCGTTTCAGGGGCGGGGCTATGCCACGGAAGCCGTGCATGCGGCCTGCCGCTGGGCCTTTGGGCATGGGGAGCTGAAGACGCTGGAGGCGGAGACGGAGGCCGGAAACGCAGCGTCGCAGAGCGTCCTTGCAAAATGCGGCTTTCGCGCCACCGGGACCCTGGGAGAAGAAGGACCCCGCTTTGCGCTGGAGCGCCCGCTGCCGCTTCCTTGACGGCGAACGGCCAGAAGCGTTTTGCCGCACGGCAAAACCGACCTTGCGCCGTCGGGATCCTTCGTCGGCTTCACCTCCTCAGGATGACAGGGCGGGAGGCGCGGCCCTTGACCGGCCGCCCTTGCCTCCCCTGAAAGGGGAGGTGTCGCCGGAGCCTGCGACGGTGACGGAGGGGTTTTCTGCGCAGCGGATCCCAACCCTAACGCCCTCGGGGCGCCGTGCCATGGATTCCATTGTATCGGGTCAGGGGCAGCAAATGCGTACACCATGCGGATCCGCGCACCCGGCGGTTTACGAAGGTCCTGCCCCAGGGGCGGATACTATCCGCCCTTCGACAAGGACCGAGGTTTCAAAGGCCTGAAAAAACAGAAAAACGAGGATGTGTTTTCCACATCCTCGTTTTTCCTATGATCCGGTTCAGACCGCGCCGGGCTTGCCCAGCATGCGGAACATGTTCTTCTTGTAGGCCTCCACGCCGGGCTGGTCAAAGGGATTGACGCCGGACATGTAGCCGGAAATGGCGCAGGCAACCTCGAAGAAGCAGACCAGGGCGGCGAAGCCTTCCTCGTTGCGCTTGGGTACCTCCACCACCAGGTTGGGCACGCCGCCGGCCACATGGGCCTCACGCACGGCGTCGGAAGCAATGCGGTTGATCTCCGCCATGTCCTTGCCTACCAGGTAGTTGAGCCCGTCGGCGTTCTGCTCGTCATCGGGGAAGGGGAACTCCCGGCGGCTGGCTGCAAAGCGGACGATGGTCTCCATCAGGGTGCGGGGACCGGCCTGGATGAACTGGCCCATGGAGTGCAGGTCCGCGGTGAACTCGACGCTGGCGGGGAAGATGCCCTTGCCGTCCTTGCCTTCGCTCTCACCGTAGAGCTGCTTCCACCACTCGCCCATGAAGCGGAAGCTGGGCTCATAGCAGCCCAGGATCTCGATGCCGTAGCCCTTGCCGTAGAGATGCTGCCGGGCGGCGGCATACTGCCAGGCCGGGTTCTCCGGGGAGCGCTGGTCCAGGGCCTTCAGCTCGGCAATGGCGCTGTCAATGACCAGGCGCACGTCGATGCCGGCCACGGCCATGGGCAGCAGGCCCACCGCGGACAGCACGCTGAAGCGGCCGCCCACGTCGTCGGGCACGATGAAGCTCTCCCAGCCCCGGTCGTTGGCCAGGGACTTGAGGGCGCCGCGTCTGGCGTCGGTGGTGGCGAAGATGTGCTCGTCGGCCTTGTCGCCGTACTTCTTTGCCAGCAGCTCCCGGAAGATGCGGAAGGAGGCGGCAGGCTCCAGGGTGGTGCCGGACTTGGAGATCACGTTCACGTCAAAGTCCTGGTCGCCCAGCTGATCCAGGGTATCCCACAGCGCGTCTGCGGAGAGGGTGTTGCCCACGAAAAAGACCCGGGGATCGCCCTTGCCGGGAACGGGCTTCAAAAGCTCGATGGCGCCGCGGGCGCCCAGGTAGGAGCCGCCGATGCCGATGACCACGAGAGCGGTGGAGCGGGCGCGGATCTTTTCCGCCGCGGCCACGATCCGGTCCAGCTCGGTTTCCTTGATGTGCTGGGGAAGGCTGCGCCAGCCGATAAAGTCGGCGCCGAGACCGGTGCCGCTTGCCAGAGTCTCATGGGCCAGAGCGGCCAGCTTGTAATCGGGGCCGGCGGCGGTGAAGAACTTCTTTGCGCCGGAAAGATCTACGTGTACCATATTGCCTCCTCATAGAATAAAAGAATTTGGCAATATTATACTACATTTTCTCCCGATTGCAAGGAAAAGCAAAGGAGTTTTGAGATTTGGGCCATGAAAGGCAGCGGAAAACCGGGGCGGTGAAAGTCCGGCTTTTTTCGCTGCCCGGCTTTCACAGTCCCACAAGGCTCCCGGCCAGCTTCCGGAAGATGCCCCAGAAGCCGATGCGGGGCACCGGAGCAGCCGCCAGGATCGGCACCTCCGCCACCGTCTCCTCGCCCAGGCGCACCCGGAGAGTTCCTACCTGCTGCCCCTCCTCCACCGGGGCGGAGAGCAGGGAAGGCAGCTGCAGGGTGTAGGAGGGGCTGCCGCTTTTCTTCTCCGTGAGGGCCCAGGCCTCCCCGCCGCAGCGGAGGGGAACGCTGCCCTCCCGGCCCATTTCCACCGGCAGCTCCGGCAGGGGCGCCTCCGGCCGGAGGGAGCAGAGGCTGTAGTTGGAAAAGGCGAAGTTCAGCAGGGCCGTGGCGTCGGCGTTGCGGCTCTCGGCGCTCTCGCCGTGCATCACCACCGCCAGGAAGGAGACGCCGTCCCGCTCCGCCGTGGCAGCCAGACAGTACATGGCCCTGGAGGTAAAGCCGGTCTTGAGCCCGGTGCAGCCCTCATAGCGGTTCACCAGCCTGTTGGTGTTCACCAGCTCGAAGGCTCCTTCCCGGATGCTGTCCATCCAGATGGTGGTGAAGCGCTTGATCTCCTCATGGCGCATCAGCTCCCGGGAGAGGATGGCAATGTCCCTGGCGGTGGAGTAGTGCTCCTCGTCGTCAAAAAGGCCGGTGCAGTTGGTGAAGTGGGTGTTGAGAAGCCCCAGTTCTTCTGCCCGCCTGTTCATCCGATCCACGAAGAGGGCCTCCGTGCCGTTCAGGTGCTCCGCCATGGCCACGGCGCAGTCGTTGGCGGAGACCACGGCGATGCACTTGAGCATCTCCTCCGCGCGCATCCTTTCTCCCTCCTCCAGAAAGACGCAGCTGCCTCCGAAGGAGGCGGCCCGCGCGCTGGCGGTGACGGTGTCCTCCAGCCGGAGCTTCCCGCTCTCCACATCCTCCAGGATCAGCAACATGGTCATCACCTTGGTGATGCTGGCCGGCGCCATGCGCTCGTCCGCGTTTTTTTCGTAGAGCACGGCGCCGGTCTCCTGCTCCATCAGGATGGCGGAGGGCGATCGCAGGGGGATCTCCCCGTCCCGCAAAGACCTTGGGCCAGAGCCGCGCCCCGGCAAAAGCGCGGCAAACAACAGCAGCATACAAAGCGTTCGTCTCATGTTCTCCTCCCCGTGTTCGGAAAAGACCGGCGGCAAAGCCGGACTGTTTCTGCGTCCTGGGGAAGCCTATGCGCGGCAAAGAGAGAACATGCCCTTCGACAAAGGTTGACAAAATTATGGTCGGAAGCGTCCCATCCACGGACTGGAAGACTTTGGCTGACGGTGGACAAAAGCAGGGAACATCAAGGGTTTTAAACATTTTCCACAGGGTTTTCCACAAAAGGCTTTTTCAAAAATCGGCACGAAATCGGAAAAGAGGTTTCCATAACAAGAGTACCATAACGGCGAAGAGAGGAGAAGCGGGGCGAGAAAAAAGCGACTTGACGCACGCGCGGGGCGATAGTAAAATGTACAAGATAGAAAGAGTTTGTGTGTGGGAATTCGCGTAACGGAGGACAACACTTATGAGACGGCATTTTCGCTGGGACAGAAAATATCTGTACTGGGGCATCACGGCCTTCTGCGTGATCGCCGCGGCGATCCTGTTCTATATGGCGCTGCGCTTCCTGCCGGATCTGCGCAAAGCCCTGGGAAAGCTGCTGAAGGTCCTCAGCCCCTTCATATGGGGCTTTGTGATCACCTATCTGATCGCGCCGCTGATGCGGCTGCTGGAGCGCAGCGCCTTCGGCCCCCTCTGCCGCAAGCTCTTTGCCAAAAACAAAAAGAACGACGGCCGAAAGCTTGCCAGAGCCCTTTCGATCCTGGTGTCGGAGCTTGCGATGCTGGCGGTGCTGACGGCTCTGGTCTATCTCATCCTGCCCCAGCTCTACAGCAGCATCGAGACCATCGTGAAAAACGGGCCGGACTATCTGCGGGATCTGTCCGCCTGGGCTACAGGCCTGCTGGATAATCACCCGGAGATCACCAAGTATGTGGGCGATGCCATCAACACCCTGAACACCGACATCATGTCCTGGGTCAGCACCAAGCTGCTGCCGGGCGTGGGCAACTTCGTCACCACCCTCATCGAGGGCGGCTATGTGGTGGTGATGGGGATCTACAATCTGCTCATCGGCATCATCGTGTCCATCTATCTACTCTCGGATCTGGAGCACTTCACCGCCGCCCTCAGAAAGCTGAATTACAGCTGGTTCTCCCTGGAGACGGCGGAGAAGGTGCGGGAGGCTGTGGAGTTCACGGACCGGACCTTCATGGGGTTCATCTCCGGCAAGCTTCTGGATTCGGCCATCATCGGCCTGATCTGCTATATCGTCTGCGCCATTTTGAACATGCCCTATGCGCTGCTGGTCAGCGTGATCGTGGGCGTCACCAATATCATCCCCTTCTTCGGCCCCCTCATCGGCGCCGTGCCCAGCGCGCTGATCATCCTGATGGTGGACCCCCTCAAGTGCCTGATCTTCATCGTCTTCGTCATCATCCTGCAGCAGATCGACGGCAACTTTATCGGGCCCAAGATCCTGGGCAACTCCATCGGCATCACCAGCTTCTGGGTGCTCTTCGCCATCGTGGTGGGCGCCGGGCTCTTCGGCTTCGGCGGCATGATCCTGGGCGTGCCTGTGTTTGTGGTGATTTACACCTTCCTGACCAAACGGGTGGAGGCGAGGCTGAAAAAAAGCGATCTCCCGTGGGAGACCGCTCAGTATGAGCATCTGGATCATATCGACCCGGTGACGCGTCAGCCGGTGAAGAAGCCGGGGACAGGCGAGAGCGGGAAAAGCGAAGCGAGTGAATAAACAAAATCTATCCGCGCAGCGGATACCACATCTTTTCACTCTTCACTCTTCTCTTTTCCCTGTTACCGGTGCGCCAGGCTCGCCCGGGCGTCCAGAAGCCCACGGACGAGGGCCAGGATGTCCTCCTCTGTGCTCATGCGGCTCAGTCCGATCCGAAGCGCCCCGTCAATGGCCCGGGCGTCCAGCCCGATGGCCTCCAGCACATGGCTCCGCCCGCCTTTTTTGCAGGCGGAGCTTTTTGATACGTAGATCTCCCTGGTCTCCAGGAAGTTCATCAGTACCTCGCTGCGCCAGCCGGGCAGAGAAACGGAGAGAATGTGGGGCGCGGCGGATTCCACCCAGCCCAGCTCCGGGATCCCTGCGCGCAGTTCCTCCAGCAGCTCCTGCTTCAAGGCTGCCATGCGGCGGATGTTCTCGCTCATCCCGGCTTTCCCGATGCGGCAGGCCTCGCCGAAGGCGGCGATCTGGGGCATGGCCTCGGTGCCGGCCCGGCGGCCCTCCTCCTGCCCGCCGCCCAGAATGAAAGGCTTCAGCCGGAGACCCTGGCGGAGGTACAGCGCCCCCACGCCCTTGGGCGCGTGGATCTTGTGGCCGCTGACGCTGATGAGATCGGCGCCCAGGCTTTTGGCGGAAAAGGGGACCTTGAGAAAGCCCTGCACCGCGTCGGTGTGCAGCAGGGCGGAGGAGCCCCTCGCCCTGAGCCCCTTTGCGACGGAAGCAATATCGATGACGCCGCCGGTCTCGTTGTTCACCAGCATCAGCGTCACCAGCACCGTATCCTCCCGCAGGGCGGCAAGCACCGTCTCCGGGGAGACGGAGCCGTCCTTTTCCGGCTTCAGGCGCGTGACCTCGAAGCCCCGGGCTTCCAGCTCGTCCAGGCTTTTGCGCACGGCGTCGTGCTCTACCAGGGAGGAGATCACGTGCTTCCCCCTGCGTTTCATGGCCTCCGCACCGCCGAGAATGGCCCAGTTGTCGCTCTCGGAGCCGCAGGAGGTGAACACCAGCTCTCCCGGGGCGCAGCCCAGCGCGTCGGAAACCTGTTTGCGGCTCTTGTCCAGCAGCTTTTTGGCCTCCCGGCCCAGGGTATAGGTGGAGCTGGGATTGCCGAAGCACTCCGTCATGGCGGAAAGTGCCGCCTGCGCCGCCTCCGGGCAGACGCGGGTGGTGGCGGAATTGTCCAGATAGTGCATAGTAATAGCCTTCCTCTCTGCAAAGAGAGCAAAACAGCAGCGAATCAGGCCGCAGCGACGACCCCTCCGCCTCGCTTCGCTCAGCACCTCCCCTTGCGCAGGGGCGGTTACAAGGAGAATGATAGATGAAATATATTATATCCACTCTCGGCTGCAAGGTCAACCAGTTTGAGACCCAGGCCATGGAGACCCGTCTCCAGGAGCACGGACACCAGCCCTGCGCCCCCGGCGAGATCGCCGACGCCGTCATCGTGAACACCTGCGCCGTCACGGCGGAGAGCGGGCGCAAGTCCCGCCAGCTCCTGCGCCGTCTCCGGGACGAGAACCCCGGCGCGGTGCTGGCCGTCTGCGGCTGCTACTCCCAGCTCAGCCCCGAGGAGACCGCCCGCATCGGCGCCAAGGTCATCTTCGGCGCGGCGGACCGGATGGCCTTTGTGGAGGCGGTGGAGCGGGCCGTGCAGGAGGGGCTGAGGACCCGGAGCGTGGACGAGCCCTTCCGCCGCCGCCAGCTGGAAAAGCTGCCCGCCGGGGCCCTGGAGGGCCGCACCCGGGCCATGCTGAAGATCCAGGACGGCTGCGTGAATTTCTGCAGCTACTGCATCATCCCCTACACCAGGGGCCGGCTCCGCTCCTTGCCTCTGGCCGACGCCGCCGCCGAGACAGCCCGCATCCGGGAGCAGGGCTTCCGGGAGCTGGTGCTCACCGGCATCGAGGTGGCCTCCTACGGGGTGGACCTGCCGGGAAAGCCCGGCCTTGCCGACTGTATCGAGGCCGTGGCGAAGGAGGCCGGGGACATGCGCATCCGGCTCAGCTCCCTGGAGCCCACGGTGATCACCGAGGACTTCTGCCGCCGCCTTGCCGCCACGGGAAAGCTCTGCCGCCACTTCCACCTGTCCCTCCAGTCCGGCTGCGACCGGACCCTGAAGGCCATGAACCGGAAGTATGACACCGCCCGCTTCTTTGCGGCGACGGAGCTGCTGCGCCGGTATTTCCCCGGCTGTGCCCTGACCTGCGATCTCATCACCGGCTTCCCCGGGGAGACGGACGCTGACCAGGCAGAGACCCTGGCCTTCATCGAAAAGTGCGCCTTTTCGGATATGCACATCTTCCCCTATTCCCGGCGGCCCGGCACCCCGGCGGACCAGATGCCGGAGCAGTGCACCCACGCCCTGAAGGCGCTCCGTGCCCGGGAGGCCCAGGCTGTGGCAGCGCGGATGCACCGGGCTTATCTGGAGCAGAGCGTGGGGCTCACCCTGCCGGTGCTCTTCGAGACCGGCGAGGAGGGGAGCCTCGGCCACAGCGACACCTATCTGCTGGTGAAGGTGGAGCAGGAAGGCCTGCGGGGGCAGCTTCTGGACGTGAAGATCACCGGCGTGGACGGGGAGAGACTGCTTGGAGTTTTGCGTTTTGAGAATTGAGTTTTGAGCCGTAGGGGAGGGGCTTGCCCCTCCCGAGAGCGCTCCCCTTCACAGGGGAGCCTACAAGGAAGGAGACCCCTCAGTCACAGCGCTGCGTGAGACGGCGGCAGACAGCTCCCCTTCACAGGGGAGCCTATAAGGAAGGAGATTGGAAATGAAAAAGATCGGGATGCTGGTGGCGGTGGAGATGGACGCGGTGCTGAGCCGTTACGGCACGGCAAAGACCGTGGAGAACCGCCATGGCTTCGAGATGCATCAGTATGACATGGGCGCGTACGAGCTCTATGTGCTGCGTTCCGGCGCGGGAGAGATCGCCGCGGCCGCGGCGGCGGAGCTGCTCATCGACCGCTACGAGGTGGAGATGATCGTGAATTTCGGCGTGGTGGGCGGCCTCACCGCGGAGATGGGCCAGACCAGGACCTGCGTGGTGGAGCGGGTGGTCCACTATGACTTCGATACCTCGGAATATGACAAGTGCCTGCCGGGACAGTACATGGGCTACGAGGACGAATATCTGGTCCCCTCGCCGGCGCTTGTGGAGAAAGCGGTCGCCCTCTGCCCGGAGCTCAAGCGGGTCACCTGCGCCTCGGCGGACAAGTTCGTGGCCGGAGAGGCGGCCAAGAGCGCCCTGCACCGGCGCTGGGACGCCGACATCTGCGAGATGGAGGCCGCCGCCGTGGTGCTCACCTGCGACCGGGCGCAGATCCCCTGCCTGCTCATCAAGACCGTGTCCGACGGGCTGACCCAGGGAGGCGAGGACTTCGGCACCGCCCTGGCGGAAACCTCCGCTCTCTGCCTGGAGGTGGCGGACAGGATCATCCGGGAATTATGATCCGCAGGGGCCGCCGCCCTCGGCGGCCCGCAAAAAACAGATCAAAACGGGCCGCCGAGGGCTGTATAGACTGGTAACATAGGTAACAGAATGTCCAAGGACATAGGTAACAGTTTTTATAGTACAATTAGGGCATCAGAGAGCATAAAGGAGATGCAGAAAATGCCCTGGAAAGAGAGAACTGTAATGTCCGAAA
>JAFSMZ010000027.1:0-74252 GCA_017447685.1 Oscillospiraceae bacterium
AGCTGCCGTCCGCCCTGCCAGGTGAAGTTCCAGCCGCGGTAAGAGAGAGGATTGCCCATGCCGTCGTAGGTGATGGGCGTCCCGTTGTATGCCGTGAGCAGATCCGGCCAGTTGGCGTCCCCGTAGGTATAACTGACCGTGGAGAGCGGTGTGCCGCCTACTACGCCGTTCTGGTAGCTGTACTCCGTCTTGCTGAGAATGTTCCCGCCCAGATCGTAGCTGTAGTGCCAGGCTCTCCCTTCCACTGCGTTCTTTTCCCAGGTCACCTCATTCAGCGCGTCGTACTCGTAGGTAATCGTATGCGTCCCATCGCTGACCGAGAGAATGTTGCCCTTCGCATCGTATGTGTAGAACAAGCTCTCACTCTGGTTGCCATAGCTGTTCTGCAGCGCGGAGACTTGCGTGGTGGTCCTCGTGGTATCCAGATCCCGGTAGGTGTAGCCGGTGGTCAGCACTGCTTCGTCGCTTTCACTCACCACAACTTGACTCAGCCGTCCCAGCCCGTCGTAGCTGAAGTTCTCCCGTACAGTGCCAAAACTGCTCTGGGTGGGCTGCTTGTCCCCGTTGTAGCTGTTGGTATAGGTGAAGGTGCGCCCATTGACTGTCTCCACCAGTTCAATGACCTGGTCGTTGCTGTCATAGGTCCAGCGGAATTCATGCTGGTTGTTGGCCGCATCTGTTTCCCATACCCGAGTCAGCCGGTTCCCGCTGTCGTAGTAATAGCGCTCCGTGTTCACCAGCGTCCGGGACGTGATCGTGCCGCTTGCAAGAGTGGTGTCGTACTGCTCCACTCTGGCCAGCTTGCCCTCGCTGTTGTAGAAGTACTGAAACTCTACACCGCTCGTGCCGTTCGTGGTCCACCGGGCCGTCAGATCGTTAAACTCGCTGTAGCTGTAGGCCCAGCCCGCCCCGTTGCCGTAGTCCTGCCTCGCCAGCGTCCAGGTCCCCGGGTTGTAGCTGTTCTCTGACAGAGTATAGGTGCTGCCCACCTTGACCTTGGACAGCAGACTCGCCGTGGTATACTCCAGCGTGTAGTCCGTGGAAGTATTCGCCGTGTTGGTGTGGCTCAGGCCCACCAGCAGATCGTCGCTGTAGCTGTTGGTGATGGCGCTGTTCCCCGTCTGGCTGGTGACCGGTCGCCGCATCGTGTCGTAGGTGTTGCTCGTCACCACGTTCGCCGGGTCGGTGACGCTCGTCACCAAAGACCTGTCTGTATCGTTGGTATAGCTGACCGTGTTGCCATCGTTCCCCGTCACGCTCGCTGTCATGTTCCCGTCCGCGGTGTAGGTCTTGCTGCTGCTCAGGCTTTTTTCATTCCCGCCTGTGATGCTCGTCCCCGTGGGATTGCCGTAGGCGTCATAGGTGTAGGCGCTGGTCACGCCTGTGTCGCTCACAGCACTCTGCAGCAGACCGTTGTTCGAATAGCTGTAGCTGTATTCCGCCCCGCCAGGAAGCGTAATGGAGGTAATGTCCGAGGTCTTTCCCCGGTATGTATAGGTGGTTTCCCTCCCCTCCAGGTCCGTGACCTTGTCGATCCTGCCTTCGTCGTCATAGTGGTAGACGTACGCAAACTTCTCACGGAAGAGCTGCGCTCCGTCAAAGTAGCTTACATTGGCATTGTAGTCATAGACAAAGGAGAATTCAACTGTGTCGTAAGCTCCGCTGGCCCGGACGCTGCCGGAGATAAACTGCCATTCCTGGCAATCCGTGTTGGCGTCAACCGTCTTGCTGCCCACCTCTGTGCTCCCATTGAGCAAACGCACCCGGATCCCACAGCGGCGCTCCTGTGTGCTGTTGGGATAGTTCTTGTTGCTCAACGGCACGCTCCCGGATTTGACCCAGCCGCCGAAGGAGTAGTCGTCCCCCATGCTGCCGCTGACGGAGATCGTCTGCGTATAGCTCTTGGTCGATGTCCCCACGCCCACCAGCTTCAGCACGGAATCGTTCAGGCGGACATTGAGGTTGGCCCAGGTGTCTGTCAAGGTAACGATTCCGTCGTCGTTCCCCAGGTTGCTTCCTGTCCAGCCGGCAGAGCTGCTCATATCTGTGTTGGCCAGCAAATTGTAGCGGCTGGCCGCCTCCGCCTGCTCCAACTGCAGTTCGCTGTAGCTCCCGCTGCCGGAGATCGTCAGGCTGGTTACGCCGCTGGGAATCGCAAGTGAAACCTCATTGCGATCATTGCTGCTGACCGCCGTCGCGCTTTGCGTCACGCCTCCCGCCGTCATGCTCAGGGTCGTGCCGGCAGCCCCCAGGCCGGAAAGGCTGTAGGTCGTGCCGCCCTGCACCGTTACCGTCTCAGACCACGCTCCCGTCTCTGTACGGTTGCTCAGCAGATTCACCACCGTGTCCTGGAGCCGGGAGCTACGGATCAACTGGTTGGCTCTCCCGTCGCTGGTTTCATCCGCGGCAAATCTTCCATAGAGGGCCTGCCCCTTCTGGTTGTAGACGGATACCGTGTTGCCCCAATTGTTGAACTCGTAGGTACACCAGCGGTCCATGTTGTCCTTGACGATGGTGTTATGGTCGCCGTAGCGAAGACTGACGCTGTTCACCAGGGTCGCGCCGTCGTAGTAGCTGATCTCTGTCACCCTCGCCGGACTGCCCGCGTAGCTGATGTTGAGCTTGTTGCAGCTGTTGTCGCTCCGCTGGATATCCCTGGCTTCTGTCAGAGTATTATTTGCGTAGCTGTACCCTGCCGTCTTTCCGTCTGCGTAGGTCACGGTTTCCAACGCACCGGAACTGTAAGCGTAGCTCACGGTCTCAAGAGCTGTGCTGCCGGCACCTTTGTAGACAACAGAACTCAGCAGATTGTTGCTGTAGCTGAAATCATAGACCCGTCCGGCTCCGTCTGTCACTCGGCTGATCCGCAGGTTGCTCGTCCCGCTTTCCGTGTAGGCAACACTCAGCGAGTTCGACAGCTTGTCCGTTTTAGAGATCAGGCGGCCATTGGTGTCAAAGCCGAGGCTGTTCTCATCCCTGTCTGTGATCGTATACCCGGAAGCGGCTATTGTCAATTTATAGCTCAGACCGTTCTCGTCGATCCACTCTGCTTTGTCATTGTCGTAATAGAAGTAGATCCGGGTGCCGTCTCCGTCTGTCCACTTGTAGTAGGTGGTTCCGCTGATGTTCACCTGCTCGAGCCGCTGTGAGTAGCAGCTGCGCCAGCCCTTGCCGTAGCCAATATCTGTGGTGCAGTCATTCTGGTTGTAGACGAATGCAATACTGGCAGGCATCCTGTTCCCGGAGTAGCTCATGTCGCCGCGGCTGACCACCAGGTTCCCCGTGTAGTTGTTGGCGGAAACCGTTCCCGCACGCCCGGCCTTGGCGCTGGTGTAATCCCAGTAGCTTTCCAAGCCGGTGGTGTTCCGGTAGGCAATGTACAGCATCGGCCAGGATGTGGAAGGGCTGTTGTCCGATGAGACAAACTGGGCCATCAGGATATTCCAATTGTTTTCTGTGGGGGAAATGAGCATGAAGCCCTGGTTCGCCAGTGCTCCTTTTTCCGAAGCCGCTCCGCCGTACCATCTCTGTACCGCGCTGGTTACATTCCAGGTATAGAGCTTGTCTGCCGTGGAGTTTACGATCTGGAAGTCCAGCACCTCATCCTCGTAGGCGGGCTGGTTATTCCATTTGACCGTTTGAGAGTCCCAATTCCCCGTAATGGCGTGGGCGTCCACCTGAATCTGTGTGCCGTTGCTCTGGTACACCAGACCGTGCGCGGTAAGATACGCACCCACGATGACATCTCCACTTTCGAGCGAGGGGATCTGCGTGTGCTTGACCAGGCCGCGTACTGCTTTCGTCGCATTGCTGTAAAAGCCAGCGTAAAAGAAATAGAACAAACCTCCGCCATAGTTGGGATAGCCTTTGCGGATATATGCGTCCCGGATGTAATTGGTATTCACCACATTGGTAATGACGGGATCCAGCACCACCGGCCATACTCGTTCCTCAGATTCCAGCCACTCCTTCTCAATCGTATAGCGCAGGACAAAGCAGCCCTCGCCCAGTTCTTCCAGTTTTACCTTGAGGGCGCCGTCACTGTTTCCCTCTCTGTCCATGAGAAACGGAGCCGGGAGCTTGAACACCACTTTGCCCTCAGCAAAGAATTGGATCTCGCCCTCCTCTGCCTTTTCGGCGGCCATGCCCTCTGCCCAGATCTCATAGGACAACTCCTCGGGCACGGTCTCCAGCCTGGGGAACGTGATCGTTTCCTTCAGCGCCTGACCACATACGTCATATTTCAGTTCAGCACCCGGCAGCGCCTCCGGGTAGTGCACGGTACTGTTGTAATGGACATGGATCGCTTTCTGAAGGGGATCCTCCGGCGGAAGGATCTCCTTATCTACCACAGATTTGCTTTCCCGCACTCCTTTCAGCCGGAAGAACAGGCTGTGTCCGCTGTCTGAGACGCCAAACCAGCTCTTCTCGCTGAGATACACCGGCAGGTTCACGCCAAAGCGGTTCTGCAGGTTTACGTATGTATTCTCATGAACGGGTTTGGGATCTGCCTCTCCCTTCTCCTGGAACGGTATTATGAGATCCTGCTCCTTTTCTTCCAGGCGGTTGTCGATCTCGACCCAGGACCCGTTTTCTTCATAATGGACAGCATAGGGATAGGTCGCTGCAAGCCAGCTCCCGTCTGTCATGCGGAACTGCTTGATATGATCCTCCCGCCTGCTTTTATCTTCGCCTACCGGAATGGGGGCTGCGTTATCCTTGAAAGCGTCGATCGGCTTCTTCTGTGACTCTCTCTCATTTTTGTGCGATGTACTCATCTTGGTGCTCCTTTCTCTTTCACGCGTTTCCGATGAACCTGTCTGGGTCTCCTATATGGTTCATTCCTTCCGCCCGCAAAAAAGAAACACCTTTCCTCTTCCCTTCGCCAATCTTTGGCGTTTTGTACAGTCTTCCCCCTCCTAATAACAGCACCTTCTACAAAAAAGAACTGCATTCGACTGCAGTTCTTTTTTGTTTGGCAAGTATATTCAATTAGATTATTACGGGATATATACACTACCTGCCGTACAGGATTCTGATCCGGAACCATATCCATCAGATGCGAACACAGTGACGTAAGCCGTGTAAGTACTTCCTGAATTCGCGGAATATGTAACGTATCCGTAGAACCAATCTTCATTGGTGGTCACCATTGTTGAAGCATATAGGGGATCATACATGGAAAAAGTCTTCACTGGTACTCCGTTTTCGTATAGAACAATTGAACTTGCCCCGAGGGAACTCATAGTACCAGTTCCATAGACAGAGAAGTCTACCCTTACCACCCCGCTTGATGGATTGGAAATAAGGGCGCTATATCTGGAAATGTATGCGTTTGATTCTTTCAATGCGAAAGCGGTCGATGAAAAACTCAATAGAACGAGACATGCCAAAACAAGAGCTACTGCTTTTTTCAATGGTATCTACTCCTTATATATAGAATCAATAATTCTAAGCAGCTCCTCTTTACTCTCAAGTCCGTATAACTCGCAAACGACATCGCCATTCGCCCAATTTGCTCTGTAGTGCCCCTCGTTTGTTGTAAGATAGTGTTCAATCCCATTCACAGTGTATATCTCTGGCTCCGAATCATCCTTTGGACAAAACATGTTAATGTCTGTGGGCTGGACAACTATAGTAAGACGGAAAGAAGTCTCCCCCGATTGAAAAGTAGCATTATACGTATGACCTTCAAAGGAGTCCAGGAAACTCAAATTCTTTAGAGAGTATCCGAAAGGCAAATATGTAGGGATCACTGATTCCTGAACATTTTCGTTTCGGATAGCGTTTCGGATTTGAGTATAAGGGTCCTCACTAATTATCTCAGTTTCCCCATTAACCGTAGAAATGCCCATGTTATCTTGATTCCAAGAAACGTTTGCATTCCAGATGCTAAACCCAAATGCATTTGCAACAACAGCGGTTGCTAAAAACAGGGCTAAAACAGCGGCAACAAGAATCCCCGTCTTAACTGATCGGCTAAAGTGAACAACATGTTTGGGGTGTTTAGATAGCTCTTTCCGCTCAGATGTGTGGAAAACCGTTCCCGACTCCAGATCTCCAACTTCTTTCAGAACTTCACTATACAAAGGGGTCGAATCAGCGTATTGAGAGATGAATTGCTTATAAGCAAATTCAACATCTATTGGCTTTTCGTTTGTTTTGGCCGCTAAAACATCAGTTATTCTCTTAATCAGCTCATAATTGACGGCCTCGGAGTCCACTGCTTCGTTAAGAACGGACCGGAGCTGCTGTTCATCATAATCATTAAGGTCATCAAATGTGCCTTTCGCATGTTGCTCTAGAGCCATTTCTCAACCTCCTTTCAACCTCTCTATTCCACCATTGGCCGAAAAAGTAACGTATTATTCCAGCTTTTTTCGAAGATGTTCCTTCGCACGTTTAATGCGCATTTTGCATGCCCCGATGCTGATTCCTCTTTGATCGGCTAACTCCTTTATTGTGTACCCCTGATAATAAAACTCCACAAGCAGTTTTAAATCCTCACTAGCTTTGAGTTCGGGGTCCAACATGTTGTAGTCATCATAATGGGAAGTCTCTTGTTCAGGAAGAGAATCCAATGGCACTGTGTAGAGCAACAATCGATTGCGGTCTCTTCGGATATGTTTTATGGTATAGCTCAACGTTTTATACAGCCAAGCTACAGGTTTCACACTCGCTTCCAGTTTTTCGCGAAACCGGATTGCAACCAAGAAGGTCTCCTGAACCGCTGTTTCAGCTAAGCCCTTATCCCCCAGCGCATAGTATGCAGTCCGGCACATGGAAGCATATTCCTCCACAAACAAGCGATGAATCAAATCATCTTCTTGAGTGTGAGGGTGATCAAACTCATTTGCCATTCTATCTCACCACCGTTATGAGCGTGTAAACACAAACTCTTCAGCGACAGTATACAGCACTTTTCGAAGTTTTGCCACCTCATCTTGTGTGCAGCTTTCAAACAGGCGCGCGATATCCAATCTAATCGTCTCGTCATTTGAGCCATAAATTAGCGAGTCAATACTCACATGCATCGCATCAGCAATATTGATAAGCGTTTCCAAACTGGGAGATTTGTTCCCCAGTTCTATCTGGCAATAGTATGCGGTCGATATTCCTGCAAGCTCAGCGAGTTTCTCTTGTGTATAGCCCATACTCTCCCGAGCTTGCCTGATGTTGCGGGAAATGCTTTTTAACCGCTCTGGTGATAGTTTCATGATTCATCGCTCCACTCTATTTTCTATCAGGGAAAAGTATATTTCCCATTAGGAGCGTCGACCATTCTCTAACAGGTATGAAATATTTGCCTATTAGATATATTCTATTATTTTTTCCGCTTTTTCAGTTAGAAAAAGCTGTGTTGTGTTACTTTTGTCGATTTTTGTGGAATGGACAAAACAGAGGAGCGGAAAGCTCCAGAAAAGGGAGGAGTAAAAGAATGGTCAATCGTCAGTTTGAAACCTTAACCGAGAAAATCGACTTCATCAGCTTCAGACAACAGCTCCTTTTCGACAACGACGAAGCAAGCAGGATCCTCTTTGAAAACGAAGTCAATGAGCAAGAATCTCGAGCCATTATGGATTTGATGGACTCTTATCGGGAGAAACTGTCCTGCGGGGACCCTGTAAGCCACAGCCAATTTGAGTCTGAGGTTTATGCCATCGTCCCCCATCTCGCCGGTAATTATCACTTCTGTGAGATGCTCACGAAAGCCCTTCATGATGACAATCGTTGGGAAGAGGTCTTTTCTGCGTTGTATGGAGACTTGCCAAAATACAAAGCAGCTAAATAACTAACGAGTTGAAGCATATCAGACGATTTACACGAAAGGCCGTTTAAGAAACAGGTTCTGTTTGCGAACTGCTATATAAACTCATAGATAGAAAGGGGCGACCTATACATGAGGGAAAATGAATTTGCTATCCCAGCTGGATTAATAACCAGATTTTCTCATTCAGAGAGCAGCAACAATTATCGTACAGACTTTATGCGCGATAGAGATCGAATTCTGTATTGCACAGCATTTCGCAGATTGGCAGGGAAAACTCAGATTTACACCGTAGGTCCGGACGATCACAAACGAAATCGATTAACACATTCTCTTGAAGTCGCACAAATCTCGCGGACAATTTCACGCGCACTTGGCCTAGATGAAAATCTTGCCGAGGCAATTGCTTTAGGACACGACCTGGGACATACTCCGTTCGGGCATGCTGGAGAAGAAATGCTAAACGCAATCATGACACCGAATTCGAAGTACATCAGTGGGTCGCCTTTTTCACATACAAGTCTAGAAGAAATAAAAGATACTTTGGAGCGAGAGGAAACATCCCTTCCGGGAATCATCTCCTGCGAGGATATGTTTGGATTCAAGCATAACATCCAGAGCGTTCGAGTAGCTGCAGTATTAGAAGATAGTTATCGCGATGAGCAAGGAGAAAACATCGGAATCAATCTCACTAATTATTCACTTTGGGGGATGATGCACCATTCAAGTCTGTTATATAAGGGGAAGAAAGTTCAAAAGCCAAACTATCAAAACCAATTCAAGAAGCACCTTTGCATTAATGATCGTTCATCTGAAGCGTGGTCGTTCGAGGCTTTTGTAGTAGAGTGGGCGGATAGTTTCGCTCAGTGGCATCACGATTTAGAAGACGCAATTAGAAGCAATGCACTTCCGATTGCCACAATTTGCAAAACGATCAAAGGATCCCTCGCTGGAGCGCTAAGTGAAGAAGACAAGGAATTATTGGACGCACTAATGGGTACGTCGATTGTAGACCGGAAAAGCATTGCAGAACTATCTCATATTGTTGTGAGTACTTTGGTAAAAGACATTATTGATAACTCTGTGCTCAAACTTGAAACCATTCGGCAGACACTTAATAAACTGAAGCCAGAAGCAACAGCAGAGGAAAAAGCACTGCTTCTTTACACTGATTACGATAAACTCCAGTTGGACTTCCCTGCTAAACAAACAATCGGTGTTTCGAAGGAAATTGAACCTTCTATGTTTGAAAACTTGATAAAGAGTTCTGTCCATCATTCTAAGGATGTCGAGCGAATGAACTCCAAGGGTGCATATGTTCTTATGAAACTCTTCGAAGCATACTACTCACATCCACAGCAGTTGCCAGATGGCCCGATTCTCCATTTTATGGTCGACATCAATTCTGCCACAAATAGAGAGATAGCAAAATACAGAACAATAGACTTAGCAAAAGCTGTAGGTATGGGCGAAGTAAGAACAGACTTTGATGAAGTTCTAAACAATCCAAAGACGTTGTTCTCATGTTTGCTAATGAGAAGGATCTGTGACCATATCGCCTCGATGACAGATCGCTACGCAATAGAGGAATACAACAATCTCTATGGATAAAGAATAACAGTTACGCAGATTGTTTTATGCTATATGCTGAGTTGAAAAGATGTCCGGAGACCATGTCATAAAAAAACACTATTGGATATCATGTCCAAACTGCAAAGCCAGGACGAGAGTTAAAGTATTCGAAGACACAGTACTTATAAACTTCCCTCTCTATTGCACCCGATGTAAACGTGAGTTTATTGTAGGGGTCATCAAATTCAAAATGGTCATCAGCGATGAGCCAGACGCTTAAAGCGCAGAGCCTGCTGCTCCATAATAGGAGAAGCAGGCTCTTTCCATATTATTTGGCTTACTTTCGCAGGATCTTCAGCACCGCCTCTGTGATCGGCAGCAGTTCAACAGCCTCTTCATTTTCAATCCCGGACAGCAGATTGAGCAGTTGTCTGTGTGCGCTCCCACCTGCGTCTTTCTCAGGATAGAAAATCTCCGCAGGATCAAGCTGCAGCGTGCGCACCAACGAATAAAGAACATCCATTTGCGGATTGGCATGGTAGTGCTCTATCTTTCGCACCGTCTGCTCAGTGACTCCTATCTTTTCAGCAAGCTCTGCCTGCGTCATCCGCAGCTGTTTTCGTCTTTTGTATACGCAGTCTCCCAGAGCTTTGGAATACTCCGCCATTTTGCTTCACCTCAAAGCGATTGTACAATATCGTTTTTCGGCGCGGAATTCATCACGGTATCGTTTTGACCGAAAACATAATTTCGGTTTTATGCTGCTTTTTCTCAACACCCTGCGGACTTGCAGAGTTTTATCCAGTCTGCTCTGGTTTACATAAAATGTCGATTGTCAGGGATTTCGTTCCTTTATCCTCGCCCCGATACCGGCATAAGTCGAGCGATGAATCAACACAAATTCAACCGGCTGCGGTAAAATATAGTCACTGATCAGGAACAAAACATAGGAGAGAGATAAAATGTACAGTTTCTTTCAAGAAAAAAGCAACTCCTCCATTCCTCCGGAGGAGATTGCAAAACTGCTTCGAAGCATTGGCGCCTCCGGACGTCTCGTTGGGTTTAATTATGTCGTTTACATTGTGTACAACATTCTGCAAAAGCCGGATGAACACTATTGGATCACCAAATGTGCCTACCCGGATACTGCGTTTTATTTTCATGTTCGCCCATCCTCAGTGGAGCATGCGATCCGAACCGTGATAGTCTCTTGCTGGGATCGCTATGACCATTCTGACCTTAATCGCGTTGCGGGAATTGAGCTGGAAAACATGCCTACAAACAGCGAGTTTATAGATATTCTTGTTGCCTATCTCCGCTACGGAGCATACGAAAGGCAATAAAGGAAAGTGAACGGTTCTTCCCGTTCACAGAAGCGCACCACAGATGGCGCGTTTCTGTGAGCCGGAAGGCTCAGGCAAGTGAATAGGGCAAGCAGATACGTTCTGCTTGCGAGGAGCCAGGCAGCTGGTGCGCCAGGATTGTCAGTCGGTGAGGAGGTGTCACCGACGGCAGAGCGAACAACACCACCGCTGCACGCAGCCAATGGCACGGCTGCTGGCCACGATCCGCAAGCAGGCATAATGATACCTACGTTGATGGCACGTCACAGAGTCAAACGTCCCGCCATAAGCATGGAGGGAGGCACGAAAAACATATCCTACGGAGCGGCCTGCCCCGCCGCCGTCTGTCCTTTGCCTTTGAAAACATCGTGATACCTTCGATCCGCACTACGCAAGAGTGCGGATTTTGTCGTTTTTATTCGTTTCACCGTGAAACGTATTTAGGAGGAAACCGTTATGCTGCAGTTTTTTCTTGGCCTTATGCTTGGTGACTTTTTTGGAGTTGCGATAATGTGCCTTATGCAAATAGCCAAAAGCAGTGACAACAAATAAATAAAAAATGTTCTGAAAATTTGACAAGAATCGACAAAAATGAGAAAATCATGATAGGAAGTGTGTTCCCTATGTACCTTGAAAATGATGAATATCCTGTCATTTATAAAGTTGATTTGGCTGTGTTCTCGCGGAGCGGAAATGGGCGAGAATGATATGGAAGAACTGCTCTTTGAAGCCTACCCGGACATTATGACCGTTCTACAGGTCAGCGAGGCTTTGCACATCGGACGGAACAGCGCCTATAATCTCATAAACAGCAATACGATCCGACACCTTCGCATCGGATCGTCCATTCGAGTGCCAAAATCATGCCTTGTGGAGTATGTGGCTTCCGCGTGGAACGCAGCTAAGAAACCTGGCAAAGCAGGCTGCTCTGACTGTCAGAAAGGAGACAGAGATGACTGGCAGCCTGCAAATCAAAAATGACAAGTACTATATCATCGTCAACTTGAAAGAGAACGGAAAGCGCAAGCAAAAATGGATCGCCACCGGGCTTGATGTGAAAGGCAACAAGCGAAAAGCAGAACAGCTTTTGCGGGAAACGCTTTTGGAGTGTGAGAGCGCCCCTGCAAGGCCCGTGAGCAACATCTTGTTTGCAGACTATATCCGGGCATGGCTAAAAGTCGCAGAGCGCAGAGTGGATTCTGTGACCTTTCAGGGCTATAAGCTGATGGCAAACGCCCAGGTGATCCCCTATTTCGATCAGAGCGGGCTTTTGCTGCAGGAGGTCACTCGATCCGACCTGCAAGCCTTTTTTGATGAGAAAGCTGCAAGAGGCCGCAAAGACGGAAAGGGCGGCCTGTCTCCCTCGTCTCTGCGGCAATATAAGAACATTATCCTCCAAACCTTGAATGAGGCGGTGAAGAACGGTATGCTGCAAACAAATCCCTGTCAATTCGTCGAGCTTCCGAAGAAACAGCGGTATGAATCCAGCTACTACAGCGCCGACCAGCTCAAAACCCTGTTTGACGCGATCCGGGATGATCCCATCTATCCCCTTGTGAAGATCACCGCCCTGTACGGCCTGCGCCGGAGCGAAGTCCTGGGGCTGAAATGGGACAGCGTAGATTTCACCGCCGGGCGTCTCACGATCAAGCACACCGTTTCCAAGGTCACGACTACGGTATGCAAGGACAAGACCAAGAACAGCTCCAGTCACCGATCTTTCCCCTTGTCGCCCGAGGCAAAGGAAATCTTTATGCAGGCCAAGACGGAGGAAGCGATCAACCGAAAGCTCTGCGGCGCGGACTACGAGGAAAACGACTTTATCTTCAAGTGGCCCAACGGCACACCCTTTTCTCCGGATTATGTGTCATCCCATTTCTCGCTTCTCCTGAAGAACAACCACTTGCCGCATATCCGCTTTCACGAACTTCGGCACAGCTGCGCCAGCCTGCTCCTCAACAACGGATTTACGCTGAAAGATGTTCAGGAATACATGGGTCACGCAGATATTCAGATGACCGCAAACATTTACGGGCACCTGGATATGCAGAGAAAAGAGCTTCTGACGCAGAAAATGGCGTCCAGCCTCTTCTGACACGCCATTAGAAAAGTGTTAGAAAAACGTTAGAAATCGGCCTTTTGTCGAAGGAAAGTGAGAAACGTAGAAAACTGAACTTGCCTGAAAAGTTCTCAGAAATATAAAAATTGACCCCAAATCTTTCGATTTGAGGTCAAAATGTGGTGCGCGAGGGGGGACTTGAACCCCCACGCCCGGAATGAGCACTAGAACCTGAATCTAGCGAGTCTACCAATTCCACCACTCGCGCATCTCTTGAACGCTTGCCTATAATAGCACCCGGGCCCGGCCTTGTCAAGCTTTTTTTCGAAAAATCGCTTGCCATTCCCTATTTCCGATGCTATACTTCTCTCCGAAAAAAGATGAAAGGAGGCTCCGCTGTCATGGAAATCCATTCTTTGAAGCTGCAGGCCCGCGAACTGCTGGGAAGCAGGAAGAAGCAGTTTTTGATTCCAAGTCTCATCTATGTGCTGCTGGCGCTGCTGTTTTCGTATCTGAGCCTCCGGCTGACCATGCCGCCCACCGAGCAGCTCCTTTCCCTCTCCGATCGCATGACGGCCCTGCTGCAGAGCGGCGATGTGGACGGTGCGACAAGCCTCGCCGCACAGATCCAGCCCTCTACGGCGGAGACCATCGTCTCGGATCTGCTGAGCTATCTGCTGGCCATCGTCTCTTTCGGGCTGCTGATGCTCTTCTTCCGCGCGCTTCGCGGTGAAGAGACCGAAGCCGGCATGCTGCTGGACGGTTTCTCCGTCTGGTCCAAGGTTCTGCTGCTGGAACTGCTGATCCGCCTGCTCACGACCATCGGCTTCTGGGCCTTTCTGATCCCCGGCTTTGTGCTGCTTTACAATTACCGCATGGCCCGCTATCTCATGATCCTCCACCCGGAATTCGGTGTGCTGGACTGCATGCGGGAGAGCCGGATGCGGATGCGGGGCCACCGGCTGGAGCTGCTCCGCCTGGACCTGAGTTTTTTGGGCTGGGCACTTCTGTCCGTGATCCCCTTCCTGGGCGTCGCCATCGGCGTCTGGGCCCTTCCCTACTGGATCCTGACCAGCCTGCTGGCCTACGAAAAAATCAACGCCGGTTTTGAGCCCTCCGATCCCGAGAGGCGGGATACCGACCTCTTCCTGTAAAACATGACTCCCCGGATCCTCGGATCCGGGGAGTTTTCTCAATAGATGGAAAACAGCTTTGGCTTCAGCTTGTATTTCACGCCGGAGACCAGACCCATAGCGGCGAACATGGTCACCATGGAGGAGCCGCCGTAGCTGAAGAAGGGCAGCGTGATGCCGATCACGGGGGTGATGCCCAGGCACATGCCCACGTTGATGATGGTCTGGAAGGTCATGGCGGAGGCCACGCCGATGCACAGCAGCATATCGAAGGTGCGGCCGGACTTGAGCCCGATGCGCACGCAGCGGATGATGAGCACCGTCAGAAGGATCAGCACCGTGATGCAGCCGATCATGCCCAGCTCCTCCCCGATGCAGGAGAAGATAAAGTCCGTGTGCTTGCCGGTAAAGGCGGTGTAGCGGTGCTCCGCGTCCACGCCGGTGGTACGGCCGGAGGCCAGGGTGATCTTGCTCTGGTAGGTCTGCCAGTTGATGCCGTCGTTGTTGGGGTCGATGCTGGGGTCATAGGGGGCCAGGATGCGCTTTTTCTGGTATTCCTTCAGGAAGTGCTCCCACAGCAGGGGCACCATGGCCGCGATCGCCGCGCCGCCCAGTGCGAACCAGTAGAGCCGCACCCCCAGGGCGAAGAACATGGTCAGGAAGATGCAGAGGATGATGGAGGCGCTTCCCAGGTCCGAGGAGACCACCACGATGGCGCCGAAAACGGCCACAAAGTAGCCAGCCATCAGCACCACGGACTGGAAGGCGTTGATATCCCGGTATTCCTTCAGGAAGGTCATTTGCTTGGCGGCCACCACGATATAGATGACCTTGATGATCTCGGAGGGCTGGATGCCGATGCCGGCGAAGCGGATCCAGGCGAAGTTGCCGGTGCCGTCGTCCTGACCGAAGAGGCGCAGGGCGATCAGCAGCAGCACCTGCAGCAGGATCAGGATCTTCCACTGGCTGCCCAGCAAGTCCGCGTCGAGAACCGTGAGCAGGATAAAGGCGCCGATGCCCAGAAAGATGGAGAAGACCTGCACGATGATCTGCTTGTTGGTGTTCATCTCCCAGCCCGCCGCCACCATGCTGGAGGAGGCCCGGTAGATCATCACCGTGCCGAAGATGGAGCAGAGCACGCAAACGACCAGCAGAAAGATATCCGCCCGTTCGGTGAACTGCCTGATATATGGTTGAAGTTTCTTGATGACAAACACTTCCTTCCCGGAAATGGCGAATCGACAAAAAGCGCGTTTGAAACGAGAGGTATTTTATCACAGTTTTGGTCTTTACGCAACGGGCACTTCGGTGGTATACTGTGGAAAGAATATAACATTTGTGTAAACAATAACGGACGGAGCTTATGCAGACTTATTTATCCAACAACGAGACGGAGACCGAAGAGATCGGCGCCCGCTTTGCCGAAAAGCTCCCCGGCGGCACGGTTGTCGCCATGTATGGGGACCTGGGCGCGGGGAAAACTGCCTTTGTACGGGGCATGGCCCGGGGCATGGGCCTGAACTGCCGGGTCTCCAGCCCCACCTTCACCATTGTGAACGAGTATCTGGGCCAGCGGGAGCTGATCCATTTCGATATGTACCGCCTCTCCGGGGCCGATGAGCTCTTTGAGATCGGCTGGGAGGATTACCTGAACCGGGGCGCGGTGTGCGCCGTGGAGTGGAGCGAGAAGGTGGAGGATGCCTTCTATGGCGACGAGATCCGCGTGACCATCGAGAAGCTGGGCGACACCCGGCGTCAAATCACCATTGAGGGGGCGGACGCATGCTGACTCTTGCTTTTGAATCCTCGGCCAAGGCCGCCTCGGTGGCCCTTCTGCGGGACGGGAGTCTCATTTCCCAGTACAGCCAGTGCAGCGGGCTGACCCACAGCCGGACGCTGCTGCCCATGGCGGAGGATCTGCTGAAAAACGCGGAGCTGAAGCTGTCCGACATCGATCTCTTCGCTGTGGCCCACGGGCCCGGCTCCTTCACCGGCATCCGCATCGGCGTGTCCACGGTGAAGGGTCTTTCCTGGGCCTGCGACAAGCCCTGTGTGGGCGTCTCCACCCTGGAGGGGATGGCCTGGCACGGTCAGGCCGCCGGCGGGCTCATCTGCCCGGTGATGGACGCCAGGCGCCAGCAGGTCTACAACGCCCTCTTTGAGTTCCGGGAGGGCAGGCCCTACCGCCTCACCGAGGACCGGCCCCTCTCCCTGGCCGAGCTCTGCGAAGAACTCCGCCGGCAGGACGGCGTCCCCTTCCTGGTGGGCGACGGTGCCGCCCTCACCGCCCGCTTCCTGGAAAAGGAGGGGCTCCCCTTCCGCATGGCGCCGGAAAACCTGCTGTGGCAGAGCGCCTGGGGCGTGGGCATGGCCGCCCGGGACAAGACCCCGGGCGATTCCCAGAGCCTGCTGCCCGTGTACCTGCGTCTGAGCCAGGCGGAGCGGGAACGGCAGGAAAGAATGCAAACGGAAGGCTGAATATTTAAGGTCGAATCATGATGGTGTGTCGCGATGCGGCACAAAATGGAAATCATCGCCGGAGGCGATACCATACCTTTTCACTCTTCACTCTTCTCTTTTCACTTTTATCGTATGTCCTTCAATTTCAAATAAAGGAGAAACAATCATGAGCAAAGTTCACGTATTCGACCATCCCCTGATCCAGCACAAGCTGTCCATCCTTCGCGACAAGAACACCAGCGTCAAGGTTTTCCGGGAGCTGGTCTCGGAGATCGCCATGCTGATGTGCTTTGAGGCCACCCGGGATCTGCCCCTGGAGGAGATCGAAGTGGAGACCCCCGTTGCCGTGGCCAAGTGCCGCCGGATCGCGGGCAAGAAGCTGGCTGTGGTTCCCATCCTCCGCGCCGGACTCGGTATGGTGGACGGCATGGTAAGCATGATGCCCAATGTGAAGGTGGGCCATATCGGCCTGTTCCGGGACCCGAAGACCCTGGAGCCCGTAAAGTACTACTTCAAGATGCCCCCCGATATCGAGGAGCGCGACGTGATCGTGGTGGACCCGATGCTGGCCACCGGCGGCTCCGCCTCCGCCGCCATCACCTTCCTGAAGGAGGCGGGCGTAAAGCACATCAAGCTCATGAGCGTTATCGGCGCTCCCGAGGGCGTTGCCAGGATGCAGGCCGATCACCCGGACGTGGACATCTTTGTGGCCGCGCTGGACGATCACCTGAACGACCACGGCTACATCGTGCCCGGTCTGGGCGACGCGGGCGACCGCATCTTCGGCACCAAGTAAGCTTCTTTCAACCGCATATGGAAAAACAGCTCCCGACACGGTTCGGGGGCTGTTTTTTGCGTTACAGGGTGTCTCCTTCATAATCTTAAATATCCTTAACTTCCTTGCTGTGCGCTATTCGGTGTGCTACAATCTGCACATGTAATACGTATGTCTGATAAGAAGCAATAAAAAGATTCCGAGGCAGAATTGTGCCAGACGAGGCGCCTTCCGCAGAGCATAATGGAGATATCTGGTCAAGGAAGGCAACGAAGTATGACACAATTCTGGCCGGAAGACTTTATAGTTTTCTATCAGATATTCGTATCAGGTTCCTCACCCGGAAAAGCGTTCGTATGAAAATGGAGGAAACATGAAAAGAAGCAAGCAATGCAAATGGATGGGACTTCTGCTGCTGGCGGCCCTTCTGCTCTGCGGCTGCGGCGGCCAGGCAGAGGTGATAGACAATGTAGTCCCCACTTCCCAGGTCATAGAGATCCGGCCGGATCCGTCCGCCACGCCCATGCCGGTGGTCACCCCGGCCCCCACACAGACTCTGATCCCGGTGACGACCCCGGCCCCCACCACGGTGCCCACGGCGGCGCCCACTTCCCTGCCGGTGGTCACCACCGCGCCCACCACGGCGCCGAAGCCCACTGCCGCGCCCACACCCAGGCCCACATCCGCACCCGCGCCTGCTCCGGTCAACACGGCCCCCAGGGTGACCAAGAGCCCCACGGACGAGACGGTAGCGGTGGGCGGCAGCTGCTATTTCGTGGCGAAATATGAAAACGCCATCTGGGCCGAGTGGCACTTCGTCAGCCCCGACGGCAGCCGGGACCTGGATTATGAGCAGGCCGCCAGGGAGTTTCCCAGCATGGAGATCGTGAAGGGCTATGCCAGCACCATGCAGCTCAAGAACATCCCGGAGAGTCTGGACGGCTGGCGGGTCTACTGCCGCTTCAGCAACAACAGCGGCGCCGTGACCACCGGCAAGGCCAGCGTCACCGTCTCCCGGGACGCGGCGGCAGACCGGCCCCGGGTCACCAAGAATCCCATCGGCGAGACCGTGGACATCGGCGGCAGCTGCTCCTTCGTGGCGAAATATGAAAACGCCATCTGGGCCGAGTGGCACTTCGTCAGCCCCGACGGCAGCCGGGATCTGGGCTATGAGGACGCGGGCAGGGAGTTTGCGGGTCTGGAGATCCTGAACGGCTACGCCAGCACCATGAAGCTCAAAAACATCCCCGCCGGTCTGAACGGCTGGTCCGTCTACTGCCGCTTCAGCAACAACGTGGGCGCCACGAATACCGAGAAGGCCAAGATCACCGTGAAGGGCGCCCCCGCTCCCACGCCGGGGCCGGAGCCCACCGATACACCGGCCATTATCATCATCGAAGAGTTTGACTACACCGGCAGCTTCACCGAGACGGCGGAGCAGAAGGCCAGCATGATGATCACCGGCAATTCCAGCAAGTATCAGGTCACGGTGCGCTGGACCGTCAGCGACGAGGAGTACATCATCTGGACCTTCAGCGGCCGCTTCAGCGCGACCGGGATCCTGGAATACAGCGATGCGGTGAAAACCGTGGTGAACACCACCACCGGCGTCTCCGAGATCCAGTACACCGCCGGCACCGGCAAGCTCGCCTACGTGGACAGCGGCGTTGTAGGCGTGTACTGGACCGAGGATTCGTCCGGAACGACCAGCTTCTTCTCCAAAAACTGAAACAAGTCACAGACAAACGTGCGCCCCAAAGCAGATGCTTTGGGGCGCATTTCATTTCCCTGTTTCCTTTTCGGTTTACTCCTCTGCCGGCTCTGCGGGGGCCTCCGGCGCCGCGATCCCGGCGGCAAGCTTTCCGCCCAGTGCTCCGGCCAGGAGGGCCCGCAGATCCAGGCCCAGGCCCTGGGTCATGCCCTCGGTGATCTGGCTGGTGCCATTGACGATATCGCCGATGAGCTTGGCGCTGTTGCCCTCGCCGTACATGGTGATCTTATCCACCTTGCTGAGAGGCTCCGCCACATTCTTTGCGATCTCGGGCAGGGCGCCCACGATCATCTCGATGATGGCGGCCTCGCCGTACTTCCTCATGGCCTCTGCCTTCTTGTCGATGCCTTCGGCCTCGGCCAGGGCCTTGGCGCGGATGCCTTCGGCCTCGGCCAGGGCGCGGGCGCGAATGCCCTCGGCCTCCGCCAGATTTTTGGCCCGGATGGCCTGTGCCTCCGCCTCCCCCGCGGCCAGGAAGCCTGCGGCCTCCTGCTCCTTGGTGAACTTCTCCGCCTCGGCAGCCTTCATGCGGGCCTGGGCGGCCTGCTCCTGCTCATAGCGCTCGGCCTCGGCCTTGCGCTGGCGGGCAATGAGATTGGCTGCCGCCACCTGCTCCGCCTGGTACTTGTCGGCGTCCGCCTGCTTACGGACGATGGCGTCCAGCTCGTATTCCTTCAGTTCGATCTGCTTCTGCTTCAGTTCCGCCTCCCGCTGGGCCCGGGCGATGTTGGCGTCAGTCTCGGCGACCTCCTTGAGCTTGCGCTGGTTCTCCGCCTCGATGCCCTTGGCGGCCTCGGCCTGGGCCCGCTCCTGGTCGGCCTCCTTCTGGAGCCGGGCCTGCTTGATGGCCAGGTCGTTGTTGCGCTTGGCGATCTCCTCCTGGGCCTGGACCTTGGCGTCGTTGGCCTGCTTGGCGTTGGCGGCCTCGGCAATGGCGATCTCCCGCTGGGCATTGGACTTGGCGATGGCGGCACCCTTGCGGATCTGCTCCACGTTGTCGATGCCCAGATTGGTGATCACGTCGTTGTCGTCGATGAAGTTCTGCACGTTGAAGGTGATGAGCTCCAGACCGTAGGCCCGCAGATCGGGCACAGCGTTGGCCTGGACCTTCTCGCTGAAGAGCTTCCGGTCCCCTACCATTTCGGTGAGACGCATCTGGCCCACGATTTCCCGGATGTTGCCCTCCAGCAGGTCGTTGATCTTATGGGCGATCTGGTCCCGGCTCACGTTCAGGAAGTTCTGGGCGGCCAGCGCGATGCTCTCCGGGTCCCGTCCCACCCGGACGGACACGGTGGAGTCCACCTTCACATTGATGTACTCTGCGGTAGGCACGGCGGAGCCGGTCTTCACGTCGATCTGGATGGCGCCCAGAGAGAGCTTGTCCAGTCTCTCCAGGAAGGGAATCTTGATGCCGGCCTTGCCGATGAGGATGCGGGGCTTCTTGTGCAGACCGGAAATGATATAGGCCATGTCAGGCGGAGCCTTCACATAGCCGCTGGCCAGCACGGCGATGATCGCCAGTACCAGCACGATCCAGGGAACATACGCAAACAGAATGGGCATAACACTTCCTCCTTTTTTCAAAAAACACCCTTCGTCTGATGCTTACGATTATCAGACGAAGGGTGTTTGAAAAAGGTTCCCAAGATTCGGGGAGAATCGGAGCAGCTTCGTCACCCAAAGGGTGATGAAACAGTTTCTTTAGCCGTAGGAGTGCAGGCCCGGGATCAGCTTGTTGACCCCAGCGAAGGTGAAGAGGAAAGCCGGCACCGCCAGGATCACGTACCAGCAGAGCCAATAGCCGCTCTTCTGCTTTCGCGCGCGGACGTGGAAATAGACGGTATAGATAATCCAGGTGATCAGGGCCCAGACCTCCTTGGGGTCCCAGGTCCAGTAGGCGGACCAGGCTGCCTCCGCCCACACCGCGCCGATGACGATGACCACCGTGAGCAGCAGATAGCCCAGGGCGGTGAGCCGGAAACTGAGCTCCTCCAGCTGCAGCATCTTGAGACTGTCCCCCGGCTCGCCCTTCCGGTGCTGGTACACATAGCGTCCCGCCACGCAGGCCGCCACCAGGAAGGTGGAGTAGGACAGTGCCGCGGCCCCGATGTGGAAATTGAACCAGAAGCTCCGCAGCGCGGGCATCAGGGCGTTGATCTCCATGGGCTGGAAGGCAGCGTAGCCCTGGACCAGGACCGTGGCTCCCATGCCGGCGGCGGCGATCCAGCTCAGATCCATGCGGTTGCGCAGCAGCACCAGCACCACGGGGATGCAGAGGGCGAAGCCGCAGGCAAACTCAAACTGGCTGGAGAGGGGCAGGCGCTGGGCCACCACGCCCCGCCAGACGAAATAGGCAAGGTGGGCGCCGAAGCCCAGCAGATAGAGGACCCAGGCGGCTTTTTTGAGGCTCTCCCCTTTCAGGAGCGCGCCGGCCAGCTGCAGGAGAAGGGCTGCGCCATAGAGGCCCAGGGAGATGAAAAACAGGATCTTCATTTTGCTTCCTCCTCCTTTTGCAGCAGTTTCCGCAGTTCCAGACGCGTCTTGTCCGGCCGGGGGCCTGCCACGGTATAGCCGGTTTCATCGGCCCGCACCAGCACCGGGCGCAGGTAGAAGCACAGGAACATGCCCAGGAGCAGCAGCACCATGGCCGCCTCCAGGAGGGTATTGGTATAGGGGAAGGGCATCTCCTTCACCCGCAGGCCCGGGTAGTAGGGATCCTGGAAAAGGAATTCCCAGTCCCCCAGGCTGACGTTCTCCCCGGGCAGCACCGCCATATCCGGCATGGCGACGCCGTTGCTCACCAGGCGCACCTGGTAGAACACGGTCTTCTCCGCTGTGGGATCCTCCTGATCCTCCGCCTCAAAGGTGCCCAGGTACTGCACGCCGCTGAGGCCGTCGGCGGAGAGAAAGGCAGGCCGGTCCAGCTCGAAGCGATCCTCCGTTCCGTCCAGCTTGCTGCGGGTGATCACCGCGGGGCTCACGCCGTAGGTCCACTGGAAGACCTTGACCCTGCCGAAGGTCATGGGATAGTTGACCTTGATCTCCTGAGCGGCGCTGCGCTGTCCGTCGGGGAGGGTGATGTGGATGCGGCTTGCGTAGTCCAGCTGCCCGCTCTCGTTTTTCATGGAGAAGGACTCCACGGCGATCTGGGTTCCGTCCTCCAGGCTCACACTCTCCCCGGGGCGGCAGTCCAGATCCGTCACCCTGGGCAGCGCCAGGGCGAAGACGCCGAAGAACACCACCAGCAGCACGGAAACATGCAGCAGGAAAAGGCCCCAGTAGCCGACGCGGTTTTTGTGGAAGACGTAGCTCTCGCCGATCTGCTCCTCTTTGCAGCGGCGGGCGGCGGCCCAGCGGCGCAGCTGCTCCAGCTGTCCCGGCTCCAGCTGCTCCGCATTGGGCAGCGCCGCCGCCTGCTTCACGCTCTCCCGGCTGCTCCGCAGGGCACGGCGGAACATCCGCGCGGCGCAGACCAGCAGGCTCAGGCACAGCAGGCCCATCAGCAGCACGAAGTACCAGCTGGAAAACACGTCATAAAAATGGGTCCGGTAGATCAGGGGATAAGCGCCGGGGTAGTTTTCCGCATAAAAAGGCAGCTCCCGCCCCTGAGGGATCAGGGAGCTGAGACCGCAGAGCAGCGCCACCAGGGCCAGCAGGATATTGGCCGCCTTCATGGAAAAGAGCCTGCTCAAAACATTCTTCATCAAAATCACTCCAAAACGGCGAACGCCGCCCGCCCATTTCTGGGTGAGCGGCGTTCCCTTATGTACACAAATTGTCAGGGTTTGGTCTTCACGATCTGGTGGAACATGGCCATGGCCTGGTTGCACAGCTCCTCGGCCTGATCCAGGCAGTAGTTGGTAAGCTTGGGGTTGTGGGCGCCCTCGGCGTTCTCCACGAAGACGAAGTCCCAATAGAACTGGGCGTCCCGGGCCAGGGCGCGGATGGCCGTGAGCTCCTCCTCGGTGTATTCGCCGGTCTCCTGGACCTCGATGAGGCGCTGATGCAGGAACATCAGCTCATAGCCGATGGAGTAGGTGCGGTTTTCCACCTGGGCCTGGACCTCACGGACCTCCTTCACCAGATCGGCGTGGCACTTGGAGC
The DNA here is from genome assembly GCA_017447685.1 of Oscillospiraceae bacterium. Taxonomy (GTDB): domain Bacteria; phylum Bacillota; class Clostridia; order Oscillospirales; family Oscillospiraceae; genus Limivicinus. The sequence goes on from JAFSMZ010000027.1 coordinate 22,986, forward strand.
ACTCCGCCTCGATGAGCTCGGGATTGTCCAGCGGGCTGATGAGATAGTGGTTGGAGAAAGTCTTGCCGTTCTCGTCCCGCGTCTGGCCCATGTGGCAGTCGGCGCAGCTGTACTTGTTGCGGTGGGGGCTGCCCTCGCTGAGGAAGGTCTCCATCTCGGGGTGCTGGACCTTGATCTCCCGCACGCCGGAGCTGGTGGTGAAGTCGGCAAAGCCCTGGCCGTCCCAAAGGGGCTGGTTGTAATAGGCCAGGATGGCGTCGGGATGCATGCTCTCCAGGCTGTCGTGGGGCAGGGTGGTGGGCTTGCCTTCCCTGCGGCTTTCGAAGTAGTACTCGTTGTGGCACTGGCCGCAGCTCAGGTTGGCGGCGTCGATGCTGTCAAAGTCCTCGCCCACGCTGTCGATCAGGTAACTGTGGGTCATCACCAGGTTCACTTCACCCTGGTCGTTCAGGGGATCGTTGGCATGGCAGTTGAAGCAGCTGATGGGCTCCACCATCATATCCTTCACCTCGGCAAAAGGCTTGCCGTAGGCCAGGTCGCCCTCCTCCAGGGCCATGGCGGTCATATTGGGAGTCTTGCAGGTGAAGCAGCTGGACATGGTCTTGCCGCCCACACGCTCGGTGCTGGTCACATCCTCAATGTCGAACATGTGTCCCCGGGCGCCCTTGTAGTCCCAGGAGAAGCCGTAGGTATCATACAGGGTGGAGAGCATGGGGTACTCCACCAGGTAATCCTCCAGCATGCCGTTCTCGTCCATGCCGGTGTTCTCCTCATTCTGCTTCCAGGTGCGGTACTGGTTGGGATAGGTCTCCGCCCAATCCGCGGAGGTCAGGACCTTGATGTGGCCGCCGCCCTCCTGCTTCAGGGCTTCCACGTCGGGCTTCACGGCGGCCAGCTCCACCTTGATGGGGTTGGCGCCGAAGGTCTTGGGATTGATCGCTGCCTCCTTGGCCTCCAGACTGGTAAAGGCGTTGGTCATGGCTTCCCGGATGGCGGCGGAGCTGATGGTGGCGCCGGAAACAGCGTCCACCTCGGCCACGTTCTGGGCCTGGAACATGGCGGCGGGCAGGTTCTTCACCGCCTCAGAGCCGATACCCTCGGTCTCCTGCTGATCGGTGACGGCGATGCGGTAGATCTTTTCGGCATCCGCCACGACCTCCACGGTCACGGGGCCGTTGCGGCCGTCGGCCGTGCCGGTCAGGGTGACGGCGCTTTCGGGGATCTCGCTGTCCTTCACGCCGGCCACGGGGGCCTTGTTGCCTGAGACCATGCTGAAGATGGCCAGCACCACCAGCAGAATGCCGCAGGCGATGCCGATCCGGTCCAGACGCTGCTGTCTCTTCTTTTTCTTGTCCATCATATCCTCCCTGAAGCATGCCCAAAATCATTCCCGGTTTCCGGCATACCTCTTTGTACATTGTACCGGATAACACCCGAAAAAACAAGCCTTGTTTTTGTCAATTTGATGTCACTCGGTCTCCTCCGGCAGATCCTCGATGTAGACCCAGGAGCTGTTCTCCGGCAGGTAGTTGATGACCACGGGGACAAAGCGGTCGTGGGGGCTGCCGATGGTCACGCTGTTTTCGATATCGGTATAGTTATAGGTATAGGTGTAGCGGTCCGTGCGGTAGTAGATCCGGTCATAGAGCTTGAAGAAGAGCACGCCATTCTGGCCGGTGCCCTCGTCATAGCGCACCAGAGAGCGGGCCGTGTCCAGATAGATGGACAGCAGCTTTCCGTCCTCCCGCTCCTCCATCTGGTTGGCCACGTACAGGGCAAAGCCGCAGATGGCGTTGATGGGGCTGGGGTCGGCGGACATCTCCCGGGTGTAGAGGAAGGTCATGGGCGCCTCGCCGTTTTTCGTCTCCGGCACCGGGTGGCACACGTCCGAGAGGATCACCTCGTCAAAGCCGATGGCGTAGAGCTCGTTGATGAGGTCGATGACATAGCGCCGGAGATCCGCGTTGTAGGGGTCCAGCCAGTAGCCTGTGTCGTCCACATAGTCCGAGCCCGTCTCCGTGCGCAGGGCGAAGCTGGTGGTGCGGGCCGCCAGCAGTCCGTCCACGCAGCAGCTGATCTGCGCGGCCAGCCAGATCTCCTTGTCCTGCTCCACGCCGTAGTCCCGAAGCTCCTGGAGCATACCGGCCATGTTTGCGGTGAGCTCGTTCTGCACGCTCAGGGAATAGGCCAGGGCAAGATCCGTATTGGAGACCCAGAGCAGATAGCCGGAACGGGGCTTCATCTCCAGGATCAGGGCGTTGCCGCTGTTGAGCTGCTCGGCCCGCTTCAGGAGGTTGTCCCGGTTCACATCCTCGGCCGCGATGTAAATGGCCCGCATGGACTTGGCCTGCCGTCCTGCCCGGGCGGTGATGCGGGAGTAGTCCGGCTCGTCAAAGACCAGGTCCGTCGCCACGGTCTCAAACTCCCGGATCTCCTCGCCGTCCGCGTCCAGGGGCGTCTCCGCCTCCTGGCCGGGCAGCACCACCTGCACGCCGTCCTTGGTGATGACCACGTACTTCTGCAGTCCGTAGAAGGCCACCACGATCAGCGTGATCAGCGCCAGTCCCACCACAAAGGGGATCAGCGCGTAATTGCGCCGCTTTTTCTGGCCTCTATAGAATTCCCGATTTTTTGCCACTGTTTTCTACCTCTCGTTGGGGTGCGTTCTCCTTGCAGCGTACAGCTGCGCTGTTTCAGTCCTCGATCTTGCTGATCCTGCGGATATGCCGCTCGTCGTTGGAAAAGGGGGTGTCCAGGAAGGTGTCCACGATCTTCAGGGCCAGGCCCTCCCCCACCACGCGGCCGCCCAGGGCCAGCATGTTGGCGTCGTTGTGCTGCCTCGTGGCTTCGGCGCAGAAGCAGTCCGTGCACAGGGCGCAGCGGATGCCGGGGATCTTGTTGGCCGTGATGGAGATGCCGATGCCGGTGCCGCAGATGACGATGCCCCGGTCGCATTCTCCGGAGGCCACCGCCAGGGCCGCCTTTTTTCCGAAGTCCGGATAATCGCAGCTGGCCGCCGTATAGGTCCCGTAATCGTGATAGGCGATGCCCCGCTGATCCAGATGGGCCATGATCGCCTGCTTCAGCTGGAATCCGCCGTGATCGCTGGCAATTGCAAGCATGATGCTGATCCTCCTGCTACATATTTTGCTTATTCTACCACCAATTGCGGAAAGGTTCAAGGGCAAGCGGCGCTTTCCTGCCCCATGCGCTCCCGCCGCCTGCCTTTTCCTTCAAATATTTTCTATTTTCTCTAAAAAAAGCCTTTCCTCTCGTTGCGTTTCCCGAAAGAGCATGCTATACTGAAAGAACAGGGTTACATAACACCGCAGATCATGACTCTCGATTTGGGGGTACACCATGAGCGCACGATATAAAAAGCTATTCTCGCTGGAACACCGCCTCTACGCCTCCCACGCGCCGGTCCTCATCGAATCCGGTGCCCTTCTGCTGGAGCCGGAGAGCGACACCCTGCTCTGTCAGCTCTGCTTCCGCTGCATCCAGGACCGGCCGGTCAAGGCGATCCGGGCGGTGGTGCAGATGCTGGATGCCCAGGGCATGCCCATGGGAAAGCTGGTGGAGCATCGCTTTCAGGATCTGGATCTGAAGCGGGAGGAGGTCTGCGGACGGGACATCGCCATCGTGCTCCCCTCCTCCGAGGCCGCTGCCTTTTCCGCAAAGGTCCTGCAGGTCAGCTTTGCCGACGGGGAAGTCTGGGCGGAGAAGGCGCCCTGGGAGTCGATGCCCGAACAGTACACGCTGGAGGATCACTTTGTGAACAGCGAAGAGCTCTTCCGCTACCGGCGCCGCTTTGGGGAGGACTGCGCTTTCTTCCCGGTGGAGACGGAGGAGCTGTGGTTCTGCGCCTGCGGTGCGGTCAACGCCAACACCGAGGGCCGCTGCCACCGCTGCCGCCGCAAGCGCAGCGCGCTGCTGGGCAAAGGGCCGGAGCTTCCCCTTTCCGAAGACGCGGAGGAAGAGGAATACCGCGCCCAGCGCTTCCTGCCGGAGAAGCTGCCTCCCCGTATGCGCGGCCTTGCCATCGGCGCGGCGGCCCTGGTGCTGCTGGGGATCCTGGCCCTGGTGCTGATCCCCCGCTCCGGCAAGGCGGAGACAGCCGAGACGCAGCCCATCGCCGCCGCAGTCACCGAAGATCCGGCCAGTGCTGAGCAGCGTGCCGCCTATGAAAAGGCGCTGGCTCTCCAGCGTGATGCCGAGGCAGACCCGGATGACTATGCGCGCTATCTCTCCGCCGCCGAGGCTTTTGAGGCTCTGGGCGCGTATGAGGACAGCGCGGACCGCGCCGCCCAATGCCGGGATCAGCTCGTTCTGCTGAATGAGGCTGCTCTGCAGGAAGATTACACCGCCGCGCAGGAGCTTTTGAGCCAGCGGCGTTACAGCGAAGCCCGGGAGGCCTTCCTGGCTCTGGGCGACTATAAGGACAGTGCGGAGCTTGCCGACGAGGCTCTCTATCAGAAGGCTCTCGGCCTTTACCGCTACGTGGAAGAGAACAGCGTGCGGGGCATCACCGCCTCCCTCAGCGCGGATTCCCAGACGGAAAGTCTGGTGGCCATCCCCCGGGAGCGGCTGCTGAAGCTGGGGCAGGAGGGCCTCCATGATCTGGAGGAGCTGTTCGGCAAAGATCCGGTGCTTTTCACCGCCGCGGAGGAAGAGGACAGCACGCTTGTGCCCCTGCAGGAGGCTCTGGGCTCCCTGCTGGAGCCTCTGGGCGATTACAAGGACAGCAAGGAACTGGCCGCCCGGCTTCCGGAGCTGGCGGATCAGAGCGACGCCTTCTTCGATCTCTGCGAGGCGGGCGAGCTGGAAGCCGCCCGGGACTGGCTGGAGGCCTGGGAAAAGCCCTTTGAGGACAAGGAGCTCTGGCTGGAGCGGGTGAACCGCTGCCTGGCGGTGGACGGCACCTGGTATTTCCTCAACGGCGATCCCTCCCTGGTCCCCTCCATCGGCGGAATCCACGACAAATATTACACCATCGTCTGCCAGGTGCGCCTGAGCACGGATGGCGCGGTGCTGCGCATCCTGCTGGACGAGCAGAATGAGACCGGTCCCGAGCTCTTCGCGCCGCTTGACAACGACTGCTTCCGCCTGGAGGACGGCGCCTTCGCCTATCTGGTGCAGCTCAGCCCCGGCGGGAGTCTCGGCGTCAACAAGGCGGAGAACGGGAACATCATCGGCGGCGCCGCCTTCGGCCGCAACTGGGGCTGATCCCCCCAAACGGCGTTGTGAAGAAAGCCGACTCCCTTGCACTCCGCTGAAAATCCGGCTTGCAGGGGACGGCCCCTGGACGTCCCGGCAGAAGGAATCAAGAGCAAAGAAAATCTACGTCGAACACGAGTTTTTCTTCCCGTATTCGTCGAAGATTTATTCTTCGTATCCCCTTGTTATGTGGGCTGCCGAGGACGTCAGCCCCTACATCCGTTCAAAGGCTTTTTCGAGCAGGACAGAGCAGCGGGCAGGAAAACACCTGCCCGCTGCTCTGTCTTTTGACCTGTTGTTATCCAAGCGCGAGACCGCTCGGAGAACCTACGCCGATGAAGTCATGCGCCGGAGGAGTTCAGGTTCTCTGACCCAGTTAGAAGCACAATTGGATCCGTGCTGCCAGGCTAAGAGATCTGATACTCAATGACGCCCCTCCATGTGTTACAATCTCCAGAACCGCATTCCACTCGCCTTCAGCTCGTCCATGCGATAGAGACTCTTTACATCAATCAAAACCTTTTCATCATCAGCAAGATCCGCCTTGAAGAATCCCTTCAGCCGGATCATGGACAGACTTCTGAACTCCTTATGTCCAACCGCTACGATGATGCAATCCGCGTCCTTTGCCTCCTCAAACGGGATCAAATCCACACCGTACTCACGTTTTGCGATCTCCGGATCGGCCCAAGGGTCGGTCACCTGCGGTATGATTTCATATTCTTTCAGCCGCTTGATGATATCGTTGACCTTGCTATTCCGAGTGTCCGGGCAGTTTTCTTTGAAGGTAATTCCGAAGATAATGACTTTTGCATTCTTCGGAGCCTTCCCCGCCTCGATCATTTGTTTGATGGCCGCGTCTGCGACGAAAGCCCCCATGCTATCGTTGACTTTGCGTCCGTTGAGGATAATCTGACTATGATAGCCCAGGCGCTCTGCGATATTCGTCAAGTAATACGGATCAACACCGATGCAGTGGCCTCCGACCAACCCGGGTTTGAAGCCAAGCGCATTCCACTTGGTGTTCATGCCCGCAAGGACCTCATCGGTATCGATACCCAGGCGGTCACAGATCATGGCGATTTCATTCATAAAGGCGATATTGATGTCACGCTGACTATTCTCAATCACCTTAACCGCCTCAGCCGTCTTGATATCGCTAACCGGGAAGGTTCCTGCCTTTATAACGATATCGTAAACCTTCTTGATCTCCGCGGCAGACTCTTCATCCATACCGGAAACGATCTTGCGGATGTTGGTCAACGTATGGATCCGGTCACCGGGATTGATGCGCTCAGGGCTGTACCCTATTTTGAAATCGACACCGCATTTCAGTCCGCTTTCCTTCTCAAGGATCGGAATACAGATATCTTCCGTCACGCCGGGATAGACAGTGCTCTCATAGACAACGATCGTTCCCTGAACCATGTTCCGACCAACGATTCTGGAAGCATTCTCCACCGGTCCAAGATCCGGATTGTTGTCATCCTTAACGGGCGTCGGCACAGCAACGATGATGAACTTGGCTTCAGAAAGTCTCTTCTCGTCGCTCGTGAAATCAACTGCTGTTTTACTGATCACCTCGTTGCCGACTTCATTGGTCGGATCGATACCGCTCTTGTACTGCTGAATGCGATGTTCATTGTGGTTAAAGCCAATTACCTTAACATGCTTGGCAAACTCTACTGCAATCGGCATACCGACATAACCCAAACCGACCAGCGCCAGCTTTTCTTCCCCGCGAATCAATCTCTCGTATAAGCCACTGAACACAACATTGCTCATAGTTTTCTCCTTTTTTGCCTATCGTATTATTCATAGTCATCTTCAATCTGATGACGAATCAGCTTATATTTTCGTCCACACGTTGGGCACAAAGCGTTGTTTCCACCGAAATGCAGAATTTGACCACATTCGCATACCCATCCCTTTTGCACTGCGGGAACTCCGAGCATCAGCGCATGATCCGGAACATTTTTCGTTACAACAGCTCCTGCGCCTATCAGAGCCCACCTGCCGACCGTATGACCACATACGATGGTTGCATTTGCGCCGATCGATGCGCCTTCTTTCACCAGGGTTTTCTTATACCCCGCCCTCCCCTTAGGATATTTGGCTCTTGGAGTCAAGTCATTCGTAAACACGCAGGACGGCCCGCAGAAAACATAGTTTTCCAGCTCAACGCCCTCATATAAACTCACATTGTTTTGCAGTTTGCATCCGTCACCGATCGAAACATTGTTGCTGACATTCACATTCTGCCCCAGAGAGCAATATTTCCCGATCCTCGCACCGCGTTGGATATGACAAAAATGCCAGATTTTCGTCCCTTCGCCAATTTCCACATCGTCGTCAACGAAGCTGCTCTCATGAACATAGTAATTCTTATCCATCAAAGCGCCCCCAGAAGAGAATCAATAATGTAGTTCTGAGCCTCCGCTTTCATATAAGGATGCATCGGAAGGCTCAGCACTCTTTGCGTTGCTTCAAGCGCATTTGGAAACTCATCATCGCTGAGCTTCATCCATTTGTATGCCGCCTGCTGATGAAGACCACGAGGATAATAAATCATCGACGGGATGCCCTTTTCCTTCAGCTTTGACTGAACCGCATCGCGCTGCTGCTTATTTTCAAGCAGGATCGTGTACTGAGCCCAACTGGACAGATACCCCTCCGGGACGGTCGGAGTAATCACGCGTCCCTTCAAAGCTTCGGTATATTTCTCAGCGACGAGGTTCACCGCATCGACCTCGTAGTCCTTGAATGCCTTGAACTTCGGCAGCAAGATGGCGGCCTGCAACGTATCCAGTCGGGAATTCATACCGATCTCCCGGTTATCATATTTATCTTCGGGAGATTTTCCGGAGGCGCGGAGAGACCGCAGCCGTGCATCAATCGCATCGTCGTCAGTAAAGATGGCGCCGCCGTCTCCATAACATCCGAGGGGCTTGGCCGGGAAGAACGAAGTCGCAGAGACGTCGCCAAAGGAGCAGGCCAGTCTTCCGTTGATCTGGCCGCCAAATCCCTGCGCAGCATCCTCAAGGATCTTCAGGCCATACTTCTTTGCGATCTTCTCAATTTCCGGGTAATTGGCGGGCAGTCCGAACAGATCAACAGGAATGATAAACTTCGGCGTCAGTTTTCCTTCGGCCATAACTTTTTGAATTTGTTTTTCCAAGGCTGCTGGGCTCATATTGAAGGTGTCCAGATCAATGTCGACCAAGATCGGTGTTGCTCCGATAATAGAAGCGCAGCCTGCTGAGGCAAAATAGGTAAAGTCCGATGTAAACACAGCGTCGCCGGGACCTACATCATATGCCATCAGGGACAGCTGAAGCGCCTCCGTGCCATTTGCAACTCCAATGCAATGCTTTCGCCCAACATAGGCTGCCAGTTTTTCCTCCAGTTCTAAAACGGGCTTTCCCAAAATAAAGCCTGTGCTGTTGATCACGCTCTGAATCCCGGCGTCGATTTCAGGCCTCAAGGCTTCATACTGTGCATGTAAATCTCTAAACTGCATATCTCATTTCCTCGATTCTTCCAAAGCTTTTACCAGCGCGTAACCGTCCGCGCCGGTGGAGTACTCAGGAGGTGTATCCAGATGTGCAGCGAAATAACGCAGCTCCCGCTCCAGCGGCATTTGACTGTAGTCGACCGGGATGATTTCGGACTCCGCATCATTCAGCTTGGGCAGATCACCGGCATTTTTAACATTGCTGAAATCAACCGTTTTCCGGCTCAGCCGAACCTGCTTGTCTCCGGCGTCATCGAACCAGATCATGCCCTTGCTGCCGACAACGACTACCCGCTGCTCCTTGAAAGGATGCAGCCAGGAGACCTGAATGTGCGCCTTGACATTATTCGGATACTCCAGATAAGCGAGCACATAGTCGCATACGTCCTTTTGCAGGAAATACCCGCGGTGGAGCGTCATGCTCTCTGCCGGGCAACCGGCAAAATAGTTGAGCGTTGCCAGATCATGCGGAGCAAAGGACTCGAATACATTCTCTTCTGTGCGCACCACACCGAACTTGATGCGCGTGGAATACATGTAATACACATCGCCGACTTCGCCATTGTCGATCAGTTCTTTGATTTTGTTGATGGCCGGGTGGAAAAGGAGGATATGCGCTACCATAAAGTTTGCATTGTGCTCTTTCGCAATCTCCACCAATTCTTCCGACTCTTCGATATGCATGGTCATAGGCTTTTCAATCAGCGTCGGGAGGCCCAGGCCGAGCAGTTTCTTGCCGATCGCGTAGTGTGTCTCAGCCGAAGTGGAAACCACATAGCCGTCATAACCGTTGGCGATCGCCTCGTCCAGATCGGTATACGTCGCCATTCCGTATTTTTCTTTGAGTTCTTCCAGGCGCGCAGCATTCATATCCACCACCGCGCCGAGATTTCCCATCTCATGCAGGGTCCGGACATGGTTCTCGCCCCAGCAGCCTCCACCGATCACGCAGATTTTTTTCATAGCCATAATCTCTCGCTCTATCTCCCTTTATCTGTCGGTGCCTATGAAAGCAAAGACGTCTTTTAAGCCTGCTGTAATTCTGCAATTTCGTCTACATTCTCCTCGAATACTTGCAATGATATGCTCCAAAGCTTTTCCGTCATAAATTGAGTCGTTAAATTGAAGTATTGCCTCGACATCCAGTGGACTGTCATCATCAGCTACTGTAAAACGATAAGGACTGTTTTCCGGAATACCGTATTCGCTATGCTCGCATATCACGGGGATCCCTTTTGCCATGTACTCCAAAACTTTAAGTGTGTTCGTTTTTCTAACATCTTTTCTGTGAACACCTAAAGATCCAACACCAACATCTGCAATGTTATACATGGCATCAAGCTCGTCGCCATGCAATTGTCCATGTTCTATGACCCGGTTTTTTAATTCATAGCTTTCACTCATGGCGTGATAACGTTCCAACTCGGGTCCTTGTCCCACCAAATGAAGGATAATATCCCTTTTTCCTCCGGTGGCGTAATATTGATGCATGCCTTCGATTAATCTGTCATATCCTTGCCAAGGAGCCATCATGGCGACAGCCAGAAGATGGATTTTCCCATCGGGTTCTCTTACCTGTCGCGGTTGTATTTCATCCACTTCGATTCCGTTGCGGATCTCGATACAGGGCTTACCCATAATCGGGTCGCCATAAAGCGGTGCGGCAAAGCGGTCTATATATCCGGCGCAGGCGCGGCGGAAAGAGGCGTCAATCATCCGTTTGGGGATTCCCTTTGCCCCTTGTTTCTTCAGTTCGGGTACATATGGATAGGTCGGGATCTCCATTACGGTCTTGACGCCCGCTTTATGAAACGATCTCACCATATTCAAGACGAAAGGGCAAAAAAACTGAAAACGAATATACGCAACATCGTAGTCCGAAGCGTGTTTTGCCGCCCATCCACACAACGCGATGCGCCAGGGAATGTCAGACTCAATAATGCGTGGTTGGCCATCGCCTTGATAAAAAGCGATGTTGCTTTGATAATGGGCAATCAAATCGGCAGAATAACCTTCTCCCTCAAACGCCTTGATTTGTCCGTTGATTTTCTTGTTTACACCGCTCGCCCTGTTTTCAGAATCTTCAAAGGATACGTATAGCAGTTTTTTCATTTTAAGCCTCTCGATGATGTCATAAGAACGGATCGTGAAATATCGCAAATCATATTGTTTAGAATCCATGTATACTTTCGCCAGTTTCCTCCCAATAAATCCGATCGCCGGATGACCTAGTTAAGAAAGACTACTTGCCTTCTGTCTGAAGGTATGGATCAAGTAGGTCGTGCTGAGAATACCGGAAATCAAAACGACGAGCACTGTCGCCAGGGCAGCACCGACAGAACCCCACCACTGGATAAAGAAATAGTCTGCGACGATATTTGTAAGGCTTGACACGATGGCAACAAAAAGATTGAATTTCAGCTTTCTCTGCGTCACCAAAAGATTTCCGGAGAGGATGCGAAATGTCCCGGAGAAGAAGTAATTGACCGACAGGATCCGGAACACCGGAACCGCGTCCAGATACTGCTCGCCAAACAGGAGACGAATAATCAGAGGAGCCCCCGCGAACAGGATCCCCGACAGCAGCAAATTGAACGCGCCAAGACCAAGTACGATTTGCCTGTACCTCCCCAGGCACCATTTGCCATCGTCTTTGTGTTCTGCAAAGTAAGGATAAAGGTAAGTGATCAAGGCAAGCGGAATAAAGGCTAATGCAGAAGGAATCATCGTTGCAACCTTATAGCTCGCCAACAAAATCTCCTGGGGATCTACAATGCCAAGAACAAACACATCCAGCAGGTACATGAGCTGAGACAGTCCGTTATTGCACATTGTGATAGCCGAGATTTTCAAGAGCGCACGGCGGTCTTCCCCATCAAGCTTTGGGGTGCTGTTGAAAAGCCGGATATGGTATACGATCAGTCCAATCAAAAAGGACGAAAGATATGCAGCATAGTATCCGACGACCAGTCCCTTTTCCCGGAAAAGAAAAGCCGCACCGGCGGAAACAGCAAATACCAAAATGGTATTGATAACCGTCAGCCTGGCAAATTCCTGGTTCCGCTTTTGCGCTCTTAAGTAAGAGGTTGTCATCTGAAACAGCAATTGCGCCATTGGCAGCAGGCACAGCAAGCACAGCACAGGCCGGGAACGCTCGATCTTCAGCGGAGCAAAAAGGCCTGTCCCCAAAATCACCGCAAAAAGAATCAAGTCGAACTTTATCCCAAAGCGAACGCCGTAATTGCTTGCCCGATTCGCATACGCAATATCTCCGCTGTGTTCACTGGATATTTGCAGCACGCCGGATTCGATCCCCATTCCGTTTAGAATGAGGATCATGCTGTATATGTTCCAGGCATATGTAAAGACGCCATATTCCGTTTTGCTCAGGATCCGGACAAGGACGACGCTGCTTAAAAAGGCTATGACCTTATTAATGACGCTGCTGCCAAATATATGGAAAAAACCTGTTCGTAGCAAAGCTTTAATTTTAGGCAGTATACTGCTCATTTTTTGATTCTCCAAAATATAGCTTCACAGCTGCAAGCACAGTAAGAACCATTGCCTTTTCACTAGCATTACCATTCTCATAAAGACTCATTAAATCAGTCAGAAAAACACTTGAGGCACGCTTCCGCAACAATTCAACATGAGTGGTCTCATAAGCATCCAAGAATTTCCGAACGTCTTGATTATGAGCAATCCAGTAATCAATCGGATTCATACCTGTATTGATGAATTCAGTCTTACCTAGCATTCTCTTCAGCTTGGCTGGGCCTCTTCTCACAACTTTGCGGACGAATCCGATAGTCTTCCCTTCAGTGATGAGTGCACCCGTCTTCTCCCACTTGTATCTTGCTGCATCAGGATACTTGGAAAGAATCCATTTTTTATATAGCTTATGATCAACCCGCTGTTCCATAGGTACATCCATACATAATTGCAGTACTTCAGGATGAATAGTAGTTGTAAAGGCTTCCGTATAATTGGAGCGGATTAATTGGGTGTTTAGTATTCCTCGAAAGCCTCTTGTATACAACAAATACAGCTCATGATCATCAAATTCGCCATGATTTGTTGCGCTTAATCGGTCTTTCAGTTTTTCTGAATACATACCCGTTGGATAACTATATTGTCCGTTTCCAATGGCGGAATAATATGAGCCAATAATTGCACCATTCACTTGACCAGTATGCTCTATGCCATACACATCAAAATTAATGTGCTCAAGCATTCGCTTCCCGCCAGTAATTCCCGTATAGAGTGACAAACCAGCATTCATGAACACTATTTCATCAATCTCATATAGATAAGTGACATCATCAAGAGGCTTGACCAAAATCTCGTCATTCCAGTAGGCAGCCAGCTGTTTTGCAATTAGCTCATCCAGATAATTAGCTTTACAGTATGTGATAAATTGGATATGCTTAGGTTTTATTGTGTGGGCAACCCACATGTTCATCCTCGCATCCAGACCACCGCTCAGATCCGCAAGGTGTTCATATCCGTATTCTTCATCTTTGGCATATTCTAGTTCCGAAGCTGCTCGGAATACTCGATCTAATTCTTCAATAATCTGATTTTCTGTCTTCCCATTGAATCGTTCAGGATGCTTGTGGAGCATAAAATACTCCTTTACTTCATGCTTTTTATCCTGATAACGAAGATATTGTCCTCCCCTCAGTCTCTTAATTTCATTCGCATACGTGCTGTCGCCTTCCATGAATCCAAAAGTCAGCATTTGATAAGCAGCCTGTTCATCAAAGGAAAGCTGAATTCCTCTTTCTCGGAAAGCATCAATCAGATAATTAACCTGTGAACCAGCAACAAACAAGTTCGGATTGCTTGAGTAAAAGACTGATTTCTCGCCAGTATGATTAGTCCAAACAAGCCATAAGTTCTTTGAATAGTCAAACAGTGCGCCGGAAAATGAACCGATAAAATGCGAAAAGAACTGCTCGCCATAATGTCGATACAAAATTGGTATTAGCTCTTCGATACAGTCAGTATGGAACTGATTGTGTAATTCTGTCAGATTAAGGATTACACCATCGCAAACAAAAGAAATATCTGTAGTATAAACGAACGCCTTATCGCGCATATATTTATTCAGGGTATTGCGTTTAAGGGTAATGTGATCGTTCGAAAAATCCTGTTTCACGCAACGCTCTGGATATCGGTTTATCAATTCAATATCAATGAACTGATCACTAACAAGAAAACCTGGCATTGCTAAACCTCCACCAATCTCTTATAAAACGCAGGGAAGACAACGTCAGCATTGCTCATTGCTTCCCAGGTCCGAATCGCATTTTCGCTGTATTCACTTTCGTGGGAAAGGACATCATCAATGGCATCAAGCAGGTCCTGATCGGTAAAGTCCACAGCAAGCAGGACGCCATTTTCCCTGTCGTGCACGATTTCGGAAGTCCCCCCCACGTCCGTGGCAATGATCGGGATGCCGTAGGACTGCGCTTCCATCACGGAAACGGGGACGCCCTCGGAACGGCTGACATTCAAAAACGCATCGATATGGTGCTCTGCATAAAAACGCTGGATATCTTCGTTCGCCTGAAACCCCATGAACGTGCATGTAATATGATCCGGCAGCGCTTTGGCCTGCTCTTCAAGGTCGGCCCTCAGTTCGCCGTCGCCGAAATGATACCAGTGGATCGGCTTGTTGCTTTTTCTCAATGCACGGATAAGAAGGTGGACCCGTTTCACCTCGGCAAGATTCGAGCAGGAGACAAGCACGATTTCGTCTTCCCGCACTTTGCTTTTTGAAACCGCAGCCGTTCTGACGGTCCCCAACCGGGCAATATAGGTCTTTCCTCCGACTTCCGGCCCGTAGAGTTTTTGGAGATATCTTTCCCCGTTTTCTGATATAGGACATACCAGATCCGCATTTTTCAGAATAAAGTTCCTAAACGGCAAATAGCCGTTTGGGTGGCGGGTCTCATACAGGTCATAGCCGTGACAGCGAGTAAGGAACGGGCAGTCCGGATTTTCCGTTTTCAGTCTTGCGCCGACGTATGCCACTTCGTACATCCAGTAGGCATAAATCAGCGGATTGCCGGTCTGGCTCTTGCTTTTGCGCAGCCATTTGGCTATTGAGACAAGCCTTTTCTCGGAAATATAAGCGAACTTTATAGCTTTCAAGATGTTTCTTGCCGGATGCTTTTTCGCAAAAGCTGCCCGGTATTCTTTTTCCCGGAAAAACATGCGGAGCGAATTGAAAAGACACTTGACTTTTTCAAGGCCGGACGGCTCAGCATAAAGATGCGGGTATATTTTTGAAGGAGCGCTGCCGCAATCTGATCTGGCTCGGTCAGCGAAGAACGGCCACACATCAACCGTTATTCCTTCCGGCAGAAACCCCATTTCCGTTTTCAGAAACGGCTCTCCGCTGTATGGATAAGTATTGGATAACAATAAGATCCTATCATCCATTTCTCATTTCTCCTCAGTGATTCTTTTCCTAAAAGAACACCCAAAGCAAAAAGGCAACTATAGTGTCATAATACGTTTTCCAACACAAGCAAGATTCTTTCCTGCAAAATCATCCAAAATCCCATGTCAGTATCCCAAGGAAGGTGTCATAATACACTTTAACACAGCAAACCAGAATCGAGAGAGCCATCCCAAACTCAATGAGACCATCCAGCTTTTGCTTTTTCTCACAATATAGGATCTTTGACAATGCCGGTACTGCGGCAATTCCCATGATGTATCCGATGCGAAGCGTAAAATCCCTATGAACGGCACACCCTATCATCATGGTTCCCAACATGTAATACGCATTCATATAAAGCGATTGCAAATTGCTTTCCTCGAAATATCCTTTATGCTTAAAATACCAATATACAAAGCTGACCACCAAAAATACTGCTATATTCGCAATCATTTCCGGACGATCATACTGATACTGGGTGTTTGTATAAAAAAGGATTCGATTGATAACCAGAGAAAGATAGGGAATGCTGATCCCTTTTAGAAATGTCGCCAGCGCAAAGATTACCGGCAGTGAAAACAAGGCAACAGCTCTAATAAGATTCTGCCGTTTGAGTTTTACAAAAGGAATTGGTAAGAGCGCAAAGATTGAGGCGGAATGAACGGTTGCAGCAAAAGCCATCAACAAAAATCCAGCAAAATAAGCTCGTTTTTTATAAATAATAAGGTAGAGCGCCAAAAGGATACATGACACGGCGAGGGTATTCCTGATACCGGAAAACACATACTGGATCGGAGCTCCCATAAAAGCCAACAGAAGTCCCGCGGCCAACAGGCCGCTTGAGTAGCCTTTGGATTTTGAATAATCCACCAATATATAGAGAATGTTAAAAAATGTTAAAAAGCAGCCGAAAGCAGGCAGCCAATGAACATCACCTAAGCCTTGAACGATATAGCAAAACAGATTCCAGCCGACCATACCCTGCGTCGAATCACCGCCCATCATCCCTTTGGCACCCCAAATTTTGCTTAAAAAAGAACCGCTGCCGAGTTGGAGTGCGCGTACATAGTTAAATAAGCGATACAGATCCAGTCCCGGTCCAGGGTTCAGGCAAAATCCAAGCACCCCCATACTTAAAGCGAGAAGAAAACTAAGATAATAAAACCACCTGTCGACAACGAGTTTCTTACAGAATCCGAGCAGGAGCAGCAAGACAAACACAATGACATAAAATTGACTCAGCAGTTTAATAATCCACATAGCACTCTCCCGACAGGATAATCTGGACTGATTTCATTTTCACTGATAAGGCCGTCTACTAATAGCGACCTGCTTCTCCTGAGGATTCAAGTTTCCTCTGTTTGACCTTTTCCGGCTCTCTCTGTTTTGCCTCGCCTTAACTCAGTTACTCCTGGCAAGATAAAACTCCTGTAGCCAGGGAACCAGCGTGTGAATGTCGTACCCAGCGGCTTTTATCTTTTCAATAGTGTCTACCTTTTCTTGTTTTGCCTTCGCTATAAGCTTTTCAGCCCAAACCTTTTCACCTGTGTCCAAGCTTACAAATTCAACCATATCAATTGCATTCATCTCATCAGGGATTCCCGATGATGCGATAATGGGCAAACCACCAGCTTGCGCTTCAATACCGGTCACAGGCAATCCTTCAAATAAAGACGGCATGGCGAGAACATCCATCGCCTGCATCACATCGGGAATATCGGATCGCATACCCAGAAAGATACACTTATCAGCAATTCCCATCTCATCTGCTTTCTGCTTACAGGTATCTTCCAGCGGGCCGTCTCCCGCAAACAAAAGGACGGTGGTCGGCTCAGTCTTAAGAGCCTCCTTCAGCACGTTTAGTAAAAACGCCTGATTTTTCTCCGTCCGAAAGCGGCCTACGCAACCGATCACGAGCTTATCTCCAACTCCAAACTCTGCTCTCATCTGCTTCCGCTTCTCAGGGTTAAACCGAAACCTTCCTGCATCCACAGCGTTAGGAACAATCTTGACCTTTCCGGCTTTGATATAGCTTTCCGGATAGAAGTACTTTGCGGCAGCCTCGGAGCAGGCGAATAGATCTGTAGCGTACCTAAACACAGGCTTTTTCAGAATATCTGTAACCACACCAAGCATACCGACCTTGCCATGAGAATTATGGCTGTGGGCTATTCGAGTTGTAACACCGTGTCTCTTCGCGATCGGCATATAAATAGACGCCGTATTCGTCATCTGTCCATGAATGATTTTGTACTCTTTGTGTTCTTTGAAGAACTTGTTTAGAGCCCCTATGTATGCAAACAGTTTCCAGTAATATACATGGGTTTCATCCCTGATAGCAGGCATCTCATAAATACGACCGCCCATTGCACGAATCTCATCGTTAAAGGCTGCCTCCCGTCCATAGTGGCAAAGGAAGTCAAACTGGACCTTTTCCCGGTCGATGTTCCGGTAGATATTCATGACGAAGTTTTCAATTCCACCGCGATCCATACGTCCGACGATCTGCAATACACGAATTGGCTCTTGCTCTCTCACATGCATTCCCGCCCTTTCCTAATTTATACGCCATGCGCATATGGGCACCTGAGTCTCTAAAACACTACGAAATGCCCTGTGACTAAACTTCGGCTGGCCTCTCCTCCACTCACCGCACAAGGGCCTCGTCCTCCTGCTCGCTGGTCTCTTTCCCCTCCGGATCGTCCAGGGCGGTCACCTGCCCGGCTTCCACGCCGGTGGTGCTCTCGGAGCCGAAGAGGATGCCCACGGTGGCGAACATCAGTTCCAGATCCGTCAGCACGTTCATGTTGTTGATGTACATCAGGTCAAATTCCAGCTTTTCATAGGGTTCGGTATTGTACTTGCCGTAGACCTGGGCATAGCCGGTCAGCCCGGCCTTGACCTGCAGCCGCAGCTGGAAATCCGGCATGGTCCGGTAATACTGCTCCGCGATCTCCGGCCGCTCGGGTCTGGGGCCGACGATGCTCATATCGCCAACCAGGATGTTCCAGAGCTGGGGCAGCTCATCCAGCCGGCATTTGCGGACGATCCGGCCCACAGGCGTGATCCGGTCGTCATGATCGCCGGTGCTCAGCCGGGCAACGCCGTCCTTTTCCGCGTCCACGCGCATGGACCGGAACTTGACGATCTTGAAAAGCTTGCCGTCCTTGGTCAGCCGGACCTGCTTATAGAAGACCGGGCCGCGGTCATAGGCCTTGATGGCGATGGCCGTGACCAGAAAGATCGGGGACAGCACGATCAGCCCCAGGGCCGCGCACACCGCGTCGAAGGCCCGCTTCAGCAGCCGATACTCGGGCCGGAGCTGCTTCCGCCTTGCCATCATGACCGGGCTGTCAAAGGCCTGGATATGCTCCGCGCCCTGCATGATCACATCGCCCACGTGGGGCAGGAAGAAGCCCCGGATGTCATTCTCTTCGCAAAACTTCAGAATGCCGTTTCTGCAGTGGGAATTGACCCCTGCCACAAAAATGGCGTCATAGCCACGCAGCTCGTCCCGGATCTCTTCAAAGCTGCCGTCAAACTCGATCTCCTTCGCGACCCTGTAGAGCCGTTCCATGGGCTTGCCCCGGATCGTCCCGAAGCGCTTGCGGTCTTTTTTGCTGCGGTAGATCAGGATCGTCCTTCTGGGCGGATACAGGCGGAAATAGATCCAGTTGCCGTAATAGGCCCCCGCCAGATCAAGCAGCGCATAGACGACCATCAGGAGCAGGAACAGCAGCGGGCTTTTGAGTTGGTTCCAGCCCAGCATCACGGAGACATACACGATGCCCACGGAAAACAGCTGGGAAAGAAACTGCGCCAGCGCCAGGGTGCGGATCCGGCTGTATCCGAAAAGATATCTGTTGTAGGTCCGGTTGAACAGGCCCAGCAGCAGGGCAAAGCCCGCCGTCACCAGATAATTGTACCGGAACCCGATGTCCTTTTCCTGGGGGAACTTCCCATACCGGAACTGCAGCCAAACAACATAAAACAGGCCGCATGCCAAAAGGTAATGGGAGGCCTTGAAGAAATACAGCTTCAGCTTCGCTTTATCATCCAGGTACGTCCTATTCATTCCCTGCTTCTCTCTTTCCTTTTACTGCGATCTGCGTTTCCCCGCGTACTCCGCAAAATCGCGCCGCCTGCTCCCGGGCGCCGCCTCCCTTCCGGGAGACTAACAAAAAAACGAATAGCCGATGAACGCACGCGTTCGTCGGCTATTGACACAGCAAGCTCTCCTGCCGCCGACCTTATCGGACTGCGGATTGGAAAAAGACTTCCCTCACAAGCTCCTGCAGTGCCGCCTCGTCTGTATAAAACTCCATGTACTTCTCGCCCAGCCTGGCCTCGCCGGGGATGGAGCGGATCCCGGTAAAGCGATAATCCTTGACCTTTTCGGCAAGGTTGAGCATCTCGTCACTTGTCAGATCCGAGACATTGAAATCCGCCAGCTTGGAAATCAGCCGCGCGCCAAATTTGCTGTCTTCGCCAAACTTCTCCACCAGCTGATCGTGCAGTCCGTAGAGATAGGCTCTTTGCCGGTTCATCCGGCTGAGATTGCTGCTGTCGTCCACGTAATGACGTGTACGGACAAAGGTTAAAGCGTGCTGACCCCAGAGACGCACATCCTTCCCCTGTTCCAGGGTGGGGTCGATCGCTGAAAAATCATCGTCAATATGGACCACAACCCCCCCGGCCAGATCGTTGATCAGGGGGATGGCGTCCATCGTCAGAGAAAGATAATGGTCGACGGGAACGTCCATCAAATAATGGGAAACCGCCTGCGCGGTGTTGCGGCAGCTGTCCCGTCCGCCGCTTCCATAGGTGTGGGCCAGGGCAAGCTGGCCGGTAAAGGTGCCGATCACTTTTCCCGACATGCCCAGACGCTGAATGTCCGTCATGGCATCCCGGTTCAGATGGATGGCTGAATAGCTTTTTTCCGTGTGGTTCACGACGATCAGAAACAGGAAATCCGCCTGCTGGTGGTTGGTGGACAGGCCCGTCTCCCCGGGGAGATCCGAAAACTTGTCCAGACCGATCAGAAGATACGTGTCCAAATCGTCGCGCAGCCTATAGGTCTGCCCCTCAACAGTGATCGGGGTCGGGAGCACACGTTCTTCCTGCTCCATCAAATACTGTTCCGCCTCTTTCGCCTGCTGGAGCTGCTCCCAGCGGCGAACGCCAAACAGGCCCACACCGATCACCACCAGTAAAAGGATGATGATCGGCATGGACCGCTTGGTTTTGCGGTTGTTACGACCGCGGTTCATCAGGCAGCGTCGACGAAGGAAAGAACGGCGTAAGTGCCGACTTCTTCCAGGCTGAGAGAGGCAAGCTCATCCTTAGCCTCGGTCTCGATGAGAGTGGCCTCTCCATCGACAAAGTGCACCAGAGCCGCAAAATGGTCGGGATTGGCGAGCTTCAGCTGCAGTTCAACAGGAAGCTTCACGCTGTCGTCAGCCAGGCTGATGTCGAACAGGGATTCGGCATCGACGGCCGCGCCATTCAGCTGCTTCTTCAGATCCTCATTGCCTTCCACGAGAGCATCCAGATCCTTCAGGGCCTCAGCAGCAGCGTCCAGCTGCTTCTGCGCATCCTCGGGAAGCTTTTCCTTGTCCTCGAAGTCAGTAATGATGATCTTACTGGCCACGTCGTTTCCGTCGGCGTCCTTCGCCTCAGAAACCGCGGGCACCTGCTTCTCGGCCTCAACACTGGGGACCGGACCGTCGGCAAAAGCCGTCACGCTCAGGCTGGCCAGGAGGAGAACCGCGAGCAGGCATGCGAGTACTCTTTTCATAAGCATCCATCCTTTCTTTCATCCCCCATAACGGAGGAATCAATATTTGCTCAACCGGCCAAAGGCCGATATCGCCGATTCTTAAGGAAAGCAAAGGCTTTCCGTTCCTACAGGAGGCCGTCCAGAAGGGAGGCCCCCAATTCGTCCATCTCCGCGATGCGATCCTCGCCCACATGTTTCCGGATCTGCCGGAGAGCAGCGTCCATATGAGGCGCGCGGGAGGACATATTGTGACAGTCTGTGCCCAGGAGGTGGATCCGTCCCTCCTTCAGCAGGCGCAAGGCTTTGTGCCGCGTGCCGAAGGGGAGAAAGAACTCTGCGTTGGACTGCATCAGGATGTCGTTTTCCAGGAAGGAATCCCAGACGGACACAGGCTGTTTGAAGTAATAGCGTTCGATGTGCGCCAGGAGGATCGTGAAGCATTTGCTGCGGGCAAGCTCTGTCACTTCCCTAACCATGTACTCGGTCCAGGTCTCGAAGGGCATCTCCAGCAGCAGGAGGTCGGTTCCCTCCAGGCAAAGACCGGAAAGCTCCTCCATGCGGCTGATACCGGGGAAGAAAAGCACCTCCGCACCCAGCAGGATCCGGGGCGCGTCCTCCGGCAGCTCCGCCCTTAGCTTCTCGAAAGCCTCCTGCCGGCGCTGGAGAAAGCGCCGGGGCGTTCGCTGCGTCGCATAGAAATGGGATGTGGCGCAGATGGTATCGACACCCTGGTTTTTCAGGGCCTCCACCATGTTCAGGCTCATTCCCACATCCTTGCTGCCGTCGTCGATCCCGGGAAGTATGTGGCTGTGGAAATCAATCATGGCCTTCCGCTCGTCCGGCCGGCTCGTCTTTGTTCTCCAATGTGGCCTCGATAAAGGCCTCGTCGATCTTCCTGTGGGACTTTCCGCCGGCGTTTTCATAGCCATAGCCGTAGTCGTAGCCATACTTGCTGCCGTACTTGCCGTAGCGCTTGTAGCTGCCCTTGCCGACGGCGGCGTCGGTCATGACAAAGCCCAGGAACTTGGAGCCCAGCTGCTTGGTTTGATACATGCAGGCGTTGAGCGCTTTGCTGTCCGTGTAGTTCTGGCGAACCACAACGACCAGGCCGTCGGTCCAGGCGGAGATGACCAGGGCGTCGGTCACGATATTGATCGGCGGCAGGTCGATCACGATGAAATCAAAGGCCTGGCTGCAGCGCTCCAGCAGGGCGTGCATCCGTTCGGATCCCAGAAGTTCCGAGGGGTTCGGGGGGATGTCACCCGCCGGGAGGATGTACCAGTTGGAAAGCAACTTGGACTGCTGCACGGCATCGCTCTCGGTGACAAGACCGGCCAGCAGATTCGAAAGGCCGGGGCGGCCGTGGATCTCCAGTTTGCCCGCCACGCTGGGCAGGCGCATATCCGCGTCGATCAAAAGCGTCCGCTTGCCGGCCTGGGCAAGCGTGTAGGCCAAATTCACCGAGGTAGTGGACTTGCCTTCGCCGCGAATGGAACTGGTGACGCCCAAAATGCGGCAGGGCTTATCCGGCAGGGAGAACATCAGGTTGGTTCTGAGCAGCTTATAGGCCTCCGCCGCCGCAAAGCTCAGTCCGTCGCAGAGCATGGTCTTCTGCGGCGTTTTCTGTTGGCTGTGACGCGCAGAGCTTCTCTTGTTGTCGGCCATTATTCCACCCCCTCCTTCCGGCTCCTTGCATACGAGGAGGATCCGTAATAGCCGTACTTCTTCGGCGTCTTCGCCAGCAGATCCGGGATCGTCGCCAAAATCGGCGCGTCATAGGTCTGCAGCAGGTAATCCTCATCATGGATCACGTCATCGGCGTAGCTGTGGAGCAGGACCATGCCGCTGCACAGAATCATGCCCAGCAGCAGGCCGACGGCGGAATACTTCATATAGTTGGGGGAGACGCGCGTATGCGGCGTGACCGCATAGTCCACGACCTCCACCGAGCTGTTGGTGACAATATCGGAGATCTTGTCCGGCAGGATCACCGCGATGGTGTTTGCCAGGTTGCGTGCCTCTTCCGGATCTCTGGAGCGAACCGTGACCTGGAAAAGGCCCGTGGAGTTCACAGCCTTCGCGGAAACCATTTCCCGCAGCTGCTCATAGGTATAATCCGCTCCACTTTCCTCAAGGACCAGCTCCATATTGGCGCGGGACTGCAGGATCGCCACGTAGGTATCCACCAGATCGGAGGCCGCGTTCAGTTCACCGGTGCTGATCCTGACAGCACTGCTCAGGGAGAAGGTGCTGTTGTTGACATAGAAGAGAGCGTTTGCTTCATACTGCGGGGAAACAAACATCTGCGCGTAGAAAAAGAGAAGCGCAGCAAAGATGATGCCGACCAGCAGGATCAGCGCGGCATATTTCCACAGGATCTGTATGATCTTTCCCAGGTCAATGTATTCTTCGTTAGCTTTCTTGTTCATTTCCGGACTCCAATATATGCCGCATGGCGTCATTCTTATCTCCGGTCTGTCCCCACTTTTCGTAGAGCCCCCGGATCTGCTGGTCAAGCGCGTCGATCTGCTGGTTCAGCTCCGCTTCCCGCGCCCTGTGCTCCTTCTCCAGCACCGCGTTGTTGGCCTCGGCAAGCTGGTGAGACTGTCTGGCCTCCTCGAAGGTGACGATCTTAAGCTTCGGCCCCAGCGGATCGTTCCCGGAGGGACCGGTCTGGGTCGGATCCTGAAGCATCGGCGTCTGGGAGGCATCTTCCTGCCCCGTCCTGCCGTCCCGGAGGGCGACCAGGCCATCCAGGACCGTGCCAAACGTTTCATCGTCATAGGCGTCCCACAGGTTATCGAAGCTGACCGTGAACACCAGGTTTGCCCCGTTGGTCCGGGCAAGCAGGTCCGTGTCGGCGTTCACCCCGGTATAGTTCCAGGGCATTGCCCCGGTGTACCACAGCTTCCCGTTCTGCGCGGTCACCGTGGCAGAGTGCCCGTCACTGGCGCCGCGGATCACGGTATCGATCCCGCAGCGGATCAGGGAGGCATTGATCGCATTGCTGTATGTATTGTCCGGGAAATAGATCGCCCTCGGGACCGGCAGACCGTCATTCTCCAGCTTCTGGGCCATTCCTTCATACCAGGAGTCAAAATCGCTGGTGCTTTCGTAGATGAAGCAGCAGCCCCAGCCGTCCTTGACCAGGCGGCTGAACTGTTCCAGACTCATCCTGTAACCGTAGCCCGGGTACTCGTGGTTGTTTACACCCAGGACGCCGATGACCCCCAGGTCCCGCATTTTCGGATACACATCCGTGAAAATCGAAACGTTCAGCTGCCGAAACAGCAGTTCCACCGTTCCGACATCACGCATCTGGAGCGCATATTCCGTCTCCAGCCTGTCCCGCTCGGCGATCAAGGCCTCTCTCTGACGCTGGAGAGGCTCCACCTCGGCGTACAGATCCCGCATGCGCTGCTTGTCCTGCTGATCCACATTGCGCACATACAGGAAGCCTCCGGCCAGGATGGCAATTACGATCAATAAAGCTATTGCCTTCTTCACTTTCACACCTCAAAACTGCAAAGCGTACTCGAAAAGGAACCCGGCAGGCCTGCCGCCCGGTCCCCCAAAAAATAAAAAGGTATACTTTTTTTCCGTGCAATGAATTTGGGGATATGCTGATACTCAATCACAACGTATTGTATCAGATGCCTCCCTGAAAAGCAATAGTGGCAAAGGAGAAAAAAGTATACCTTTTTATCTTCAGCACTATTCTATTTTTATGCATTTTATCTATAAAGCGCGTTCTTGTTCGCTTTCCCTCACCCATTTCATAAAGGTTTTATAGCTTGTTTCCAGGGCTTCCGCGGCCTGGCTCGCTGTGAGCTCTCCGTTTTTCCAGGCAGAAACAACACTTGGATAGTTCTCCGGCTTCGTCTTCGGGAAACGCCCGAGATGGACGCCTTTTGCTCTCGCAGCCGCGATTCCCTCTGCTTGTCGCTGCCGGATGAACTCCCGTTCTGTCTGCGCGACATAGCTCAACAGCTGCAAAACGATATCCGAGATCAAGGTGCCGATCAGATCCCGATCCTTACGGGTATCCAGCAGCGGCATATCCAACACCACAATATCCGCGTGTTTTTCTTTTGTTATGAACCGCCATTGTTCAAGGATTTCCTCATAATTTCTCCCGAGGCGGTCTATGCTCTTCACAACAAGCGTGTTCCCGGGCTTTAGTCGTTTGAGCATCCGCTGATACTGGGGACGGTCAAAGTCTTTGCCGGACACCCTGTCAATGAAGATGTGACTTCTGGGGAGTTCCAGCTGCTGAATCGCAAGCATTTGTCTGTCCACATTCTGGTCGGTGGATGAGACTCTTATATACGCTTACATGCCTTCGTTTTCCTTCATTTTTACCTCCTGATCCTTATGAAATGGAGGAAACCCGATCATCCTGTCAAAGACATTTTCACCATATTTCACATGTGATCTGGCAGTTCCCGCTTTGATCCTACGCGCCCGGAGCATTTCGTCAAATGGAACTTTAATTGAAGGAATGAAGTAGGCAACGCCATAATATAGTGAAAAGTGGCACTATTTTTTCATTGATTTCAAATTTCGTGTCATGCTTTCCCTCTACGTCTTCGACCTATGTGGAATCGTCTCGCCTCCGCGCTGCAAATCTCATCGATCTCAGGTTGCTCCGGTTTATGTCATTTACAGTATCATGGATACGCCCATATATCAATCGGAAAGGCCAACGAAAACTTGCCCTTCGATTTGTGCAATCTGTTAGTTGCCCCATTATTGAGGATGTGATAAAATGCCGCCCAGAAAGCAGGAGTCGCAAGCTCCGGATGGGGGCAGAACATGGCAACCGAGAAGGGCAGTACATACAAAGGCTTCACAGAAGCCCAGGCGCGTGCGCACAAGAAGTACATCGCACAATTCGTGGAAACGAAGATCCGCATGACACCGGAGCGCCGGGAACTGGTCAGGGCTCATGCTGCTTCCAGAGGCGAAAGTCTCAATACCTTCATCAACCGGGCGATCGATGAAATGATGGCGCGCGAGGGAGACGCTTGAGGGCTTATATCCTCGTTGGTCGGTAATTGGCATCGGGACTATTCGGATAGAACAGAATAACAAGAAACAGGCGTTGGCCACTCTGCGCAGCGTGAGGTATCCTCACGGCGTGGCCAACGCCTGTTTCTTATTTGGCTGGACAGGGGGAGAAATTGCTCCGGGCGTGAGCCGATGGGCATGCGCTTGGGTCGTATTGTCCGCAACAGAGTATTTTTCTGCGCGCTGCCCTCTTTCACGAAGGGCCGGAAGGCGAGAAAAGCTATCAAAGGGGAAAGCCCACATTCCCGATAAATCGATAGGGATAGATCCATCCTTGACAAAGCACTGTTCCAGGTGGGCTGGGTTTTTGCCGCTCCGGAGAAAGCTTCCACTCGATGCTTTCCGGTTTGCTCTCTGTTGGACACCCCGGATCTGCACCCCTTCCCTATCCTTTTTCGCGTCACAAAAGATTTGTCAAAGGCCGGTACAATGGCGCTGGTATCCGGAGGCGTCACGTGGTATGATAATATCACCGTTCGGGACAATGCTTGCCGCGCCGCATGCAAATACTGTCGGGGGGTGATTTCCTGTGAATCGCGGAAAAGTGCAAAAAAAGCGCCTGTCGCAGGCCATGCTGTTTATCGTTCTCTTCGGGATCGTCAGCCTCTTCTCCGACATGACCCACGAAGGCGCGTCCAGCATCCGCGGGGCCTACCTGTCCCTGCTGGGGGCCTCCGCCGGGGCCATCGGTTTCGTGTCCGGACTGGGTGAGCTGATCGGCTACTCCATGCGCTATGTGTTCGGCCGGATCACCGACAAGACGAAGCAGTACTGGCCCATGGTGATCCTGGGCTATGTGCTGGACATCATCGCCGTGCCCGCTCTTGCGCTGGTGGGGGAACACGGCTGGCTGGCCGCCTGTCTGCTGCTCGTTGTCCAGCGCATGGGAAAGGCGATCAAAAAGCCGGCCAAAGACACCGTTATGTCCTTTGCCGCCTCACAGGAGGGGGCCGGCAAAAGCTTCGGCATTCAGGAATTGCTGGACCAGATCGGCGCTTTTCTCGGCCCGGTGCTGCTGTATCTGGTGATGCTGTTCCGGCAGGAAGGTCCTTTGTTCCGGATCTATGCCAGCTGCTTTGCCGTTCTGGCGATCCCCGGCGCCGTCACCCTGATCCTCCTTCTGGTCACCCGGGCGAAGTTCCCGAATCCCGAGCGCTTTGAACCGGAACCGAAGGAGTATATCCCCTTCAAGCTGAAAAAGGAGTTCATCCTCTATATCGCGGGGATCAGTCTCTTTGCCTTTGGCTTCCTCGACTATTCCCTCGTGATCATGCACGTATCGCAAAACTACACTTCCCTTGCGCCGGGCCTGGCCGAAACCTCCTCCCTGGTGAACAGCGGCACGCTTCCTCTGCTCTACGCCGGGGCCATGCTGGTGGACGCTGTTGCCGCCCTTGTTTTTGGGATGCTGTACGACAAAAAAGGCGTCGGCGCCCTGGTCCTCTCCACCCTCATCTCCGCACCCTTTGCCTTTTTTGTGTTCCTGTGCCGTTCCGTGCCGCTGCTGCTGGTCGGGATCGCCCTGTGGGGCGTGGGCATGGGGGCCCAGGAATCGATCCTGAAGGCGGCGGTTTCCGGGATGGTGCCCAAGCAAAGCCGCGCCACCGGCTATGGGATCTTTGAATGTTCCTTCGGCGTTTTCTGGTTTCTGGGCAGCTGGATGCTGGGATCGCTGTATGACGTGAGCAAGGTCGCCATGGTCATCGTTTCCATGGCCGCACAGCTGGCGGCGATCCCCCTGTACCTTGCTTCCGCACGGCAAAGGCGCTGAACGCCCGCGCCGGGACGGGAAGAGATCCCGCCCGAAGCCCGGACCTGACGATATACCCAAATTCAACTGTTTCGGCCGCACATACCGCAAAAGACACAGCCCGCCGGAGGGTGGGCTGTGTCTTTTGCCTTTATGGAAATATGCCTCCCGCCACTCCGGGGCAGCAGCGCCGATCGTCCAGGCCGATCCCCGCGGCAGGCGGCATTTTTTCTCTCCGCCTATTGCTTTGTGCGTTTTTATGCGGGTAAATTCTATTGAAATGTGTAGTTTATATGGCGGTCTGAATATTGAAATGTGTGATTTTCACTTCCGCCAGGATATTGAAATGTGTGGATCCCTGGGCCTTGATCCTGTTGAAATGTGCCGGACGGGCGGCTATGTGTATTCCCTCTCTTTCCGCGGATCGGCCGTCCATTTCCTGACCTGCGGCCCGAAGAGGCAGCATGAAATGCACAAAGTCCCCGATTTTCGGGGGCAAAGGGCGGAAACGAAAACCTTTTGCTCCCTCCGGGAAGCGGCGCCGCTTCTATGCCCATTTCCGGGAAGCGCAGAAAAAGCAGCTCCTGGCCTTAGAAGTTGTGCACAATTTCGGTTGACATTTTTTGTTCAATGCGTATAATGCGGCCATGACAAGGATGCACCACTTCGATCCGAAAACCAAGCCGGAACCCAGGAATGCATCGTACCCGGCGCGGAATGCAAAGCCCGTGCCGCGCCCCGGTATCTGTCAAGAAAGGATAATGAACCCAAATGAAAAACACCAGCAAGAGCTTTTCCAAGACGTTTCGTCAGTACTTCCGCGAGAGCATGGTCCTCTACGCCGCCGCTACCGCCAATTACCCGAATGCTCTGGACCTTCTGAAGATGGCCCAGCAGTCCGGCAGCGAGGAATGATCGGAAAAGCCCAGTCGGATGCAGGCAGCTTCGGCCGCCCCCGACGCCGGGTATAAACAGATGGGAGGCGCCCTTCTCTCGGGAAGCGGCGCCTCCCATTTTTTGTCCTTCCCGGGACCGGATGGCGCTGATTTGCGGCGGCCCCTGCCTTCTCCTGCAGGGCAGGCGTTCCGACCCGCCCGGGTCTTGCTCATTTTCCGGCTCTATGCTATGATGAACTCGATTCTTCTTCACCGGGAGGTGCGCCATGTTCAGAAAAGCAAAAATGCTCCCGCTCCTGCTGCTCTGCCTTCTCCTGCTGCTTTCCGCCTGCGGAAAAGGGGCCGAGCCCGCCCCAAATGCAGCCACGGAAAACGAGTCCGCGCTGATCGAGGAGCTGGTGACCTTTTACGCCCAATACGGCGACGCGGCCGAAGAGCAAAACGCCGCGCTGCTGGAGCGGCTGCGCAGCCTGGACCCGGACGCCGCAGCCCGCTGGGAAAAGATCCTGAAGATCTGGAAGTCTGCCAATACGGAGCTGGAGATCCACCCCGGCGTCCTGCCGGACGGCCTGCCCGACACGGATGAGCTCTGTCTCGTGGTCCTGGGCTTCCAGCTGAACCCGGACGGCAGCATGCGGGACGAGCTGGTGGAGCGGCTGCAGGTGGCCCTGGCCACCGCGGAGAAATATCCCAATGCCCTGATCGTCTGCACCGGCGGCGGCACCGCCTCGGGCAATGCCTCCGCCACGGAGGCCGGCTGCATGGCCCAATACCTGATAGGCCACGGCGTTGCCCCGGAGCGCATCCTCGTGGAGGACCGCTCCCAGACCACGGCGCAGAACGCCGCCTTCACCTGTCAGCTCCTGGCGGAGCAGTACCCCCAGGTGCGGCAGCTCGCCATCCTCTCCAGCGACTATCATATCGCCACCGGCGTGCTGCTCTTCTCCGCCCAGGCCACCCTCACCGCGGAGGAAGTCGGAAAGGAGCGTTACACCGTCGTCTCCAACGCCGCATGGCCCGCCCCCTCTGGCAGCCTCTCCCCCATGTTCCAGGCCGGCGCCCTCATCGAGCTTGCCGGGGACGTGAAGACCGCCTATGAGATCTATTACGACACCTATGATATCCACCCGCTGCCCTCCCCGGAGAGCGCGGCCAAATAAGAAAGGATCCGGCCATGTCTATCGCGCTTTCTCTCTGTTCAATCCTGGCCGTTCCGGTGATCCTGCTCCTGCCCGGAGCCAGGGCGCTGTTCTTCTCCTGAAAAAGGGGGTTCCTATGCTCAGCACCGAAGCGTACAGCCGTATCCTCTCCCGGCTTCTGGACGAGCTGCCGGTGGAGTTCTTCCGGGAGCTCTCCGGTGGGGTGATCGTATCGGAAGCCGCGCCTGTCCCGGACTATGCCAAGGCAGGGGACCTCTACACCCTGGGCCAGTATCAGATCTCCCACGGCATGCGCCAGATCGTGATGTATAAGGGCTCCTTCGACCGGGTCTATCCCCATGCGGAGGAGGCGGAAGCGGTGCCGCTCCTGCGCAGGATCCTGCGCCACGAATTCCGGCACCACCTGGAATATCTGGGCGGCGTACACAATTCCGCGTCCCTGGAGGCGGAGGACGAGCGGCAGAAGCAGGCCTACCTTGCCGCCCACCGGGAATAAAACGCAAAACAGGACGCTGTGCCGCATCGACACGGAGTCCTGTTTTTCTTGCAGGGGGAGCGCCTGTATGGTATAATGATTAAAAGAACAATAAAGGAGGAAACAGTCATGGGTGTGTTTTCCAAAGTCCATCGCTTCCGGGAAGCCGGCGAAGCAGCCAATGTGAGGAATGTGGAGCGCTTCGGGGAGCCCCGGCGTTCTCTCTTCACCTCTTCCAAGGTCATGACCCTGCACCACCGCATTGAGATCACCGACGCCAATGAAAACCTGCTCTACCGGGCGGAGACAAAGTTCCCCTCCCTCCACGACAAAACCGACATCTATGATGCCCGGGACCAGCACGTGGCCCACATCGAAAAGAAGTTCTTCACGCTGCACGAGCGGCATTTCATCACCATGGCAAACGGCACCGCCTTCCAGCTCTCCAACGAGCTCTTCCACCTCATCAAAGACGTCTCCAATCTGGAAGGCCTGGGCTGGCAGCTTCAGGGCAATGTCCTGGGTCTGAACTTCGAGCTCTATGATGAAAAGGGCGAGATCATCGCCGTCATCGCCCAGAAGCTCTTCTCCCTCCACGACAAGTACTGCATCGATATCTACCGCCCGGAGTATGAAAAGGAAGTGGTGGCCATCCTCATCACCCTGCAGCACATGATCCGGGACCGGGAGGCCGCCTCTTCGTCCTCCTCTTCCTCGTCCTCCTCTTCCGACTGAGTCCCTCCCCCCACGGCAGCAAGCCCGATCATGATCATCGGATGGCGAAATCAATCGAAAATTCGATTGATTTCGCTGCCAAACGACAGCTTTGGCAGCGAATGATTCTAAAAATCATTCGCCCGATACTCATTGCAATGACGGTATGGCAAAACAGCGCTCTGTTTTGCAGCGCCGCAAAGCGGTGCGGCGAAAAACACTTTTTCGCCATCCTATCATCATGATAATCTGGCCCGTTCCATGAAGGCCATCCAGCCTCAGATTTCTTTCCATGCAAGGTGATCCATCCATGACTTCTTCCCTCCGCCTCAACCGCAGCCCCAGGGCCATCCTGCTCAACATGCTCCTGGCCGCGGTGAGCCTGTTTTTTAACGGCTTCGGCATTTACCTGACCATCCAGGCCAACATCGGCGCCGCCCCCTGGGACGTGCTGAACCTGGGCATCTCCAAAAGCCTGGGCATTCTCTACGGCAGCGCCTCCATCGCCGTCTCCGTCACCATTCTCATCATCGATATTCTCCTGCGGGAGCCCATCGGCCTTTCCATGTTCATCGACGCCTTTGTGGTGGGCAAGGCCGTGGACTTCTTCAACTGGCTCCACCCGGTACCTGCCTGCCACAGCCTTGCCGCCTCCATCCCCGTGCTGCTGGCCGGCCTTGTGGTCATCGCCTACACCCAGTACGGCTACATGGTCGCCTCCCTGGGCTGCGGCCCCCGGGACAGCCTGCTGGTGGGCCTTGCCAAGCGCTGCAGCCGGCTTCCCATTGGTCTGGTGGGCATCCTGCTCCAGGGAACGGCCACCTTCGTTGGCTGGCTGCTGGGCGGCCCCGTGGGCATCGGCACCATTCTCTGTGCTTTCTGCGCCGGGCCCATCATGCAGCTGGCCTTTCAGAGCGTCCGCTTCGACGCCACCCACATCCGCCACCAGAACCTGCAGGAGTCCTTCCGCATCCTCTTCCCCCGCCGCTCCCATTCGTAAAGGGAAACGTGAGCGTGCCAGCAGGCCCTTTGTTTCAGGCCGGCGCTTATCGCGCCAGGCGATTTTTTCCTTGACTCTATTGACACGGATCTGATCCGGTACGGAGCTCGACATGGATGAACTGCTCTATGAATTGGCAAGAGGGATCGTCTCCTTCTTCGTGAAGCGAATCCCGGAACCATTATGGAGGCGATTGACCAGGCGCAGCAGGGGCGTGAGGATCGCTGCGATCCTTCTCTTCTACTGTCTCGTGTTTTCTCTTATGGCAGGCCTCGCCTTTCTCCTTTGCTTCTTTTTCAAAGGGTTTTCAACCATGATATAAGCCTTTCGCAATGCTGCTGAGGCCGGTCTTCCTGTTCTCTGTGCGATCGAAAAACGTGGGGCGAATTCGTATCTCGCTACGAATTCGCCCCACGTTTTTATTTGATTGACGCCATTCTGTGCGGGCGGCTGATAGCCGCCCCTACGGCGGGTGAACTATGAAAGTCAGCGATTATTTCGTGTCCCGGGTCCTTCTGCCTGGAGCTTATTTCCACTCCTGGTTCTGCTGCATCCGGTCGCGGACCGCGCGGCCGGTGGGGGTGTTGGCAAGGCCGCCCAGGGCCGTCTCCCGGAACTGGACCGGCATGGAACGGCCCACCTCGCCCATGGCCTCGATGACCTCGTCCACGGGGACCACGCACTCGATGCCGGCAAGGGCCATATCGGCGGCGCTGATGGCGTTCATGGCGCCGATGACGTTGCGCTTCACGCAGGGCACCTCCACCAGACCCGCCACCGGGTCGCAGACCAGGCCCATCAGGTTGGAGAGCGCGATGGCCACCGCCTGGGCGATCATTTTGTCGCTGCCGCCCTTGAGGGACACCAGAGCCGCCGCGGCCATAGCGGAAGCGGTGCCGATTTCGGCCTGGCAGCCGCCGGAGGCGCCGGAGATGCAGGCATTGCGGGCAATGACCATGCCCACGCCGCTTGCCACATAGAAGGCCTCCAGGATCTGGCGCTGGGTCAGGTCCTTGTCCTTCTGCAGCGGCAGCAGCACCGCGGGCAGCACGCCGCAGGCCCCCGCCGTGGGAGCCGCCACGATGCGTCGCATGCAGGCGTTGGATTCCGCCATGGAGAGGGCTTCTGCGATCACCTCGCCCACATAGCCTCCGGCGATGGCCTTGCCGCGGAGCTGATACTGGCGCATGCGCATGCCGTCGCCGCCCACCAGGCCGCTGACGCTGCGCCGGGTGCCGGTGTAGGCGTCCGCCGCGTCCCGCATGGCCTGCCAGGTGATGAGCATTTTCGCCATGGATTCCTCCCGGGTGACCTGGCGCTCCTCCATATCCCAGCGGAGGACCACTTCCCAAAAGGGGATGTCCTCCAGCTTTGCCAGCTCCAGGATCTCAGCGACGGAGTGAAAAGCCATATTCCTCGTCCTCCTTGTCGTAATAAGTCAGGGAAAGAATGCCCGGCAGATCCCGCAGGAACTCCACCTGGCTGGGCTTGATGTGCTGGTCCGTCTCCAGGACCATCAGCGCGTCGCCGCCCCGCTTGGCCCGGTTCAGGCTCATGTTGGCCACATTGATGTGCAGCTGGCTCAAAATGGTGGTCACCGCCGCCAGGGTGCCGTATTCATCGTGGTTGTGGATGACCAGGGTGTTGAAGGCCCCGGTAAAGAGCACGTCGATGCCGTTGATCTTGTGCACCTCGATGGCGCCGCCGCCGATGCTGCAGGCCTGCATCTCCAGCCGCGCGCCGTTTTCGCCGATGAGCTCGATGACCGCTGTGTTGGGGTGGGCCTCCCGCAGCTCGATGGTGTCGATGGAAAATTGCAGCCCGTCCTTCTCCGCCTCCTCAAAGGCAAAGGGGATACGAAGGTCGTCCGGCTTCATACCCAGCAGGCCGCCCACCAGGGCCCGGTCCGTGCCGTGGCCGCTGCCGGTCTGGGCAAAGGAGCCGTGGAGGTGGATCTTCGCCTGCACCGGGATCTCTCCCAGCAGGGTCCTTGCCATGCTGCCGATGCGGGCCGCCCCCGCCGTATGGGAGCTGGAGGGTCCGATCATAATCGGCCCCAGAATATCAAACAGATTCATTTCTCTGCCTCTCCTGAACGCTTTTCTCGATATCCGCGGAAAACAAAGATCAGCGCCACTATAGCACATCGTTTTGGAAAAAGGAAGACGGAAAGCTTCGTTTTCCCCTTTTCTTTACAGCAAAAACAGCAGCTTGGAAGGCTGCTGTTTTTGCTGCATTTCCGTTTTGAAGCAGGCGTCTTACGCCTCCGTGACCTCCACCAGCTCAATGCGGAAGTTCAGTTCCTTCCCCGCCATCTCGTGGTTCGCGTCAAAGGTGATGGTGCTGTCGTCCTTGGCGGCGATCTTCACCGGGAAGGGCCGGCCGTAGGAATCCTGCAGATAGACCTGCTGGCCCACGAAAACGCTCTCGGCCCCGGGAACCCGCGCGATCTCCACGGTGAAAATGGCGTCCGGGTTCACTTCGCCGTAGGCCTCCGCGGGAGAGAGATGCACGTCGATGACCTGGCCCACGTCCATATCCGCCACCGCCGCGTCAAAGCCGGGGATCATCTGGCCCGCGCCGCAGATGAATTCCAGGGGCTCGCCCCGGTCATAGGAGGAATCGAACTGGGTGCCGTCGTTGAAGGTGCCCCGGTAGTGGGTGCGGACCCGCTTGCCGCTGTTTTTGCCCTGCTTTCCCCCGTGGCAGCCCTGGCCGCAGTCGTGCTCGCCGCAGTCATGGTCCCCGCAGCCGTGCTCCCCACAGCCGTGGTCCCCACAGGAATGGTCTTCGCCGTGATGATGGTCGCAGTTGGCGCCGGTGTTGTGGAGCTCACCCCGCAGATAGGCGGCCACCGCCTGGTCCGCATCGCCCTCCGCGCCGGCGCAGAGCTCGATGCCCCGCTCCTCCAGGGCGGCCTGGGCGCCGCCGCCGATGCCGCCGCAGATCAGCACGTCGATCCCCTGCTCGTTCAGGAGCTTTGCCAGGGCCCCGTGGCCGCTGCCGTTGGAGCCGATGATCTCAGATCCGAGGATCCTGCCGTCTTCCACCTCATAGACCTTAAAGGTCTCGGTATGGCCGAAGTGCTGGAAGATCTCGCCGTTTTCGTAGGTCACTGCGATTTTCATGTTTGTTCTCCTTATGTTTTGATTCTTGGTTTTTTATCGCTTCAGATACCCGGAAGACACCGGGAAGGTAAAGTAGGTGTCCGGGTAAGGCTCGTTTTTCAGGGAAAAGTGCCACCACTCGCAGCCGATAGGCTGAAAGCCGTTGCGGAGCATGACCCGCCTTAGGAGCATCCGGTTTTCGTACTGCTCCTCGGTGACCTCCCGACAGTCCGGATGGGAGAGGGGGCTGAAGAGATCGAAGGGGCTGCCCATGTCCAGCTCCTTGCCGGTCTTCATATCCAGCAGGGTCAGATCCACCGCGCTGCCCCGGCTGTGGCTGGACTGCTTTGCGATATAGCCCTCGGCAAAGAGGGCCTGCTTCTCCAGCTCCGGGTAAAAATACGGCTTCATGCGGATGTCCTGATCCTCAATGCCCCAGAGGATGAAGTGCTTCACCGCCGTGGCGGGCCGGTAGGCGTCAAAGATCTTCATCCGGTAGCCCTGGACCATGAGCTCGTTGGCGGCGGCCTTCAGGGCCCGGGCCGCCTCAATGGTCAGCAGGGCACAGGGCTCTTCATAGCCGTCGATCCGCTCG
This sequence comes from Oscillospiraceae bacterium, assembly GCA_017447685.1. GTDB lineage: Bacteria > Bacillota > Clostridia > Oscillospirales > Oscillospiraceae > Limivicinus. The sequence goes on from JAFSMZ010000027.1 coordinate 58,714, forward strand.
CCGATGAAATTATAGGTGGAGTAATAGCGGATCTCCTGAACGATATAGGGCACATAGTCCGCCAGCAGCACAAAGCCGGAGGGATCCATGGTCGGGTCGCTGCGATATTCCGTTCTCATTCTGCTTCTCCCCTTCTCTCTGTCTCGCTGCAGGGATTATATCACATCCTTTCCGCCAAATCCAGTCCGGGATCCCGCGGCCCGCCGGATCCCGCGGTGATCCTGCCGCGGGGCATGGCCCATCCATCTTTTGGGGGCAAAAGGAAATACTTGACAAAAGGCGGTATGAAATGTATGATTTGTATAACGATATGAAAGGAGCGCGGGCCACATGGAAAAGCCGGAAGAAAAATACGCATGGACCGTCACCGTCGGGACAAAGGGGCAGATCGTGATCCCCAAGGAGGCCCGGGAGGTCTTTGACATTCACCCGGGAGACCATCTTCTTGTCCTGGCCGACGCCAGGCAGGGCCTGGCGATCCCCCCGAAGGGGGCCTTCGACGAATACTTCAAAAAGATCTTCGGATAAATCGGAACCGGGAGGAGATTGCTATGCCTGTACGATTCGGAATTCCGCTGATCGGATGGATCCAGATGCTGCTGGGCACCGGCCTGGTGCTGTTTGTTCTGGTCAAGTATCTGCGCCGCCCGAAGAAGAAACAGACCGCGGGCTATCTGATCCGGGACGTCCATGTGCTTGTGGGCGACGGCAGCGAGCTGTTTCATCAGAACGTCCTCGTAAAAGACGGGCTCATTCAAAAAATCAGCGGCGACGCCGTTGAGGATGCCGCTGTGTCTGTCATTGACGGCAGCGGTTTGACCCTCATGCCGGGACTCATCGACTCTCACGTCCATATCCAGGGCGGTTTCAGCTGCCACAACGAGGCGGAGAGCGACGCTTTCCTGCGGGAAAAGATCCCCCAGATCTTCCAGGAGGGCGTTCTGCCCTACGGCATCACCGCCATCAAGGACCTGGACGCGCCGAAGCATTTCATCTACAAGCTGCGCCGCAAGCTGCAGACGGGCGAGATCCTGGGCCCGGAGCTGCGGATCGTGGGTCCGAACTTCACGGCGCCCGACGGTCACCCCGCCAGCACCCTGGGCTCCAACAGCCCCTGGGCACGGGCGGAGATGGCCATTGAGGTCTCCACCCCCGAGCAGGTAAGCGCCGGGATCCGGGAGCTGAAGCAGGCGGGCGTCGACTTTCTGAAATTCACCTATCAGGGCGGAGACTACTGGTATTTTGACGAGAAGCGGACGATCCGGAAGATCGACAAGGCGCTGATGCGGCAGATCATCCGCGAAGGCCGGGAAAACGGGCTGCTCGCCACGGCCCATGTTTTCTATTACGACGACGTGAAGGACCTGCTGGAGGCCGGGATCTACGGCATTGAGCACGGGGTCCTGGACCGGGACCTGGAGCCGGGCGATCCGATCATCGCCCTGTGGAAACAGTCTGGCGCCCGCTTCGTTCCCACCGTCAACGCCATGACCTACGAAAAGGATCCTTCCCGCCTGGCCCACAGCCTGCACAATCTCAAAGTGCTGTACGACGCCGGCATCCCCATCGCCATGGGCACGGACAACATGCTGGAAAGCATGACCGGAGCCATCGAGCACCGGGAACTGGCCTATTATGTGGAGGCCGGACTGAGCCCCATGGAGGCCATCGTCCTCGCCACCAAAAACAGCGCCGAGCATCTGGGCCTCGCGGAGCGCAAGGGGCTGGTGCGGGAGGGCATGGACGCCGATCTGATCCTGCTGGAAAAGGATCCGGGCGCGGACATCTCCAACATCCAGTTCATCGACAAGGTGTTCCTGAAGGGCAGGCTCGTCTTCTCCCAGAAGGCCATCTCCTCCTATGCCATCCCGGATTATGCGTATCCGAGGGATGTGTCCGGGATGCGCTACCAGAGATTGGACGGGACGGAGACCCGCTGTGTCGACGTTTCCGGCTATGCAGACCGGGCCGAGATCACCCAGACCCTGCTGCGAGAGGGCGCGCCCTGGTCGGAGGAGATCTTCCACGTATCCGGCAATCTCTCCTGCACCGGCTGGCATTACAGCCGGCCCTCCGACCGGACGGAGCTCCTGGCGCGAAAAGACGGGGACTATATCAGGCTCACCGGAACCTTCAAGGGTAAAGCGCAGGACAAGACCTTCAAAATCGGGGACGGCCTGTGGTATCAGATGATGGAGCTGGCAATGCCCGCGTTCATCGCCTCGGATGAAAAACAGATCGTGTTCTATTCCATCGGCACCGGAAACAATCGCGGCGCCATGGGCCTCGGTGAGTTTGCCGCCGAAAAAGCCGGAGAGGAGACCGTAACGGTGAACGGACGGTCCTACGATTGCGTGAAGATCAGCCTTGTCCTCACCGCGTTCTCCTGGGCCTGGACAGGCTTTTACTGGTATGACAAAAAGAGCGGCCAGCTGGTCCAGACGGGCGAAAAAGGAAAGAACGCCGATAAAAACGGCTACCGGCTGAGCGAGATCCGCTGAATCCGGGGTTCGAGTCCCTTCGGGCAAAAAAAGAAGACCCCACCGGGGTCTTCTTTTTTTGAGATAGAACTATGACGGAAGGACATTTGACAAGTCAGGAACCCGGCACTGCATCGCTTCAAATCCGCCTGTTTTTCAGCGCCTGTCCATAACAGTATCTTCCGGCCAGGACTGCGCACAGGCCAAAAACCGTGGACAGCAGCAGTACGGCATATCCTGTTTTTGTGATTTTGCCTTCTTCTGTCCGCAAATCGTTATTTTTTCCAAAGAATCGGATCATCCTGCACGCTCCAAATCCCCCGCTGCCGGGACGCAGCGGTCCCGCACTTACAGATTCGCCTTGATCTTCTCGATCATCGCGGCGTATTCGCTGTCGCTGAGCTTTACCTGGCCGGGGTTCATGGCAAAGACGCCGCCCCACTCATAGCCGTCGCGATACTTGGGCACCAGGTGGACATGCAGGTGGCAGCCGGTGTCTCCGTAGGCGCCGTAATTGAGCTTCTCGGGGTGGAAGGCAGCGTGGATCGCCTTCGCGGCCCGGGCCACGTCCTCCAGGAAGGCCGCCCGCTCCTTGGCGCTGATGTCAACGATCTCGCTGACGTGGTCCTTGTAAGCGACGATGCAGCGTCCGGGATGGCTCTGCTCCCGGAACAGGATCAGCGTGCTCACGGAGAGCTGGCAGATGGGGATGCCGAAGGCGTCGAGCAGTTCGCCGCCCATGCAGTAGCCGCATTTGCTGCGCGGCGCTTCTTGTTCGGTCATGGGATGCACCTCGTTTCTGTAATGATTTTTCATCTGATATGGATTATAGCGCAATGCTCCTCTGCCCGCAAGCACTATAACGTGATCGGAAAGACTTCGTTTTCGACCTATTATTCATTATTCAGTTTTCCCTTTTCAGTATTCATTTAGAAAACCCTGTCACATGTGAAGGAATCATGAATACTGAAAACGTAGCTTGGATGATACAAAGTGAAAAGCTCGCTGACTGCCGTTGACAGGGTTTTCGCTTTATGTGCTCCAGCGGGGATTCGCTTGCATTTGCTTTCCCTTGCGGGAGACGGGAAAGCAAATAGAGGTATTCACCAGCGTGCGCGCTGGTTCATGCACACACCACCGGCGTGTGCGGACATAATTCGAATCCCGCTGGAGCACCAAAAAAACACAGGGGGCCTTTGGCCTCCTGTGTTTTTTTGGTGCTCCAGCGGGGATTCGAACCCCGGACACCCTGCTTAAAAGGCAGGTGCTCTGCCTACTGAGCTACTGGGGCGTGGCTGGGATGGCGGGACTCGAACCCACTATATCGGAGTCAAAGTCCGGTGTGTTACCATTACACTACATCCCAATGTGCAGGTCTCCCTGCTAAAACAGCCCGGTCATACCGGGCTGTTGCTGGTAAAGTGGGGTGGGATATGGGGCTCGAACCCACGACACCCGGAACCACAATCCGGTGCTCTACCAACTGAGCTAATCCCACCATATCAGTTTCTCCGCCGGGAGGGTGGACAAACCGCTGCGCCAAACCTGCTGCCACCCTCTGGCGTTGGCACGCCAAGAGGGATTCGAACCCCCGACCTACTGCTTAGAAGGCAGTTGCTCTATCCTGCTGAGCTATTGGCGCATATGCGCTGCACCCGCATGCGTTTGCTGGAGCGGGTGATGGGAATCGAACCCACGTATCCAGCTTGGAAGGCTGGTGTTCTACCATTGAACTACACCCGCACGGTCGGTTCCTCATTCAGCCATGAGATAATACCATAGAAAGAGGCCCCGTGTCAACACAAAAATTACAAGTTTCCGGAAAAAAGCTCCGGGGCGACCGCGCGGTCGCCCCGGCGTCAAACAATTCGATGTTCAGCGGCGGCGGAACAGGTCCTTCACCGAATCGGCAAAGTACCTCCGCTCCTCCCGGTTGATGAAGAGCAGATAGGCCGCCAGCACCAGCAGCGCCACCAGGGCGGCGCCCACAATGACCACGGCCAGAAGTCTGCCGGACTGAGCCGCTTCCCCTCCCGTCCGGTCGGGGAGCAGATCCTGCTGCGGCACAACGGAGGGCGCTGCAGGTACAACAGGGATGGAGACGGGCTCGTTATTTTCCGGCTGCTGGGCCGGGGCTGCAGGGGCGTCCGGGCGCACCGTGACGAAATAACTGCAATGCAGGTCCCCCACCGTGACGGTGATCTCCTGCTGGCCCAGCTGCTCCAGCTGGCTGGGGGCGCATAAGTAGCCCTGATCCAGATATTTGATATCGTCCCGGCTGCTGGTCTCCACAAGCACCAGGCCGCTGGTGTCCAGCTGCTCGCCCACGTGATAGTCCAGCTTATCCGGCAGACGGTACACGGCGATGCCGGCCGGCGCTTCCGCCTCCAGCACCTGGACCGTGAAGGTACAGGTCTTTTCCCTGTAATACACGGTGATCACCTGCTGTCCCGGGGTATCCAGCAGGGTCGGCAGGCAGAGAAGCTCGTCATAGGCGTCCCGGGTGCCGTTGTTGGTGTAGACCCGGATGCCCAGGCCGGAGGCGTCCAGCACGTCGCCCACGTCATAGACGACCTTCACCGGCAGGCTCAGCACGCCGATGCCCTCGATCACCTCGGGCGCTTCCGCCACTTCCACCTGGAAATAGCAGAGCAAGCCCTCGTAGTTGACCTCGATGCTGCGGGTCCCGGCATCCTCCAGCCGGGTGGGATAGAGGGCAAAGCCCTCCGTCACCAGATAGCTCTCCCCATTGGAAAGCGTCACCCGGATGCTGAGTCCCGTGGGCTCCAGCACGTCCCCGGCGACATATTCTGTTTTCTCCGGCAGCGTCTCCACGCTCACCGACTGGAGCGTGGGCTCTGGAAGATTCTGTTCCAGAACGACGATGGTGCAGATGCTGTCTGTTCCGCTGTAGTTGAAAACCAGGTCGTAGGACCCGGGCTGGGTAGGAACACCCCGCAGATAGACCTGGATAGCTCCCTCGCTCTCCTCGGTCTCCACATAGAGCCCCTCCGGCAGGAGGGCCGGATCCGTCCAGAAGCTGCCTTCCGGATCCAAGGTGGCCAGCAGGTGGTTCACCTCTTCGCCCACGAACAGTTCCCCCGGCGCGGGATAGATCACGTCCGCCGAGGCCGTGGCCGGTATGAGAAGCAGCAGCAGCAAAACAAGCAGCGCTGAAATCCCTTGCTTTTTCATGGAAACTCAATACCCTTTCCTGTCCGAAAGCCCCATACGTCCGGCGCATGGGGGCCGACTTTAACGGTATACGAAGTGAATATAGCACTTTTTTACCGTTTTGTCAACATTTGAAAACTTTTTGGAATCACGAGGCGGGATTTGTCTCTTTTCGGTTGCGATGACGGCCGCGCTGTGATAAACTGGAAATGAAAAGCACATGGGAGGCGAGACGTATGGCAAAGACAGCGTGGTATAAGGAGATGGCCGTGTACCAGATCTGGACCAGGAGCTTCTGCGACGGGAACGGAGACGGCATCGGCGACCTCTGGGGCGTGCTGAGCAAGCTGGATTACATCAAGAGCCTGGGGGTGGACGCCATCTGGTTCTCCCCCATCTATCCCTCGCCCAACGCGGACTACGGCTACGACATCTCCGATTACAAGAACATCCACCCGGATTTCGGCGATCTGGAGCTGTTCAAGAAGGTCCTGGCCGAGGCCCACGACCGGGGGCTGAAGGTCTTCATGGACCTGGTGGTGAACCACAGCTCCGATGAGCACCCCTGGTTCCTTGAGAGCAAAAAGAGCCGGGACAATCCCTATCACGACTATTACTACTGGCGGCCCGGCAAGCGTCTGGGCAAAAGGCAGCTGCCCCCCAACAACTGGACCAGTCTCTTTGAAGGCGGCGCCTGGGAGTACGACAAGGATCTCGACGAATATTATCTGCATCTTTTCGCGAAAAAACAGCCCGACCTGAACATGGCCAATCCCAAGGTGCGGGAGGAGGTCAAGTCCATCCTGCGCTTCTGGCTGGACCTGGGGGTGGACGGCTTCCGGGAGGATGTGGTCACCTTCATCGCCAAGACCGATGGCCTGCCGGACTGCCACCCCTGGATCCCCGTGGCCAACGGCATGAAGTACTACAGCAATCTGCCCGCCGCGAAGGAATATCTGGCGGAGTTCAAGCGGGACGTGCTGGATCACTATGACTGCTTCATCGTGGGGGAAAGCCCCATGACCACCGCGGACACCGCCCTGCGCTACGTCACCGAGGGGGAGGATCAGGTGCTGGACGAGATGATCGCCTTCTCCCACATGGAGGCCGACTGTCTGGCCACCGACATGATCCGCCGCCCCTTCAATCTGCGCAAGATGAAAAAGGCCTTCACTTCCTGGCAGATGAAGCTGCAGGGCAAGGCCTGGAACGCGCTCTACATCGAAAACCACGACCATCCCCGCATCATCAGCCGCTACGGCAGCGAGAAGTACCATGACGAGAGCGGCAAGATGCTGGCCGCCATGTACATGCTCCAGCGGGGCACGCCCTTCATCTACCAGGGCCAGGAGATCGGCATGACCAACATGCGTCTGCCGGACACAGACCTCTATCCCGACGTGATGACCCAGAACACCGTGCGCATCCTGTCCAAATTCATGCTCCCCAGCCAGGTGCTGAAGACCGTGCAGGAAGGCGCAAGGGACAATTCTCGCAGCCCGGTCCAATGGTCTGCGGAGAAGAACGCGGGCTTTAGCACCGGCACCCCCTGGTTCCAGGTGAATGAGAATTACACCCAAATCAACGTGGCCGCCCAGGAGGAAGACCCCAATTCCCTGCTGAACTTCTACCGGAAGCTGCTGCGCTTCCGCAAGGAGACCCCGGTGGTCCTCTGGGGCGATTATGTGGAGCTGCTGCCGGAGGACAAGAACCTCTACGTCTACGAGCGCAACCATGCCGGCAGAAAGCTGCTGGTGGTCTGCTCCTTTACGGACAAGCAGGTCCGCTTCCAGGCGCCGGCGGGCATCGAGCTGGACGAGAAGGCCCTGGTCCTCTCGAATTACGACATGAACATGGTCATTGCCAACGGCTTCACCACCCGGCCTTACGAACTGCGGGTCTACCTCTTTTAATGCAATTGCGAAACATGTTTCCCGACTGAAACAACTTTTGATCAAGGAGATAGTATGCGGGACTGTACGGAACATGCCTACGCCAAACTGAATCTTTCCCTGGACGTGACCGCCCGCCGGGAGGACGGCTACCACGATCTGGCCATGCTGATGCAGACCGTCTCCCTCTGCGACGAGCTGCGCCTTCGCTTTCGCGACGACGGCCAGGTCCGCGCCGGGTCCAACCTGCGCTACATCCCCGGGGACGAGCGGAACCTGGCGGTCCGGGCCGCCCTGCGCTTCCTGGAGGCCGTAGGGGAAAGCGGCCAGGGCCTGCAGATCGACCTGCGCAAGGAGATCCCCGTGGGCGCGGGGATGGGCGGCGGCTCCGCCGACGCGGCCGCCGTGCTCCGGGGCCTGAACCGGCTCTACGGAAACCCCATGGACCGAAAGGCGCTGGAGCAGCTGGCCCAGCAGATCGGCTCGGACGTGGCCTTCTGCGTGGCAGGCGGCACCGCCCTGGCGGAGGGGCGGGGCGAAGTGCTCACGGACCTCTCCCCCATGCCGGACTGCTGGTTTGTGATCCTGAAGCCCGGCTTCTCCATCTCCACGCCGGAGCTGTATAAGAAGCTGGACAGCGCCCCCGTCCGCATCCACCCGGACACCCAGGGACTTCTCGCCGCCGTGGAGGCGGGAGATCTCCCCGCCCTCTGCCGGCGGATGTACAATGTTTTTGAAGAGGTGGACGACCGAAGGCTCCGCACCGTGGCGGAGCTGAAGGGCCGTCTGCTGGACCACAAGGCCCTGGGCGCCATGATGACCGGCACCGGCTCCGCGGTGTTCGGCGTCTTCCAGGAGGAAGGCTGCGCCCGGGAGGCCTGCGAGGCGCTGCGGCGCGAGGTGAAGTTCTGCTGCACGGCAAAGCCCGTGGCGCGGATGCTTTGAAAAAGGAGGCTGTCCTGATGAAACAGAAGCAAGGACGAAGGCTGGATCTGGTCCTGGTGGTCTCTGCCGCCTTTTTCCTGATGATGGGGATCAGTTCCGTGAGCGGCGACGCCTTCGGCGCCATCCTGGGCTTCGGCACGGCGATCCCCCTGGCCATCGTGTATTTCTGGCGCAAGCGCAGGGAGGCCCGCGGCCTGTCCGTTCAGATCCGCGGCGGCACCGTCGCGCTGTTTATCGCGGCGCTCTTCTTCCTGGTCATGGCGCTCACCGAGCTGCCCCAGGGCGGCGAGGGTCTGGCCTTCGGTCTGGTGCCTGGTCTGCTTTTCGCCGCGGCCTACTGGATGCGCCGCCGCAGGGAGCTCTCCCCCACGGCGGAGGACGTCCCGGATCCGGTCTCCGTCCGTCCTGCCCCCGCTCCGACCCGGCCCGCCGCCCCCGCCCCTTCGGCTCGGCCTGCTGTCGTCCCCGTCACTGTCTGCCCCCACTGCGGCGCCCCAGGCAAGGGCGATGTCTGCGAATACTGCGGCATGTCCAAAAAAGCCTGAACGGGTTAAAAACCGAAAAAACCGTCCATCCTATGGGCATCAACACAGGATGGACGGTGTTTTTATGTACCGATACAAGTTTCGCCCCTGGGAGACGGCGGCCCTGCTGGCCCTCTCCATCACCCTGCTCAGCGGGACCTGGGCCGCATCCCGCCAGCAGCGTCTGGCCTCCGGTCTCATTCGCCTGCACGTGATCGCGGTCTCCGACGAGGAGGCGGAGCAGGCCCTGAAGCTCCGGGTGCGGGACGCGGTGCTCCGATACCTCCGTCCGCGGCTGGCTTCCGCCGCGGACGCCGACGCTGCCCGGGAACTGCTGGAGCAGGCGCTGCCCGGCGTGCAGGCCGCGGCGGAGCAGGTCAGCGAAGGGAGGCCGGTCTCGGTCTCGCTCGGGCCGGAGGACTACCCCCTCCGCAGTTACGGCGGCTTCCGTCTTCCCGCCGGGCGCTACGAGTCCCTGCGCGTCGTCCTGGGAGACGGCGCGGGCCATAACTGGTGGTGCGTGGTCTATCCCTCGCTCTGCCTGGGCGCGGTGGAGGCGGAGGACCTGGAGAGCGCCCTGGACGGGGAGGATCTGGCCCTGGTCACCCAGGAGGAGGGCTACGCCATCCGCTTCTGGCTGGTGGACGCCTGGGGCGCGCTGATGAACCGCCTCCGCCCCTGACCGGAGCCCGCAAAGCCTTGAAAACACCGGGGTTCTACGGTTCGTAGAGTGCCGTTTTTCCATTCTACCTCTCGGAGAAGCTCCAGTAGGGCGCGGTGACTGCCCAGTAGCTTGCTTTTCTTCGTGAAAGTGCGTTAGGATGTTTATACAAAATGTGTGATTATGCGCTAAAAGCAATCTGCGCTGTAAGGAGGAATACCCATGCGTTTTGTTGCTGTCACCGATACGTCCGGGAACCTGCCCACTGAGCGGATCCGCGAGGCTGATCTGAAGATCATCGCCTTCCCCTATTTCATCGACGGCGAGGAATTCACCTGCCTGGACACCACCTCTTTTGACGGGGACGCCTTTTATGCGCGCATCAAGGCTGGGATGACAGTCACCACTTCCCAGATCTCTCCCCATCAGTATATGGAATTTTACGAGCCCTGGCTGAAGCAGGGTCTGGACATCGTGTTCGTCTGCATGTCCTCGGGCATCAGCGGCTCCTGCAACTCCGCCCGACTGGGCGCCCAGATGATCCTGGAGGACTATCCGGAGCGCCGCATCGAGGTGGTGGACACCCTTGGCGCCTCTCTGGGCGAGGGCCTGGTGGCGCTGGAGGCCGCCCGCCTGCGGGATCTGGATCTCAGCGCCGAGGAGGCCGCCGTGCAGCTGCGGGATCTGGTGCAGCGCATGTTCAACGTCTTCACCGTGGACGATCTGATGCATCTGCGCCGGGGCGGCAGACTCTCCAACATGGCCGCCATCGTGGGCATGGTGCTGAACATCAAGCCCCTGCTCAAGGGCAACGAGGAGGGCAAGATCGTCTCCTTCGCCAAGGTCCGGGGCCGGAAAAAGTCCATCGAGGAGCTGGCCGCCCGCTATGACAAGCTGGTGGTGGAGCCGGAAAAGCAGATCGTGGGCATCGCCGAGGCCGGCTGCAAGCAGGACGCCGCGTATCTGGCAAGCCTCCTGAATAAGAACCATCGCCCCAAGGAGATCCTCACCGTGGAGTACGAGCCCGTCACCGGCTCCCACGTGGGTCCCGGCGCCCTGGCCCTCTTCTTCGTCAGCCACGACAAGGTCCGCAGCGAGAACTGATGCGGATCTCCGCTTGCTATCATTTTCAGCCTGTTCTCAGATGCTTTCATAACAAATCAGGTTTTCCCCGACTTTCCCCAGGGCGGCCGACCCATCGTCGGCCGCCCTGGGTTCTTTTCTGTCCGTCCTCCGCGTAGGGCGCGATCCCCTGATCGCGCCGTTCCGTCCCCGCCGCTCCCCCTCGCCGTCGTCCTCAGGAGCCTTCGCCGACGAAGGATCTCGAAGGCGCCAGGCGGCATCTATCGCAGCACGCGGAGATACCAACCCTGCCCTGGGGCGAGATCCTTCGCGCTGCTCAGGATGACACCTCATCCGGCATCCGCCTCGCGGAGGATCGGCGGATGCCGCCTTCTCCTCAAGGAGAAGGCAGAGGCCGACGACCCATGGTCGTCCCTACGAGGAAGGCCCGGATCTTCCCTCCGCGTAGGGCGCGATCCCCTGATCGCGCCGTTCCGTCCCCTCCGCTCCCCCTCGCTGTCATCCTGAGGAGGCTTCGCCGACGAAGGATCTCGAAGGCGCCAGGCGGGATCTATCGCAGCACGCGGAGATACCAACCCTGCGCTGGGGCGAGATCCTTCGCGCTGCTCAGGATGACACCTCATCCGGCATCCGCCTCCCGCGAGATCGGCGGATGCCACCTTCTCCTCAAGGACAAGGCGTAGGGCGTGATCCCCTGATCGCGCCGTTCCGTCCCCGCCGCTCCCCCTCGCTGTCATCCTGAGGAGGCATCGCCGACGAAGGATCTCGACGGCGCCAGGCGGGATCTATCGCAGCACGCGGAGATACCAACCCTGCGCCGGGGGCGAGATCCTTCGCGCTGCTCAGGATGACACCTCATCCGGCATCCGCCTCCCGCGAGATCGGCGGCTGACAGCTTCTCCTCGAGGAGAAGGCAAAGGCGGGCGGCCAATGGTCAGCCCCACGGGGAAAGGCCCGGATCTTCTCTCCGCGTAGGGCGCGATCCCCTGATCGCGCCGTTCCGTCCCCTTTTTCAAGATTTTTCGTTTTCTCGCAGGAAAAGTCTTGACAAAGGCGAAAAACGGGTGTATTCTATCCAAGCTGATGGACGATTGGCGCAGCTGGTAGCGCATCCGCTTGACGTGCGGGAGGTCACAAGTTCGAGTCTTGTATCGTCCACCATAGGAACTGCACTGAAAAGTGCAGTTCTTTTTTTGTTTTCAAACAAATTCGGCGCGATTTTGGCTGAAAAAGTGACGGCTCCATGCCTGCGATTTTCGTTTGACCACTTTTTTGACCCTTTATAGATTATCACAGCTTAAGTACATTGGATATAAATACTTCCATTCTGTTCGAGCTGGCTTGGCGCATATCATCCGTATAGTGCCCATAAAAGTCCAGAGTAAACGCTGCAGTGGCATGGCCGAGATTCTCCTGCACGGTCTTGATGTCGTCCCCCGCGCGTATCGAATTGACAGCATACGTGTGGCGCAAGTCATGGATCCGTGCATCCGGAAGACCGATCTGATTGACGATGCGCTTAAAGCTGTCATAGACAGCGCGGTATGAAACATAGCGCCCAAATTCCGTTGTAAACACCAATCCGCTTTCATACCAGGCCGGCCCCGCCGCCTGCTTTTGCCGTTCCTGGACCTGTTTCTGCTCTTTCAGCAGATTCATCACAAACGGCGCGGGGGTCAGCGTACGGCTCTTCCCGTTTTTAGGCGGGGTGAACTGATATGTGCCGCCTTTCCGCTGGCTTTTGTTCAGCTGCTTGTTGATGAGCACGGTTCCCTTTGCAAAATCTACGCAGTTCCACATCAGACCCAGCAATTCGCACTCCCGCATTCCGGTAAACAGATAGACCATGAACAGAAGGCGATATTGGCTGTTTTGAATAGCGGCCAAGAAATGGCTTGTCTGCTCATCGGACAACGGATGGATTTCCTTTTTTATCGCTCTCGGCAAAACACAGGCCTCTGTTGGATTGTGTCGGATATATCCGAGAAGCACCGCCTGCTTCAGGGCCTCATGCAAAATGCCGTGCACATTCTTGATGGTCTTCGCTGAAAGCTTTTTCCTGCCATTCTGCTCTTTGCCCAGCGAATTGTACAAGTGCTGTATCGTATGGCTGTCCAACTGATCCAATCTGGTTGCGCCAAGGGCAGGGCGAAGATAGAGGTCAATCCGACGTTGATAAAGATATGCTGTGGAGTCCTTGACGCCATTCAGATAGTCTTCAAGCCAGATGTCGAACCAGTCATTCAGCTTCATCTTACACGGTTCAACGTAGCTGCCGTCGTCAATTTGAGTCGTGATCACGGATAGTTTCTGGCGCACTTCCTTTTGCGTCGCTCCATAGACTGACTTTTGAATCTGCTTTCCGGTCTGGGGATCAAAGCCAATACTGTATCGGCCCTCCCAGCGGCCATCGGAGCGTTTGCGGATGGTTCCGCCGCCTTTTGCATTTTTGGTAGATTTCTTAGACAAATGTTCCTCGCTTTCTACAGTTTGAACCCGTACTTGTCAGTTCGGTTCAATTAATATTATACCATACGGACTCCGTTTTCGCTTCACGGTACTGTTAATTTTTCAGGATCTCCGCCGGATTCGCTCCGGCGGAGACCGTTTTGTCAAGGACTTATCACTTTGTGCTGTCGTTGATCCACTGAATGAATTTGTCCCTAGGCACCAGCAGACGCTTGCCGATGTGCAGTGTCGGGAAGTCCTCCTGATGGAGAAGCGCATAGGCGTTCGTGCGGGAGATCCCCAGCACAGCGGCCACATCCTCCGCACAGAGCGTCAGCGGGAGCTCTTCATAGCTGTTCATCTGCTTCATTCGTCAGCCTCCTTCCGGACAGATGCCAGATAGATGTTCGTCACATCCGCACGCTCATGGCCGAGCAGCCGCGAAACAGTAAAGTGGGCGTCCAGCGCGCTCATGCCATTTTCGGTCAACTGCCGGTATTTCTCCGCAGCATAGGTATGGCGAAGACCGTGAAAGGTCAGCGGTCGGCTGTCGCAGGGATCCTGGATCTCCGTGCGATGCTTGAGAAGGAAAAGCTGCAGGCGGTTGATGGCCCGATCTGTCATCATATCGTCCGGAACCAGCAGCTTATGCCCGCGCGGCGTCCGGGTAAGCTGCTCCCGGAGCGCGATGGCAATGGGCTCGTTGATGGGAACCGTGCGGATCTTTCCACCCTTTCCCTTGATGGTAATGGCATTCTCCCGAAGCGCCTGTTCCGCCGTCGCCGTGTCGATCCGGAAGCATTCATGGATGCGCAATCCGGCATAACGGGCAAGGTACATGGCAAGGATGTAATCATAGTGCTGATCTTCCAGCGCAAAGCCAAGCATCCGGTTAAACTCGGTAACGCTCCAGGTCCTGTCCTCCTGGCCGAAGATCCTGCGCTGTAGTTCAACACCGAGTTTGCTGTTGTCCGGAAGCCGATATTTCGGGTTCGACATCTTGTCATGGAAAAAGCGAATGGCGGATAGGTCTGTTTTGACGGTACTGGCAGACTTGTGCTGCTCCTGCAGATACTCCACATAGCTCACCATGTGCTTGCCGCTGATATTCTCCAGCTTTTGCAGCCGATACTCCTCCGCAAGATAGGCGCAGAATCGTTTGACCGCTTCGTAATAGCGATCCTTTGTCCGGAAGCTGCCTTGCCTGTTGTGCCTTGCCAGCTTATCCAACTGAGCGACAAGAGAGCGATAAATGCCCTCGTTATTTGTTTGCTTCAAATTGTATCCTCCTGAAGAATCATGATGTGTTCAGACATAGTTCACCCCTTGGCAGCTGGGCCCGTTTCCGCCCGATTTCTCCGAAATGAGAGGCGCGTATTGCCGGAAAGCCTTGTGACCGGCGGCGTTTATGACTGCGCCCTTATGCCTGTCTCTTTTTCAATTGTGTCAAGGTCAGTACGATGCAGTATGGAGAAAGCTCTCTGCCCGGAGGCAACTGCGGACACCGCCGCTGAACTCGGCTGCGGCATCTCGCCGCATGTGTCCTTTCGATCCGCCCGACTGCGAATCGGCGTGATGTTGCAATTCCTGCGCTGCCGGGACCATGCTGTCACATGGTGCACAGGTCGGGAGTCTTGCCGCTCCCTTGACGGTTCTCGTACCGCCCGAACGGATCAGAGTGGATCATTTCTGTAGCCGAAATCACAAAAACTGCTGCCTGGCCGATGAACCGCTGAAGAAACAAAAAAGCAGCCGAAATGTGAGGAGAGCTTTGCTTCGGTTATCGCCATACCGAGTTGGCAAGAACCCGGATAAGAAGAAAAGGACACAGGCTGGATCGCGCAGTTTTTCGCGCAAATCTTGCTTGTGTCCTTTTGACTTCCTGGCCTTATTCAGTTTTCCACAGAACTGTGGGCGTTGGAGCGACTGGCAGTTCTCATCGCTGCCTAAACAATTGATTCTTCAGAAAAGGATTGAAGGGTTGTTCAAAGAGCAGGGGCACCTGATGTGCCAGCGTTCTGCATGAGAGTGGAAGAGTGGGGGCTGTTCAGCCGCGATAAACTATGAGGAAGAATCTTCTCCCCGTCAGAGACTATGTAATCGGGAAACTGTGACGGTTCAATAGCAGTCTGGATACCGTTGAGGCAACTATAGCATATGTCGATGAGCGCGTCAAATTTCAGCGCTCGGCAGTCGGTGTCAAGTTGTTGTAGGAAAAAGAACGAGGGGTCAAAATGGCCTAAGAGCATTGAAGAGCGCGGTAACCTTGTTCTGACGAGCAGGGAAAGATACAGCTCTGTCCGGATCAGCAAGACCGACGGTGTTGGGAAGA
>JAFSMZ010000028.1:0-29875 GCA_017447685.1 Oscillospiraceae bacterium
CTACCTACTGAGCTACAGCAGCAAAGTACATGCCCCCTATTGGGGGCATGTGTGGCGACCGAGAAGGGACTTGAACCCTCGACCTCCGGCGTGACAGGCCGGCGTTCTAACCGACTGAACCACTCGGCCACGGCTCAGTTAATATACCAAAAGAACAGGGATTTGTCAACACTTTTTTTCAGGATGGTGATTTTTTTCGCGGCGGCCGCTTCGGAAAAGGGGAAAAGAGCGGTGCAGGGCGGCGGAGAAGGGGCTGCGCGGGCCGCCGAGGGCGGCGGCCCCTACGGCGGGGATGGGCGATCATACCCAGGGGCGGCCCTTGCGGCCGCCCGGCGGGATCAGGAAAAGCACGAGGAAAGGCGAGGCAAATCCGCAGCCTTGTACGAATTTGCCCCGCCTTTGCGGGAAGGCGAAACCGGGTTCTGCCGGGAGGGCCAAGGCCCTCCCCTGCGATGGGGCGCAAGATCCGCGTAGGGCGGGATGCCCTCATCCCGCCGCATTCCATACGATTGCGCAAGCAGGCGGAGCGATCCGGGGAGAAGGCGGATTGCCCCGAAGGGGCAAGAGAGGCCGGCCCGGGCCGTCGCTCCCTACGCGGTTCGGGAGACGCGAGCCGCCGCGCTCAGAGCTCCTCGAAGCGCCTGACGCCCTTTTTGCGGATCCAGAGATAGAGCAGCACGCTGAGCACCACCAGCAGGCCCAGCATGACCCAGCCGGCCAGCACAGGGGTGACCCGGTCGCTGAAAAGCAGGCAGGCCAGGACGGGCAGCAGCACCAGGCCCATGCCGGCGAACATGGTGATCAAGACGCTTGCCCCGCTCTTCACGGCCTGGGTCTCGTTGATCCAGTTGAAGTTGGGGTGGCGCAGATTCTCAAACAGGCCCAGGAAGCCGGAAAACACGCCGAAGGCCGTGGGCAGGAGCAGCACCAGCAGGAACAGCTGGCCCTCATAGCCCAGGACCAGGGCCGCGACCACGGAGACCAGCACCAGGGGCGGCAGGGCGATGAGCATGTGCAGCCGGAGCTTTGCCTGGAGCACCTCCCAGGAGGACACCGGCAGGGACTTGGGCAGCCACAGGTACTTGCCCTCCAGGGAAATGGAGGGAGCGGTGAGGAAGACCAGAGAGGCCATGTAGCACAGGCCCGCCAGGATCAGGGGCTGAAAGGCGGAAGAGAGCATCTGCCATTCCTCAGAGGCCGTGAGGGAGCGGCCCTTGATGGCGAGATAGACCGCCGCGGCCAGGGTGAAGAAGCTGCCCAGGGCCCCGTTCAGCAGATAGGCGGGGCTGGCCCAGAGGCGGCGCAGCTCATGGATGAGCAGGGCGGAGCGGGGGCTGCGGACCTTGGCGGTGCGCTCCACATAGACCCGCTTGGCCACGCCTCCCTTGGCGGTGGCAGTGCGGATGAAGGTGCGGGAGAGCAGCCACAGGCAGAGGGCGAAGGCCGCCGCGGCGATGGCCAGCAGCAGAGCCAGCAGCTCCCAGCGCCCCTCGGCGATGGCGCGGCCCGCCCAGACCACCGGCGCCGCGGCGCCCAGGGACTTTTCCAGCAGGGTGGGGTTGGCGGCCAGGGTGGTGAGCATGCCGTTGATGCGGAAGCTGAAAACCATATAGGCGCCCAGGAAGCCCAGGGTCACCACCAGGGAAACCAGGGACTTGTTCCGGGTCTTGTTGGAGGCCAGGTGCACCAGCCAGCCAAGAAGCGAGGAAACGGCCAGGTTCAGCATGGGCAGCACCACCAGGAAGATCAGCGCGAAGGCGGCCCAACCGGCCGCGCCCAGGGGCTGCTTCCAGAAGAGCAGGGCGGGGATCGCCACCGGCAGCATGATGCCCACGGCCAGCACATAGAGCAGGAAAAGCCGACTGAGCAGAATGTCGATGGGCTTGATGGGCATGCTCAGAAGCAGGTCGTTGTCCCGGGCCTCAAAGAGCTGGTACTTGGCCAGGATGACGTTGCCGATGATCATGACGCCGAAGCTCATCACCACGGCCATGCCGAAGTAGAGCCAGCCCATGTCCAGCATGGCAAGGGGCTGGGCCAGCACCTCAAAGATCCGGGCGAAGAGGGTGCCCAGGGAGAAGAGAGAGAGGAGCATCAACGTGGCAAAGCCGATGAGCTTGCCCTTGCTCTGGGCCTTTTTGGTCCTGCCGGCGCCGGTGAGGACGCTGAGCAGGGCCTCCATCCGGGAACGCAGCAGTACCTTAAGCATCGTGATCCTCCAGTTCCAGGAACACTTCCTCCAGAGACTCGTTGCCCTTGACCTCCTGCATGGAGCCGCTGGCGATGAGGTGACCTCCCTTGATGATGGCGACCTTGTCGCAGAGCTTCTCCGCCACGTCCAGCACGTGGGTGGAGAAGAAGATGGCGCCGCCCTTGTCGCAGTGCCGGTGCATCAGCTCTTTGAGCAGGAAGGCGGCCTTGGGGTCCAGACCCACAAAGGGCTCGTCCATCAGGATGAGGCGGGGCTCGTGGATCCAGGCGGCGATGAGGGCCAGCTTCTGCTTCATGCCGTGGGAGAAAGCGGACACCGGCTGAGCCAGGTCGTTTTCGATGCCCAGCATCTCGGCATAGGTGTGGATCCGCTCCCGGCGGACCGTGGGCTCCACCCGGTAGATGTCACCGATGAAGTTCAGAAAACGGATGCCGGACATGTACTCATAGATATCCGGGTTGTCCGGGATATAGGCCATGCGCTGCTTGCAGGCCAGGGGCTCGGTGACGATGTCCCTGCCGTCGATGCGGATCTGCCCCTGATCGAAGGGCAGGATCCCCGCGCAGGATTTCAGGGTGGTGGTTTTGCCGGCGCCGTTATGGCCGATGAAGCCGTAGATCTCGCCCGGGGCGATGTGCAGGCTCAGGTCGTCCACGGCCTTGGTGTCGCCGTAGGTCTTGGTCAGATGCTCAATGGTCAGCATAATGATTCTCCTTTATCTCAATAGGGTCGGGTGCTTATAAAGCAAAGGGATCTTGCCTGGAGAAAAGGCTTCCCCTCGAGGGGAAGCTGTCACAGCCGATCTTCCGCGAGGCTGTGACTGATGAGGTGGGCGCTTCACTGCCCAAGGAAGAAACATGAGCAGCGCGATTTCCACCTCATCCGTCTTGCCCCTCGCGGGGGATCGGGGCAAGCCACCTTCCCCTCAAGGGGAAGGCCTTGTGCGATGCCGCAAGCGAATCACCTGGCCCGGGCAAGGCGGAGGAAGTAGCGCAGCAGGGGCAGGATCACAAGCAGCCCCACGGCCGGGCCGAACCAGACGCCGAAATGCTCCGGGAGGCTTGCCTGGTAGATCCCGAAGCCGGCGAAGAGCACCGCCATGCTCAGGCGCAGATCCGCCATCAGGTCCCGGACCAGACGGTAGACCCGTGTCCGGTTCAGCACCGTGACGCGGACCCCGGTGTTCCAGCTCTGGGGAAAGCGGCACACAAGCGCCAGGCTCAGGTCCATTACCAGGCCGATGATGGGCATCAGTAGCAGGGTCCCCCTGCCGCCGTAGCCGTCGATCTCGCCGGCGAAGTTATAGTGGGTGGGGATCTGCTCCGGCAGCTTGTGCCAGAGGATCAGGATATAGGCGATGCTGCCCAGCAGGAGCACCGGGGCCAAAATGCCCGCGATGCGCTGGTACAGGCTGGGCGGGCCGCCGCAGACGGCGTCCACCTGGGCGCGGGAGGGGATGCGCATGGGTGCCTCCTTTCAAGGCTGACGCGCAGCTCTGCCGATAATTCCGAACTCCGAATTCCGAATTTCACTTGATGTCCAGCTCGATGGGCTGGTCGATCTCCTGGCCCACGTATTTGCCGTTCTTTTTCCGCTGCTTGACGCACTCCGTCAGCAGATACTCGATCTGCCCGTTGAGGGAGCGGAAGTCGTCCTCCGCCCAGGCGGTCAGCGCCTCATAGAGCTTGGGGGACAGGCGCAGCGGCACCTGTTTCTTTGCGTTGTCAGCCATGGCTGCTCCTTAATACAGGCTGCCGGAATTGACGACGGGCTGGGCGTCCCGGTTGCCGCAGAGCACCACCAGGAGGTTGGAGACCATGGCGGCCTTGCGCTCCTCGTCCAGCTCCACGGTGTGGTTCTCGCTGAGCCGCTCCAGGGCCATCTCTACCATGCCGACGGCGCCGTCC
Organism: Oscillospiraceae bacterium; assembly: GCA_017447685.1. GTDB lineage: Bacteria > Bacillota > Clostridia > Oscillospirales > Oscillospiraceae > Limivicinus. Next base: position 4,120 of record JAFSMZ010000028.1, read on the forward strand.
ACGATCATCTTGCGGGCGTCGATGATGGCGCTGGCCTGCTGGCGCTGCAGCATGACCGCGGCGATTTCCGGCGCATAGGCCAGGTACGTGATGCGGGCCTCCAGGATCTCGATGCCGGCCTCGCCCACCTTCTGCTGGATCTCCTCCTTGATGCGCTGGGCCACCAGCTCGCTGGAGCCCCGGAGGCTGCCCTCGTCGGCCACGCCGTCGCCGGTGGTGTCCACGCCGGGGGCCACGTCATAGGGGTAGATGCGCACGATGTTGCGCACGGCGCTGTCGCACTGCAGGGAGAGGTATTCCTTGTAGTTGTCCACGTTGAAGACGGCCTTGGCGGTGTCCGTCACCTTCCAGATAACGGCGATGCCGATCTCCACGGGATTGCCCAGGCAGTCATTGATCTTCTGCCGGGAATTGGAGAGGGTCATGGCCTTCAGAGAGATCTTCCTGTTGGTCATTTCCGCGCCCTGGTTTGCCCCGGTGAGCAGGGCGTTCAGGGTGGCGCCGCCGTTCTGGCCGCCGTCCACGTCGCCGGACTGGTTCAGCTTGGTCTTGGCCGCCGGATTCACCGCCACGCAGAAGGGATTGACAAAGTAGAAGCCCTCCTCCTTCAGGGTGCCGATGTACTTGCCGAAGAGGGTGAGCACCAGAGCCTCCTGGGGCTTCAGCACCTTCAGGCCCAGGAAGGGGATCCAGCCCGCGCTGATCCACAGGATGCCCAGGACCAGGGGAACCACGCCCCAGAGGATGTGGCTGTCCAGCAGGATGCCGCCCAGGATCACGCAGCCGATGCCGGCCAGATACAGAAGGCCAAACAGCAGCAGCATGGCCATGCCGTTTTTCTTATTGTTGAGCACGATTTCTTTCATCTCGCGCGCCTCCTTCTTTTTGATATCAAAATGATATCACGACAATATGAGCTTGTCAAGAAAAATCGGAAAGTTTTTTTCGGGAGGAGGATATCTGTCATCCTGAGGAGCATCCCGACGCGCGGGAAGCGCGCGACGTTCCAAGCTTTGCTTTGCCGACGAAGGATCCCGACGGCGCCGGGCGGGAAGCCCCGCAGCTTCGTAGGGGCCGACACTCTCTTGGCGGCCCGGCGCGGCGATCTGACGATATGAACAGCCTCGGGCGAATCCGCACTTCTTGTCCCTTGGCTCGCCCCGCCGAAGGCAGGGGAGAGCTGGCGCCTGCGCCTGAGAGGGGAATCATCGGAGGGAAAGCGGCCCCTCTCAGTCCCTTCGGGACAGCTCTCCCCAACGCGGGGAGAGCCAAGAGCGCGCTGCATGCGGAGGGCGCGCTCTTGGCTCTTATAACAGCCGGCTGCGGATCCGCACCCGGAAACCATACCTTGCGCCGGAAAGAAATCCTTCGCTGCGCGAAGCCATGACAGAGGACGGGGACCTCATCCGCCCCAGTGTGCGCACCGGGGCACCTTCCCCGTGCGCGGGGAAGGCCTTGCGGGCCGGCGGCCACAGGGAGGCGCAAGCGGGCCGCGCGTTATCATATTTCATATTGGGCCAGGCGGGCGTTCAGGGTGTTCAGCACCCGCTTTTTGTTCCTTGTCCAGTCCGGGGCCAGGAGAAGCTTTCCCGGCCCATCCCCGGTGATGCGGTGAAACACCGTCTCCGGCGGCAGGATGGCGGCGCTTTCCTCGATCAGCTGGGCGTATTCCTCCAGGCTCAGCAGGGGGAAGGGCCCCTTTTGGTACTCCTCTCCCAGGGCGGTCCCCCGCAGGATGTGGAGCATCTGCAGCTTCACCCCGTCGGGAGGCGGGTCCAGGGTTGCCAGATAGCGGACGCTCTCCAGCATGTCCTCCCGGCTCTCCCCGGGAAGGCCATAGATCAGGTGCACCACCACGGGAAAGCTCTCCGCCTTGAGCCGGCGGTAAGCGTCCGCAAAGACCGCCAGGGGATAGCCCCTGCGGATGCGGCGGGCCGTCTCCTCATGGACGGTCTGCAGCCCCAGCTCCAGCCACACGGGCTTGATGGCCCGGAGCTCCCGGAGCATGGCCATGCTCTCCTCCCCCAGGCAGTCCGGCCGGGTGCCCAGGGACAGGGCCACGATCTCCGGCCGCTCCAGCACCTGGCGGTAGAGGGACAGGAGGCGGGCGGGGTCCCCGTAGGTGTTGGTGAAGGACTGGAAATAGGCGATGAACTTCCTGGCGTCGGTCTTTTGGCGGATGCGGGCTTTGGCCTCCTCCAGCTGCTCGTCTATGGGCGCATAGACCGCGGCGAAGTCCCCGGAGCCGCCTTCGGAGCAGAAGCTGCAGCCGCCGGTGCCCAGGGTTCCGTCCCGGTTGGGGCAGCTGCAGCCGGAGGAAAGGGAGAGCTTATAAACTTTTTCTCCGTACTGCTCCTGCAGCACCCTGCCCAGTCTCCGCATTTGGATCTCCTTTATAGGAACGGCCTGCTGCAAAAAGCACCAGTTCGTCATTGCGAGGCTCCGAAAAGAGCCGCGGCAATCCCCGTCCCGCAAAGGAATACGGATTCCCACACCAGTGACTCGGTCATTGGTTCGGAATGACAGGCTGCTTTGCAACAGGCCAATCTTCTTGATCGTGTTTACAGCGTCCGTTCCCAGACGCCGGCTTTGGGCGCATAGCCCATCCTTTTCAGGTAGGCCACATGCCCCTCCTCCGCGTGCTCATAGCGCAGCAGCCGCAGCCCCTCCTGGCCCAGGTGCTCCACCAGGTAGCGGCCCTCGGAGCTGTCCCGGTAGGCGGGGGTGCTGTAGTCCAGCGCCACGTCCAGCACGCCGTCCTGCTCGGTGCCCAGCAGCAGACCCGCCGCCGTATCCCCGTGGCAGACCAGCCAGGCCCGGTTCAGCTCCCCGTCCACCCAGTTGCGGCCGGGGAAGCATTTTGCGATATCCTCCCGGTGCTCCCGGAGGAAGAAGTCCACATAGTCCCCGCCGGGGGTCAGGCTCACCAGACGGTAGTTGGGCTCGCTGTTGCGGAGCTTCCAGAGATAATAGAGGTTGATGAGCACCAGGCAGATGTTCATGATCATGGTGGGATAGGAGCGGATCAGCAGGGCATAGACGGCAAAGATGATGCCGCCCACACAGTTCACCAGTCTCAGCTTCACCACCGAGGACATCAGGAAGGACACCAGCACCAGGCCGGAGCCCACATAGCCGATGATCTCATAAATCGCTGCAGTTGACATGCTATCGTTCCTTTCGTTTCGCAGGATCAAATGATCCAGTCGTCGGGCCGCTCCATCTCCAGTTCGCTCTCCCGATGCTTCAGGCGGGCAAGCTCCTCCCGCAAAGCGGCCAGGTCCGAGGTGATGGGGTCGGGCACATCGTGGACGTGGTCCACTTCCTTCACGTAATCGATCTTCTGCCCCGCCAGACGCACCACGCGGGCGGGAATGCCCACGGCGGTGCTGTTTTCGGGGATGTCCTTCAAAACAACGGAGTTTGCCGCCACGCGGCTGCCCGAGCCGATGGTGATAGGGCCCAGGACCTTGGCGCCGGTGCCGATGAGGACGTTGTTGCCGATGGTGGGATGGCGCTTGCCCACGTCCTTGCCGGTGCCGCCCAGGGTGACGCCGTGGTAGATGAGGCAGTCGTCCCCGATCTCGGCGGTCTCGCCGATGACGAGGCCCATGCCGTGGTCGATGACCAGGCGCTTGCCGATGGTGGCGCCGGGGTGGATCTCGATGCCGGTGCGGCGGCGGCTGGCCTGAGAGATCAGGCGGGCCAGAAAGTGCAGCCCATGGGTGTAGCACCAGTGGGCCCGGCGGTGGCTGCGCACGGCCTTGAGGCCGGGATAGAGCAGCAGCACCTCCAGGGCAGAGCGGGCCGCAGGGTCCCTGGCCTGATAGGCGCGGATGGTGTCTTTCAAATCTTGAAACATGCCGAACTTCCTTTCCTTCTTTTTATCCTATGCAGAGGAAGGGACATCGGCCATACAGGGGAAACAGCATATGCGTACCTCGGGATCGCAGACTTAATAAGGTATTATATCCCGAAACCGCCCGGGCTGTCAACGGAATGCGGCGCTTTCCGGGGATGAATTCTCCCCGGGGAAAAAGGCAGAGCTTCTTGCAAATGGACAAAGCGGGTGTTATACTGAAAGATAGCAAAAAATGGGGGTACTGTGAGATGAGACACAACACCTTTATATCCAAGCTGATCGCGCTGCTTTACATCGCGGGGCTCTTCTTCCTGGGCGTGAGCCCTCCGGTCATCGCCGAGGAGAAGCAGGACGGCACCGTGGCGCCCAAGCCCGTGGCCGAGGCCCTGACCGAAGTGGAGCAGAACTTTGAGGCGGAGACCGTCACCACCGGCGTCCGGGAGCTGACCATGGTCCTGCAGCCGGGGGAGACCGCCAAGCTCAAGGACTTTGACAAGCTGGAGAAGCTGGACGCCACCGGCAGCACCAACTATGAGGAGCTGCGGGACTGGGGTCTGGAGCATCCGGAGGTGGAGCTTCTGTACACGGTGTATCTGCCGGGAGGGCAGGAAGTCCCGAACACTGCGGAATCCGTGGACCTGACCGGCCTCAAGAGCGAGGATGCGGAGGAGACCGCAAGGCTCCTTGGCTTTGTGCCCCCGCTGCGCACGGTGGAGCTGGGCAGCCCCGACGCGGGCACCCGGATCACCACGGAGGACCTGGATATGATGAAGGCCGCTCTGCCGGAGGCGGAGCTGCACTATACCGTGACCCTGCTGGGCAAGCCCCTGGATCCCAAGGCCGAGAGTCTGGACCTTTCCGCGCTCAAGAGCGAGGACGTGGAAAGCGCGGCGGCGGCTCTTGCGGGGCTGCCCGAACTGAAGGAGATCACCCTGGTCGGCGGGGAGTATGGGCTGAGCCTGGAGGAGGCCCTGCTCATCGCCAACGCCGCCCCCAAGGCGGTGGTGTCCTACCCCGTGAATCTCTACGGCGTGGACTTTGACCTCTCCGATGAGGGGCTGGACCTGAACCACATCCGGATGGACGATCAGGGCGAGGCGATCCGGCAGATCCTGCCCTGCATGCGCGCCTGCACCTGGCTGGATATGGACAGCTGCGGCGTGGACAACGAGCACATGGCCCAGATCCGGGACGAGAATCCCAATGTGGAAGTGATCTGGCGGGTGAATTTCGGCTCCAACTATTCTGTGCGCACCAACGTGACCAAGATCCTGGCCTCCATGCCCTCCAAGGGCGGCGCCCTCTATGACAGCGTGGGCGAGCAGCTGCAGTACTGCACCAAGGTCCGCTATCTGGACCTGGGCCACAACGAGGGGATCAACGACTTCTCCTTCATTCGCAACATGCCGGATCTGGAGGTGGTGATCGTGTCCATGACGGGGATCACCGACCTGAGCCCCTTTACCGCCTGCAAAAACCTGCTGTACATGGAGATCGGCTGCACCCCCCTGGCTGACGTGAGCCCCCTGGCCGAGTGCAAGACCCTGAAGCATCTGAACATCGGCACCAACGCCAATATCCGGGACATCAGCGCCCTCTACGATCTGGATCTGAAGCGCCTGTGGATCGGCAGCTACACTCCGGTCCCCGCCGACCAGGTGGCCGAGATGCAGGAGCGTCACCCCGCCTGCATCATCAACACCACCGCCCCCTCCGGCCTGGAGCGGGACGCCAACGGCGGCGCCCTCAACGAAGGCTTCATCCTGGGCTGGAAGAACTACCAGAATTATCTGACGGAGGACTGGGCGATATACGCCGCCACCAACGCCTTCCCGTCCCAGCGCCCCATCGGCTGGTTCAAGGTGATCTACAAGTGCTTTGAATACAACAAGGCCACCGGGGCCTATGCCTTCTCCTGGAACGACCCGCTGTACAACGCCCACGAGCCCGGTATCCCGCCGGTGAACACCAAGGTGATCGACACCTCCTTCCTGAATGAGGATTGGGAAGATCCCTCCTCCATCATCCCGGATGTGCTGGAGGATCCTCCCGGAGAGACCCTTTACGAATCTGAACGCTGATCGGCGGCTGCCGCCGAACGGAGGCCTATAATGCGGAAAATCCCCACTGCCTGTCTTCTCTGTCTTTTGATCCTGCTGCTGGCCGGCTGCGCCGGCCCTGGGGCGCCGCTTGTGCATCAGGACGCGGTTCCCGGCCAGGCGACCGGGCAGGGCAATACCGAGGTCCAGGCAACGGCGGAACCCACGCCGCCCCCCACGCCTTCTCCCAGCCCGGATCCCGTTCTGTTCGCGGCGGGGGAGACTCCCTGGGACGCGGAGAAGCTGGAGATGACACTGCAGCCCGGCGAGACCGCCCTGCTGGACAGTCTCGCGCAGCTGCGGGTGCTGGACGCCCGGGGGAGCGCCTGCTATGAAGAGCTCCTCGCCTGGAGCAGGGAGCACCCGGAGGTGGAGGTCCTGTTCTCGGTGCCGGTACCCGGCCTGGGCGATCTGGACAGCGACACGGAGACTCTGGATCTTACGGAGAAAAGCCCCCAGGAGATCCTGAATGCGGCGGACAGCCTGACCTTTCTGCCAAAGCTCCGGGCGCTCAGCCTTCCCGCCGGGGAGGAGGGGCTAAGTCTGGACGAGGCGCTCTCCGTTGCGGAAAAGCTGCCGGAGACCGTGATCGCTTACCCCTTCACCATCTACGGCCAGGAGGCGGATCTTTCCGACACGGAGCTGGTCCTTTTCCACACCCGGGTCTATGACCAGGGCGAGGAGGTGCGCCGGGTGCTGCCCGGCATGCACGCCTGCACCTGGCTGGACATGGACAGCTGCGGCGTGGACAACGAGCACATGGCCCGGATCCGGGACGAGAACCCGGATGTGGAGGTGATCTGGCGGGTCTGGTTCGGCACCAACTACTCTGTGCGCACCAATGTGACCAAGATCCTGGCCTCCATGCCCTCCCAGGGCGGGATGGTCCTGGACAGCAATGTGGAGGGTCTTTACTACTGCACCAATGTCCGCTATCTGGACCTGGGCCACAACGAGGCGCTGACGGATTTTGGCTTTGTGCGAAACATGCCGGATCTGGAGCTGGCGGTCATTTCCATGGCGCCTACCACGGACCTGAGCCCCTTTGCCGGTTTGCAGCACCTGCGCTACCTGGAGATGGGCCTTACCGCGGTCACGGACCTGAGCCCCCTGGCCTCCTGCCCGGAGCTGCGCCATCTGAACATCGGCACCAACATCGGCATCTCGGACATCAGTCCCCTGTATGACACGCCGCTGAAGCGTCTGTGGATCGGGAACTACACCCCGGTCCCGGAGGAGCAGGTGGAAAAAATGCAGGAGCTGCATCCCGACTGCGTGATCAACACCACCGTTCCTTCCGGCCTGGAGCGGGCCCCTAACGGCGGCGCTCTCAACGAGGGCTTCACCATCCTCTGGAAGAACTACTCCCTGCCTCTGGACTGGCGAGGCTCCCAGCCCATAGGCTGGTACAAGGTCGTCGCCAAATGCTTTGACTATGTCCATGGCGGAAGGGCCTATGCCTTCTGCTGGAACGATCCCAAATACTGGGGGGACGACCCCTACGTCGAACCCATCAACGTGCAGGTGTGGGACACCTCCTTCCTCTTTGAGGATTGGACCGATCCCCACCAGGACGAACCGGAAGACCCGGACGCTCCTCCGGGCGAGCTCCTGTATGAGCTGGAACACTGAGAAGAAAAAGAGGAGATCCCTATGCGAAACCGTCGCCTGATATCCCTGGCGCTCTGCCTGCTGATGCTCGCTTCCCTGCTGGCAGGCTGCAGCACCGTGCAGGAACCTGTCGCCGCACCGGGCACCCCCGCCGCCCCTGCGGCGGAGACGGCGCCCACCCCAACGGAGGAGCGCAGCGAAGCGCCCTCCGCAGAAGGGGAAGCCACGCCGGAATCCAGCCCCGAACCAACGCCGGAGCCCACGCCGGAGCCCACACCCGGGCAGATCCAGCTCAGTTCCGGCAGCTTCCCGCTGGACAGCCGGGAACTGAGCGCTGTGATCACAGCGGAGGATCTGCCTCTGCTGGAGAGCTTTCCGGAGCTCCGGCAGGCAGATTTCCGGGGCAGCGCCTGCCAGCAGGAGCTGGTGGACTGGGCGATCCGGCATCCGGAGGTCTCTGTCCGCTGTGACTTGACCCTCTCCGACGGAACGAAGCTGGCCGCCGACACCAAAGAGCTGAGCCTGCCCGATACCGTTCCCGGCGAGGATCTGCTGGCCCTGGTCCTGCTGCCCGAGCTGCGCAGCGTGGAGCTGGGGGCCTGCGAGGACGCCGCGGAAAGCCCCATGGACTGGGCCGCCCTGGCCCGGGCCGAGGCCGCGTGCCCCAAGGCGGAGTTTCACTATGCCTTCCGCCTGTATCACAAGGAGTTTGACCTGCAGAGCACCGAGATGGACCTGAATCACATCACCATGGACGACGAGGGCGCGCTGGTGAAAAAGGTAGCGGCCTGTCTGCCGGATCTGGCGCTGCTGGATATGGATTTCTGCGAGGTCTCCGACGAGGCCATGGCGGAGATCCGGGACTCCCTGCCCGAGACCGAGGTGATCTGGCGGATCTGGTTCGGCAAGGGCCGTCAGGGCGGCTACACCGCCCGCACCAATGCCATCAGGCTTCTGGCCTCCAACCCGGACTGGGGCGGCGAGCTGAGCCCGGAGAATACCCAGTCCCTGAAATACTGCACCAAGGTGAAGTACCTGGACCTGGGCCACAACAATCTGCTCACCGACATCTCCTTTGTGAAGAACATGCCGGACCTGGAGGTGGTGATCCTGGCCATGAGCGGCGTCAAGGATCTGAGCCCCCTGGCGGAGTGCCCGAAGCTGGAGTACCTGGAGATCCAGACCTCGGCGATCAGCGATCTGCGTCCCCTGGCAGGCTGCAAGAACCTCCGTCACCTGAATATCGCTTACAACTTCACCATCACGGACATCACCCCGCTCTATGGACTGACGGATCTGGAGCGGCTCTGGATCGGCTGCTTTGACCCGGTGCCCCGGGAGCAGATCGAGGAGATGCAGCGCTGCGCCCCTAACTGCGAGATCGATGTGGAGTCCCGGGACCCGACCGGCGGCAACTGGCGCTACATCAGCTTTGACGAGATGGGCGTCGGCACCAATCACCCCCGCTACGCGCTGCTGCGCGAGCAGTTTGATTACGGCAGCACCCCCTGGTGCTACAACTACATCGACAGCGACCCGCTGTATTATCCCCACGGATAAAACGAAAAGAGGATGTGAGATGATCACATCCTCTCAAGCTGTCGACAAAGTGTCGACAGCTTGAAGCGCCAAAATGGAAACTTCCCAAAAAGTTCCCATTTTGGCGTGGATTGAACGTGAAGGGGGGCATCCCCTCCCCCCTTCACAATCCCCCCATGCGTGTCTATCCTATGCCGCATTCGTTTGTCTGCAGTCTCAGAGGATGTGAGATGATCACATCCTCTTTTTTGCGCGCTGCGGCGCGGCGGGAGGTGCCGCACAAACCCGGTTTCTCCGGTCCCGCGCCGTTTTTGCTTGAACCCCGGGGGCGAACGTGCTATACTCTCCCCGCAAGCAAATCGGACCGGGATGCAGGCGGGACGTTTCCCGACCTGCTCAACAGGGGAATCTGGGTGAAAATCCCTGGCGGGGCCGCCACTGTGAAGCGGAGGCGCCATAGTCTCCCGAAGTCAGAAAACCTGCCCGGACAGTGAATCATCATAACGCTGTGTCGTACAAGGAACCGCGGAACCCGGTCAAAGTATGGTGCGGCGTGGCTTTGCCATGCCCGCCCTCTCTTTTTCTTTGTGCGATTTCCGATGGCCGAAAGGCCGAACAAAGAAAGGAGAGATCGTATGTCAAAAAACACCAAAAAGATCCTTGCCGTGGTCCTTCTGCTTGTGGTCCTCGCGGCGGCGGTACTCGCGTACCTGCATTTCCGTCCCCAGGCGTCCCAGGGCGCCAAAACCGTGACCGTTGAAGTAGTCCACAAGGACGAGAGCAAGAAGGAATTCGTCCTGCACACCGATGCGGAGAACCTCCACGACGCGCTGGATGAGCAGAAGCTCATCGAGGGCGAGGATCGGGGCGGCTTCTTCATGGTGCTGGTGGTGGACGGCGAAACCGCCGACTACGACGTGGACGGCTCCTACTGGGCCATGATGCAGGATGGCGAGTGGATGATGACCGGCGTGGACGACACCATGATCCAGGACGGCGACCACTATGAATTCGTCTACACCCCCGCGGCCTAAGCTCAGTCCGCTGGAGATCAGCACCCTCGCGCTGATGGGGGCGCTGATCTTCGGGGCGAAATTTGCCCTGGCAAGCCTGCCGAACGTGAATATCAACGCGGTGCTCATCATCCTGACCACCCTGTTTTTCGGCTGGCGGGCCCTCTATGCCGTGGCCATTTACGTGCTGCTGGAGGGGCTGGTCTTCGGCTTTCAGATCTGGTGGTTCAGCTATGTGTTCGTCTGGCCGCTGCTGGTTGTTGTGGCCATGGCCTTCCGCAAAAACGATTCCGCCCTGATCTGGGCAGTGATCGCGGCCCTCTGGGGGCTCCTCTTCGGGCCCCTGATGTATATACCCTACTTTTGTATCCTGGGAGGCTGGAAGGGCTATTTCGCCATGTGGATCGCCGGGATCCCCTATGACCTGACCCACGCCGCGGGCAACTTCGTCTTCACCCTGGTGCTCTATCCCCCGCTGCACAAGGTCATGGAGCATTTCCTCGGCAAAGCAAAATACCAATAACTGAGGATGCGCGTGTGCGCGTCCTCAGTTTTTTGCGCCTTCGGTTTGAGACGGACGGTCGATGGCTTCTGCGGGACGCGGGCGCTCCGTCCTCGCCCTTTCCGCCGCAGGGGCGGCTGCCCTCGCTTTTTGACATATCCGCGGGCAGCGGGGCATAGGATGGCGGAGAAAAGGAGGGATCGCCATGCGCAGCTTGCGCTTTGGAAGCACCGGCCCCGCCGTGGAGCTGCTGCAGCTGGGGCTGAACCGGGCAGGCTTTGGCCCCCTGGAGCAGGACGGCGTCTTCGGCCCGGCCACCCGGGGCGCCGTCTCCCGGTTTCAGGCCGTGAACCGCCTGCACCCGGACGGCATCGCCGGCCCTGCCACTCAGCAGGCCATGCTGCCCTGGTACACCGGCTATGTCAGCGTGCGGGTACGGCCGGGGGACACGATCTGGTCCCTGGCAAGGCTCTACGGCAGCAATACAGAGGCGGTGCTGCTGGCCAATCCCGGCGTCCGGCCGGAGGAGCTGCAGATCGGCACTGCGCTGATCCTGCCCCTGCCCTTCCCGGTGGTGCCGGAGGCCGTCCGCTTCAGCTCCGCCCTGGTGGGCTACTGCGTCCAGGGCCTGGGCGCCCGCTATCCCTTTCTCTCCGTGGCCTCTGTGGGCAAAAGCGTGTTGGGAAAGCCCCTGTGGAGCCTGCGCCTGGGCCGGGGAGAGAACCGGGTGCTCTATCATGCCGAGCACCACGCCAACGAGTGGATCACAACGCCGCTGCTGCTCCGCTTTGCCGAGGAGCTGGCCGCTGCCGCCGCCGCGGGGGAAGAGCTGGCCGGCATCCCGGCGGGGGAGATCCTGGACTATGCGGAGCTCTGCCTGGTCCCGGCGGTAAACCCGGACGGGATGGACCTGGTCACCGGGGAGCTGAGCGCCGGAGAGGCCTTTCGCCAGGCCAGGGCCATGGCGGAGCGCTACCCCCGCTATCCCTTCCCCGCGGGCTGGAAGGCCAATCTCCGCGGAGTGGACCTGAACCTGCAGTACCCGGCGGGCTGGGAGCAGGCCAGAGAGAACAAGGCCGCCCTGGGTATCGCGTCCCCCGCCCCGGCGGACTATGTGGGGCCCGCGCCCCTCAGCGAGCCGGAGTCGAAGGCCATGGCGGCGCTGACCGAGCGCTTCGACCCGGCCCTGACCCTGAGCCTCCACAGCCAGGGAGAGGTGATCTACTGGCAGTATCAGGGCTGCGCGCCGGAAGGGGCGCAGAAGATCGGGGAGCTGCTGGCCGAGCTCACGGGCTATGCCCTGGCGGATACGCCCTATGCCTCCGGCTTTGCCGGCTACAAGGACTGGTTCCTCCAGGACTTCCGGCGGCCCGGCTACACCCTGGAGCTGGGCCGGGGCGTGAATCCCCTGCCGGTCCGTGACCTTCCGGGGATCTACGAAAGGGTCCGGGCAGCCCTGGCCGTGGCCGCCCTGGTGACCTGATCGGGTCCTTCGTTTCAGCCGAGGGAGCGGCAAAGAGAAGACTGCGGCGCATTCGTATTTGATCGCGAATGCGCCGCAGCCCGTTTTGTTTTAATTCTCCTCTGTTTTCCGGTAAAAGACCGCCCGCTGCGCCCGGACAAAGCCCAGATTCTGATAGAAAACCATGTCCGAGAGCACATAGGCCGTCTTTGCCCCCAGGTCCCTTGCCCGGAGGAAGGCCTGGCCCAGCAGGGCCCCGGCCAGACCCCTGCCCCGATATTCGGGGACGGTGCACACCGGCTCCACATAGGCGAAATCCGTGTCCGCCCTGTACCAGAGACAGCAGTAGGCCGCGTCCTCCCCGCCGGGGGCCAGGGCAACCAGGCTCAGCCGCGGGTCAAAATGGGGCCTGCGCCGGGCCTCCACGGGGTCCTCCCGCAGGAAGGCCTCCCGGTCGCTGCCGTGGTCAAAGCCCTGCCACAGGAGCCACTGAAAGCGCTCCAGATCCTCTCCCGGGTCCAGCTCGGCCCAGGAGAAGCCCTCCGGCAGCGCCCTGGGCACATAGCCCGGAAGCTCCAGGCGCAGCACGGTCTCGCTCCGCTCCTCCGGCAGAAAGCCCGCCGCCCGGGCCGTCCGGCGTTCCTCCTCGCAGCCCTCCGGGATGGCGATGGCAAGACCCTCCCCGTCCCGCAGCTCCCGCCAGGCGTAGTCCAGGATCTCCGGGTAGAGCCAGGCATAGGCCGGGAGGGCGGCGCAGGAGGCCTCGCCGAAATACATGTCGAAGATGGCGGCGCCCACGATCCGCTCTCCGCTCTTCCAGAGGCCGATGGAGGACCGCAGGCTCTTGTCAAATTCCGGGTGCTCCATCATCCACTCCAGCCTGCCCCAGTTCCAGTGCAGATACCGGGGATCCTCCCGGTTCAGCCGGTTCAAAAAGAGGCAGAGGGCCTCATAGTCGCCGTCCTCGTAGTGCGAGAAGACCGCGGGGAGCCAGGTTTTGATCCCCCAGTGCTCCAGGTCCCACTGCTCCATATAGTCGTTGCACTCATAGTCCACGTACCAGAGCTCCCCGTCCCGGGGAACGAAGTTGGTGGGGTAGTAGTCGATGTTGAGCCCGGCGGTTTTGGCCGTTTTCGCCAGTTCCCGCAGCCGGGGCAGCCATGCCTCCACGCTCTCCCCCGCCGCCATCCGCTCCGCCACGGTGGAGCCGGGGATGTATTCCTTCAGGATCCGCTCCTCCGGGGCGTCGATGTCCAGCATCCGGGGAATGGGGATCCCGGCCCGCAGCAGCCGCTCATAGTCCCGCCGCTCGCTTTCCAGCTTGTCGCCGAAGCTGTAGTAGTCGCAGGGCTCGTGGTGGATCTGCTTGAGCACCGCCTGCCGCCCCTCCCGCTCCGCCAGATAGGAGTAGCCGCCCTTGCCCTTTCCCAGGAGCCTCCGCAGCCGCCAGGCCTCGCCGTTAACCGCAAGCTCTTGTCCCCGGAGGATCCAGGCGTCCAGAAAGGCCATCTGCTCTGGGGTGTGGAACCAGTGCTCCCCGCCCTCCATCACGGTGAGGTCGGCGCCCTGCGCCCGGGCAAAGGCCTCTACAGTCTCCCGGGACGTCAGACTGTCCCCGCTGCCGCAGAGGACCCGGGTGGGCACCTCCCAGCGGAGGGGATGGGCACGCACGTAGGACAGGTAGTCACGGGACAGGGTCTCCCCGAAGGCGGTCGGGATCTCCCATTTCGCCTGCAGCTCCGCCTCGCTGGCCCCGGCCCAGCCCAGCATGTCCAGGATGAGCCGTTCCATATCCACGATGGGGGAGATGAAATACGCCCGCTCGATCAGCGCCCCGATCCCGGCAGCCATGGCGAAATACGCCCCGATGCTGTTGGCCACCAGGGTGATGCGGTCATATTCCCTTTTGAACTTCTCCACGGCGGCGCGGATCTCCGGCCCCGCCTCCCAGGGCAGGGTTCCCCGATAGTCCAGGCCCAGGACCTGGCATCCGGGGAAGAGGGGCTTGTAATGTTCGCTCTCCCGGGCGCTGCCGCCCTTGCCGTGGAGGTACAATACCAGATTCTTCATGCTTTTCTCCTTATCGCCGGAGGCGCATCCGGATCTCCCGGGCGGACAGGGCGGGGAGCTCCTTCTCCGCGCCGTCCGGCCGAAAGCCGCACTTTTCATAAAAGCGGATGGCCCGTGCGTTTCCCTGCAGCACCCAGAGCCGGACCTCCGGGCAGTCCCGGAGCCGCTCCAGCCCCGCGTCCATCAGCCGGCGGCCCAGACCGGTGCCGTAGTACGCCGCCAGCACATAGAGGGCGAAGATTTCCCCCGTATCCGGGTCATCCCCGCCGCCATAGCAGACGAAGCCCCGCACCCGCTCCCCGTCTTTTGCCACCAGGGTGTTTTCCGGCCGGCGGAAGGCAATTTCCTCGCACTTTTCCAGGCTGAGCTTCTCCAGGTAGGCCGGGCTCACCAGGCCCGGGTAGGCCTCCTGCCAGGATTTCCAATGCACATAGGCCTTTCCCCGGATCTCCGCCTCGGTCTCCATCGCTTTGATGATGATGTTCATAGCCTTCGCCTCCGCGTCGCCCGCATGGGCTTGGTTAAGCGCCGCTGTTGAGGCGCTTCGTTCACTCGATGGCCTTCAGCCCCTCATACAAGTCGTTGAAGGACCTGGCTTTCCTGCATCTCCCGTAGGAGAACTCCCTGTTCTCTCCGAATTCCAGCAAAAAGCACTTGGCCAGCTCTTCCACCGTCTGCTCCAGGGCCGTGAAAAACTGCTGATAGGCAAACGCGCTTGCCCTCGACCCTTCCTCAAAACAGTTTGTGATCAGGGATTCCGTGACCTGATCCAGCGGGTACAGTTTGATGTGCATCAGTTCGTGGACGATCACTTCCTCCAGGTTTTCCTGCGTGGGATTGGCCGTGTTCAAAAGCAGGATCGCCTTTCTGTCGTCGCAGTCGATCTTGAAATCCCCTGTCTTCGGCCAGGCGGGATCTTCCACAAATTCCAGCCGGATATCCCAGGCGGGCGTGAGGCGCAGCTTTCGGATGTATTTTTCAAACAAGGCCGTGATTTCGGTTTTTTCCATATCATCCCTCCGTCATTCCGGACCGATTCCTTCGCGATCCTTTTCAGAAGAGCCGGTACATGCTGCCATGTACCGGCTCCCGTTTCGTTCAGAACAGCTGTCCGGGCAGCTTGAGTTTCACCTTCGGCGGAAAGCTCCGGTCAAAGGCCTCCGCCGCTTCCTCGTCCACGTAGTAGCCCTTTGGGGTCTGGTACACGCCGGTGACGTCATCCAGATAGCCCTGGATCAGCTCTTTGCAGAGGAAGAAGGAGTCGTCCGCCCCCTCCGGCAGGTCGTGATAGCGGATGCCGAAGTCCCGGGCATAGCGAAAGCCGCTTTTGCCGTAGAAGCCGATGTTCCCCTCGAAGAGCACCGCCCCGTAGCCCAGGGCCGCCGCCCGCGCCAGGGACTCGTCCAGCAGCCTTTTGCCGCAGCCCTGCCGTTTCAGGGCCGGGGTGATGCCGATGGGCCCCATGGTGAGCACGGGGATCACGCGGCCGTCGTCAGCCTCGATGACGGTCTCCATGAACATGTTCTGGCCGATGAGCGTTCCGTCCCGCTCCATCACCAGGTCCAGCTCCTTCACGAAGGCAGGATCCTCCCGCAGCACATGGAGAACATAGTGCTCCAGGCAGCCCGGGCGGTACACGTTCCAGAAGGACTCCCGCACCAGATTTTCCACTTCCCGGTATTCTTCTTTCTTTTCCAAACGAATGATGTCATTTGTATTCATTTTAACCTCCTGATTTTTGTTGACTTCAACCCTTGGGAGGTCCGGACCTTGCCGGTCTGACCTCCCGGTCAGCCCGCAGTCTCCGGTGCGTTGCGCTTTTTCAAACAGCACGCTCCTAAAAAAGCATTTCATCAGGCCCGCAGGCCGGATGTTCAAAGGAAAAGCAGCAGGGGGCTCAGGAAGAGCAGCCAGCCCGCCAGAGCCCAGAGCAGAAAGCCCCGGGTCACAAAGACGGCGATGAACTCCCGGATCAGGGCGGAGGGCCAGTAGTAGAGGGCCACCCGGGCGCCGATGCCGGTGCAGCGAAAGCCCAGCTCTCTGGCCAGGCGCAGGCAGCGGTACACGTGGTAGTTGCTGGAGACCAGGGCCGTCTTCTTCCGCCCGGGCCGTTCCAGGATCAGGTCCCGGGAGTTCAGCAGGTTTTCCCGGGTGGTTTGGGACCGGTCCTCCGGCAGGATGTGCTCCGCCGGGATGCCGTTGGCCAGGAGATGGTCCGTCATGGCCTTCGCCTCGCTGATCTTCTCGTCGGGCCCCTGCCCGCCGCTGGGGATCAGGATGGGCTTGCGGCGGCACTTGCGGTAGATCTCCATGGCCCTGTCCACCCGGTCGGAGAGGAGCCGGGTCATCCGCTCGCCCTCCAGAAGGCCGCAGCCGTGGATGATCACATAGTCAAAGTCCATGCGGTGGGGCAGGATCTGGATGAAGACGCTGTAGGCCACAAAGCTCAGCACCAGAAAGCTGAAATAAAACACCGTGAGGGTCACCGCCAGCATCCAGAAGTTCAGCTGTTCATAGGGGAGGTGATAGGCGGTGACCACCACATAGATCACCGCGGCGATCTCCCCCGCGCCCACCGCAAGGCCCAGGGCCAGGCTCAGCAGATGGGCAGGGGCCGGCGATTCCCGCCGGATCATCTGGACCCCGTTTGCGATGAGCAGCACCGGCACCAGAAAAAGGGCCAGCATGATCAGCAGAAAGCAGATCAGCAGAAAGCTTCCCCCGTTCTCCCCGAAGAAGCCGGAGGCGAACAGCAGGGTGACGAGCAGGGAGAACATCAGCAGCAGGCTGTTGAAGTAGCGCTGGGGCCAGAGCAGGACACAGAGGATCGTCACCGCCCAGACCGTGAGAAAAACCGGGCCGAAGCTGCGCAGCAGCTCCGCAATGTCGGTAAACACAGGCCTTGCGCCTTCCTTTCTCAGCTCCGGTGCTCTTCCTTCACCACGCCGTCCCGGTAGGCGTCCAGCAGCGCCCGCAGATCCGCGATCTGCCGCTCCAGCTCCCGGCCCATGTCCGTCTCCTCCACCTTTTCCCGGGATTCCAGGCGCTCAAAGATCTCGGTGGAGTGGGCGATGCCCAGATTCTCCCGGATGGCCCGCTCCTTGCCGGAGAAGGGCTGGTGGGCCACGATGCGGAAGGAACGGGAATTGTAGATGAGGGTGTAGCCCGCGATGCCGGAGGTGGACTGATAGGCCTTGCAGAAGCCGCCGTCGATGACGATGAGCTTGCCGCCGCCCTTGATGGGACTCTCCCCCTTCTTGGTGCGCACGGGCACATGGCCGTTGATGATGTGGCAGTGGGGCCCCTCCAGGCCAAACTCCTTCAGCAGACGCTCGCAGACCTCGGGGTCGTTGTACAGGGTGTAGTAGGGGTTTTTCGGCTCGGTCCAGGCGCTCTCATCCTGGATGAGCCGCCGCTCGAAGGTGGTCATCCGGTCCCGGCCGAAGATGGGGCTGTTGCGCCCGGCCCAGAGGAACCAGAGGAAGTCCATGCCCAGCTTCCGCTCCGGGGAGCCGGCCCGATAGTAATAGGCCTTGCGGGCGGCCTTATCGGCGTAGTCCAGGAAATCCTTGCCCCGGCGCTCCTTCCCGTCCAGGCAGAAGGTAAGGAAGTCGCCCTTCCCGTCCAGGGGGATGCAGCCGTGGAAGAGCAGGTTTCCGTTGTAGATCTTGTATAGGCTGCCCTTGGCGTAGAGGAAGTGCACGTGCCGCTGCAGCTTCTCGCTGCGCTGGAAGGAGGCCGTCAGCTGGTCGATGACCGCTTCCTCCTCCGCCGTGAGCTCATAGGGATGCTCCGGGTCCACGGTGGGGAAGTCCGTATCCTCCAGGGCGTAGGTCTTGCCGTCGATGGTGATACACTTTCCCGCATAATCGATCTTGTCCAGCAGCAGCCGGTCGTCCATGCCGTACTCCGGATGGCGCAGGATCTTCTGCCCCTCCAGCTTGAAGAGGATCACGGTGATGGCCTTGTGCATCCGGGCGGAGAGCAGCTTGTCCTTTTCGGTGTAGCGCCCGGCGTCGTCCCCGGTGAGCTTCACCGCGAAGCGGGATACGTCGCAGTTCTGGTAGACCTCGTTTGCGAAAACGGAGAGGGGCCGCAGGCTGATGCCGTAGCCGGTCTCCACCACCTCCAGGTTGTTGTAGTGGATGGAGTTTGCCAGCACCGTGGCCACCAGGGTGCGGCTGCCGGAGGCGGCGCCCATCCACAGCACGTCGTGGTTGCCCCATTGGATGTCCACGCTGTGGTGCCGGAGCAGGGCGTCCATGATGATGTCCGCCCGGGGGCCCCGGTCAAAGATATCGCCCACCAGGTGCAGGTGATCCACCGCCGCCCATTTGATGAGGGTGCAGAGGGCCTTGATGAAATCCGGCGCCTGGCCGATCTCCACGATGGTGGCGATGATGTTCTTGAAGTAATCCTTTTTGTCCTGCTCCTCGTCGTTCACATGGAGCAGCTCCTCCACGATGTACTCATAGCCCTCCGGGATGGCCTTGCGCACCTTGGAGCGGGAGTAGCGGGCGGTGACGGCCCGGCAGACCTCCACCAGCCGGTGGAGGGTGATGCGGTACCACTCGTCCAGATCGTCGATCTGGGGCTGCAGGTCCGCCATCTTTTCCTCCGGGTAATAGATCAGGGTGGCAAGCTGGTCCAGCTGCGCACGGGGGATGCTGTCCTTGAACAGCAGGTCCAGCCGCTCCCGGATCACGCCGGAGCAGGAATTCAGGATGTGCTCAAAGGCCTCGTACTCCCCGTGCACGTCGGAGATAAAGTGCTCGCAGCCCTTGGGCAGGCTCTGGATGGCCTGGAGATTGATGATCTCCCGCCCCGCTTCCCGCACGGTGGGAAACTGGCGGGCCAGCAGGCGCAGATAGCGCAGCTCCTCTTCGCTGTAGTTCTTCTGGACCTTCATGGCTCCTCCTTCCGGCAGGCAGGGCCCGCCGCGATACTCTTGGATTCTCTTGTCTTAACTATCGCACAAAACCGCCGTTTCCGCAAGAGCGAAGAGGGGAATTGTCCCCCTTTCCCGCGGCAAAAGCCGCCTTTCATCCGAAAGGCGGCTTTTTGTCGGTGTTTTACTTCCCTTTTCGTTTGAAAATGCTGCGCCGGAAGAGGATCACGTTCATCACGGCGAAGAAGAGGGCCAGGATGATGAGGGTCAGCACCGGCTTTTTCGGGGCCAGGGTGGCCAGCAGCATC
Source organism: Oscillospiraceae bacterium (assembly GCA_017447685.1). Classification (GTDB taxonomy): domain Bacteria; phylum Bacillota; class Clostridia; order Oscillospirales; family Oscillospiraceae; genus Limivicinus. The sequence continues at coordinate 23,474 of JAFSMZ010000028.1, forward strand.
ATGGGGAAGCCGAAGACGATGGCGGGGAAGTTCTGGTACACCATGTTGTCCGCCGCGGGGGTGCGGAAATTCTCGTCGATCTCCCGCAGGAGGATGGTACCGGTACTGGCCGTGCCGGTGAGCATGCCGTACATCATGAGGAACTGCTCCTGCTCATAGTCCGGGAAGAGCTTTCTGGCCACCAGCCGGTTGTAGAAATAGGTCAGCACCGCGCCCAGGACGCCCATGATGAGGATGACGCCCCAGTACTTTTCCAGCACGCCCAGGCGGATGGCGGCGATGCCCGCCACCACCATCAGGTCGAAGCAGAAGTTGCTGACCCGGGTCATGAGGAAGCTGTTCACATAGTCCCGCTTCACCACGCCGGCCTTTTTCAGCAGGCGCAGGGCCAGTTTGATGAGGGAGGCGGCCAGCACGCCCAGCAGGAAGTTGAAGCCGTAGACCACGGCCTTCATCCCGGGGAGCAGCCCGCCCAGGCCCAGCATGAAGAGATAGGCCAGGAGATAGGCCGCCGCCACCAGGGCGATCTGGATGGTCATCTTGTCGATGCTGTCCATCATGGGGATCTCGTTGGCGGACTGGATCTCCTCGGAGCGGAGCCCGCCCTCCTGATTCCGCCGGGTCTTGATCTTGCCCTGGCGGCGCAGGATGTTCAGGTGGATGACGCCGCCGATGCTGGCGGAGAGGAAGCCCAGGGCCGCGATGGTCAGGCCGAAGCTTTTGCCCCCCGCGAAGCCGTACTGGGTCTCATAGATGTTGCCGTAGTTCATGGCCTGGCCGGTGCCCTGGCCGTAGCCGAAGGGCAGCAGTATGCCCGCGGCCGGGAAGAAGTCCTTCATCACCAGCACTGCGATCAGGGAGATGGCAAGGCCCAGCACGCCCTGGATCAGGTAGTTGGACACGGTGGTGACGCCGGTATCGAAGATCTCCCCCGTCCGCTTTTTGCCCAGTTTTCCGCTGGCGCCCTTGAAGGTGGAGGCCACAAAGCCCAGGCCCAGCATGTGATAGGTCAGCAGCTCCATGTGCTCGATGCCCCGCCCGTCAAAGAAGGCGGTCTGGAAGATCTCCACGCCGGTACAGATCCGCACCGCCTCGGAGAGAAGCAGCAGCAGGGCGCCGGCCAGCACCGAGGTGGGGATCAAAGAGGCCTCCAGGAAGCGGATGGCCCGCTTCAGGGCGTTGGCCGCCAGCAGGCTTACCAGCAGCAGCGCCACCACGTTGAAAAAGCCCCATACGTTAGAGTCCCAAAAATTTGTCATCAAAATCCCCCCTGGCGATATTTTTGCTGCGTGCGCAGAGCTGCACATATTTCAGGGCGTTGAAGCGCTTGTCGCCCTTGAGCTGATAGATCTGCTCCCCATGGTAGAGGTTCAGCTTGTTCCTTCCCAGCACCGTCACGGTGGAGAGCTCGTCGATGGGCAGGCAGAGCTCCCGCTCCGTCCCCTCGTCCAGCACGATCCGATCCCCGTAGAGAGCCACATCGCAGCCCTTTCGCAGCGGCTCTTTCCGCTGGTAGAGCAGCACCCGGGAGAGGTCCGCCCGGTCCCGGTAAAGGGGCTTTGTGAGATAGTCCCGGGTGTCCAGGCCGTTCACGAAGTCCTCCTGGGCCTGGTACCAGTCCGCGGCATAGCGATAGGGGAAAGCGGCATCTGCGCTCTTGAACTGCTTGTCCTCCCCATAGCTTGCCTCCAGGCCGCAGGAGAGGCAGCGGACCCTGTCGCCCCTGCTCTCAAAGCGGCTCAGGCCGCATTTGGGGCAGACATAGAGCATGCGCTCCAGATATTCCGCCCGCTTTCTGCCCCGGTAGCGCCCGGGGATCTGCGTTTCATCCACGTTCAGCCCCTGGCGGATCCGCTCATAGATCTCCCCGGGGCTCATGGCCTTCAGCTCCTCCGGCTCGATCCGCTCCGCCACATAGGCCCGCATGGGGCCCCTGCGCACCCCGTCGCTCCAGCGGGGGTGGACGCCGTAGCCGCCCTCGATGCGAAAGAGCAGCACCGGCAGCTTCAGCTTTTTGGCAAGGGAGCCGATGGCCGGGTTCATGAAGCAGGGGCGGCCGCTGTAGGTCCGGTTCCCCTCCGGGGCGATGGCGATGCTGCCGCCCTCTTTGGCCACCCGCAGGCAGGTCTTCACCGCCCGGATGTCCGTGGACTGCTTCTTGATGGGGATAGGCGCCACCAGGTATTCCATGGCACGGGCCAGGGGCCCGATGGAGAACAGGTCCTCCGAGGCCACATAATACACAGGCTGGGGGAAGGCAAGGCCTACCAGGAACTGGTCCAGGGCTGTCTGGTGGTTGAAGAGGATCAGGGCCTGGCTGTCGTCCGGGGCCTTCTCGATCTTCACCGGATAGCGCAGATGGGTCAGCGCCCAGATGGGAAAGGCAAAGATCTTCCGGACCCGTTTGTGCCGCTCCAGACACCAGCGCTGCTGTTTTTCATCCATACCGGCTCCTCCCTCCGCTTTTTCCTTTTATTCAATTGATTATAGCATAGCTTTTCCGCCGTGAACAGTTGTTCCTTCAAAAAATGAAAGATATTATTCCCGCAGTCTCCTTGCCATGCCAAAAGGCCCGTGCTAAACTGGATCATAAAGATAAACTTTGCAGAAGTGGAGGATCACGCCATGCTGTTTCTGTCTTATGAGCGTCCCCTCAGCCGGGAAAATCTGCCGGTCCTGGCCGCTTCCTTTGCCCGGCTGAAAACCCGGGTCCGCCGCCGGAAGCTGCTCTCCGGCCTGCTGGGCTTTCTGTGCTTTCTGCTGCACACGCCCATGATGATCCTCTCCTCCGTGGGGCTATACTATCGACTCACCGCCCAACCCTACCGGGCCGCGCTGGAACGGCTCCCCCATGCGAAGGAGGTCCTGGTCTTCTGCTTTGAGACCCTGCCCCAGCGCTTCGGACTGCAGCTGAAGCTGCCTGAGCTTTGGAGCCTTGCTGCCGCCGTGCTGGTGCCGCCCCTTGTGTGCATGCTGCTGGCCCTTTTGCTGCGTCTTTGCTTTCTCCTCGCAAAAAAGCCCGCGCCGCCGGAGACGGAGGATCCCCAGGTGCTGCTGGACGACGTCCGGGAGCTTTCCAAAACCACCCGCAGCCGCAAGGCAAACTGGACCCTGCTCTCCGGCTTTCTCATCATGGCCGCCTTTGCCGCCGCCGTGGTCTACACCCTCTTCATCGTGAAGCCCCAGAGCGAGGACTGGGACTTCAAGTACATCCTGTCCTATCTCTTCATCGGCCTCGTCGCCTTCTCCGTGTTCCAGCTGGTGGCCACCCTGACGGACATGATCCTGGAACTGCTCTGCGGTCTGGACTACGAATGGGACGGCCAGCGTCTCACCGGAGAGCTGGAGGCCCTGCTCGCCGCGGAGGCCCCAGCCGCGGCGCCCCAGCCGGAGGAAGTCTATCCGCCCCGTCGTCCTGCGGCGCCCGCTCCGGCGGAGGAGCCAACCGCCCGGGAGCCGGGCGGCACCTGATCCCTGGCAGAAAAGATACACCCCGGCTCACGTTCGCGTGAGCCGGGGTGTTCGCTTTGGATGCGGGATCAAAGCTCCCTTTTCTTGTATAGGGCAATGGACAGAGGCCAGGACAGCAGGAAGATCCCGAGGCTCACCAGCACCAGGGCCCAGCCGGGGAGCGCGATCTCGGCGGTGGGGTTCACGGGGTTCTGGCCGGAGCCGAACATCACCGCCGCGGCGCAGACCACGCCCACCAGCACGAAGTAGAAGATCCGTCCCTTTTCCACGCCCAGCCGGAAGATTACCGGCATCAGGATGGCAGGACCCACCAGGCCCATGGGCAGCAGGATCCCGGGCAGCTCCCAGATCCGCTCCACAGCGCCCAGCCGGGAGAGGCGGAACCACTGGGCCAGCATGATGACAGCAAAGACCAGCAGCACGGTGAGCAGGGTCAGCACATACTTGGAGGACACCACCATGGCCCGGCTCACGGGCATGGCATCGCAGGCCAGGTGCCATTTGAAGCGCTCGTCATAGGAAATGAGGCTCACCGGCAGCATCATACCGATGATCATGGGATAGAGGATGAAAAAGCTGTTCTCCTCCCCCGTAAGGCCCACGGCGATGAACACCGCCAGGATCAGGATAAAGGTCTTGCAATAGGCCCAGGCCATATACAGATCTTTTCGAAGCAGACCGATCATTGCGCTTCCCCCTTTACCATCAGAATAAACAGGTCCTCAATGCTCACCGGCTCCATGGGGACCCCCGCCGGGGCGTCGCTGCGCCGCAGGATCGCCGAGACCCCGTAGGGGCTGCGCCTGGCGCCCACCACCACGGCGGGATCCAGGGCGTCAAAGTCCGTTTTCGACAGCTGCGCCAGGCCATATTCCTCCCGCAGAGCGTCCCGCTCCTCGCACAGGAGCAGCCGGCCCTTGTGGAGAAAGGCCACATAGTCGCAGAGCTTTTCCAGGTCGCTGACGATGTGGGAGGAGATGAGCACGGAGTGATCCTCCTGCCGGGCGAAATCCGCGAAGAGCTCTACCACCTCGTCCCGCACAACGGGGTCCAGGCCGGAGGTGGGCTCATCCAGCACCAGGAGCCTGGGGTGGTGGCTCAGAGCCACGGCGATGGAGAGCTTCATCTTCATGCCCCGGGAGAACTCCTTGAAGGGCTTGTTTTCCGGCAGACCCAGCTTTTTGAGATAGCCCTCATAGGCCGCCTTGTCCCAGCTGCGGAAAATGCCGGCCATGACCTTTCCCACCTGCTTTGCCGTGAGGCACTCGGGGAAGGCGGGTTCGTCCAGCACCACGCCGATCTGCTCCTTGTCCGCCCGGGGCTGGCCCAGGACCTGGAGGCTGCCGCCGTCGGGCCTGGTCATACCCAGCAGCATGCGGATGGTGGTGCTTTTGCCCGCGCCGTTTTCCCCCACCAGGCCCAGGATGCAGCCCTGGGGCAGAGTCAGGCTGATGCGCAGGTCAAAGTCCCGATAGTGTTTTTCCAGATCTCGCAATTCAATGGCGTTCATAGGCTCTCCTCCTCCAGGGTGTCCAGCATCTGTCGCAGCTCTTCAGCGCCCAGGCCCGCCGAGCGGGCCAGGCGCAGCGCCGCGGAAAGATGCTCCTCGATCTGCCGCAGGTGCTCCTCCCGCAGCAGCTCCATGTTTTTGGCGGCCACAAAGCTGCCCTTGCCGGGCAAAGTATAAATGAGTCCCGCCGCCACCAGCTCCTCATAGGCCCGCTTGGTGGTGATGACGCTGATGCGCAGATCCCTTGCCAGATCCCGGATGGAGGGCAGGGCCTCGTCTTCCCGGAGAGCGCCGGAGAAGATCTGCTCCCGAAGCTGGGAGACGATCTGCTCATAGATGGGCAGGCCGCTTTTGTTGTCGATCAGAATGGTCATGGGCGCACCTCATGTATACTGTGTATGCACAGTATACACAGTATATACGCACTTGTCAATAGGTTTTCGCAATTCGAAGTGCGAAATTCGGGGAGAACGAGGGTGGTTTTCCCTTGACAAACGAAAAAAGCCTGCTATAATCGGTTCCACAATTGAACACCTTATCAAGAGCGGTGGAGGGAACGGCCCTGTGAAGCCCGGCAACCTGAGGAAACTTAAGGTGCCAAATCCGGCGGTGAGACGAAAGATGAGGCTGAAAAGGCAATTTTGACGCGCACTGTCCGGGACAGCGCGCGTTTTCTTTTTCCGCCTGCGATGCAGAGAAATCATTAGTCGATTGCGAATCATTTGAGCAAGCATGGTTCGGCTCCCCGAAGGAGTTTCAAATCGTTTTTGCCGTAGCTCTGCCACGGCAAAAACACCTTGAGCCGAGCGGTGCGAGGCCTCGCGCCGACCAAAGCGGGCCGCTGCCCGCTGCGATAAGCGCGAGTTCTCAATTGCGAAACGAGTTTCGCAATTGCACAAAAAAGGAGATATCATATGAGCCATTCTTTCTTCACTTCCGAGTCCGTCACCGAGGGGCATCCCGATAAGATCTGCGACCAGATCTCCGACGCGGTGCTGGACGCCATTCTGGAAAACGATCCCAACGGCCGTGTGGCCTGCGAGACCACCGTGGCCACCGGTCTTGTCCATGTGATGGGCGAGATCAGCACCGAGTGCTATGTGGACATCCCCAAGATCGTCCGGGATGTGGTGCGGGACATCGGCTATGACCGGGCCAAGTACGGCTTCGACTGTGACACCTGCGGCATCATCACCAGCATCGACGAGCAGTCCGCCGACATCGCCCTGGGTACCAACGACCAGGTGGGCGGCGCCGGCGACCAGGGCATGATGTTCGGCTACGCCTGCGACGAGACCCCGGAGAAAATGCCCATGGCCATTTCGCTCAGCCACAAGCTGGCCAAGCGCCTCACCCAGATCCGCAAAGAGGGCGTGGTGAACTATCGGCGGCCCGACGGCAAGACCCAGGTCACCGTGGAG
>JAFSMZ010000002.1:0-32672 GCA_017447685.1 Oscillospiraceae bacterium
AACTGAACAAGGAGATCGACGAGATTGAAGCCGCCATTAAAGCGATCATTGACGAGATGGCTCCGCCGATCCTTACTATTCCTGGCATCAGCTACCGCATGGGAGCCATGATTCTGGCCGAGATCGGTGACTTCTCCCGTTTCGACTCGTCGGATAAGCTCCTGGCCTACGCCGGCCTTTCACCGTCTACTTACGAATCCGGGAAGCTAAAGGCTACCGGTACTTATGCTCACATGGAAAAGCGAGGTTCACGTTACCTGCGATACGCCCTTTTTAACGCGACGAAATTCGTCTGTCACTGGGAACCGTCCTTCGCTGCTTATCTCGCCAGAAAGCGAGCTGAGGGCAAACACTATAACGTCGCAATCTCTCACGCTGCCAAGAAGCTCGTACGGCTCATCTTTGCACTACAGACCTCAGGCAAGGCGTTTCAGCCTGCTTGATCTTTTCTCGCTCTTTTCTCACAGGGCGCCCTTGGCGACGCTCCGGTTTTCATGCCCTTTTTTCACCGTCTACCAATTCACAACTTCTTCTCTTTTGGGGATTGACTTTTAATAGTTAGTCTTTCTTGTTGCTTTTCAACAATTTAACCCAGTATAACACAGGTCGTTCTTTTTTACAATTCACAAATATCCCGCTTGAATTGCCCACATAACTGTGTTATACTCAGCTCGGAACGGCCCCGGGAACCGGGGCGCGTACGGATTATAATAAGGACGTCTAAGGAGGTCACTATGCTGACGAACGAGTATCTGAAACGGGTTTATGCACAGGTCGAGAAGCGTGACGGACATGAGCCGGAATTTCTGCAGGCCGTGCGGGAAGTGTTCGAATCTCTGGAACTCGTGATCGACAAGCATCCCGAGTGGGAGAAGAACGCGCTGCTGGAGCGCTTTGTGGAGCCCGAGCGCGTCATTGAGTTCCGGGTCCCCTGGGTGGATGATGACGGCAACATTCAGGTCAACCGCGGCTACCGCGTGCAGTACAACTCCGCCATCGGCCCCTACAAGGGCGGTCTGCGCTTCCATCCCTCTGTCAATCTCTCTGTTATCAAGTTCCTGGGCTTTGAGCAGTGCCTGAAGAACTCCCTCACCACCCTGCCCATGGGCGGCGGCAAGGGCGGCTCCGACTTTGACCCCAAGGGCAAGAGCGACGCCGAAGTCATGCGCTTCTGCCAGAGCTTCATGACCGAGCTCTACCGCCACATCGGCCAGTTCACCGATACTCCCGCCGGCGACATCGGCGTGGGCGCCCGTGAGATCGGCTTCCTCTATGGCCAGTATAAGCGCATCGTTGACCGCTTTGAGGGCGGCGTGCTCACCGGCAAGGGCCTGACCTACGGCGGCTCCCTGGCTCGCACTCAGGCCACCGGCTACGGCCTGTGCTACTTCTCCGCCGAGGCGCTGAAGTATCTGGGCAACACCTCCTACGAGGGCAAGACCGTGGTGGTCTCCGGCTCCGGCAACGTGGCCCAGTACTGCGCCCAGAAGGTCAACCAGCTGGGCGGCAAGGTGGTCGCCATGTCCGACTCCCAGGGCTACATCTACGATCCCAACGGCGTGGATCTGAAGAAGCTCTTCGACATCAAGCAGCGCCGCCGCGCCCGCATCAGCGTCTATGCCGATGAGGTCCCCGGCTCCGAGTACCATGCCGGCTGCCGCGACATCTGGACCGTCAAGTGCGACATCGCCCATCCCTGCGCCTCCCAGAACGAGATGGACGAGAAGGGCGCCCAGGCCCTGGTGGACAACGGCTGCATGGCCGTCTTCGAAGGCGCCAACATGCCGCTGACCCCCGAGGCCATCGCCGTGGTCCAGAAGAACGGCCTGCTCTACAGCCCCGGCAAGGCTTCCAACGCAGGCGGCGTGGCCACCTCCGGCCTGGAGATGAGCCAGAACTCCATCCGCATGAGCTGGAGCTTCGAAGAGGTGGACGAAAAGCTTCACGGCATCATGAAGAACATCTACAAGGCCTGCTACGACGCCTCTGTGGAGTGCGGCAAGCCGGGCGATCTGATGCTGGGCGCCAATGTGGCCGGCTTCCTGAAGATCGCCGAGGCCATGCTGGCCCAGGGCGTGGTGTGATTGCAAGCGGTCCACGCTCCGGACAACGCATGACCTGATACGCAAATCTTCTGATCTTGCAAAACATCGAACCCGGCGGCTCTATGCCGCCGGGTTTTTCCATGTCCGCCGCCCGAAGCCTTCCCCGCGCACGGGGAAGGTGGCGCGAAGCGGCGGATGAGGTCCCCGCGCTGACCCCCTCCGGGGGAGCTGCCAGCTAAGCTGACTGAAGGGGTTTCGCCGGTGACTGGGGGATACGTTCCTCCCCCGGCGGAGGAGAATGTCAGACCAGCTGACAGGTGAGGGAGAAAAGAGTGGATCCTCGGCAATCGTCTCGGCTTCTCCCTCATCCGTCATCCGCCTCGCGGGGGATCGGCGGATGCCACCTTCCCCCGCTGGGGGAAGGCATCAGGCGGCGCGATGAGGGCATCGCGCCCTACGTGGAAGCGCCATCCGCCCGAATCTCGCATGGCGCAAAAAAACTCCCCCGGTTTCCCGGGGGAGCCTCTCCGCGTATGCCGTGCCGGCTCAGTAGTAACCTGCACACAAAGGCAGGTGGGTCGCCTAAGTTCTGTTTCACTGCTTCCAACGTCCGGCCTGAGCCGGGAGGCCTGCAATCCGCAGATTCAAATCGGCATCCCTTATAAGAGATGTGGGTTTCATGAGCCGCAAGTCCATAGGGACAAACACGCGCACCGCAGAGCGTTGTTTCTGTTCAGTCAAAGGATACGCGGGGAGCGGGGAGATTATTCCTTGCCCTCTTCCTCATCCTCGTCGTCAAAGAGCAGGACCATGAAATGCTCGTACACGTCGTTGAGCTGGTCCTCATCGTCGATGGATTCAAACAGCTCGTCGCCGTTTTCGTCCTCCACGGAGCGCAGGATGATGATGCCGTAATCCGGATCGTCTTCCTTCATGTCCGCGGGCAGGAAGGCCACATAGGTCTCCCCGTTGTAGGTCATTTCGTCCAGGACCTCCAGCTCGAACTCCTGGCCGTCATCGTCAATGATCGTGATGAAATCGCTTCCGAATTCTTCGCTCATCTTTTTCTCCTCCTGTATAGTCTGATATCATTGTAACCGATACAGCGGGAGAAATCAACAGTTTTGTGGAGAGAGGAGCGGCGCGTGTGACGGAAAGAGATCGCCCCGCATTTCCTCACTCGTCACTCGTCACTCTTCACTCTTCGCTCTTCGCTCTTCACTCTGTTATGATCCCAGGTCCTCCAGCAGCTGCAGCAGCTCCTGCATGCTCTTCACGGGCAGGCCCTCCCGGATCATGGCCTGGTCCACCTTGCGCAGGCCCCTGAGCTCGATGCCCGTCACCCGCAGGGCTTCCCGGTCCCGCCGGGCGGGGTAGACCGCCACATAGTCCCCTTCCTGCCGCAGAAAGAACACGGCGGTTTCCGCGTTGCGGGCAAACTGCCGGTAGAGCTCCTCGGGAACGCCCGTCCCCGGGGCCGTCCGGAGGCTGCGCAGCGCCTCAGCTCCGGTGAAGGCCGCCGAGCCCATCAGCATCAGCAGCAGCGCGATCTTCAATCTCAGTTTCAGCATGCTTCCTCCTGTATTCCTCCCGGCTGCCTGCCCGAAAATCTCTCCGGCAGGGTTAGTCTTTCGCAGGGACGGGGAAAATATGTGCAGCGCCCCGGAGCAAATTCTTAATTATTCTGAAAATTCACAAATTCTACACCCTGCATTGACAAGCTGTGATATAATAGCCGGGACATTAAAATAAGAAACTATACCCATTTTTCCCGATGCGCCGCTTCTGAAAACGCGCGTTCGGGTACAACCGTTCTGCTGCGTCCGCCGCAGCGGATCGGGATCCCGCTTCTGGAAAGGAGGCGCTTTGCTTCGATGACAAAAACCCCGGAAGGATCCCCGAAAAAGTTCCGTGCGCTTCACTTCGGCGCCAAGGCGCTGGGCTTCACCGCCGACGCCACGTCTTCCGTCGTCGGCGCCGTCTTCAAGGTCCTGGGCTCCGTGCTGCTGGTGCTGCTGGTGGCCGGCCTGCTCTTCGCCTGCATCTTTGCCTACTACGTCAAAAACACCCTGACGCCCAATATGGACATCTCCCTGGAGGACTTCCAGCTCAGCGAGTCCAGCACCATCTGGTATCAGAACGCCAACAACGAATGGCAGGAGCTTGTGACCCTGATGGGCCGCTACAAGCGCATCTGGGTGGACTATGAGGACATCCCGCCCTATATGGAGAAGGCCCTGGTGGCCATTGAGGACAAGCGCTTCTACGACCACAACGGGGTGGACTGGTTCCGCACCTCCACGGCCTTCATCAAGATGTTTGCCCAGATGGAGACCGGCTACGGCGGCTCCACCCTTACCCAGCAGCTCATCAAAAACCTGACCGGCAACGACGAGGTCACCATCCAGCGAAAGCTGACGGAGATCTTCGGCGCCCTGGAGCTGGAAAAGAAGTACGACAAGAAAGAGATCATGGAATGGTATCTCAACGCGGTCTACTTCGGGGAGGGCTGCTACGGCGTCCAGGCCGCGGCCCAGACCTACTTCGGCAAGGACGTGTCGGAGCTGAGCCTGGCGGAGTGCGCGGCCATCGTGGGCATCACCAACAAGCCCACCTATTACGATCCCTTCTACAACGAGGAGAACAACAAAAACCGGCAGGAGACCATCCTGCGGGAGATGTACGAGCAGGAATACATCGATTATGACACCTACAAGGCGGCGGTGGCGGAGGAACTGGTCTTTGCCCACAGCCCCGGGGAGGATACCAACAAGGTGGTCTATACCTACTATGAAGAGGTGGTCATCAACGACGTGATCCATGACCTGATGGACGCCAAGGGCATCGGCCGGGAGGCGGCCACCACGCTGCTCTACAACGGCGGCTATCAGATCTACTGCTGCGTCGATCCCCGGATCCAGGAGATCGTGGACAACTTCTACTCCAATCCCAACAACATCCCCCGCCCCGGCAACCACACCAACCAGCAGTTCCAGAGCTCCATCGTTATCATGGACCCCTATGACGGACGAATCGTGGCGCTTTGCGGAGGCGTGGGCAATAAAACCAGCAACTTCCCCCTGAACCGGGCCGTGCCGGTTTCGGTGAACGGCTTCAACTACGGCGGCGCCACCCGCCCGCCCGGATCCTCCTTCAAGCCCATCGCCGCCTACGGTCCCGCGGTGGACCTGGGACTCATCACGCCCAGCACCGTGGTGAACGATTCCCAGGGGATCCGTCTGCGGGGCACCAGCTGGTATCCCCACAACGACAGCTACCAGAGCTTCGGCATCATTACCATCGAGCAGGGCCTGATGTGGTCGCTGAATACGGTGGCGGCGCAGATCGTGGACGTGCTGCCCGGCGGCCCCCAGACCTCCTATGACTACCTGACGGAGAGACTGGGCGTCACCAGCCTGGTGAACGACGACATCTCCTACGCCCCCATGGCCCTGGGCCAGCTGACCTACGGTATCTCCGTGCGGGAGATGTGCCAGGCCTACTGTGCCTTCGTCAACGACGGCGTCTTCACCTACAGCCGCTCCTATACCATGGTGACCGACGCCCGGGGCAACGTGGTTCTGGACAATTCTCCCAGAACGATCCAGGCCTTCCAGCCCAACACCGCCTACACCATGAGCTATATGCTGCAGAAGAACGTGGACGAGGGCATCGCCAGCGAGGCCAAGCTCTGGAGCGTTCCCGTGGGCGGCAAGACCGGCACTTCCACGGATATGAAGGACCGCTGGTTCGCAGGCATCACCCCCTACTATGTGGCCGTGGTCTGGACAGGCTACGACACGCCGGAGAAGATCAACATCAACGGCAACCCCGCGGCCAGGATCTGGAGAAGCATCATGGCCTCCGTGGTGGACGGCTATGCCTGGAAGGACTTCACCTGGCCGTACCTGGGCGAGAACACCGGCGTGTTCGGCCTGGACGAGAACGACGAGGATCCCGGCAACGCCATCGTCATCGATGATGACGACGGCGGCATCACCGTTGACCCCGGCGGCTGGGGCAGCGATGACGGCGGAGACGACGGCGGCGACGACGCGGTGGTGGTCTACGGCTGAGTTTTTCCCCTTCCCCACCCCGGAAAGAACGGTGGACGGGGGAGGGGGATCCCACCCCGGTTTCCGGTCCAAAGCTCCCAAATTATGGTCTGCGGACTGTCATTTTACAAAGATTTAACGAAATTTCAGGGGTTTTTCCCCCACTTTGGATTTTTTTACCTGCCTTTCGTTGTTGACAAAACAAGTTCATTGTGTTACATTTTGATTACATTATTGGAGGTGCTTTTCTTGGCAAAAACACTGGAGTATAAGGGACACCCTCTCCAAAGGAAGGACAACATCATCTATTACGGCAGCTTTGCGGATAAGTATATTATCCAGATGCAGATCCTGGACACCAAAAAGGTGAAGGATCTTGACGTGGCTACCAAGGTCTCCGTCTCTCTTCAGCTGACCGATCCGAACATCCGGACCCGGGACAAGATCGTGAAGAAGACCGAGAAGGACAGCCTTTATTCTGCCATCGATGTTGCCGCAGTGTGGCTTGAACGCTCACTGGCCACCAGATAAGTAAGCTGACGCTTTCTTTCAGAATGCCTGACCCAGCGTTCTGAGGTGCTTCCGAACAGCCTCCTACGGAGATCCGGCGGGCAACCGCCGTCTCACCGGACAAAGAAAGAAGGAACTGTTTCATGAGCAAGAAGTTCTTGCGCACTCTCATCGCCCTGCTGCTGGTTTGCTGCATGCTGCCGGCACCCATGGCCCTTGCAGAGAGCGCTACCGTAACGGGCAGCGACGTGAACATGCGCTCAGGCCCGGGCACCGGCTATCCCGTGGTGAACTGCCTGCCCAGGGGAACCGCCGTTACGGTGACTGACCGCTCCAATCCCGATTGGTACGCGGTGAGCTATGACGGACAGAGCGGCTTTATGTCCTCCCGTTACCTTGAGATCAGCGAAGAGAGCAGCGAGGCCGTCATCGTGACCGATGGCGACGCGGGCTACATCAACGCCATGTACGTCCGCTTCCGCAGCGGCCCGGGCTCCAGCTACTCGATCCTGGGCGAGTACAACATCGGCAAGAGCCTGATCATTACCGGCGAGGCCTACGGCTGGACCGCCTGCGTCATCGACGAGCAGGCGGGCTACGTGTACAGCCAGTACGTGAGCCGGGGCCAGTATTCCGGGACTGTGGTTGAGCCCGACCCGGATGAGGACGAGGACCCCGTGATCGTTGTGATCGGGGACGAACAGCCGACCCCAGCCCCCACAGAAGCCCCCATCGTGGTTCAGGACCCGAGTCCCGAGCCCACGGAGGCCCCGGTGGTGACGCCGGAGCCCACTCCGGAACCCACACCGGAGCCCACCCCGGAACCCACGCCGGAGCCCACCGCGAATCCGGATGATCCCATCGTGATCATCACCCCGCCCACTCCCAGCACCACGCCCGAGCCCACGCCCAGTGCGGCGCCGGAAGGCAAGGAGGGCTACATCGACGGGGACTATGTGCGCTTCCGCAGCGGCCCGGGCACCAACTACAGCATCCTGGACACCTACAACAGGGGCAAGGAGCTGATCATCACCGGCGAGGAAAACGGCTGGACCGCCTGCTATATCGACGGGCAGAACGGCTATGTGTACAGCCAGTATGTGAAGGAAAAGGGCAGCGTCGCCGAAACGCCTGAGCCCGAACCCAGCGCCGCTCCCAGCCCGACCCCCACGCCGGCCCCCACCACGGCTCCCGAAACCCCTGCCGAGGGCGAGCCCGGCTACATCACGGGCAACAACGTCCGCTTCCGCAGCGGTCCCTCCAACACCAGTGAGATCCTGGGCGAGTTCTTCTACGGCAACGCCGTGACCATCACCGGTGAGGTGAACGGCTGGACCGCGGTGATCTACAACGGCCAGAGCGGCTATGTCTACAGCCAGTATGTGGCCAGAGGCGTCTACGGCAGCGGCAATGAGGACACCCAGGACCCGACGATCCCGGAAAATCCCGAGAATCCCGAGGATCCCACGCCCAGCCCGGCCCCGTCCCTCAGCGGCGACACTTACGCCAAGGGCAGGCAGATCGCGGATTATGCCCTGCAGTTCGTGGGCTACCCCTACGTCTGGGGCGGCGCGGATCCCTCCACCGGCTTTGACTGCTCCGGCCTGGTGTACTATGTGTACGGCCAGTTCGGCTACCAGCTCAACCGCGTGGCGGCGGACCAGGCCCGCAACGGCGTGCATGTGGATCCCAGCCAGCTGCAGCCCGGCGATGTGCTCTGCTTTTACTCCAGCGGCGACTACATCGGTCATGCGGGCATCTACATCGGCAACAATCAGTTCGTCCACGCGGCCAACTCCCGCAGCGGCGTCATCATCACAGATCTGTCCGGCTACTACTCCAGCCGCGGCTATGAGGCCAGACGCATCGTGAGCTGAGAAAATCCCATCAAACATAAAACGGAGGCGCAATCTGCGCCTCCGTTTTCTTATGAACTTCCTTTGTCTCCCAGGCGGGCATCAAAACACCCCGAGGGCTTTACCCCCGGGGTGCTGTGCTTATAGATGCAATTCCGGCCGGAAGACTTGAAAGACTCGTATCAGCCCTTCTTCTTCAGGGTGGCGTTCAGCGGGCTCCAAAGATCCTCATAGGCAAAGCCGGTGACCTTTCTGAGGGCCGCCTTCTCTTCCTCGCTGGCCAGGCTCTCTTCTGTTCCCTTGCGCCGGGCGATGTCCTTCTGGACCATCTTGAACTCCTTGTCGGTCACAGGGAAGAGCACTGCGCATACAAGCAGCAAAGCCGACATGATGGCGGGAGCCAGAACGAAGCAGATCCCGATGCCATGCTGCGTCGCGGCGGTCTGTTCCAGGCCGGCGTTGGCAAGCGTCTCATTGTAGTGCACAGCCGTGAGCATGAATCCGATGATCGCCACCGAGAAGCCGGAAGCGATTTTCCGGATGAAGGTGGCCATGCTGGACACGATGCCCGGTCTGCGGATCGACGTGATCAGCTCGTCGACGTCCGTCATATCGGCCATGATGGCGAAGATGCCCGTGAGGGAGCCGGCGTTGCCCAGACCGATGAGAGCCGCCAGGGCCAGGATGGGAATAAGGGGCGCTCCGTGATGGGAGAAGGCCAGAAGCCCCAGTACGCCGACAAGTCTAACGGGAGCGGCGATGAGGATCGCCAGCTTCTTGGAGGTCTTGCTCATGACCGGTCCGAAGATGAGCATGCCGACGAACTGGGCGATCATCAGCACCGCCAGGATCGGAATGTAGTAGGCGGGATAAGCGCCGAGCGCGTGCTGCACGTAGTAGACCGCCATGCCGGAAATGAAGTCCATGCCGCCCTGCCCGAAAAGGTAGAGCCCCAGGAAGATCAGGAACGAGCGGCTCCTGAACACGCTGGCCGCCTGGGTGAAGCTCTCCAGAAGCGTCATCTTTACAGGTTCCTTCTGCTTCTCCCAGGTGCCGAAGAACACGGTGATCGAGCACACGAAGAAGATCGCGCCGAACAGGAGCATGCAGCTCATGTACTGCGAGGGGTCATAGGTCTGCTTGATGAGCATGCCCGGAACGAGTCCGCAAATGGCGGCGCCGAGGGTCGAGAACACCATGCGCATGTTGGAGAACTTGGCGCGCACCGCGTAGTCGTCCATCATGTCCGGAAGAAGTCCGTTGTAGGGCACGCTCAGCACCGTGAAGCCGGTGTTGAACAGGCAGTACATCACCAGGTAGAACACATAGTTCGCGGTCATCGACGGCGAGTGGATATTGATCCACATGAGCACGAAGGTGATGGCGGAAGCGATGCTGCCCACCAGGATGTAGAAGCGCTTCGCCCCGTATTTCGATTTGGTCCGCTCAACGATGTTGCCCATGATGGGGTCGGTGATCGCGTCCCAGATCTTGCCGATCATGGGGATCGTGCCTGCCAGGACAGGGTTCATGCCGAGAGCATCCGTCAGGAAGACAAGAAAGAACGCGTTGATGATAACGAAACATCCGCCTCCGAAGATCTCTCCCACGCCGTAAGTCAATCTGCTGAAGAAGCCGTAATTGGGTTTTCTGCCGCTGATCCTCTCTTTCATGGTTTCCTCCTGCTTATCCCGCGCTGCGCGCGGGAGTATTCTATGGACAATTGTAACAGGTTGATCCCGATTCCGCAAGTCGATCATTTCCCGTGGTCGGTGTCAAGTTGTTGTAGGAAAAAGCATGAGGAGTCAAAATGGTCTAAGAGCGTTGAAGAGCGGGGTAACCTTATTTTGCCGAGCGGGGAAAGATACAGCTCTGTCGGGATCAGTGAGGCTGACAGTGTTGGGAAGGAAGTGCTTCTCTGCAGTTTTCAGGAAGGCCGAGGCGGGCGGATAGCGTAGGTTCTGCTTCTGTGGCTCCTCAAAGGTGGCTGCACCTGCTGCCAAAAGGGGAACCAGGCGCTGCAAGGTTTTCTTGCTCCATCCCATAGGACGGGAGCTCAGCCTTGCAGAAAGAACATGACTGACGTGTGGCTCTGTACAACCGCCATTCAGAGAAGCCTTGTCACGTTTCATGATGGTAATGGCATCAAAGTTGCTCAGCAGATAGTCCATGTTTTCCCGAATCGTCTTTTCGCGGTCAGGGTAACGGCTTAACAGTGTGTCACGAATGGAAACCAGGTGGTCACGGCTTCCCTCATCAAGAGCCTTGCGAATATGGAATTCGTACTGGCTCCCGGCCAAGCGGTCGATCCCGCTTAATGCCTGCTTGATCGCTTTGTTCTTGTGGTAGCGGTCAAGAACAAACTGGCAATTGGGTATATACTCCAGTCCCTCTTTGATCCATGGTGCTCCATCGCCGTGAAGATAGATCTTCGTGTTGCTCAGATCGTAGCGTCGTTCCAGCTCGTCAGCGACCGCTTCCCACAAAACAGAAGATTTTTTCCCGTATTCGCTGATGTGGAAGATGTTTTTGCATGTTCCTCGCTTCCCTTGATGCTCAACACCTTCATATACGCTGACCAGCGGAACAATGGTGCTTTTCCCTGTCTGCAGATGCGCATGATCTTCGTCCGCGTCGATGTGCAGTTCCCGTACGGCTCTGTACTCCGCCGGCTCCTGCCGCGGCCTGGCTGCACGGATCTTGTTCATCACCGTCTGCCGAGAGACCTGCTCGCCTGTCACATATGCGCTTGCTTTCCCATACGACATCTCCAGGCTCGCTTCCACAAGCGCCAGGCCGACGCCGCTGCTGACGCGCTCGTATGCTTCGATCCCCGCGATCCTGTCCACCGGATACTCATAGCCGCCGCTTGCTTTCCTGTAGTACGTTCGTTCGTATTCCAATCGCCCTAACTGCGTCAGAATCTCTCGCTTGTCTCCGCGCCGTTCCACCACAAGCCCCGCTTGTTTCCTGCCCGCCTTGTCCTCCAGCAACTCCCGGTCGTTCTTCTCATAATATGCTCGCAGCAGTTCCAGCACCGCCTCGGCGATCCGGCTCCCAAAGTATCTCTCGGCTGAGCCTACATCGGCTCCTCTTCCTGTGAAGAATTCTTTGATTTCCCTATTGAGTTTTTCCGTTACTTCGTTTATGATCTTTTCCACAGGGGACACCTCTTTCTTGTGGCTGATGTTTGGTGGTGCTTACATTTAACCACTTCGAGGTGCCCTCTGTCTTTTTTTCCTACATCTATTTTACACTAAGATTTCCCGTTTGCTTCGGTTTTCGCGCCAGGCAGGGGTCGGGAAACGGTTTTGTTAAAAAACTCGATCAGCGGTCCCATGAAAAAGGCCGTGATGACGGTGGCGATGCCGATGGAGCCAAAGAGCTGCGGCAGGCTCATGCCGGAAAGCAGGCAGAGCGCGCCGCCCGCAAGCACGCAGGCGCTGTCCGTCAGAATACGGCAGAGAGGGAATGGGATCCGGCTCTGCCGATCGCTCCATACCAGAGCGACGGCGTCGTAGGTGGAGACGCCCAGATCCGCCGTGAAGTAGAGAGAGGAAGCGAGGGACAGGGGCACAAGCGCCGAGACCAGAAGAAGCGCCCGGCCGCCGAGTCCGAGGGCGGGGAAAAGCTGCGCACACAGGGACTGGGAAAACTCCACGACATACCCCAGCAGAAACAGATTGATAAAGGTCGCAAGATAGGGCAGTGCCTCCCTCTCCGGGGAGGGTGGCATCCGCCGATCCCCCGCGAGGCGGATGAAGGATGAGGTGTCGTCAATTCGACGGCCTATGTAGGGGCCGACCCAGCGGCCCGCTGCTTGACTCCGCCTGCCGCAGGGGGCGGCTATCAGCCGCCTGCCCAAAGCCTTCCCCGCAGCGGGTCCCGCCCCGTGTGTCAGGTCAGGTGGTGCAAGGAATCGTTCCCCCGTCTCACGCCCCAAGCATTCTTCATTTTTCGTTTTAAGCTTTCAGGATTCATTTAGAAAAACCTGACGGAGCAACTGAAGAATGAATCCTGAAAGATGAAGAATGAAGAATACAAGGCAAAAATCCTGCCGACGATCGTCGACAGGATTTTCGCTTTGACCTTGCACGCTATCTTTAATTGAATGATAGGGGCTGGTTGCAACCGCCTGAAAAACGAGTTTCATTTCTGCTGAGGCCGATTTCGCTTTTGAAGAAACCGGTTGTATTTTTGCAGGGCTGGTTTCATTTCAGAAATACGGATTTTAAATCCAACGATTGTGCTTCGTATTCATCCCCGGAAGAACCTTTTCTCCCCGGCCTGTTCCATATAGCGGATCATGGCGGCTGCTGCCTTCTTCGCGCCGTCCACCGCGTGGACCACGGTCTTGGCGCCGGTGACCACGTCGCCCGCGGCGAAGACGCCGGGACGGGTGGTCATGCAGTCGTCGTCCACGATCAGCGTACCATGCTCGTCCGCCATCAGCCCGTCGGTGGTGCGCACCAGCTTGCCGCGCGGCACCTGGCTGATGGAGATGACGGTGGAATCCGCCTGCACCTGCACCGGCTCGTCCTCATAGCCGACGATGCTGTCGTTTTCGTCAAAAATCGCCTTTTTAAATACCGGGCCGTCGTCCGTGATCTTCTCGATCTGCATGCCGAAGACGAATTCGGCGCCGTCCAGCTCGGCGTAGGAGACCTCGCTGGAGCTGGCCGTCACATTTTTGCTGCGGGCATAGAGCGTCACATGGCGCGATCCGTTGCGCAGGGCCGTGCGGGCTACGTCCATGGCGGCGTTTCCCATGCCGATGATAGCCACCCGGTCGCCCAGCTTGTGGCCCCTGGGGTTGGCCAGATAGTTGAGACCGAAGAGCACGTTGCCCAGGCTCTCGCCCTCCAGACCCAGCGTGCGCGGCTTCTCCGCACCGGTACCGATGAAAATAGCGGAATACCCGTCGCGAACCAGCTCGTCGATCATCAGAACGGAGCCGATCGTAGTGTTCGTGCGGATCGTGATGCCCATCTCTTCCATCCGCGCCTGATATCGATCCAGGAAACTCTTGGGAAGGCGGAACTCGGGAATGCCGTACTGCAGCAGGCCGCCGATCTTTCCCTTCCACTCAAACACCGTGACGGGATAGCCAGCCTGCGCCAGCTTGATCGCAACGGTCATGCCCGCCGGGCCGCAGCCGATGACGGCTGCTTTTTTGTTCTTTCTCTCCGGTCTTTTGATCTCCATGCGATCCAGATACATGTCAGAGATGTATTCCTCGATGCTGGAAAAGTGCACCGGCGTCTCCTTGATGCCACGGATGCAGTGACCGGCGCACTGCTTTTCGTGATTGCAGACGATGGCGCAGACGGCGGACATGGGGTTGTTTTCAAAGAGCATCTCCCCGGCCTCCATCAGCCGGTTTTCCTTGAAGAGCTGGATTACAGTGGGGATGGGTGTGTGCACCGGGCAGCCCTGCTGACAGCGGGGCACCTTGCAGTTGAGACATCGGTTTGCTTCAGCGACGATATGTAATGCCATAAGGATCCTCCCTGATAAAGAATCATCAGCTCTGCGCTGAGCGACAACGTGCGGCTTCTTCCTGCGCTTTTCTGTACCAAGTATACTTGATTGTGCATCCAGTGTAAAGCTATTCCGGGGACTGTCTTTTCAGCAGTCCCCGGAACGCTCCGGAAGAAATCAGTAGAACAGTCCGCCGAGGCTGAACACGCCGAGCGCGGCGAGCAGCACGTTGATGGCCACGTTCGCCACCGAAAGCAGGAACAGATCCTTGAACATCTTGTTGTTCTCCTCGTTGGTGGTCTCCTTGGAGGCGGAGATGGAGGACATGATGATGGCGCCGCCGGTGGAGAGGGGGCTGATGGCCGCGGCAAAGGAGGTGGCGGTGATGGCGGCGATGAGCTCCTGGTAGTGGAGATGGGGGGCGAACTTCACCACGACCTCAGAGGCGATGGGGAACAGGGCGGGCATGACCACGCCGGTGGTGGAGCTGACCCAGCTCAGGATGCCGGAGGTGGCGGCCAGGATCGGGGTGGCGCTCTTGGGTCCCATCAGACCGGTGAGGAAATCGGAGACCATGGAGATGCCGCCCAGCTTGTTGATGACGTTGATGAGGGTGCCGACGCCGCAGATGAAGACCAGCGTGCCCCAGGGAACGCCCTTGATGGCCTTCTTCTCATCGGCAGCGCCCAGCAGGATCAGGACGGTGGCCGCCACAAAGGCGGTGAGGCCGGTGTCGAACTGGAAGCCGATGCACAGGATCACCATGGCGACGATGGCGATGATGGTGTAGGTCTGGGCGCGGTTGAATTTGGGGATGTCCTTGAGCTTGAGGGGGTTATCCGCCTTGACCTTGTAGCTCTTGGTGGCCACATAGATGATCAGGGTGAAGATAAAGCCGGAGAGCAGCGTGGAGAAGAAGAGGTGGGCGGTGGAGTAGTTCTGCAGCTGGCTCAGCAGGGTGCCGGTGCTGTCGGCCAGCTCGCCGCTGGCGACCCGCTCCATCTCCTTCTCGGTCAGGCTCTTGGCCAGCACGCCGGTGAGGGACAGGGGCGAGGCGCAGCCCGCGTTGGCGCCCAGCTTGGCAAAGAGCGCCGTGGTGACGGGGTTGATCTTCATCTCAAAGGCCAGGTACACCGCGAAGGTGGTCATCAGGATGCCGGCGGCGATGTGGCCGGGGCCGATGGCGGAGATGAAGGCGGAGAGGAAGAACATCAGCACCGGGATAAGCACGGTCTTTTTACCCACCAGCGCCACGATTTTCTTGGAGAAGAGGTCCAGGGTGCCGTTCTGGGAGGCCATGCCGAAGAGGAAGGTGACGCCCACGAGGGTGACAAACATGGAGCTGTCGAAGCCGGCGGTGATGGCCTTGGCCTTCATGCCGCCGAGAGTGCCGAGGATAAAGGCCGCGCCCAGGGCCAGGAAGCCCAGGTTGACCTTCTTGATGAAGCCGATGGCGACCACAACGGCCAGGACCACCAGAGAGAGAATGGCAAGCGTTGTTTCAGACATGATGATTTCTCCTTATTCTTTATTTCCGGATGACCGCCACGCCCTCCATCAGGAGGTTCGCCGTGCGGAAGCCGAAGGTGTCGTCAATTTCGGGGATCGGGCCGTTTTCCCTGTAGTCCACGCCGCACTCCAGCACGCCCGCGGGGTGGCCGATGCGGATGAACTGGGTGTCCACGTCCCTGGGGAGCACCTGCTGCACGATGCTGCCGGGGACCACCGCAGCGGCCGCGGTGCACATGGCGCCGGTCATGGCGTAGCTGGGGTGGGTCTTCTGCATGCTCATCATGTGGCTCAGCAGGTCGATCTGCCCCTTCTTGATCTCCTTGCCGTCGGGCGTGACATAGTCGTCCGCCTCGGCCACAAAGGTCATCTTCGGGATGCCCGGGGTCTCCCAGGCGGAGCGGGTGTAGTCCTTACAGAGGCCGAGTTTCACGGCGGCGAGGCCGCGCACTTTTTCGAGCAGATCGAGCTTTTCCGCGTTCGCGTTCAGCTCGTCGGGCAGTTCTTTTCCGGTGAGTCTCAGATCCTTCGCCCGGGCGAAGACCAGGGGGTTGGCGGCGTCCACGATGGAGACCTCCACCGGGCCGTAGCCGGGCACTTCCAGCACATCCACCGCGTTGCCGGTGGGCAGCAGGCCGTGGCCGAGTGTCCCGGCGGGATCGACGAATTTGAGCTTCACGGGAGAGGCCGTGCCCGGCACACCCGCGATGGCAAAATCACCGTCATATTCCACGAAGCCGTCTCTGGTGACGACATCCGCCTCGATGATCTTGTCGGTGTTGGTGTTGTAGATGCGCACGGAGGTCAGGCCTTCCTTCGGCTCGACCAGGCCCTTTTCGATGGCGAAGGGGCCAACGCCGGAGGAGATGTTGCCGCAGTTGCCCTTGTAGCTGACCAGGGGCTTGTCCACGGAGACTTGGGCGAAGGTGTAGTCCACGTCGGCGTCGGGCCGGTCGGACTTTTTGATGATGGCGACTTTGCTGGTCACGGACTGCGAGCCGCCCAGACCGTCGATCTGCTTTTTGTCGGGGCTGCCCATCAGGCGGAGCAGCAGAGGCTCCCACTCGGCCTTGTCGGCGGGAAGATCGGTCTCGAGGATGTAGACGCCCTTGCTGGTGCCGCCGCGGAGGATGGTCACGGGGAGTTTGGTGACGTTTTTCATTTCAGCTCTCCTTTACGCGTTCTTCTGCTTCCGGTTGTAATTGATCAGACTGCCGCAGCGGATGATTTCTTTCTCCTCGTCGGTCAGCGGCGCGATGGCGAGGGTCAGAGGCTTGACCGTCTCGCCCAGCACATAGGCCGGGATATTCGTCATGTCGCCATCGAGCGCCTTGCGGATGTTCGGGACGAAGATGTAGTCGTCATCGGCGAAGTCGGGCTCGCCGACCATCACGAAGGGCACCATGCCCCAGTTGATGAGGTTGGAGCGGTAACGCTTGGTGGCGTACTCCACGGTGATGTTGGCGCCGCCGAGCAGCACGCGCTGGCAGGAGGCGGCCTGCTCGCGGGCAGAACCGTCGCCGGGCTTGACCGCGTAGATCGTGCTGGAAAGGTCGACCGTCTCGTCCTTCAGGCCCTCGAAGCCGGGGATTGTACGGATCTGATCGAGCACGGCCTGCACTTCGGCGGGGCAGTCACCCGCCTTGCGGGCCTTCTCGTTTGCCATGACAGCCTTGGCCTTGCCCACGTACTCGGGTACGCGGCGGCTGAGGGTGAATTCCGCCAGACCCATGGGGTTGGAGCGGAAGGAGCCGGTCTCGCCGGAGGGGATCAGCTCGTCGGTCGTGGTGACAGGGTCAGTGATGTAGGCGCAGACGCGCAGGAGCATGTTTTCATTCAGCGAAGGCAGCTCCGGCCAGTCCTTGATGTTCGGGCCGCAGACCAGAGGCTCTTTCTCGTCAGCTTTCCCGAAGCCCTGATAGACGCGGTGCTCATAGGCCGTGGGATCGAAATGGAAGGTGGGGCAGTCAAACTCGTAACCCAGCTCGTCGGCGGCGGTGATGCGCCCGCCGTTCATGGCCGAGGCCGCCACGGAGCGCGCGTCCATCAGCGCTACGGAAGCGATCTGGCCGTTGCCGGGCTTGGAGCCCTCGCGGTTCGGGAAGTTGCGGGTGGTGTGGCGGATCGCCAGTTGTCCGTGGGCCGGGGTGTCGCCCGCGCCGAAGCAGGGGCCGCAGAAGGCCGTGCGCACGGTGGCGCCCGCAGCGATAAGGTCGGTCAGCGCGCCTTTGCGCATCAGGTCCAGCATGACGGCCTGGCTGCTGGGATACACGCCCAGGGCAAATTCCCCTGCGCCGGTGCTCTTGCCGCGCAGCAGGTAGGCCGCCTCCATGATGTTGGAGTAGTTGCCGCCCGCGCAGCCGCCGATCGTGCCCTGATCGGCCCAGAGAGCGCCGTCGCGCACCTTCTCCCAGAGGTTCAGGTGCAGGCCGGGCTTCTTGATGAGCTTCTGGGCGTCGGCCTCGACCTGGTGGAGGATATCGTCCAGGTTGGCGTTCAGCTCGCGGATCTCAAAGCCGTTGGAGGGGTGGAAGGGCAGCGCGATCATGCTGTGCACGGTGGAGAGGTCCACATACACGCAGCCGTCATAGTAAGCGGTGTCGGCGGGGTTGAGCTCTTTGTACTCCTCGCCGCGGCCGTGCTCGGTGAGGAAGGCGCGGGTGTCCTCGTCTGTGCGCCAGATGGAGCTGAGGCAGGTGGTCTCGGTCGTCATGACGTCGATGCCGTTGCGGTAGTCGGTGCTCATGCTGGACACGCCGGGGCCGACGAACTCCATGACCTTGTTTTTGACATAGCCGTTTTTGAACACGGCGGTGATGATGGCGATGGCGATATCCTGCGGGCCAACGCCGGGCCGGGGCTTGCCGTCGAGATACACGGCGACCACCTCGGGATAGGCCGTGTCCCAGGTCTGCTCGAGGATCTGCTTGACCAGCTCGCCGCCGCCCTCGCCCACAGCCATCGTGCCCAGTGCGCCGTATCGGGTGTGGGAGTCGGAGCCGAGGATCATCTTGCCGCAGCTGGCGTGCATTTCGCGCATGTATTGGTGGATGACGCCAATGTGAGGCGGGACGAAGATGCCGCCGTACTTCCGGCAGGCGGTGAGACCGAAGAGGTGGTCGTCCTCATTGATCGTACCGCCCACGGCGCAGAGGCTGTTGTGGCAGCAGGTGAGGATATAGGGCAGCGGGAATCTGTCAAGGCCCGAGGCACGCGCGGTCTGAATGATGCCGACATAGGTGAGGTCGTGGCTGGTGATGGCGTCGTACTTGATCTTCAGATTGTTCGGATCGCCGCTCTGGTTGTGCGCCTGGAGGATGCCGTAGGAGATGGTGCCTTTCCTGGCCGCCTCTTTGTCGAGGCCGACCGCTTCCCTCTCGGGAATGAGGGTATTGCCGTTGAGAAGAAATACGCCGGAGTCATAGAGCTTGACCATGTGCTTCATCCTTTCTGATCTGTTTCATGTCATGTTGTGGCTTTGCCTCTATCCATAGCATAGCAGTTCATGAAACAATAGTAAAATTCATGCTTTTCATCTTTTCTATTCTGTGATAGAATAGTTTTGTAGACATTGGACAGCACAAATCTTGTTTGCTGTGCACTATCACCAAAAACGGTGTTTCCCAAATAAGTAATTATCAAATTAAAAGCTATTCATTTTCTGAATAGCATTTATGAAGGGAGTTGTGAACTTGTGGATTTTCGGGAATTGACCTATATTCAGGCGATTGCCAAGCACGGGAATATCACCAAGGCTGCGGAGTCGCTCTATGTCGGGCAGCCGACGCTGAGCAAATTTCTCATGTCGCTGGAGGAGGAGCTGGGGCTGAAGCTTTTCCGCCGCGTAGGCAACCGCTATCTGCTCACCCACGCCGGGGAGCGCTATATGGAAAAAGCGTCGCAGATCCTGGCCCTCAAGGGGGACCTGGACGCGGAAATGGCGGATATCATCAAGAGGGAGGTCGGCGAGATCAGCGTGGCCTTCGCCAGCATGCGCTGCACCTATATGCTGCCCTGCACACTGCCGGCCTTTCACCGGATGCATCCCAATGTAAAGGTCAATGTGTTCGAAGGCAATTCCGATGAAAACGACCGGAGATTGCTGGACGGGCAGGTGGAGGTGGCTTTTTACTCCAAGCCAAGTGAGCTGAGCCCGCAGATCAGTTATGAAACGCTGGGTGGGGACGAGCTTTTGATCTGCACATGCGAGGGTCATCCGCTGGGACGTTTTGCCCGCCCCAACCCCGCGAGCCGCTATCCGAAGCTGGATCTGGCCCTGCTGAAAAACGAGCAGATCATCATGATGCGGCCCCAGCAGCGCACGCGGCAGATCATGGACGCCATCTTGCGGGAAGAGAAGATCAAATATGACAATGTGCTCTGCACCGGAAACCTGCCCGCCATCATGGAACTGGTTGCGCTGGGCTACGGCGTCTCGTTCATCCACGAGTCTCATCTGCGCCACCGCGCCGAAACGCGGCCGATCGACTGCTTCAGCTTCGGCGAGCCGCGGGTGGTCACCGACTTTGTCGCCGCGACGCGCAAGGGGAGCTATTTATCCCGCTATACCCGTGATTTCATTGAAATCGTCCGGCATCAGGAGGAAAGCGGGAAGGCGGCCGTCCTTTGAGGTATCGTCCAGTGTGCGCACTGGGCGATGCTTGAGTCGATGGCAGACCTGGAAATTGACGACATTTCTATGGCAGCATAAAAGGTACTGGACTCAAAACCAACGATTACCCCAATAATCCAACGAACTGTCCTAAAAACCAACGAACCTCTCAATATTCCAACGAACTGCCCCTATAATCCAACGAACCCGGCGATAATCCAACGAACTCATTTTTGACCGGGAAGCAGAAAAGTCCATAGAAAAGCAAAAAGGCCGGTCCCGGGATGATCCAGGATCGGCCTTAAATCGTGAAAAAGCCCAGAAATAATGGAGTTTTTGGCAAAAAGAAAAGTACCCTGATTCTATTAAAATCAGAGTACTTTTATGGCGAATAACCCTGATTTTGATACAGTGACCCCATCCCAGAAAAGTGGGGTCAGCCTCATGCCAAAGTGGGGTCAAGTAGATAGAGCCGGGGTCAAATTGTGAATTATGTAAACCGCATGGGGTCAAAAGAAATCCCGCAGGCGCTTGTCCTGCGGGTCTTTCGTATTTTTGTCTGCTTAGTAGCCGGCCTTTTTGATTCTGGCTTCGCAGCGGGCCATCAACCATTCTCTTCCGCAAAAGCGGATGTCCTTCAAGTAGCTTGCGGCCGCATGGCTGAAGCAGCAGCTTCCGTCGTCGTAAACGTCGGTCGTGGCCATGCTGTAGAGCTCTGCGACCAAACCGTCGTAATTAGCGAGGGTATTTGTGTGCCGCGAGGACCTTTTTAACTCAAACTGATTGACGTTTTACCAAATTCATCATGACCTCGATCTTCACAGGAACAAAGCTTTTCGCCTTCATGATCTCCACCAAACGATGCACAGCAGTTTCCCCCATATAAGTTTTGGGAACGTTGACCGTGGTAAGTGATGGGCTTGCATAATTGCAAAGGGAGATATTGTCAAAGCCAATGATCGAAATATCTTTTGGGATGGAGTAGCCTCTCTGCTGAAGTGCTTTCATTGCCCCGAGAGCAATCATGTCGTTGTCCGCAAAATAGCAGGGGGCCAGAGCTTCACCGCTGTCGATGATCTCCAGCATATCGGAATAAGCGCCTTCGATGGAAGGAGAAAGCTTGTGAACTACGGATTTGGAGGCTGAATACCCATGCTGCCGGATGGCGTTATAAAAGCCGTCTGCCCGCTCTTCAAAATTGCTGATCGAATAGTAAGAACGCAAATAGCCCGGTTGTTTCTTTGTATGGCGGATCAGATAGTCCGTGGCGAGGAACGCCCCCTGCACATTGTTTATCAGAACACAGTCCCGTTTCACAGAATCGAAGTAAACATCTAAAAGAACAAGAGGAATTCGTATGGATTCAAACGGCCGAAAATCCTCCCGCCGCATTTCGGTTCCAAGCAGGATGATGCCGGAGCACGCGGAGTAGACGAGATCCTCAATTTGAGCCGATACATCATCTTCCTCATAAAGGTAACGAGTATTGAAAGGATACCCCTCTTCTTTACAGGCCTTCTGTATACTGTCAATAAGCTCTGAAAAAAACGGAGAATCTCCGACCACGGCCCCATGCTTTTTATAGATGACCATAAAAATACTGCCATTTCCGCCGCGTTTTGTCGAAACACGCGTGAAGTCGTAACCGTACTTCTCTGCAGCTTCCAGAACTCTTTGCTTTGTCGCGGTGCTGACGCCGGGTTTGTGATTCAGCGCGATCGATACAGCCGCCTCTGATAGACCGAGCTTTTTAGCCAGTTCCTTCGCCGTAATTCCCATCTCAATCCTCCTTCTTTATCTCTTGGCTCTATTATAATGACCAAAGGCAAAGAATGCAAGCAATTTAGCAGGTAATTTAGTAAAATAACCTAAATTATTTGCTGCAATTAATGCGTGTTTGATTTATGCTGAGAGCAGTAAAAAAGGAGGTTGTACCATGAGCATTAAACTTGGCTTTGCCCCCACCCGCCGGGCGATCTTCTCGGCCCCGGCCGCGGTGGAATATCGCAATCTCACCGCTGCCCGCCTCAAAGAGCTGGGCATCGACTTTGTGGACATCGACGACATCAACGACGAGGGACTTTTGTACGACGACGCGGGGCTGGAAAAGATCATCGAAAAGTTTCAGCGCGAGAAGGTGGACGGCCTGTTCCTGCCCCACGCCAACTTTGGCACCGAGTACGAGTGCGCGCGGCTTGCCAAGGCGCTGAACGTCCCCGTGCTGCTCTGGGGGCCCCGGGACGAGCGCCCGGATGAAAAGGGCATGCGCCTGCGGGACAGCCAGTGCGGCCTTTTCGCCACCGGCAAGGTGCTCAGAAGATTCCGCGTCCCCTTTACTTACATGAACAACTGCAACCTCACCGATCCGGAATTTGAGCGCGGCATCAAGGACTTCCTGGCCGTGTGCAACGTGGTGAAGGTCTTCCGCCACACCCGTATCCTGCAGATCGGCCCCCGGCCCTTCGACTTCTGGAGCACCATGTGCAACGAGGGCGAGCTGCTGGAGAAGTTCAACATCCAGCTGGCCCCCATCCCCCTGCCCGAACTCTACGCCGAAATGCGCAAGTGGAAGGCCGAGAAGGTGGAGGTGCAGAAGGTCGTTGACTACTGCCGCAGCAATATGACCTGCTCCATCAACGAAGAGGGTCTGACCGAAGTGGCTGCCTTGAAGGTCGCCATGAAGTCTCTCGCTGAAAAATACGGCTGCAATGCCATTGCCATCCAGTGCTGGAACGCCCTGCAGGACGAGATCCACATCATGCCCTGCGCGGCCAACTCCCTTCTCAACGAAGAGGGCATCCCCGTGGTCTGTGAGACGGATATCCACGGCGCGATCTCCCAACTGATCGCGGAGGCCGCTTCGATGAACGAGCGGCGCGTCATGTTCTCCGACTGGACGGTGCGCCACCCCGACAACGACAACGGCGAGCTTTTGCAGCACTGCGGCCCCTGGCCGATCTCCGTTGCGAAGGAGAAGCCCACCATCTGCGTACCGGTGGCCTTCCCGGAAAACGGCGCGGTGTCCGCCGAGGCCAAGCACGGCCCCATGAGCCTGGTGCGCTTTGACGGCGACGAGGGCGAGTACTCCATCCTTCTGGGTCACGCGAGAGGCATCGAGGGCCCCTGGACCCGGGGCACCTATGTCTGGGTGGAGGTCGCAAACCTCAAGCGCCTGGAGGCCAAGGTGGTGGAGGGCCCCTACATCCACCATGTGGCGGCCATCCACGGCGACGTGGTGCCCGTGGTCTACGAGGCCTGCAAGTATATCGGCGTAAAGCCCGATCTGTACGATCCCATTGAGGACAAGGTGAAGGACTATCTCCACGGCGAAGACGTGGTATTCGACGAGGTGTGATATGACGAACAAGGAACTGGCTGCGCTCGCTTACGAGCTGCGCAAAAAGACTGTGGATGTGATCGTCGGCGCGAAAGCCGGGCACATCGGCGGCGACATGAGCGTGATGGATACCCTGGTCATGCTCTATTTCAAGCACATGAACATTTCCCCCGCCAACCAGGACGATCCCAACCGGGACAAGTTCGTTCTCTCCAAGGGTCACAGCGTGGAGAGCTACTACACCGTTCTGGCCGAGAAGGGCTTTTTCGATTATGAGACCTACAAAAATACCTTCTCCCGCTACGGCAGTGAGTTTATCGGCCATCCGCACAACAGTCTGCCCGGGGTGGAGATGAACTCCGGCTCGCTGGGCCACGGGCTGCCCGTCTGCGTAGGCATGGCCCTGGCCGGGAAGATGGACAAGGCTCCCTACCGGGTCTACACTGTCATGGGCGACGGGGAACTGGCCGAGGGCAGCGTCTGGGAAGGCGCCATGGCCGCGGGGCACTATCATCTGGACAATCTCTGTGCCGTGGTGGATCGCAACGGTCTGCAGATTTCCGGCACCACCGAGGACGTGATGAGCCACGAGCCGCTGAGTGAGCGCTTTGCCGCCTTCGGCTGGCACGTCATTGAATGCGACGGCAACGATATGGATGCCCTGGACGCGGCCTTCACCGAGGCGAAGGAGACCAAGGGCCAGCCCAGCGTGGTGATCGCCCATACCGTCAAGGGCTGCGGCTCTCCGGTGATGGAGAACAAGGCTCCCTGGCACCACAAGGTTCCGAACGCGGAAGAATATACCCAGATCGAGAACGATCTGACAGCCCGGAAGGAGGCGCTGGAACATGCATAAGCTGCCCGAACTGAACACTGTCGGCAACAAGATCCCCAACCGGCAGGCCATTTGCGATACTCTGATGGAGGCCGCTTCCACTGACCGCAGCGTGATCGCCCTGTGCAGCGACAGCCGCGGCTCCGCTTCCATGACGCCCTTCTTCCATGCGTATCCGGAACAGTCGGTAGAAGTCGGCATTGCGGAGCAGAATCTGGTAAGCATCTCCGCGGGTCTTGCCAAGTGCGGCAAGAAGCCCTACGCCTTTTCTCCCGCCTGCTTCCTCTCCACCCGCAGCTATGAGCAGGCCAAGATCGACTGCGCCTATTCCGATACCAACGTCAAACTCATCGGCATTTCCGGCGGCGTGAGCTACGGCGCCCTGGGCATGAGCCATCACAGCGCCCAGGATATCGCGGCTCTCTCCGCGATCCCCAATATGCGGGTTTATCTGCCCTCCGACCGGCACCAGACCCGGAAGCTCATACAGGCCCTGCTGGCCGATCAGAAGTGCGCCTATGTCCGCGTGGGCCGAAACCCCGTGGAAGATATCTACAGCGCCGAGGATTGCCCCTTTGAGATGAACAAGGCGACCGTTCTCGGCAACAGCGAGGACCCCGAAGTGGCCATCGTGGCCTGCGGCGAGATGGTGCGCCCCGCCATTGAGGCGGCGAAGGCTCTCGAAGTCGAGGGCATCCGCGCTGCTGTGGTGGATATGTACTGCGTCAAGCCTCTGGACACAGAAGCGATCCTGGCCTTGGCTCCCAAGGTGAAGGGCTTCGTCACCGTGGAGGAGCACGCCCCCTTCGGCGGCCTGGGCTCCATGGTTTCTCAGATTGTTGCGGCGAACTGCCCGAAGAAGGTCATCAACCTGGCCCTGCCCGACGCCCCGGTGATCACCGGCACATCCAAAGAAGTCTTCAACACCTACGGCCTCAATGCGGAGGGGATTGCCGGCGCGGCAAAGGAAATCCTGTTATGAGCGCCTATATTTTAGCGGTTGATCAGTCTACGCAGGGGACGAAAGGTCTGTTGTTTGATGAAAAGGGACTGCTGGTTGCCCGCGCTGATCGCCCGCATCGGCAGATCGTCAACGACATGGGTTGGGTAGAGCACGATCCGGTGGAGATCCTGCACAACACTTATGCTGTCTGTGGAGAGGTAATTGAGAAGGCCGGCATCGCCCCCGGCGATATCCTTGCCTTTGGCATCTCCAACCAGCGTGAAACCACAGTCGCCTGGGACAAAACCACAGGAAAACCCATCTGCAACGCCATCGTTTGGCAGTGCGCCCGCGCTTCGGAAATCTGTCGCCGGCATGAAGGCGACGCGGAAGACATTCACCGAAAAACAGGTATTCCGCTCTCTCCGTATTTTCCGGCCGCGAAGATGCAATGGATCATGGAAAATGTCCCGGCCGCTAAAGTGCTGGCAGAAACAGATCGGCTGGCGCTTGGTACGGTTGACAGCTGGCTTGTCTATCACCTCGGCGCCTCAAAACGCTGTCTGACCGACTATTCCAACGCATCCCGCACGCAGTTGTTCGATATCACAAGACTTTGCTGGGATGACGAGCTCTGCGCCTCCTTTATGGTCCCCAAAGCAGCGCTTCCGGAGGTGTGCATGTCCGACAGCGTCTTCGGTGAGACGACTTTGGATGGGCTGCTGCCCAAAGCGATTCCGATTTGCGGTGTATTGGGGGACAGTCATGGCGCGCTTTTCGGCCAGAACTGCCGCCTGCCCGGTCAGCTCAAGGCCACTTATGGCACCGGTTCCTCCGTTATGCTGAATATTGGCAGCAAACCGATCCTCAGCAGCAAAGGACTGGCGACCTCTCTGGCCTGGGGTGCAAACGGAAAAGTGGAATATGTCTTTGAGGGAAATCTCAACTACACCGGGGCGGTCATCTCCTGGCTCAAGGACAACGTAGGCTTGATCTCCCATGCGCGGGATACCGGCCCAATGGCGTCTATTGCCAACCCGGAGGATCGCTGCTACTTTGTGCCGGCCTTTACCGGTCTCGGCTCACCTTACTGGGACAGCAAGGCAACCGGTCTGCTGACCGGTGTGACAAGAACCACAGGACGCAACGAGATCATCAAGGCCTGCGTGGAATGCATCGCCTATCAGATCGCAGATCTGTTCTTTTTGATGAAGGAAGAGTATGGGGATGAATTGTCTGTACTTAAGGTAGACGGTGGTCCCACATCCAATGAATACCTGATGCAGTTCCAGAGCGATATGCTCGCCTCCCACGTTCTGGTTCCGGATTTGCAGGAGCTCTCCGGAATGGGTGCTGCCTACATGGCCGGAATCAGCGCGGGCTTGTATGACAGCCGCAGTATTTTTGATCATGTTTGCCATTCCGCGTACGCGCCAAAAATGGAAGAGGTGCAGAGGCGTGACCGCTATGCCGGGTGGAAGGCAGCTGTAAGACAAGTTTTGACGCACGGCTGATATTTAGAAATACTTTAGTAAATTACACTTAATTATTGGTTGCGATTTAGCTGATGTTCTCATACAATATCATTAGTAAAACCCTTAAAAACTATAAAAAAGGAGATCGCATCATGGAGAAAACAAAAAAATGGGCCAAAAGAATGCTCTGCATTTCCCTGGCGCTCATGCTTCTGAGCATGATCTGCGTTTCGCTGATCCAGACCGGAGGCGGCAAAATTGAAGTCAAGCACATGTATTGGGAAACCGAGGCCGGAATCGGTATCAGTGCCAATATTTATATTCCCGCAACGGCCAGCGCGGAGAATCCCGCGCCTGCGGTCGTTACCAGCCACGGCTACCTCAACAACAAGGAAATGCAGGATGCCAACGCAGTTGAGCTTTCCCGCAGAGGCTATGTGGTTATCGCGGTCGATCAGCCCGGCTGTGGTTACTCTGACACGGCCGACTATGCCGGACAGAACGGCAATGGCATGAACTTTATCGCGGTCTATCAGGCTGCACTTGAGTTGTCGCGCCTGCCCTTTGTGGACAGCACGCGAATCGGTGTTACGGGCCACTCCATGGGCGGCATGTCCAGCACCATGGCCGTCATGTCGGATGATGCCAGCGAGAATCCCGTGATTTCTGCCGTCCTTCTCAACTGCATCGACGCGGTCTATACGGACGCACCCATGACGATCTTCGGCATTCTCGCAAGTAATGCGGGAGGCAACTACATTAACCTCTACGGTAACCGCGATGTCGGTATCATCGTCAGCAAATATGATGAATTCTTCCATAAGAGCACCGATGCCAACGGTAATCGCGTGGATGCACCGTTCTTCTTTACCAACAACAGTTCTGACGCTCAGTCCTTCCTGCACTTCGGTCAGGATCCCACCGGTCTGGACACTCGCGAGGTTGGCGTTTTCTATCATGAAGAAATCGATGGCAAGGATGCCATTCGCGTCTATTTTAACCCGGCTCAGATTCACCCCTGGTCTCATTTCTCCATGCGCTCCGAAACCGCAACGATCAGCTTTTTCGAAGAGGCTTTTGGCGCCCCGAATCCCATCCCTGCCTCCAATCAGATCTGGCAATGGAAAGAAGCCTTCAACTTTGTCGGCATGGTCGGCTTCGTGATGTTCATTGTTGCTTTTGCCACGCTGATGCTGTATACGCCGACGTTTGAAGAACTCCGTGCTGACGAAGTAGCCGTCGCTATTCCCACGAACAGAAAGGGACTCCGCTGGTACTGGGTCTCCGCTGCAATTTCCACGGTGTTTGGTGCGCTGACATTCCAGCGAGTCGTAGAATGGGCTAAGGGTGCATCCTTTGCCGAACAGCCAATGATCTTTGGCATCTCGGTCTGGGCCTGCCTGTGCGGCGTGGTGTCTATCCTTCTCATGTTCATCGGTTACAAGCTCAACGGGAAAGACGATCAGGTCGATTTGGCTGCCCGCGGCGTCAAGATTACCGGCAAGAAGCT
Organism: Oscillospiraceae bacterium; assembly: GCA_017447685.1. GTDB lineage: Bacteria > Bacillota > Clostridia > Oscillospirales > Oscillospiraceae > Limivicinus. Next base: position 28,169 of record JAFSMZ010000002.1, read on the forward strand.
GATAAAAACTCTGCTGCTGGCTGTGATCGTTGTTGCAGTCTCCTACTCCTGCGTGTTCCTGGCTGATTACTTCTGCCTCTCTGATTTCCGCATCTGGAATGTCGGCATCAAGACCTTCAATGCCAACCTTCTTCGCATTTCCCTCTTCCCCCACGCGCTGCTTTTCCTGGTATTCTACATTGCGTTCTCTGTCGCCAACAACAGCTTCAACTTCAATCAGATCGGCGGCAAGAGCTCCTTTGTCAACAACCTGATCAACACGCTGGTTGGACTTTTGCCTCTGGTAGTTCTGCTGGGTATCCAGTATGGTACATACTTTATTACGGGTCATATGCCCTTCAATGACAACAACGCGAACATGAATTATGCGCAGCTTTGGGCCTTCCTGGTTATTATCCCCGGTGCGTCCATTGTCGACAGAAAGCTTTACCGCGTGACCAAGAATCCTTATCTGGCAGGTATCATCACCGGCGTGATCGTCGCCATTATCAGCTGCTGCAACACCACCAGCGTCCTGCCCTGATCAAACGAATAAGGAACCATATTCTCATCAAATAGGCACCTGGGAATCCGTTGTGTGCAACGGTTTCCCAGGTGCCTTTCCAATAGGAGCAGTACAACTGTGTTCCTGTGTCGATCTAAGCGAGTAAAGATCAGATTATTTCCATCTGTCCTTCCTTTAAAACATCCACGGTAGATAATGATAAAACTACCGACGTTGATCAGGAAACAAGCAAATCCCCGGCAGAGAAGATCTTCGCCGGGGAGACAGACTAACAGTATAACAATGAAAACACCAGTATTTTTTGGCTTTTGAGCAAAAAAATTGCACCGTGACTTTGTATCAAAATCACGGTGCTTATTTGGCGGAGGGTTAGGGATTTGAACCCTAGCACCGGAGTTACCGGCCTACGAGATTTCGAGTCACGCCTCTTCGACCACTTGAGTAACCCTCCGTTTGCCGTCATATTATAATGATCATCGGATGGCGAAATCGATCAAATCCTTGATCGATTTCGCTGCCAAACTTATTGTTTGGCAGCGAATGATGCAAAGAATCATTCGCCCGATGCTCATTACAAGGATGATATGGCAAAACAGCCGTGCTGTTTTCGCTGCGCCGCAAAGCGGCGCAGCGAAAAGCTTTGGCTTTTCGCCAACATATCAGCATTATATCCGATAGGCGGGGAAAATGCAAGGAGAAGTATTCTCGCATGTTCATATATAATTTGCAATTAGAATTATATAATACTGTTGACAAAGTTTGCGGGCGGGTGTATGATACGGACATGAGAAAAGAGCATGCGGCCCCTGCGGGGAAACCCCTATCCCCCAGGGTGAGCACTGGGGACTTCCCCCGGAGGGGGAAGCGGGGACGGAGATGGCGGACGAGCGATGCTCGTCCCTACGGGCCACCCTATCCCCCGGTGTGAGCACCGGGGACTTCTCCCGGAGGGGAAGCGGGGACGGCCGATAGAAAGGAGAGACCATGAAAAAGACGCTGTACAGTTTGATGCTGAACGACGAAGTGGTGCGGGAGGTGGACGCCATGGCCCACCGGATGGGCACCAACCGCTCCAGCCTCATCAACCAGATCCTGGCGGAATATGTGGGCTACACCACCCCGGAGCGGCGGATCAACGACGTGCTGAGCACCATTCAGGAGCTGCTGAGTCCCAGCCGGGACTTGGTGCCCTTCTTCGCGCCCAATTCCTCCAGCATGTCGCTGAAAAGCTCCCTGGAATACAAATACCGGCCCACGGTGAAATACGAGGTGGAGCTCTACCGGGGCGGGGAGGAGTCCATTGGGGAGCTGTCGGTGCTGTTTCGGACCCAGTCTGTGGGCCTGATCCAGGCCATGACGGAGTTCTTCCGCCTCTGGAAGCGGATCGAGGACGCTCACCTGGCGCCGGCCACCGGGGCGCGGATCGACTATGCCCTCTACGACGGCAAGTTCCTCCGTTCCATCGCCGTGCCGGACCGGGACTGCAGCCCCGAGGAGCTGGCCAGGGCCCTCTCCGAGTACATCCAGCTCTTTGACCGGCTGATGAAGGGCTACCTCAGCGGCCGCTTTGACGCCCACGAGGTGGAGGCCGCCTATTATGCCCATATGACCCAGAGCAAGATCCACATTTAAGCGCTTCGGAGTGATAGAATTGTAAAGACTTTCTGCAGCGCGGAGAAACAGGCGGCCCCTCTCAGGCGCTGCGCGCCAGCTCTCCCCGCCGCGGGGAGAGCCAAGTGGGTCTGAAGACCTTATTGGGCGCCGCAAAGCGAAACGCACAGTTACTGCTTGTACAAATCCAATCCGTCCGCGAAGCGGACACCTTACTTATTCACTATTCACTCTTCACTATTATCTCTTCACTCGAAACGGGGGTGTTCCTATGAACGCTGAGAACTATACCAGGAAGTCTCTGGAGGCCGTGCAGACCGCCCAGGCCATGGCCCAGGAGAATCATAACAACTACATCACGCCCGAGCATCTGCTCTACGCCCTGGCGGACCAGGACGGGGGCCTGATCCCCTCCCTGCTGGGGAAGATGGGCGTGGACGTGAACGGGCTCCTCGGAGAGCTTGACAGCGCCATCGGCCAGCTGCCCAAGGTGAGCAATGTGGATTCCGTCTACCTCTCCGCCGACGCCAACCGGGCCCTGAACGCCGCCGAGAAGGCGGCCAAGTCCATGGGGGACGAATACACCTCCGTGGAGCACCTGATGATCGGCATCTTCGCCGCGGCCACCCCCGCCATCAAGCGGATCTTCGCGGACCACGGCATCACCAAAAACGCCTTCACCGCGGAGCTGAGCAAGGTCAAGAGCGCCCCGGTCACCGGGGACAACCCGGAGAGCACCTATGACGCCCTGACCAAATACGGCACCGACCTGGTGAAGCGGGCACGGGAGAACGAGCTGGACCCGGTGATCGGCCGGGACAATGAGATCCGGAACGTGATCCGCATCCTCTCCCGCAAGACCAAGAACAACCCCGTGCTCATCGGCGAGCCCGGTGTGGGCAAGACCGCCATCGCCGAGGGCCTGGCCCAGCGGATCGTCCGGGGCGACGTGCCCGAGGGGCTGAAGGACAAGACCATCTTCTCCCTGGACATGGGCGCGCTGATCGCCGGCGCCAAGTACCGGGGCGAATTTGAGGAACGGCTGAAGGCCGTGCTGGAGGAGATCCGCAAGAGCGAGGGCAAGATCCTGCTCTTCATCGACGAGCTGCACACCATCGTGGGCGCCGGCAAAACCGAGGGCAGCATGGACGCGGGAAACCTCCTGAAGCCCATGCTGGCCCGGGGCGAGCTGCACTGCATCGGCGCCACCACTCTGGACGAGTACCGCAAGTATATCGAAAAGGACGCGGCTCTGGAGCGGCGTTTCCAGCCGGTGCTGGTGGACGAGCCCACGGTGGAGGACACCATCTCCATCCTGCGTGGCCTGAAGGAACGCTACGAGGTGTTCCACGGCGTGCGCATCCACGACAGCGCCCTGGTGGCCGCCGCCACCCTGTCTCACCGCTATATCACCGACCGCTTCCTGCCGGACAAGGCCATCGACCTGGTGGACGAGGCCTGCGCCAAGATCCGCACGGAGATCGACTCCATGCCCGCGGAGCTGGACGACATCCGCCGCCGGATCATGCAGATGGAGATCGAGGAGATGGCCCTCAAGAAGGAGGAGGATCCCCTGAGCCAGGAACGCCTCGCCAAGCTCCGGGAGGAGCTGGCGGAGCAGAAGGACAGCTTCAACGCCATGAAGGCCCACTGGGAGGCGGAGAAGAACAGCGTGGACGAGGTCAAGCGCCTGAAGGGCGAGATCGAAAAGCTCCACGGCGAGATCGAAAACGCCCAGCTGCGCTATGAATACGAAAAGGCGGCCAAGCTCAAGTACTCCGACCTGCCCGCCCTGGAGCAGAAGCTCCGGGAGGCGGAGAAGGCCGGGGAGGAGCGGAAGCAGAACACCCTGGTCCACGACACCGTCACCGAGGAGGAGATCAGCGAGATCGTGGCCAAGTGGACCGGCATCCCCGTCTCCCGCCTGATGGAGGGGGAGCGGGAGAAGATCCTGCACCTGGACGAGCAGCTGCACAAGCGGCTGGTGGGCCAGGACGAGGCGGTGCAGAAGGTCACCGAGGCCATCCTGCGCTCCCGTGCCGGCATCGCGGATCCCAACCGGCCCATCGGCTCCTTCCTGTTCCTGGGCCCCACGGGCGTGGGCAAGACGGAGCTGGCCAAGTCCCTGGCAGAGTGCCTCTTTGACGACGAGCACAACATCGTGCGCATCGATATGACCGAGTATATGGAGAAGTTCTCCGTCTCCCGGCTCATCGGCGCGCCCCCGGGATACGTGGGCTACGACGAGGGCGGCCAGCTCACCGAGGCCGTGCGGCGCAAGCCCTACAGCGTGGTGCTCTTCGACGAGATCGAAAAGGCCCACCCGGACGTGTTCAACATCCTGCTGCAGATCCTGGACGACGGGCGCATCACCGACTCCCAGGGCCG
>JAFSMZ010000003.1:0-16326 GCA_017447685.1 Oscillospiraceae bacterium
ATTCTTCCCGCTTGGTCTTCCTCTTTCGCTGGCTGTACTCTACATCTGTGAAACTCGTTTGTCCTTTCATGGCCTCGCCCCCCTGGTTCCATTTTACCAGATCTTTGAGGCATAGTCATCTTTTAATCATCGTTTACTTAGTTTTTAGAGAGCGTTCCCTGACAGGCATCCAAAGAGCGGATGAATCCGTTGTCTTCGCCTGATCTTCCTGCTGTTTGCGCCTGCTGAATGGATCTTCCCCTAAAAACTAAAAACTACAAACTAAAAACTAGAAAAAGCTCCGCTTGGGGCGCTTGCGGCGCTGGCAGGTCTCCTGCAGGTCCACCAGCACGATGTCCGAGCCGATGCGCACGATGGCGGTCCAGGGCAGCACATAGTCGTCCTCCCGGCCCAGCAGGCCGAAGAGCTTGCTGCGCCCCGGGGTGATGAGGGAGATGAGCCGCCCCTCCTTGTCGTCAAACTCCGCGTCGCACACGTAGCCCAGGCGAAAGCCGGTGTGTACGTCGATGACCTCCTTGTAGCGGAGATCCGAATAATAGCTGATCATCCTGGCACCTCCTCCTGTTGGAGAGTATATGGCGCCTTTTGTCTGCCTATGTCTGGGCCGAGGCGTTCTTGGGGATGGAGATGGTGAGGATCAGCGCGTCCTCCGTCTCCCGCTTCTGCATGTCCGCCTGCACGCCGCCCTGCTTCATCAGGTCCAGGCTGCGGTTCAGGGTGTTGAGAAAGAGCCGCAGGTCCTTGGGGACAAAGGTCCGCTTTCGTTCCGGCTTTTCCGGAGGGGAAGGGGACGTCTCCTCCGGCGGGGCCAGCAGCCCGTCGATATAGGCCTCGGCGGCGGCCACGGTCATGCCCTGCTCCAGAATGGCGGAGAGCGCCGCCCGCTGGCTCTCCCCGTCCGGCAGGCGCAGCAGGGCCCGGCCGTGCCGTTCGGAGAGCTGCTTTTCCCGCAGCGTCTCCAGCACGTCCGGCGGCAGCTTCAGCAGGCGGAGCTTGTTCGCCACCGCCGACTGGCTCTTGCCGATGCGCCGGGCGGCCTCCTCCTGGCGCATGCCAAACATGCGGATCAGCTTGTTGAGGCCCTCCGCCTCCTCCAGAAAGTCCAGATCCCGCCGCTGGAGATTCTCCACCAGGGCCAGCAGCCCCGCGTCCTCCATGTTTACGTCGATGAGGATGCAGGGCACCTCCCGCAGCCCTGCCAGCTTTGCCGCCCGGAGCCGCCGCTCCCCGGCCACCAGCTCGTACTTCCCGCAGCGCAGCCGCACCGTCAGCGGGTTCAGGATGCCGTAGCTGCGGATGCTGTCGCTGAGCTCCCGGAGCCCCGCCTCGTCAAAGTGCCGGCGGGGCTGCACCGGGTTGGGGGAAATGTCCTCCACCCGGAGGGAAAGGATCCCGCCCCGGTGGACCCCGGGGCGCGTTTTCAATGCCTGCATGGATATGCCTCCCGTAACAAGGTTTTCTGAGGCAAGCTTACGCCCCGGCGGGCGAAAAAACTGCAAAAGGAAGTCGGCCGAAGCCGGTCGCAAGAAATCTTTTACAAACGGGGGCTGCTGTGCTATAATAATCTGAATATTGCTGACTTGCAGAAAGGAGACGGCCATGTACAAACCCCTCGCCGATGAGATCCGGCCCGAGTCCCTGGAGGACGTGGTGGGCCAGCGGCATATCCTCGGCCCAGACGGACTGCTGCGCCGCATCGTGGAGAGCGAGCAGATCCCCAATATGATCTTCTATGGCCCCTCCGGCACCGGCAAGACCACGGTGGCCCGCATCATCGCCCGGAAGACCAACCGCAGCCTGCGGAAGCTGAACGCCACCACCGCCGGCATCGCGGACATCAAGCGCATCATCGACGAACTGGACACCTTTCTGACCCCCGGCGGCGTGCTGCTGTACCTGGATGAGATCCAGTACTTCAACAAAAAGCAGCAGCAGTCCCTGCTGGAGTTTATCGAGGACGGGCGCATCACCCTCATCGCCTCCACCACGGAGAATCCCTATTTCTGCGTCTTCAACGCCATTTTGAGCCGGTCCACGGTGTTTGAGTTCAAGCCCGTGAGCCCGGAGGACGCGGAAAAGGCGGTAAAGCGGGCGATGGACCTGCTGAACCGGCAGCGGGAAAAGCCCCTTTCCATCGAGGACGGGGTCACCCGGCGGATCGCCTCCGCCTGCGGGGGAGACGTGCGCAAGGCCCTGAACGCGGTGGAGCTGCTCTTTTCCACCGCCCGGGATACCGTCACCCTGCAGGACGCCCGGGACGTGACCCAGCGCAGCGCCATGCGCTATGACCGGGACGGGGACGAGCATTTTGACTGTCTCTCCGCCCTGATGAAGTCCCTCCGGGGCTCGGACCCGGACGCGGCGGTCCACTATCTGGGCAGGCTTCTGGAAGCCGGGGACCTGATCGGCGCCAGCCGCCGGATCCTCTGCTCCGCCAGTGAGGACATCGGCCTTGCCTATCCCCAGGCGGTGCCCATCGTGAAGGCCTGCGTGGATTCCGCCCTGCAGCTTGGCCTGCCGGAGGCGCGGCTGCCCCTGGCGCAGGCTGTCATCGTGCTGGCCACGGCCCCCAAGTCCAACACCGCCTGCGTGGCCATCGATCGGGCCCTGGGGGATATCCGGGCGGGCAAGGGCCGGGGCTTTCCCAGGGAACTCCAGAACGTCCACGCCGACGGCGCGGGCTTCGAGCGGGAGCAGGGCTATCTCTATCCCCATGATTTTCCCCACCGCTGGGTGAAGCAGCAGTATCTGCCGGACGATCTGAAGGACGCAAGGTACTACGAGTACGGCGACAACAAGACCGAGCAGGCGGCAAAGCGGTACTGGGACGAGATAAAAAAGTGAAGAGAGAAGAGAGAAAAGTGAATAGCTAAGGTGTCCCGCTTCGCGGGACGGATTTCAATCTATTGCCGCAGGCGATTCCACATCTTTTCACTCTTCACGATTCACTCTTCACTTGAAAGGTTTGATCGTATGGACATTCAGATCGGGGACATCCTCACCATGAAAAAGCCTCATCCCTGCGGCAGCAGGGACTGGCGGGTGCTGCGCATCGGGGCGGACTTTAAGCTGCGCTGCTGCGGCTGCGGCCATGAGGTCATGGGGGCCCGGAGCAAATTTGAAAAGAACGTCAGGCAGATCCAGCGGGAAACGCTGTGAACGTCTGCTACATCCTGCGCTGCGCAGACGGCACGCTCTATACCGGCTGGACCAATGACCTGGAAAAACGGCTGCGGGCCCACAAGGCCGGCAAGGGCGGCAGCTATACCCGCAGCAGGCTCCCGGTGGAGCTGCTGTATTGGGAAGCCTTTGAAACGAAAGAAGAAGCCATGAGCCGGGAGTGGCACCTGAAGCGGCTGACCCGGCAGGAAAAGCTGCGCCTCATCGCGGGCGCGGGAAGGAAAGAGGAACAAGACCATGGATAAGGCGCCGATCAAGCTCTCTGTGACCTGTATGGCCTATAACCATGAAGCATACATCCGGGACGCGCTGGAGGGCTTTGTGAGCCAGCGCACCGATTTCCCCTTTGAGGTGCTGATCAGCGACGACGCCTCCACCGACGGCACCGCCGCCATCATCCGGGAATACGCGGAGAAATACCCGGATATCATCCGCCCCTTTTTCCAGGAGAAGAACCTGTTTTCCCAGGGAATCGATCCCCTGGACGCGGTGCTCTTTCCGGCGGCAAGAGGACAGTACCTGGCCGCCTGCGAGGGGGACGACTGCTGGACCGACCCCACAAAGCTCCAGCGCCAGGTGGACTTTTTGGACGCCCACCCGGACTACTCCGCCTGTGTGCACAACAGCCTTGGGGAGTTTATCGGCTCCGGGCAGGAACCAAAGCCCCTCTTCCCCCGGACCGGGGACCGGGACATCGGCTTTGACACGGTGGTCCGGGGCATGAGTTTTTCCTTCCACACCAGCTCCATCGTGGCCCGGCGGGAGTGGATCGTGCGGTCGCCGGACTTCCGCTATGTGGGATGGAAGTATCAGTTTACCGACTATGCCGTGGCCATCTGGCTTGCGCTGAACGGCAAGATCCGCTTCCTGGACCGCTGCATGTCCACCTATCGCATCGGCTCCAACGCCGGTGCCTGGAGCAGCGGTGTGGGCCAGTATTACGACAAGCGCATCCACTTCGTCACCGGGGAACGGGAAATGCTGAAGGCTGTGCTGCCCCATGTGACGGGGGAGCTGCGAGCGGAGACCGAGCAGGTGATCCGGGAGCGGGAATTTGAGCTTTTGTACCTGCAGGGCAGGACGGAGGAACTGGTCAAGCCCGCCTATCGGGATCTGTTTCGCGTCAAGCCCTTCTCCTTCCGGGCGGTGACCCGGCTGAAAAACGCCTTTCCCCGTCTGCACCGCTGGTACCGGAAAAAGCGGGGCTACGGCGAATAATCTGCGTACAAACCAAAGGATTCTGTTATGGACAAGAAAAGCAAAGTCATCAGCAATCTGATCTGGCGCTTTTTCGAGCGCTTCGGCGCCCAGGCGGTCAGCATCATCGTGGGCATCATCCTGGCCCGCAAGCTGGGACCGGGACCCGCCGGGGACATCGCCGTCATCATGGCGGTGATCACCATCTTGAAGGTATTTGCCGACAGCGGCATGGGCAACGCCCTCATCCAGAAGAAGGAGACGGACGATCTGGACTATTCCTCCGTGTTCTTCTTTAACCTGGGCTTCAGTCTGCTGCTTTACGCGCTGCTGTTTTTCACGGCGCCGGCCATCGCGCGGCTTTATCACGATTCCGCCTATGTGCCCATCCTGCGGGTGCTGGGGCTGCTGGTGGTGGTGTCCGGGCTCTTTAACGTGCAGCAGGCCTACGTGGCCAAGACCCTGCAGTTCAAGCGCTTCTTCTTTGCCACCCTGGGGGGCACCCTGGTGTCCGCGGCGCTGAGCATCAGCATGGCCTATCTGGGCTTCGGGATCTGGTCCCTGGTGGCGCTGCAGCTTTCCAACTTCGCGGTGAACACCGTAATCCTCTGGTTCACGGTGGAGTGGCGGCCCAGGCGTATGTTCTCCTTCCGGCGGCTCAAGGGACTTTTGTCCTACGGCTGGAAGCTGCTGGCCGCCTCCTTCCTGGACACGGTCTATCTCCAGGTCTATCCCCTCATCATCGGCGCGACCTACACCAAGGACGCCCTGGGGCAGTTTGACAAGGGCCGCAACTGGCCCGACCAGATCACCCAAAGCATCAACGCCTCCATCGACGCGGTGCTGCTGCCGGTGCTCTCCGCGGAGCAGGACGACAAGACCCGGGTCCGGGACATGACCCGCCGGGCCATTATGACCAGCTCCTATGTGATGATGCCCATGATGGCGGGGCTGGCGGCCTGCGCAAGGCCCCTGGTGCACCTGCTGCTGGGGGACGCCTGGCTTCCCTGCGTGCCCTATCTGCAGATCTTCTGCGTGATCTATGCCTTCTATCCCCTGCACACCGCAAACCTCAACGCCATCAAGGCCATGGGCCACAGCGACGTGTTTTTGAAGCTGGAGATCGTGAAGAAGATCCTGGAGACCACGGTGCTGCTGATCACCGTGCGCTACGGGGTGCTGGCCATGGCGCTGGGCGAGCTGGCCTGCAGCATCGCCTCCCAGCTCATCAACGCCTGGCCCAACCGGAAGCTGCTGGACTACTCCTACTGGCGCCAGCTCTGGGATATGCTGCCCTCCATCCTGCTCTCCGCGGGCATGGCTGCGGTGGTTGGCCTGACTCTGCTGCTGAAGCTGGGCGATCTGCCCACCCTGCTGATCCAGATCCCCCTGGGCGTGCTGGTCTATGTGCTGGGCTCCGTGCTCTTCCGGCTGGAAAGCTTCCGCTTCCTGTGGGATCTCATCCAAAAATACCGTCAAAGAAAGGGGGCGCAGGCATGAAAACGCTGCTGCTCCTGGGCGGCTCCCGCTATCTGCTGCCCGTGATCCGGGAGGCGAAGGCCCTGGGCTGCCGGGTGGTCACCTGCGACTACCTGCCGGACAACATCGCCCACCGCTACTCCGACGCCTATGCCAATGTGAGCATTGTGGAGCGGGACGCGGTGCTGGCCCTGGCAAAAGAACGGAAAATCGACGGCATCATGTCCTTCGCCTGCGACCCCGGTGTGGTCACCGCGGCCTACGTGGCGGAGAAGCTGGGCCTGCCCAATGTGGGCCCCCTGGCCTCGGTGGAGCTGCTGCAGGACAAGGGCCGCTTCCGCCGCTTCCTGGAGGAAAACGGCTTTCCCGTCCCCGCTTCCCGGAGCTGCGCCTCCCTGGAGGAGGTCCCGCTGCAGGAACTGCGCTACCCGCTGATGGTAAAGCCGGTGGACTCCGCCGGCAGCAAGGGGGTCAGCCGGGTGGAGAGGGAGGAGGAGCTTGCCGCCGCTGTCCGCCACGCCCTGGACTTCTCCCTCTCCGGCCGCTTCATCCTGGAGGATTTTATCGAGCCGGTGGGCTTCCCCTCGGATACGGAGTGCTTCACCGTAAAGGGCGAACTGCGTTTCGTGTCCTTCAACAACCAGTATTTTGACCGCAAGGCGGACAATCCCTATACCCCGGCAGGCTTCACCTGGCCCTCCACCATGCCGGAAAGCGTCCAGCGGGATCTGGCGGAGCAGCTGCAGAGACTGCTGCGGCTGCTGCACATGGGCACCGCGGTCTACAATGTGGAGAGCCGCCTGGGCAGGGACGGCAGGGCCTACCTGATGGAGGTCTCCCCCCGGGGCGGCGGCAACCGCCTGTGCGAAATGCTGCATTATACCACCGGGGTGAATCTGATCCGCGCCGCGGTGCAGGCGGCCCTGGGGCTGAAGGTGGACGAGCCGAAGATGCCCGTCTACAGCGGAAACTGGTCCTATGTGGCCCTGCACAGCTACGAAAGCGGCGTCTTCCGCGGCCTGGAACTCAGCGACGAGGCCCGTCCCTTCCTGGTGGAGGAGGACCTCTGGGTCAAGCCCGGCGAACCGGTGGAGGCCTTCTCCGGCGCCAACAAGACCATCGGCACCCTGGTGCTGAACTGGCCGGACCGGGCCTCCCGGGACGCGCACATGGCCGATTTGGACAGGTGGCTGCGCATCCGGGTGGAGAAAGGAGAACAGCAATGATCAATGTGACACGTTCCTCCATGCCTCCCTTCGAGGAGTACTGCGAGGAGATCCGCGGCCTTTGGGACAGCCGCTGGCTTACCAATATGGGCGAAAAGCACCAGGCTCTCGAGCAGGCCTTGCGGGACTATCTGGGCTGTGAGTATCTGGCGCTGCACACCAACGGACATCTGGCCCTGGAAAACCTGATCGAAGCCTTCGGCCTGAAGGGGGAGATCATCACCACGCCCTTCACCTTCGCATCCACCACCCATGCCATTGTGCGCTGCGGCTGCACCCCGGTGTTCGCGGACATCGACCCGGTGAGCTTCACCCTGGATCCGAAGAAGATCGAGGAGAAGATCACGGAGAAAACCGCGGCCATCCTTCCGGTGCATGTCTACGGAAACCTGTGTAACGTGGATGCCATCGCCGCCATCGGCAAGAAGCACGGCATCCCGGTGATCTATGACGCGGCCCACGCCTTCGGCGTGTTCCGGGATGGGGTCAGCGCCGCCGCCTTCGGAGACGGCGCCATGTTCTCCTTCCATGCCACCAAGGTCTTCCACTCCATTGAGGGAGGCCTTGCCGTCTGCCGGGACGGGGAGACGCTCCTGCGCCTGAACGACCTGAAAAACTTCGGCATCCACGGCCCGGAGGAGGTCCCCTACGTGGGCGGCAACGCCAAGATGAACGAGTTCTGCGCGGCCATGGGCCTGTGCAATCTGCGTCATCTGGAGGAGGAGATCGAGAAGCGCCGCCGTGTGGTGGCGCGCTACCGTGCCAGGCTGGAGGGTGTGCCCGGGCTGCAGCTCAATCCCATCCAGGAGGGCGTCCGCTCCAACAACGCCTATTTCCCCGTTGTGTTCGACGGCTTCCGCCTGGACCGGGACCAGGTCTTCGCCCGCCTTGCGGAAAACGGCGTGAACACCCGCAAGTATTTCTATCCCCTTACCAACAGCTTTGCCTGCTATGCGGGAAAGCCCGGCTTTGACCCGGCGGAGACGCCCGTTGCCGCCTATGTGGCCGACCGGGTGCTGACCCTGCCCCTCTACGCGGACCTGGCCGAGGAAGACGCGGACCGGATCTGCGATATCATCCTGGCGTAAACAAAGCGCCTGTTCGACCCCCAAGAAGGAGCTGGACCCATGCGACCCATTCTGAAAAACAAGATCTATCTCTATCTCACGGAATTCTTTGCCGGCATGTCCGTCATGGCGGTGGAGCTGGGGGCCAGCCGGCTGCTGGCGCCCTATTTCAGCTCCTCCCAGATCGTGTGGACCATCATCATCGGCACCATCATGATCGCCATGGCCCTGGGCAATGTGTACGGCGGCCGGAAGGCCGACAAGGACCCGAATCCGGACAAGCTCTATCGCCGCATCCTCATCGCGGCGGTGTGGATCGGCCTGATCCCGGTGCTGGGCAAATATATCATCCTGGGCATCTCCGCGGTGATGATCTTCTCGGTGAACGCCAATTACCTCATCTGGGCGGCCTTTGCCGCCTGCATGGTGATCTTCGTATTCCCCCTGTTCCTCCTGGGCACGGTGACGCCGTCGCTTGCCAAGTACACCATGGAGAACCTGGAGGACAACGCCCGCATCGTGGGCTCCCTGGGTGCGGCCAACACCATCGGCAGCATCATCGGCACCTTTGTGCCCACCTTTGTCACCATCCCCGCGGTGGGCACCGCCATCACCTTCCTGATCTTCGCAGGCATCCTGCTGCTTCTGGCTCTGCTGTACTTTTTCAGCGGCAAGGGGAAAAAGGGCGGCGCCGTCGCCGCGCTGCTCCTCTTTTTTCTGAGCTGCGCCTTCGGCCACAAGTCCAACTTCGCCTTCTGGAAAAACGACCTCACCTTTGAGGGGGAGTCGGTGTACAACTACCTGCAGGTGGAGGAGGACGAGCGCAGCGTCATCCTCTCCACAAACGTGCTCTTCGGCGTCCAGTCCGTGCGCATGAAGGACGAGGGCCTCACCGGCATGTACTATGACTATGCCCTGGCGGCCCCGCTGATGGCCGGCGCGCCGGAGAAGGAGGAGCTGGACCTGCTGGTGCTGGGCATGGGTACCGGCACTTACGGCAGCCAGTGTCTGCGCTATTTCCCCGGCACCCGGGTGGAGGGGGTGGAGATCGACGAGAAAATCACCGACCTTGCCCACCGCTACTTTGCCCTGCCGGAGTCGGTCCCCGTCAGCACCTATGACGGGCGGGCCTTTCTCCAGGCCGTGGACCGGAAATATGACGTGATCCTGGTGGACGCCTACCAGGACATCACCATCCCCTTTCAGATGGCGTCGGTGGAGTTTTTCACCCTGGTGCGGGAGCACCTGAACGAGGACGGCGTGATGATCGTGAACATGAACATGCGGGGCGAGGAAGACAGCATCAACCAGTATCTGGCGGACACCATCGCCTCCGTCTTCCCGGGGGTCTGGACCGTGGACGTGCGCGGCGGCACCAACCGGGAGCTCTTCGCCTCCCCGGAGACCGACCTGCCGGAGAAGCTGGCGCAGAACCTCCCCCTCTGCGGGGACCCTTCCCTGCAGGATATGATGCGGCGGGTCTCCGGAAACCTCGTTCCCTACCAGGCCGGTGGCCGGGTGATGACCGACGACCGGGCGCCCGTGGAGCTTCTCAGCATGCGGGTGATGGACCAGCTCATCGGCTCGGAGCTCAGCTACTACCGGGCCCTCTATGACGAGCAGGGCATCCGCGGCCTGCTGGCCAATATTTCCTTTTAAGATCGTCTGAGCTCGGTGCCGGGGTAATAGTGGGAGAGGATCTCCCGGTAATCGGCCCCGTCCCGGGCCATCACCATGGCGCCGTACTGGCTCATGCCCACCCCGTGGCCGAAGCCGGTGACGGTGAAGAGAAAGACGCCGTCCTCATAGCTGAGGGAAAAGGCGGTGGAGCGCAGGGAGAAGAGCGCACGCAGTTCCTTGCCCGGAATGGCCACGCCGCCCAGCTCCTGAAAGGCGACCCGGCCGCTGGCATCCCTCTCCGCCGGGCCGATCCAGCCCTCCTCCGGACCGGAGAAATCCGCCTCCGGACAGGCGGAAAGGATCACATCCCGAAAATCCAGCGGCGCACAGCGCAGCTCACTCACAAAACCCGGCACGTCCCGGGCGGTCTCCGGGCTGGAGACGCTGACCAGGTAGGGAAGCGCGTTCCAGATCTGAGCGCTCTCCTCGGTGCTCCCGGGAGAGGAGGAGTGAAACACAGCCAGCGCAGGCTCGCCTCCGTAGGACAGGGTCTCACCGGCGGTGACCTCCACGGCGGAGCGGATGCGCGCCAGCCTTTCCCCAAAGTCTTCGCCCCAGCTTTCCCGCAGTTCGTCCTCGCTGCGCCAGGCCTGGCAGCAGCCCGGATCGCTGCAGAGCTCCGCCTCCCCGTGCTTGCCGGTGCCGATCTGACAAAGGGCATAGCTCCGGGCGGCAACCGCCTGGGCCTTCAGCGCCTCCTCCGGAAAGGAGGCGGGCATCTCCGCTGCCACTACGCCGACAAGGTAGTCCTCCAGCGAGAGCTCCAGCACCTCGTCTCCCGCCAGCAGCCGGATGCTGCTCGCCTGCGGCGCTTCCGCCGCCTCTTCCCGGGGCGGTACGGACGGAGAGACGGACAATGGCCGGAGCGTGGGCGGGGAAGGGGCAGCTTCCTCCGCCCGGGCAGCGCTCTCCCGCGGCAGGACCAGCGGCAGCAGATACAGAAGCAGCAGCGCGCTGCATACCATCAGCAGGTTCTTTTTCAAGTCAGCCCCTCCATTCTTCGCCGTCTGTACTTGACGGCATGTCCCATTCAGAGTACAATACCCAGTACCTCATCCTTATGGAAACGGAAGCGGAATTATGCGTAACAAGCCTTTGGAACTGACTCTCTACGCCGCGGGCGCGGGCGCCTTCGGGGTGTTTTTGCGCTGGCTGGAGGATCAGCTTGCCTTCAATGAGGAGGGCCTGGCCGACCCCAGCGCCTTTCATTATCTTGTCCCCCTGTTCCTGGTCGCCTGCGTGGTGGTGTTCTGGCGCTTCCAGCAGGAGATCGAGCGGAAGCATTGGGCGGTGCCCGCCGAGCTGGGCAAGGCCTTTTCCAGCGAGCTGCAGCTGCATACGGCGCTGAGTATCCTGGCGGGCTTCGTCATGGTCCTGGGCGGCCTGCTGCTCTTTGCCAAGAGCGAGACGGACCGCTTTGTGGGCCTGCTGCGCCTGGTGGCGGCCCTGGCCATGCTTTCCGGCATTGCCTTCCCCCTGGTGCTGCTGGAGGCAAAGCGGACCGCGCCGCGGCTGAGTCTGCTCTGCCCGCTGATGCTGCTGCCGCTTTTGCTGTATGCCGCCTGGCTGATCCTGAGCTACCGCAAAAACGCCATCAACAGCGTGCCCCTGAACTACGGCATGGACATGCTCACGGCTATCATCGGCATGATCGCCTCTTTCCGGATGGCGGGATTTGCCTTCGGGGCGGCCAAGCCCAAACGCGCCGTGCTCAGCGGCATGCTCTGCGCCAGCATCTGCATCATGTCCCTGGCGGACGAGCGCTACACCGGCATGCAGATGATCCTGCTGGCTACCGCGGGCGAGATGCTGCTCTACAACTGGATCATGCTCCAGAATCTCCGGCAGGTGGAGCGCAAAGTGGTGGTTCAGAAGGACGACGGCTTCGAGCATCTTTGAAAAAAACGGCATGGGAAAACGGGTTTTCCCATGCCGGCGTTTTTAGCTTTTAGTTTTTAGTTTCTAGTTTTTAGCTTAATGCTTTTTGCTTTTACAACGTGTCGGCAAAGTCCAAAACACGTTATTGCGAGTCGGTGCACATACTGGCGAGGACAGCGGAGCGGATCAAAAGCAACAACAAGGTCAAGTGAGTTTTGCGTTTTGAGAAAAGAACGAGGGCCGGTGTAGCGCACCGGCCCTCATCGTAAGATAAACGCAACTCTAAAAACTAAAAACTAGAAACTAAAAAACTCACTTGACCTTGTAGCGGACCTCGAACTGCACGGTCTGGCCGCCGGCCAGGGTGAAGACGACGACGGCCTTGTAGTTGCCTCGGGTCAGGTCTGCTGCCGGCCGCAGGGTCCAGGTCTCGCTGTTGCTCTTGCCGGCCTTTACGGTGCCGCCCTCCTCGGTGCTCAGGCTGAAATAGCTGGCGCTCTTGCCCGAGAGGCTGACGCTTTCGATCACTGCAGGGGTCTTGCCCGGGTTCTCCACGGTGAAGGCCGCCGCCTCGGGGGGCTCCTCTCCCTGGGTGCCGTCGGGCAGCTCGGGCGCGGTGATGGTCACAAAGGCGTATTCCGCCTGGGTGATCTCACTGGGCTCGGCGCCGGGGAGCAGGGCTGCGGCGCGGACGGTGCAGCCTTCGGTGAGCTGGATGGGCTCTTCATAGAGCAGGCTTTCCTCGTTCGGGGCGCTGCCGTCAAGGCTGTAGTAGAGCGCCGCCCCTTCGGGACCGGTGATGCTGAGAGTCTGCGCTTCGGCATAGCAGCCCTCCGCCAGATCGAAGACCGGGGCCTCTGCCTGAGCCTCCAGGGTCAGGGTGGCGTCGGCGTCCAGATCCTCCAGGGTCCAGCTGCCGTCCTCGTTCTCCGTGAGGGTGCCGGCGTCGGTCTCCACCGCGCGGAGGACCAGGCCCTCCCGGACGCGGATGGTGCAGCTTTCACCCTCCAGGAGCATGTCGTTCTCGTCCAGACCCTCGATCTCGGCGATGGCGCTGTAATCCTGCGCCATGGCCACATGGAAGGCGCCGTAGATGCGGCTCTGCTGCACGTCGTCTTCAAAAGTGTAGACCGTGGCGTTGTTGCGGTAGACGGTGCCGCCGTTGTTGTAGACGACGCCGCCATTGGCATAGACCACGCCGCCGTTGTTGTAGACGGTACCGCTGTTGGCATAGACGATGCCGCCGTTGTTGTACACCAGGGCGCCGTTGTTGTACACGGTTCCGCCGTTATTGTACACAGTCTCCCCCTCCATGGGGTAGCAGATCTCGTCTTCCCCGTTGACCAGGGGCGCGGACGCATCCTCGTCCTTCGCTTCGGGAAGCTCTTCCTCCTCGGAGAGGGGCAGCTCAGCGTCCTCGGCAGCTTCGTCCGCATCCGCGGGCGCGGACTGCTCCTCCTCTTCCTTGCCGTCCGCCGGATCGGCCAGGGCCGCGGCGGGCAGCAGGCAGAGCAGCAGCGCCAGCACCAGCAGGATCGAGAGCCATTTGCTGATCTTCATGGAAACACTCCTTTCATTCAGAATAAAACTCCACTTTGCATTATATCGCGCACTTCCCGGCATGTAAAGCAATAAATCGGTAAAATGCCACTTGCCAGGAACCGGGAAAGAGGGTATTCTTTTTCCCGAAAGAAACAGAAAAAAGGAGGGACCCTGATGCAGATTCCGACGCTCCGCTCCCCGGAGGATGTGCGGGAGACGGTGGGACGCCTGGGCTTTTTGTCCTTCTTCCGCAACGAGATCCCCGGCTATTCCATCGAAGAACACACGCCACCGGCCCTGTGGTTCACGGAGGTCCCAGGCCCCTGGGAGTGGAAGGGGGAGCTGGCAAGGGACAAGGATCTGGTCTATGGCAAGTTCTTCCGGGGCCGGGCGGGCTTCATCAGCAGGGACTGGTTTCCGACCTTTGCCAATTACCGGCGGGACGGCTATGACTTCGACGCCCGTTTTGACGACGGCCTGGCCTCCCTGCGGGACAAGCGCCTCTATGATATCGCGGCGGAGCGGGGAAGTCTCTCCTCCAAAGAGCTGAAGGTCCTGGCGGGCTATGGCAAAGGCGGGGAGAAGGGCTTTGACGGCCGCGTCACCCGCCTGCAGATGCAGAGCTATTTGCTCATCAGCGACTTTGTCTACGCTCTGGACCGCTGCGGGCGGGAGTACGGCTGGGGCATCACATGCTATGCCACCCCCGAGCACCGCTTCGGGGAGGACTGGCTGGCGGAGGCCTACCGGGAGGACCCGGCCAGGTCAAAAGAGCGGGTCTATGCCCATTTGCAGGGCCTGTTTCCGGAGGCCTCGGAAAAGCAGCTTCACCGCCTGCTGGGAGACTGAGGCGAGGATAATTCGGAATGGAACGAAAGATGGGGCCCTAATCGAAAAACGAAAAACGAAAATGAAATGGGATGTGAAAACTGCTTTTTCACATCCCATTTCGTTTATTTGCCCTGCCGGGCGGCTGCCAGCTTCCGCTCCCGGCGGTGCAGCACGTCCTCGCTCTTGGGCTTGATGTCGCCCGCCTTGGTGAGGGCCCACTTGGTCATCACGGGACCGGCCAGCTCATACACCAGCACGGCGAAGAGCACGATGTTGCGGATCAGGGGACCGTCTCCCGGCAGCTGGGCGGCGGTGACGCACATGCCCAGAGCCACGCCAGCCTGGGGCCAGAGGGTGATGCCCAGGAACTTGGTCACGGTGGGGCTGCAGTGCATCATCCTGGCAGACTCCCGGGCGCCGAAGTATTTGCCCAGGCAGCGGGAGACGATGTACACCAGACCGATGATGACGGAGCTGAGCTTGGCAAAAACGCCCAGCTCCAGCTCCGCGCCGGAGAGCACGAAGAAGAGGACCATCAGCGGGGAGGACCACTTGTCCGCCCGCTCCATGATCTCATCGGACAGGGGGCAGAGGTTGCAGAAGACGCTGCCCAGCATCATGCACACCAGCAGGGGAGAAAAGCCCATGCTGGCCCGGCCCAGGGGCAGCTCCAGCTTGGCCAGCGCCACCGTCAGGAACACGAAGCCGATGGTCATGGCCACGCGGTTGCGGTTGGAGTGGAAGAGCCGCTCCAGCAGCGTCAGCACCCAGCCGGCCAGGGCGCCCAGGATCAGGGAACCCAGGATCTCCAGCAGGGGGTTCACCACCACGGAGATCAGATCCACGGTGCCGCTGCCAAGCGCCTCGGCAATGCCAAAGGACACGGCGAAGAGCACCAGACCCACAGCGTCGTCCAGAGCCACGATGGGCAGCAGCAGATCCGTCAGGGGACCCTTGGCCTTGTACTGGCGCACCACCATCAGCGTGGCGGCGGGAGCGGTGGCGGCGGCGATGGCACCCAGGGTGATGGCGGCGGGGAGGCTCAGCACCTCCGGAGCCGCCAGGTGGATCAGCACCAGGGACAGGTCTACTACCACGGTGGTGAACACGGCTTGGAGGATGCCGACGACCATGGCCTGCCTGCCGGTCTCCCGCAGCTGAGAGAGGCGGAACTCGTTGCCGATGGAAAAGGCAATGAAGCCCAGGGCCACGTCGGAAATGAGGCCCAGACTCCGCAGTTCCTCATAGCTGCCGAAGCCCAGACCGGGGATATGCAGCAGCCCGATGAGGCTGGGGCCGATGAGCACGCCCGCCACCAAGTAGGCGGTCACGTCCGGCAGGCGCCAGCGGCTCATCACACGGGTCATCATCAGGCCCGCGAAAATCGCGACGGAAAGAGACAAAAGCTCTGTCATATGTATCAACTCCTTTGAAAACGCCACGCTATTGTATGCTTCCGAAGGGAAAAATGCAAGAGCCGTCTCTTATACAATTCAGCATGTTTTGGCAAAAAAAGCGGCGGATCGGTGACCGATCCGCCAAAACAGGTTTGTGGGATAAAGATATGAGCCGATCTTCCCGCGGAAGACCCATTGGATAAGCTGTGCCTATACCATAATCCTTTGCCCCGCTTTTGTAAAGAGCGAAGGAGCACCAGTTTTGTCGAAGGGGAACTTTTGTATATTATTTTCCTCCGCGGGCAAACTAAGGCCGTTAACATGACCGCGCCCGTCCTCTACGGGGCGCTTGCGGCAAGAGAGGAGAGTATCATCATGATCATGGATCGCATCGCCCTGAGCCTGGCCATCATCGGCGGGATCAACTGGGGCAGCGTGGGCCTGTTCCGCTTCGACCTGGTGGCCTGGCTCTTCGGCGGCCAGACGGCAACGGTGAGCCGGGTGATCTACACCCTGGTAGGCCTGTCGGCCATCTGGTGCATCTCGCTGCTGTTTCGCAGCGACGCCGTTACGGACGAATAAGGAAAAGCCACCCGCGGGCGGGTGGCTTTTCCTTATTCAGTTTTTAGTTTTTAGTCTCTAGTTTTTAGGGGAGGGAAACCGAGTGCGGCAGCGTTTCGACTGCCTCCCCTAGAAACTAAAAACTAAGTAAACGCTGATTAAAAGACCTTTTGTAAGCAGCTGGTGAGAACCAGGCTCAAAAAAAGGATAAAAAGGTGCAAAAACCGCCTCAATTTAAGGGCTTGTGTGGAAAACTTTCGCAAAATGGGCGCACGAAGCCCGCAATCA
>JAFSMZ010000029.1:0-41112 GCA_017447685.1 Oscillospiraceae bacterium
ATTAAAACGCCAAAGGTAACTGGAAAAGGATGGTCGAGCTCTTCCTCACTTGTGTTGGAATATGTTCCCGAATCTGACAGCTTTGAATGGTACTACCGAGAAGGAAACGAAAATATCACAGCCTATTTTACAAGATAGAGGTTTTCAAGTAGTTGAATAGCCAAATCATGTAATCGGCAGGGAGAAAATCACTCCCTGCCGTTTTTATGCCTCCAACAATCCAATGTATTTATACGCCGTCGTTCTGCTAATATCGCACAGCCTCGCTAATTCTGTGAGATTGAACGCCCCATTCTTATACTGCGGATGGTGCCGAAGGAAGTTTGCGGGAATATCGTCAAGCGTGGTCTGCGGTCTGCAGATCTTCGCCCCCTTCGCCCTCGCGTTCCGCATATTCCTCCGAATACGTTCAGGGAGCATGATAGTCCACCGTAGCGCCGACCAGTGGTCGACGTTATTTCCAAACAGCGGCCCCTCTCCGTCGCTTCGCGACACCTCTCCCCGACGCGGGGAGAGGCAAGGAGAACCAACATAGGCAAGCGGCAGGGGGGCTTTTTTCTTCTCCAAATTACTTAGGACCCTTGACATTTTTCTCCCTCCGGCCTACACTGGCAGTAACAAGCAAACCACAGATCGGAGGATCGGACATGGAGAAGAAACACGAAAAGGGTCCGGCGGAGGAATTCCCGGACGCCGTGCGGGACCTGGACTATGACGAATCGGCGCTGTACGCCCTGTTTTTCCGCTGCTCCCACATCCTGTGCCGCCGTGTGGGGATCCGGGTGTCCCGGCAGCGGGTGCTGTCCCTCCTGGCCCAGCGGGGCGAGATGCCCCAGCGGGAGCTGCGGGAGGCCCTGGGGGTCCAGGCGGGCAGCTTCAGCGAGCTGGCGGCCCGGCTGGAGGAGTGGGGCTTCCTCACCCGGGAGCAGGACCCCGCGGATCGGCGCCGGATCCTGCTGCGGCTCACCGAAGCCGGGCGGGAGCGGGCGGCAAAAGACGCCCGGGCCCGGGACGCGGAGCTCTTCTGCGCCCTGAGCGAAGAAGAGCAGGCCGAGCTTCGTATCCTGCTGCAGAAGATCGCCGACGGCCATGAGGCCTGGAAGAAAAGGAGGGGGATCCGGTGAAGCTCATATTCCGCTACCTGGGGCGCTACAAAAAGTGGGTGGCCCTGGCCATCTTCGTCAAGCTCTTGGCCACCCTGATGGAGCTCTCCCTCCCCTATATATTTGAGCACATCCTGGACTATGTGGTGCCCGCGGGGAGCCTGAAAGAAGTGCTGCTCTGGGGCCTTCTGATGTTCGTTGCGGCGGTGATCACCCGCAACACCAACGTGAAGGCCAACGCCATGGCGGTGCAGAACGCCCACCGGGTGAGCTACGACGTACGGCAGGATCTCTTCCGCAAGACGGTGAACCTCTCCGGCAGCCAGTTTGACGGCTTCGGTCTGCCCAGCCTCATCTCCCGCATGACCTCGGACAGCTACAACGTCCAGTCCGCCTCCCAGCAGCTGCAGACCCTGTGTGTCCGGGCGCCCATCATGCTGGTGGGCGGGGTGTTCGTCTCCATGACCATGGACGCGCCCCTGGCCATGATCATGGTGGTGATGCTGCCCCTGCTGCTGGGCATCATCCTCTTCGTGTCCTCCAGGGGTATGCCCATGTTCGTCACCGTCCAGGAGAAGCTGGACGCGGTGGTGCGCATCATGCGGGAGAACATCACCGGCATCCGGGTGGTGAAGGCCCTGAGCAAATCGGACTTTGAAAAACGCCGCTTCGCCGCGGCCAACGAGGAGATGGCGGACCGGGACATCGCCGCCGCCACGGTCATGGCCATCCCCGGCCCCTTCATGCAGCTCTGCCTGAACATGGGCCTGGCCCTGGTGGTGATCATAGGGGCCAGGCGGGTAAACGAGGGGCTCATGAAGCCCGGCGTGATCCTGGCCTTCCTCACCTATTTCAACATGATCACCATGGGCGTCATGGGGGTGAACCGCATCTTCATGTCCCTCAGCAGGGCCGGCGCCTCCGCCGACCGCATCGACGCCGTGATCCGGACCCCCACGGACCAGAAGATCCTCCCGCCGGAGGAGGCGCTGCAGCCGGGCGGGGACGAGTTCATCCGCTTTGAGCACGTGGATTTCAGCTACGGCGAGAGCGGCGGCGACAGCGCGGGCTTTCTGGGCGAGAGCCGGGAAAAGGCCCTCAGCGACATCTCCTTTGCCGTGAAAAAGGGGGAGAGCCTGGGCATCATCGGCCCCACGGGCTGCGGCAAGACCACCATCATCAATCTGCTCATGCGCTTTTACGACGCGGGCGCCGGCGGCGTCTTTGTGGACGGCCGGGACGTGAGAAGCTATGACAAGGACGAGCTGCGCCGCAAGTTCGGCGCGGCCTTCCAGAACGACATGGTCTTCCAGGACACCCTGCGGGAGAACATCGTCTTCGGCCGGGCGGTGGCGGAGGAGCGCCTCCGGGCCGCGGTGGAGGACGCCATGGCCGCGGAGTTCGTGGACAGCCTCCCGGAGGGGCTGGACTATGAGGCCGCCATCAAGGGCGCCAATCTCTCCGGCGGACAGAAGCAGCGCATCCTGGTGGCCCGGGCCCTGGCGGCGGATCCGGAGATCCTGGTGCTGGACGACGCCTCCTCGGCCCTGGACTACAAGACCGACGCCGCCATGCGCCGGGCCATCGGGGAGAATCACCCGGAGAGCAGCGTGATCATGATCGCCCAGCGGGTCTCCAGCGTGATGCACATGACGAAGATCCTGGTGCTGGACGACGGCAAATGCATCGGCTACGGCACCCACGAGGAGCTGCTGGCAAGCTGCAGCGCCTATCGGGAGACCTATGAGGTCCAGATGGGCGCCATCGCGTGAAGGGAGGGAGGATAACATGGTACAGCGGGAACGCTTTGCGGTGAAGAAAAAGCCCAAGGACACCAGGGGCACCCTCATCCGCATCGCCAAATACCTCTCGGACTATCTCTGGATCGTGATCCTCCTGGTGGCCCTCTCCTTCCTGAGCAACCTGGGCAACCTGATGGGTCCCCGCTTCGCGGGCAAGGCCATCGGCATCGCCGAGGAGGGATTCCGCAGGGGCGTGGGCCAGGTGGACATGGACGCTGTGATCCACTATGCCCTGCTCATGGCCCTCTTCTACGCGGGCAGCAACATCCTGAACTTCCTGGTACGCATCTGGATGACCCGGGTGGGCCGCCGGGTGGCCCGCAACATGCGGCGGGACGTGTTCCACAAGCTCCAGCGCATGCCCGTGAGCTACTTTGACCGCAAGCAGGCGGGCGACATCATCAGCCGGGTGAGCTATGACGTGGATGTGGTGTCCATGAGCCTCTCCACCGACGTGATCCAGATCATCGTGAGCTCCGTCACCGTGGTGGGCAGTTTCGTTATGATGGTGGTGATCTCCCCGCCCCTGGTGCTCTGCATGCTCTTCACCATCCCGGCCTCCATCTTCTTCACCCGCTATATGTCGAAGAAGACCCGGCCCCTCTACGCCAAGCGCAGCGCCGCCTACGGCAGCATGAACGGCTTCGCGGAAGAGATGTTCACCGGCCAGAAGACCATCCTGGCCTATGCCAACGAAGACATCATCACGGAGCGCTTCAGCAAGATCAACCGGGAGGCCGCCGAGGCCTACCGCAACGCCGACAGCATGGGCATGCGCATGGGACCCACCATCGGCATGATCAACAACATCGGCCTTGCCGCCATCGGCATGGGCGGGGCGGTGCTGTATCTGCTGAACATCGTGGGCCTGGGGCAGATCTCCAGCTTCGTGCTCTACAGCCGGAAGTTCTCCGGTCCCATCAACGAGATCTCCAACATCGTCAACGAGATCTTCTCGGCTCTCGCCGCGGCGGAGCGGGTCTTCCAGCTGCTGGACGAGCCGGAGGAGACCGCGGATCTCCCCGAGGCCCGGCCCCTTACGGACTGCCGGGGCCAGGTGGAGCTGCAGGACGTGTCCTTTGGCTACACGGCGGAAAAGACCGTGCTCCACCACCTGTCCCTGGAGGCAAAGCCCGGCCAGACCGTGGCCATCGTGGGCCACACCGGCGCCGGCAAGACCACCATCATCAACCTGCTCATGCGCTTTTACGACGCGCAGCAGGGCCGGATCCTGGTGGACGAAAAGGAGTACCGGCAGTACACCCTGGACTCCCTCCGCCGAAACTACGCCATGGTGCTGCAGGACACCTGGCTTTTCCGGGGCACGATCTTCGACAACATCGCCTATGGCAAGGAAAACGCCTCCACCGAGGAGGTGGTGGCCGCCGCCAAAGCCGCCAGGATCCACAACTACATCATGCGCCTGCCCCAGGGCTACAACACCGTCATCAGCGAGGACGGCGGCAACATCTCCAAGGGGCAGAAGCAGCTGCTCACCATCGCCCGGGCCATGCTCTACAACACCAATATGCTGATCCTGGACGAGGCCACCAGCAACGTGGACACCAACACCGAGCGCCAGGTGCAGAGGGCCATCCGCAGTCTCATGCAGGGCAAGACCAGCTTCGTCATCGCCCACCGGCTCTCCACCGTCCAGAACGCGGACAAGATCCTGGTGGTGGACCACGGCGACGTGGTGGAGCAGGGGACCCATGCGGAGCTGATGGCAAGCAAAGGCTATTACTACCGGCTCTACGCCAGCCAGTTTGAATGAGGAGCGGATCCAAGCTTTGATATGCGCTTTCGCTTGTCAAAGGGCAGAGGATCGGCTATGCTGAAAGCGGTAAAGCAGGAACGAAAGGAGCGGCAGCCATGAAACCCATGGAATATGAACAGGTAAAAGCCCGGGTGGAACGGGAGGACAAGGCGCTCCGGCGGCTGGTGCCCTGGCTGGGCCTCGCCATGCTGGTTGGCACCGTCGCCGCTGGCTTCCTCTTCCGCTGAGGAGCGCGGAAGGGGAAAACGCCTCCCCTGCGGCCAGGCGAAGGCGCACAAAAAGAGGATCGGACAGCTCCGCAGCGAAGCATCCTGCGGATCTGCCCGATCCTCTTTCCATTTTCTCCTTGCGCATTGTTCTCCGCCATGATATGGTTATATCAGGTGATTATATGATACGAACGGATGTGACAGCAAAGGAGGACGACGCATGGCGCTTCATATCGTAGCGGAAGCAAACCGCTGCCTGAACTGCAAAAAGCCCCGCTGCCAGCAGGGCTGCCCGGTGCACACGCCCATCCCCACCGTGATCCGGCTTTTCAAGGAAAACCGCCTGATGGAGGCGGGAGAAATGCTCTTTGAGAACAATCCCCTTTCCGCCGTCTGTGCAATCGTCTGCAACCATGAGAAACAGTGCGCCGGCAACTGCATCCGGGGCATCAAAGAGACCCCGGTGCACTTTTCCAGCATTGAGGAGTATATCTCCGACATGTATCTGGACCGGATGACCGTCCGGCGGCCGGAAAAGAAGAAGCAGCGGGCCGCCGTGATCGGCTGCGGTCCCGCGGGGATGACGGTGGCCATCAAGCTGGCCCAGGCAGGCTACCCCGTTACGGTCTTTGAATGGAAGGGCAAGATCGGCGGCCTGCTGCAGTACGGCATCCCAGCCTTCCGCCTGCCCAAGAGCTTTCTGGACCGCTATCAGGCCCGGATGGAGGAGATGGGCATCACCATCCGCACCAACACCACCATCGGCTCCGTGCTGATGATCGACGAGCTGGTGCGGGACGGCTATGCCAGCATTTTTATCGGTACCGGCGCGGAAAAGCCCCGGACCCTTGGTCTGGAGGGAGAAAGTCTGGGCAACGTGCTCTTCGGCCTCAACTATCTGGCCAATCCCTCCGGCCATAAGTTGGGGGAGCGGGTGGCCGTCATCGGCATGGGCAACGCCGCCATGGACGTGGCCCGCACCGCTCTGCGCAACGGCTCCCGGCACGTGACGCTCTATGCCCGCAGCAAAAACGTCACCGCCAGCTCCAGCGAGGTCTCCTATGCGGAGCTGGACGGCGCGGAATTTGTCTTCGGCATGCAGATCCAGAAGATCACCGAGGAGGGTCCGGTCTTCCTGAAGGCCATCTTCGATGAGAATGACAAGATCGTGGGCTTCGAGGACGAGCCGGTCCTCATGCCTGCGGACTCCACCGTCATCTCCATCAGCCAGGTGCCCCGGGGCAAGCTGGTGCGCACCACCGACGGGCTGGATGCGGATGAGCACGGCACGCTGATCGTGGACGAGAACTGCATGACCACCCGGCCCGGCGTCTTTGCCGCGGGGGATGTGGTCACCGGCGCCAAAACCGTGGTCCACGCGGTGGACGGCGCCAAGAAGGCTGCCGAGGCCATGATCCGCTATATGGAAGCGGAAGAAAAGCTTTGATGAACTTCAAAAACGGAGGAGACGCAAGATGAGAAAAACCAAGATCGTTTGTACCATCGGCCCCGCCAGCGAAAATCCCGAGGTTTTCCGCCGCATGTGCCTCAACGGCCTGAATGTTGCCCGGCTCAACTTCTCCCACGGCACCCATGAGGAGCACCAGAAAAAGATCGACATGATCAAGGCTGTGCGGGAGGAGCTGAACCTCCCCATCGCCATCATGCTGGACACCAAGGGACCCGAGTACCGCATCCGCACCTTCAAGGGCGGCAAGATCCATCTGAACGACGGGGACGAGTTCACCTTCACCACCCGGGAGGTGGAAGGGGACGAGCACATCGTCTCCGTGAGCTACAAGGGCCTGGCCGATGACCTGGGCCCCGGCGACAGGATCCTGGTGAACAACGGCCTTGTGATCTTCGAGGTGACGGAGATCCTGGGCACGGAGATCAACTGCAAGGTCCTCACCGGCGGCGTCCTCTCCGACCGGAAGAGCATGAGCTTCCCCGGCAAGGTGATGCGCCAGGTCTATCTCAGCGAGCAGGACAAGGCAGACCTGCTCTTCGGCATCCGCAACGGGGTGGATTTTGTGGCCGCCTCCTTCGTGTCCTGCAAGCAGGACATGGTGGACCTGAAGACCTTCCTGCGTAATAACGGCGGCGGGGACATCGACGTCATCGCCAAGATCGAAAACCAGTCCGGCGTGGACAACATCGACGAGATCTGCACCGTCTGCGAGGGTATCATGGTGGCCCGGGGCGACCTGGGCGTGGAGGTGCCCTTCACGGAGCTGCCTGCCATCCAGAAGCACCTGATCACCAAGTGCCGGATGCTTGGCAAGCGGGTCATCACCGCCACCGAGATGCTGGAGAGCATGATCACCAATCCCCGGCCCACCCGGGCGGAGATCAGCGACGTGGCCAACGCCGTCTACGACGGCACCAGCGCCGTGATGCTCTCGGGCGAGTCCGCCGCGGGCAAATACCCGGTGGAGGCCCTGCGGGTCATGGGCCAGATCGCCGAGGAAACGGAAAAGCACATCGACTATGTGGATCAGTTCCGCACCCGGGAATTCGTGATCCACAACCGGGTGGACGCCATCTCCCACGCCGCCTGCACCATGGCCATCGACCTGGAGGCCAAGGCCATCGTGGTCACCTCCCTCTCGGGCCTCACCGTGCGCATGGTGTCCCGCTTCCGGGCGCCCATCACCATCCTGGGCCTTGCCACCGGCAAGCGGGCCTGGTACAAGCTGGCCATGTCCTGGGGCGTGCAGCCCCTGCTGACGGAGCAGTTCCCCAACATGGAGGTGCTGAACTACTACGCCCTCCGGGCCGCCCGGGACGCCCTGGGCCTCAGCAAGGGGGACACCGTGGTCATGACCGGCGGCAACACCAGCGGCGAGAGCGGCAACACCAACGTGATCCGCATCGAGACCGTGTGATCTCTGTAGATAAAAAAGAAGTGCGTCGATTTCGTACAGGCTGCGAAATCGACGCACTTCTTTTTTCGTTTAGTCCACTCTCTGGATGCGGTTGGCGGGACTGCCGCCGCCGGTGATGAGGGGCACGGTCTCCACGATGATGGAGGAGGTGTCCAGCCCGTACCACTGGACCTTGGAGCCCGCCAGGCGGCGGATCCGATACTTGGTGTTCAGGATGAACTCATCGAAGGCAGAGAGCTCGGTCTTGGGGGTAACGGACTTGCGGATCATGCAGAACTTGAAGGTGCCCACCGTGGAGGGACCGTAGATGGAATACTTCTTTTCCTGGGCGGGCAGCTCGCCGCTCTGCTGCAGGTCCTGCACGATCTGCCGCAGGTACACGTTCACCCGGGGACTGCACTTGAAGCCCAGGTCCAGGCGCACCCGGAAGATATGGTCGGTGCCGAAGGTGTCCACGAAATACTCCATGGTGTCCGGCTCGTTGAGAACGTTCACGCTGACGAACCAGTAGGCCTGGGCCCGCTTGGGGTCCTTGTCCAGAATGGAGTAGAGGATGTCCCGGTCCACATATTCGCTGTCGCTGTTGCTGCCCAGGTACACCAGGTTGTTGCAGAGCAGGGGGATGCTCTCGTCCCGGTGCAGCTTCTCCAGATTGTTCAGATAGTCCCGCAGCTTCAGGCGGGTGCTGTACTTGTGCTCCAGCCAGGTGCCCCGGTGCCACACGATCATCAGGAAGAGCAGCAGCAGGGTCAGCACCACGGTGACATAGCCGCCGTGCATGAATTTGCCCAGGGAGGAGAGGAAGAACACCGCCTCGATGGAGGCGAAGACCGCCAGCACCAGCACCGCCAGGACCCGCTTTTTGCGCACCCGCATCAGATACACGCTCAAAAGCGCCGTGGTCATCAGCATGGTCACCGTGATGGCAAGACCGTAGGCGGATTCCATGCGGGCGCCGGAGCGGAAGTAGAGCACCACCAGGCAGCAGCCGATCCAGAGGATGTTGTTGACCTTGGGGATGTAAAGCTGGCCCTTGGTGTCCGCCGGGTAGCGGATCTCCAGATGGGGCAGCAGATCCAGCAGAATGGCCTCGCTGACCAGGGTATAGGAGCCGGTGATCAGGGCCTGGGAGGCGATGATGGCAGCCGCCGCACCCAGCAGCACCGCGAAGGGACGCAGCATCTCCGGCAGCATCAGGAAGAAGGGGTTCAGATCCTCCACCGCGGCAAGGGCGGCGTTGCCCCGGCTCAGCAGGATCCAGGCGCCCTGGCCCAGGTAGTTCAGGATCAGGCAGAGCTTCACAAGAGGCCAGCTGAAATAGATGTTCTCCCGGCCCACATGGCCCATGTCGGAATACAGAGCCTCCGCGCCGGTGGTGGCCAGGAAGACGCTGCCCAGGATCATGAAGCCCGCCTTGTTGTTGGGACTCAGAAGCACTTGCACGGCGTAGAGGGGATTGAAGGCCTTCAAGACCGCCGGAAGGGCGAAGATCTTCAGGAGACCGGTGAGGCCCAGAAAGCTGAACCAGAGCAGCATCACGGGGCCGAAGGCCTTGCCGATCTTGCTGGTGCCGGCCCGTTGGGCCACGAAGAGCAGGGAAATGATGAGCAGGGTGATGAGCACCACCGTGCCCTGACCGCTTCCCAGGAAGCGGTCCATGACCTCGATGCTGCGCAGGCCCTCCACCGCCGTGGTGACGGTGACGGCCGGGGTCAGCACCCCGTCAGCCAGCAGGGCGGCGCCGCCCAGCATGGCCGGGAAAATCAGCCACTTGCCGCAGTTCTTTACCAGGGAGTAGAGGGAGAAGATGCCGCCCTCGCCGTGGTTGTCCGCCTTCATGGCGATGAAGACGTATTTGAAGGTGGTGAGCAGGGTAATGGTCCAGATCACCAGGGAAAGGGAGCCGATGATGAAGCTCTCGTCCACCTGGGTGATGCCGCCGTTGCCCTCCAGAATGGATTTCATGACGTACATGGGGGAGGTGCCGATGTCCCCATATACGATGCCGATGGTTACCAGAAAGAGACTGAAACGAAATCTGTTCTTTTGCTGGTCCTGATTACGCATGTTGCTTCCTATGCCTTCCTTACTGTAAATTCAAAGTTGCCGCTGGAGTTGGAGACGCTGATCCGGGCGCCGGCGCTGAGACCCTCGCGCACCAGGAGCAGGCACTTGTAGTCCTGCAGAGCCTGGATGCTCTCCAGATCGCCGATCTGCAGCGTGTCGCCCGCGGAGCCGCTGATAAGGCCCAGCAGGCAGGGGCTGCCCGCGGCCGGGCTCTGCTTTTCCGAGCCGCAGAGGGCGCGGATGCTGCCCCCGGTGACGGAGAAGCTGCCCTGGGCCTTGACGGCGCGGCTGCCCGCGCTGATGCGCAGATCGCCGCCGGTGACAGTCACATCGCCGATGCCGCTGTCCTTCTCGCCGGCCTGGATGCCGTCGGTAAGGGTGACGATCTCCAGCGTGCCGCCGGTGATGCTGATGCTGCCCTCGCTGCAGCGGAGGCCGTCCTCCTGGCTGTTCAGGCTGACCGTGCCGCCGGAGAGGAGGATGAGACTCTCGGCCTTCAGGGCCTTGCTGCTGTTCTCCACCCCGTCGCCCCGGGCGGTGACGCTGAGACTGCCGCCGGTGAGGCGCAGCTCCGTGGCCGCCTGGACGCCGTCGCTCCAGGACTCCACGGTGACGCTGCCGCCGGAGATCTCCACATAGCCCTTGCCCTCTTTGTCCAGGGTGCTGGACTTGATGCCGTCGCCCCAGGCGCTGACGGAGAGACTGCCGCCCTTGACCTGAACGGAGTCGTTGCCTTTCACGCCGTTGTTGGCGGCCAGGACCGTGATGCTGCCGCTGTTGAGATCCAGGTCATTCTTGCAGGCGATACCGTTATTGAGGTAGCCGCAGACGGTGAGGCTGCCGTCGCCCTCGATGTCCATGTCGTCCTCGCTGTAGAGGGCGCCGCCGCTGGCCTCGGGGTCCAGGCTCTGGAGCATGGCCTCGGTGCCGGAGATAAGGCTGTTCTGACCTGCAAGCTGCAGGCGGAAGTGCTTGGCCTGGCGCACGTGGAGGGCCGGGCCGGAGAGGCAGGTGACGCTGGCGTTACTCAAAACCACCGTCACGTCCATGGGATCGTCGCCGGTGTCCACCACGATGGCTTTGTCGAGACACGCTCCGGTGATCTCATAGGTGCCGGCTGCGCTGATGGTGACGGCGCTGCCCTCGTCCCGGGCGCCGCCGCCCCGGATCTCGGCGCTCTGGCCGTTCAGGGAGATCACGGTGTGGTCCGCTGCCAGGGTTTCGGCAGTGTCCACAGGGGCAGGCTCGCTCTGGGCGGCCTGCTTGTCGCCGCTGTCGCTTCCCGCGCAGGCGGAAAGCAGCAGGGCCAGCAAAAGAAGAAGGGGGATCAGTTTCTTCATGGATTCAGCTCCCGTTCGTTACATCATTTCTCTGTCCGCTTCCCGGCTGCAGACGATGTTCAGGTTGCCGTTGCGGCAGCGGATCTCATCGATCATTTCCCGGATCTGGCGGGGATCCTTCAGCACCACCCGGTACTGCAGCTCGTAGAGGGTGCCCATGTTGGTGGTGCGCACCTTGTTGAGCTCGTGGAAGGAGGTGTATTTTTCCAGGAGGTCCGCAAACAGGCTCTCATAATCCGTGTTCTCGGGCACGGTGATCTTCAGGTGGCGGTGTTTCTCGCCCTCCTCGCCGAAGCGGACGGCGCCCAGCCCAAGCACATAGAGGGACATGAGCACGAAGAAGATCAGGGCCACGCCCACATAGCCCATGCCGCAGGCAAGTCCGATGGCCACTGCCATGAAGAGACCGGTGATCTCCTTGGCGGTGCCGGGTGCGCTGCGGAAGCGGACCAGGGCAAAGGTGCCGGCCACGGCCAGCCCCGCGCCGATGTTGCCGTTGACCAGCATGATGACCAGGGTCACCACCCCGGGCAGCAGGGCCAGGGACTGGGAGAAGGTGTTGCTGTGCCGGTCCCGGGCCAGAAAAACCAGGGACGTGCCGAAGCCCAGGACCATGGCAGTCAGCTCACAGATGAGAAACTGCGGCAGGCTGATCTGGGCGGAAAGGATGCTGTTAAGCATGGATGGAACCTCCGAAAATGAATTCTTGCAGGATATGTTCTTTGTAGCAGGTGCCGTATTTGGAAAAACTCGTCGGGAAGATCCTGAGTTCGCTGAGGGCGTGGGCCAGCCACAGGGGCGCGGCGGTGGGGGTCTTGATCTCCATGAGCACTTCCCCTGCGGGAAGCAGCAGCTCGCCCTCGCTGCCGGAGGAGAGGTGCAGGTCCTCCTCCCGCCAGCGGATGTTCCGGTCAAAGGTGATGCGCAGTTCCGGATCCTCTGTGGCGCGCCAGGCGTCCCGGTCACAGGCCAGCATGGCCTTGGCCCTGGGGCGGACGCTGTGGAGGAACCAGTCGATCTCCCGGATCATCTGGCTGTCCTCATCGGGGTGCTCGTCCCGGTCCAGCCAGGCCTCCGCCTCCCGGGCGGGGAGACTGACCCGGCGCTTGTAGACCACGCCCTTGTATTTCTTCTTCAACTCCACAAAGACCGGATCCTCCGGCCCGGGGACCCGATAGCTCCGCAGGCGCAGCTTTTCCTTGTAGACCGGACCCTCAATGGAATTGCGGATCAGGCGGTAGTCGTCGGTGTCGTAATAGATGCTGCACACGGTGCTCCGGGGATAGTCGTCCGGCTCCATATAGGGCCCGATCCGATCCCACAGGGCTTGATAGCGTTCCGGGGTGAGCAGATATTTCTTCTCCGTGCGCTTGAAGGTCAGTTTGGTTTCGTTCATTACAATCCTATTCCTTATGGGCTCCCCTGAAAGGGGAGCTGGCATCCGCCGTCTCACGCAAGGCGGATGACTGAGGGGTGCCTTTTTCCTTATAGGCTCCCCTGCCTAAGGGGAGCTGTCAGCCGCCGTCTCACGCAAGGCGGATGACTGAGGGGTGCCTTTTTCCTTATAGGCCCCCTTGCCTAAAGGGGCTGTCAGCCTTTGGGCTGAATGGGGGATATTCCTTATAGGCTCCCCTGAAAGGGGAGCTGGCATCCGCCGTCTCACGGAAGGCGGATGAGTGAGGGGTCTTCCCTTCGGTCGCAAGTGAATAGAGAAGAGTGAAGAGTTGCGGAGTCCCCTTCGGGGACAGATTGAAATCCATCACGCCGCAGGCGTGATACCACATTTTTTCACTATTCACTTTTCTCTCTTCTCTCAATTTATCTTCCGGGGAAATACAGGGCCCGTTCCTCGGGCGTGACCTGGAGGTAGAAGCAGAGCTGGTCGATGCAGGTCTGGTCCCAGTTGCTGCTGACGATCAGATTCTTCAGCCAGTTCACGTTCCACTCCCAGTTCTCCTTGAACATCTCATAGAACTGGTAATCCCGGGACACCTCCGGGTCGATGACGGCGCAGAGCCGGTCGATCTCCCCCAGGATGCGCTCGTTGGAGAGAGCAGTGGGGATCAGCTCTCCGGCCCGGGAGAGCAGGTCTGCCCGGAAATCCGGATTCCGCAGCAGCGCGTCGGCCAGCTGGCCCACCTGGCGGGACTGCAGGCTCCAGGGCGCGAACAGGTTGGTAAAGCAGTTTTCCGAATAATAGAAGCAGCTGTCCAGGTCGTAGAACATCAGGCGCCACTTGCCGTCGCCCTCGGTGGAGCGGCAGTAGCGCACGTTGGAGTAGGTCAGGTCATCGTTGGCAAAGCAGCCCTCCAGGATCAGCCAGTCGATGAAGCTTGCCACATCGAAGCGGCGGCAGAGCTCCTCGTAGTTTTCCGGCAGGGACATATCGTTGTCCACGGCGAAGGAGACGACCTCCTGATACATGGGGTCCCGCTGATCCAGGGGCGCGGTGTTCACGGTGACGCTGTCCTTGCTCACCCCGAGAAGATGGGCGTACATGGCCTCGTTCAGCTTTTCCTCCAGGGCATAGATGCCCATGTACTTGCCGTTGAGGTAGAGGATGCAGTGGCGGCAGCGGGAGGTGATGATCCGGTCGCTGGCCGCCCGGGCCAGCTCCGTGCAGAGCTCATTGCGGATGATGGCGTGGTAGTAGTCCTGGCCGGATCGCAGCAGGAGATTGGTGAAATCGGAGACGCCCCCGTCGCCGAACACGTCGTACTGCAGCTCTTCCTGGCCGTAGATCCCGCGAAAACGCAGGCTCATGTTCTTCTTGGGCAGGACCAGAGAGGTCTCCCCGTGCATTTTCACGCCGCAGGGGAGGGTGAAGCTGCCGCCCTCTTCGTAGAAAGAGACCGTGGCGGCGACTTCCATGTCCTTGGTGCTGCTGATGTAGATCTGATAGAGCTGGGCATTGTCCCCCAGCAGGCTCACCACCGGCAGGCTGAAGTCCTCGTTGATGAAGTAGTTCAGGCTCAGGGCCCGGCTGGGCAGCGCGCCCTCCTCCAGGCAGATGGCCCGGACAACGCCGGTCTCGGTGAGGGTGATGGGCTCCTCATAGAGCTCGCTGTATTCATCGGGCCAGCCGCCGTTGGTGGTGTAGCGGATCTCGCCCTCACCCTGCAGGGTGACGGTGATCTCCTCCACCCCGTTGAAGACGCCGTCAGCTTCCAGAGCTGTGGGAGCGGCGGCGACCCGGCGCGCCCCGCCGAAATTCTCGGAGCCGGGGCTGGGCTGGGGCAGGAAGAACCAGCCGTTTTCGCCGGGCAGGCGGCCGTAGCTGGCTTCATAGGGAATGTCCCGCAGGGAGACATAGTCGGCAAGCTCTCCGTCCTCGCGGCTGAGATAGACCCGGTCCGCGGTGGAGTTCAGGGAAAAGGCGTCGCAGAGAGGAGCCGCCCCCAAGAGGGAGCCCTCCTCGTTGCACAGCACGAGGAAATAGCCGCCCGG
Source organism: Oscillospiraceae bacterium (assembly GCA_017447685.1). Classification (GTDB taxonomy): domain Bacteria; phylum Bacillota; class Clostridia; order Oscillospirales; family Oscillospiraceae; genus Limivicinus. The sequence continues at coordinate 14,634 of JAFSMZ010000029.1, forward strand.
CCCCAGGACCAGGTCCGGCAGCTGCCAGAGCAGACGCTCGTTCACATCGTCGGAGATATAATAGTCCGCCAGGGAGACGTCCTCGTCGGAGACGTTTTGCAGCTCGATCCAGTCGCTGATGCCCACCATGTAGGTCCAGCGGGAGGTCTTGTTGTAGGTGCAGACCTCGTTGATCACAAGAGGACTTGCGGTTTCCCGCTGCTCCATCAGGGCGTCATAGCTCTCGGAGCTGTTGGGAAGGCCCGGCGTGGGGTAGAGGGAGCTCTTCCAGCCGCCGTCCGACCTGGGGATCCAGGCCACATCGGCCTCCCCCTGGGGGCAGAGAAGCTCCGCCACCGGGGCGCCCAGATCCGTCAGGATCTGCAGCGTCTCCCCTTCGGAGAGGGAAAAATCGGCATGACCGGGCAGGTCCTTGCCGGAGAGGAAGAGCAGCGTCCGCTCCCCGGGCTCCAGCTGCAGCGCCGGAAAGACCCAGAAGGGGTCCTTTTCGGAATCCCGCATCCTCCAGCCGCTGAGATCCACCGTCTCCTCCGAGATGTTCTCCAGCTCCAGCCAGTCGGGAAAGTCCCCGTCCTCATCGGGCAGGGTGGCCCGGTTCTTCACCATCAGCTCCGAGACCCGGATCTTTTCCGCGTCCGCATCCTCCGGGGAGGGCGTGGGCGGGAGAGTGGGGTCCGGCGCAGGGGCCGGGAGCGGGGCCGGCGTTTCGGCGATGGCCGCGGGCGCTGCCGTTTCCGGCGCCGTGGTCACGGCAGCGGCGGTCGCGGAAGCGGAAGCCTCCGTGGGCGCGGTGCTCTCAGCGCCCTTGCGGGGAGAAAAAGGCCACAGGAAGACCAGCGCCGCGCCGAGCACCAGCACCAGGCTCAGCAGGACGCGCAGGATCCAATTGTTTTTTTTGCCCATGACCATTCCTCGAATCCGACAAAATTACAGAATATTATAGCGCAGAACCCCCGGAACTGTCAACAAAAACCGCCGTTTCCGAAGGGCGTTCCAAAAGAGGAAAGACCCTTGCGCCGGGGGAAAGGAGGCGGTATAATGAATAATGGAAAAAAGTGTTACGGAGGACAAGCCCATGAAACGGATCCTGCTGATCGGCACCGGCGGCACCATCGCCTCCGGCATGACCAAGGACGGCCTGACCCCGGAGCTGAGCCCGGAGCAGCTGCTGCGCTATGTGCCGACGATCTCCGAACTCTGCAAGGTGGAGTGCCTCTCCCTCTTCAATCTGGACAGCACCAACATCGCTCCGCCCCACTGGATCGCCGTCACCCGGGCCATCCGGGCCCATTACCATGAGTACGACGGCTTTGTCATCAGCCATGGCACCGACACCCTGGCCTACACTGCGGCGGCCCTCTCCTATCTGATCCAAGGGGCGGACAAGCCCATCATCCTCACCGGCTCCCAGAAGCCCATCAGCGACGACTCCACCGACTCCAAGACGAATCTGATCGACGCCTTCACCTGCGCCTGCTCGAGGGAGCTCTGCGGGGTGTGCATCGTCTTCTCCGGGCGGGTGATCCTGGGCACCCGGGCCCGCAAGACCTGCTCCAAGAGCTATGCCGCCTTTTCCAGCATCAATTACCCGGATCTGGGGAACCTGCTGGACAATCGGCTGCTGTGCTATATCCGTCCGGAGCACGCGGCCTTCCCCTGGTTTTACGACAGGCTGGACGAGAAGGTGGGCCTCATCAAGATGATCCCCGGCACGGACCACGAGCTGCTGGAGTTCATGCTGCAGCGCAAGGACGCCCTGATCCTGGAGTGCTTCGGCGTGGGAGGCCTGCCCTCCTATGACGACGACCGGCTCTTCCAGGTGCTGCACGATTACACCGGGCGCGGGAAGTACCTGGTGATGACCACCCAGGTGCAGAATGAGGGCTCGGATTTCTCCGTCTACCGGGTGGGTACCCGGCTGAAGGGCAATCCCCATATCCTGGAGGCCTACGACATGACCACAGAGGCCGCCCTGGCCAAGATCATGTGGATCCTGGGGCAGACCAAGGACCCGGAGGAAGTCAACCGCCTCTTCTACACCCCTGTGGCCCACGACATGCTACATCGAGGATGAAGCCATGAACACTGTCATCGTCATCGGCGGCGGCGCCTCCGGCATCCTGGCCGCCCTCACCGCCGCGGAAAACAAGAATAACCGGGTGCTGCTGCTGGAGCGGCAGCAGCGCATCGGCCGCAAACTCCTGGCAACGGGCAACGGCCGCTGCAACCTGACCAATACCGGCGCCGGGCTGGAAAACTACCACGGGGAGAACCCCGCTTTCGCCCTGCCCGCCCTGGAGGCCTTCCCGCCCCAGGCGGCCCTGGACTACTTCCACGGCCTGGGCCTGCTGACCCAGGAGGAGGAAGGGGGAAGGGTCTATCCCCTGTCCAATTCCGCCAATTCCGTGCTGGACGTGCTGCGCTTCGCCCTGGACAGAGCCGGGGTGGAGCAGCGCTGCTCCGCCCCGGTGAAAAACCTGCGCCGGGAAAGGCAGGGCTTCACCGTGGAGCTGGAAAATGAGCGCCTCCACGCGGACAAGCTGATCCTCGCCTGCGGCGGCGCCGCGGGGGCCAAGCTCGGCGGCGTCATGGACGGCTACCAGCTGGCGAAGGCCCTGGGCCACAAGCGCACCGGGCTCTATCCCGCCTTGGTGCAGCTGACGACGGAGCCGGACTATCCCCGGGCCCTCAAGGGCGTGCGGGTGCAGTGCTCCCTGCGCCTCAAGCGCAAGGCCTTCCTGCTGGCCAAGGCCAGGGGCGAGCTGCAGTTTACGGAGACCGGCGTCTCCGGCCCGGCGGCCTTCGACCTGTCCCGGGCGGCGGCCACCGGGGGCGAGGGGCTGAGTCTGCACATCGCCCTGCTGCCCCAGCGCTCCGGCGAGCTGCTGGAGCTGCTGCGCCGCCGGAGGGAGCAGTACCCGGAACTGCCCGCCTCGGAGATCCTTACCGGCATGCTCCACAACCGCCTGGGGCGGATGGTGGTGAAATACGCGGGCCTCAACGCAAACGCGCCCCTCTCCGCCCTCGGCGACGGGGACCTGGAGCGCCTCTGCGCCGCCTGCCTGGACTTTACCCTTCCCGTCACCGGCACCGAGGGCTTTGACAATGCCCAGGTCACGGCGGGGGGCCTGCGCAGCTCGGACTTTGACCCCCGAACCTTACAGAGCCGTCTGGTCCCCGGGCTTTTCGTCTGCGGGGAGCTGCTGGACGTGGACGGGGACTGCGGCGGCTATAATCTCCAGTGGGCCTGGGCCAGCGGCAGACTTGCCGGGAGGCTGGGCACATGATCCGCCTGAACGACCTGCGCCTGGGCCTGGAGGAGCCGACGGAGGCGCTCCGGGACCGGGCCGCCAAAAAGCTCCGGCTGAAGCCGGAGCGCATCGAGGAGCTCAAGCTCCTCCGCCGCTCCCTGGACGCCCGGGACAAGAGCGATCTGCACTACGTCTGCTCCGCGGCGGTGACGGTCCGCGGCTCCGAGGAGCTGCTGGTCCGGCGCCTGCGGGACAGGAGCGTCAGCCTCTATGCGGAAGAACAATATGAGATCCCCCGCTGCCCCCTGCCGGAGCGTCCGGTGGTGGTGGGCTTCGGCCCGGCGGGGATGTTCGCCGCCCTGTACCTGGCCCGGGCCGGGGCAAGGCCTCTGGTGCTGGAGCGGGGACGGGACGCCGAGAGCCGCAAGGCCGCGGTGGACGCCTTCCGCTCCGGCGGCAAGCTGGACCCTGAGAGCAACGTCCAGTTCGGCGAGGGCGGCGCCGGGACCTTTTCCGACGGAAAGCTGAACACCGGTACCCACGATAAGCGCATCCGCTTCGTGCTGCGGGAATTTGCCGCACACGGCGCGCCGGAGAGCGTCTGCTATGACGCAAAGCCCCACATCGGCACGGATATCCTGATCCGGGTGGTACAGAGCATCCGGCGGGAGATCCTGGACCTGGGGGGCGAAGTGCGCTTCGGCACCCGGATGACGGAGCTGCTTACCGAAGAAGGCGCGCTGACAGGCCTGCGCGTCCAGAGCGAAAAGAGGGAGGAAACCATCCCCTGCCGCCGCCTGATCCTGGCCATCGGTCACTCCGCCCGGGACAGCTTTGAGATGCTCCACCGTCTGGGCGTCCCCATGGAGCCCAAGGCCTTTTCCATGGGGGTGCGCATCGAGCACCGCCAGGAGGACGTGGACCAGAGCCAGTACGGCAGAGCCCGGGGCAGTCTTCCCGCGGCGGACTACAGCCTGAACGTCCATCTGCCCGACGGGAGCAGCGCCTATACCTTCTGCATGTGTCCCGGCGGGGAGGTCATTGCCGCCGCCTCGGAAGCTGGGGGCGTGGTGACAAACGGCATGAGCTATTCTGCCCGGGACGGGGAAAACGCCAACGCCGCGCTGTTGGTGACCCTGCATCCGGAGGATTTTCCGGAAGGAGACCTGCTCTCCGGCATGCGCTGGCAGCGGCAGATCGAGCGCCGGGCCTTTGAAGCCGGCGGCGGAAACTATCAAGCCCCGGCCCAGCGCGCGGGGGACTTCCTGGCCGGCAGAAAGAGCCTTGGCCCGGGAAGGGTCAGGCCCAGCTACCGCCCCGGCGTCACCTGGTGCGAGCTCCATGCGGTGCTGCCGGAGCGCATCACCCGGGTTCTGGAGCAGGCCATCCCCGCCCTGGGAAAGAAGCTCCGGGGTTTTGACGATCCCGACGCGGTGCTCACCGCGCCGGAGACCCGCTCCTCCTCCCCGGTGCGCATCCTGCGGGCGGCGAACTGCGAGTCCCCGGTGCGGGGCCTCTACCCCTGCGGCGAGGGAGCGGGCTATGCCGGCGGCATCACCTCTGCGGCCGTGGACGGGCTGCGCTGCGCCGAAGCCCTGGTAAAGTCCTACAAAACAGAAAGAGATAGACAGTCATGAAGCAATCGAAACCGAAAGCCCTGTGGAAGGTCATTTTCACTGACCTTCTGGTGGGGGCGCTTGCCCTGGGACTGGTGGTGTTTTTCCAGATCGGCCTGCCCTATCTGCAGGGAAAGATCCGCAGCGCCGACCTTCAGGCTGCCAGGGCCGCCGCCCAGACCGCGCCGCCGGCGGAGAGCGTCGCTCCCGCCGCGCCCACGCCCTCTGCCCTCCCGGAGACTCCCGCCGTGGAGATCCCGGCGGTGCAGCCCACGGCGGAGGCACCGTCCACCCCCGAGCCGACGCCGGAGCCCACGCCCGAGCCCACCCCGGATACCCGCACCGAGTGGCAGATCCGCTTTGCCGATCAGTTCACCGACGAGGTGGTCATCACCGATCATTCCTACACAAGCCCCCAGGTGGCCATCCATGTGGACACCCGGGAATATGGCGAGGGAGAGGAAAAGTCCGTGTACCATGTGGCGGACATCTATGTGGCGAGCCTGGACAACTTCCGCACCTACACCGCCTATGGACAGATGGAGCCCTGGGTTACCCAGGACCCCATGGAGATGGACGCGGACGCCCACGCGATCCTGGCCATCAGCGGCGACTACTTCTGTTACCAGTCCTTCGGCTTCCTGGTGCGAAACGGCCAGATCTACCGGGACGACCAGACATACTGCGACCTCTGCGTGCTCTATGAAAGCGGGGAGATGGCCTGTTACCGCCGGGAGGATTACCTGGTGGAGGATATCATGAGCCGGGGCGTGGTCCAGGCCTGGAACTTCGGTCCCTCCCTGCTGGACGAGAACGGCCTGCTGGAGGAGGACTACATGGAGCGCCTCTCCAAGGACGAGAAGGCCAGCATCGCCATCGCCATGCCCAATCCCCGCAGCGCCTTGGGCTATTATGAGCCGGGACACTACGTCTTCGTGGTGGTGGACGGGCGGCAGGACGGCTACTCCAGGGGCATGACCATCCCGGAGCTGGCCTCGGTGTTCCGGGACCTGGGCTGCAAGGTGGCCTACAACCTGGACGGCGGCGGCTCCGCCCTGATGACCTTCCTCCATGAGCGCTACAGCAGCCAGAGCAACCTGGCCGACCGGGAACTGGGCGATATGCTGATCGTCACCGAGACGGGATGGGAGGACAAGCGATGAAATTCTGGAAAGCTTTTATGCCGAACCTCTGCATCTCCCTTTGGCTGGCCCTGCTGACCCTGGTGGTGCTGGATTCCTTCAATCCCAGCATCGGTTTTCTCCGGGGCCGGGCCTTCCTGGTGCTGGTGGGCCTCTGCGCCCTGTCCTCCCTCTCCAGCGCCGTCACACTTTACGGAAGCTGGCGGCGGGAGCGGAGCCGCGCCGTTGACGAACAGGAGCGTCCGTGATAGAATATAACTACCGGAAGCGGCAAATTTGCGTTGAGAAGGAGAATCATCATGGATTTCAGAAGCCTTTCTGTGAAGGATTGCTTTGCCAATCCCAAGTGCGTAGAGATCATCCAGCAGTACGCTCCCAACCTGATGAAGTACCCCATCAAGCTCTTCAACAAGCGGTCCTGCGGCGAGATCTTTGATCTGGTGGTCAGCAAGAAGCTGGTCCCCGAGGACAAGGCCAAGGCTATCGAGGCCGAGATCAACAAAATCCTCTAAGGCAAAACCCCCGGCTGTGAAAACTCGCTTTTCACAGCCGGGGGTTTTGAGATTTGAGAATTGGGTTTCGGGAAGAGACTGTCCGCCGCGGCGCGTCTCCGCCGCAGGGGCGACCATTGGTCGGCCGCCTTGCCTCCCCTGAGCAAGGGGAGGGGTTGTCGCGCGAGAAAACGATGGGATCCGTACCACACCCGGTGCGGATCCGCCCAAGGTTGCACTAGTCAACAAAAATTGGACACGGGAAACTGAAAAACAGAATAAGAAAAGCGGAGAATCAGACAATGGGTATAGCAGAATTGGACTCGCGGTACTGCTTAGGCGTCAGGTAATTCAGGGAGTAGGCCGGACGCTGCTCATTGAAGAAAAAGATGTAGTCGTCAATCTCGCTTTGAACTGGCTTTTCACCAGTCACATGCAAGTCCATGAACAGTTCCGCCTTGATCCAACCGTTGATGGCCTCCATTGCAGCATTGTCTGTCGGCGTACCGGCACGGGACATGGAGCGTGTAATGCCGTACATCGGCAGCAGCTCATTGAAAGACTTGGAGGCATATACGGAGCCTTGATCGGAATGCAGGATCATCCGGTATTCAGGATGCTGTTGTTTAATTTCGATCAGATCTTCCAACCCGCTTATGTAGGTCATACGGTCTCCGCGTTTTGAAGAGAGGGAATGACTGACGATCTCATTGTTCCAGAGATCCATATAGAGAGTGAGTTCGTAATAGACGCCCTTCACATAGAAAGCCGTCATGTCACTCACAATGCATTGCAGCGGCCCGTCGATCTGCATTTCAGACAGAAGCAGATTGGGAAATATACGGTAGGGATCGCCCGGCTTCTTGTATCTGTAATGCTTGGCTTTGCTCTTGATCCCGGCTGTTTTGCAGCATTTATGGGCATAGGGATCAGAGAGGACAAGTCCGGTATCCAGGCGGATCTTGGCATTCAGCCAGCGGTATCCGTGCGAAGGATACTTAAGGTGGTATTCCTGAAACAACAGGATGTTGCTGACAAAAGCTCTTGTTCTGTCGGACGGATCAGAGAGATGCTTTTTCCAACTGTAAAAGCTGCTGCGTTGGATGCCCATGGTTTCACAGAGCAGCTTTACCGGGAATTCGCCTGACAGCTCCATGATCACTTGGTATTCCCGTTGCCGTACAGAATTACCGTACCATCCCCCTTCACCTCGTATCCTTTTTTTAGCCGGGCTTCCGTGATCCTTGCTTTTACAAGTTCCTGGATGAGCTGCTCCTTCGTCATGGATTCCAGTTCTTCCATCCCGGCCGGGTCCGTCTGAAAGGACGGGGCTTTGATCGTATTCTTTGCGGCTCGCTTCGGGGGAAGCTGCTCGGAGTCGCGGTATAGCCTCATATAATCCCGTGCCGTCTGTTCACTGATGTCATAGATCTCGGCAGCCTGGTAACGGCTTATCTCACCGTCGTAGATCCGGCGACCAATGTCCAAGCGTTCTTCTTTCGTGTATTTCATAGTAAGCCTCCTGTTCACTTCGGGGCTGGCTTTGTCCAGAAGATGGTTTCTTAGCGTTCCCTATTATACATCTTCTGTACAAAAAGTACCCCCTCCGTGTCCAATTTAAGCTTACCACTGCAAAGGTATTCTTTTGGTTTCATGTCCCCGCGCCGGGACGCCGATGGCAGTCTGTTATGCCCCCTTGCCTAAGGGGGGTGCCCCAGTGCGCACACTGGGGGGGGATACGTCTTTTTCCCTTCGCCATGATTACCCTTGTCGCGCAGGGACGTCCGGGAGGCCGTCCCCTACGATGGGGACGGGGAGGAACGCATCCCCCAGCCACCGGCGGGACCCCTTCAGTCAGCTTCGCTGACAGCTCTCCCGGAGGGGGAGCCAAGGGCGGCAGCCCCCCTTCGGAAAGGGGCCATTGCGGGCGGCTGATAGCCGCCCGCCTCCGCCGCAGGGGCGAACATTGCTCGGCCGCCCCCAAGACTGCAGCCCTGGAAAACAGGCGGACGAGCAATGCTCGTCCCTACCCCTGGCGCTGCGGCGGAACGGCCATGGGAAACAGAACAGGATCCCCGGCGGATGCGCGTCCGCCGGGGATCCTGTTCTCTCAAAACCGCAAGCGCAAAACTGAAATCTCAAATCTGCTCCGCCGCTCTCTCGTAGGTGCAGAAGCGGTAGCGGACGCCGTCCTCCTCCTGCCAGGGGCCTTCCTCTGTGCACTGCCATGCGGGGTCCGCGTCCAGGTCGGGGAAATACCGATCGGACTCCGGGGTCAGGTCGATTTTCGTGATATGGATCCTGTCCATCCAGGGGAAAAACTGCGCATAGACGCTGGCTCCGCCGATGACCAGGCAGCGGCCCTCCTCCGCGGCGGCCGCCAGGGCCTCCTCGGTATCATGTACCACCCGGGCACCTTCGATTTCGATGGGCTGCCGGGTGATGACGATGTTGTGCCGCCCTTTCAGGGGCTTGCCCCCGGGGAAATCCTCCATGGTGCGGCGGCCCACGATCACCGCGTCAGAGCCGGTGATCTCCCGAAAATGCTTCCGGTCTGCCTTCAGCACCACGGGCTGGGTGCCCTTCAGGCCGATGCCCCAGTCGGCATACACGGCCACGATCGCTTCCAAGGCCATGGGCGCGCCCTCAGACCGCCACCGGGATCTTCCCGGTGAACTCGTGGTACTCGTAGCCCTCTACCCGGAAGCTGTCCCGGGTGAAGGCATAGAAGTCCTTGACCTCTGGATCGATGAGGAACTTGGGCGCGGGCTTGGGCTCGTTTTTGATGAGTTCCTCAATGACGGGTACATGCCGGTCGTAGATATGGGCGTCGGCGATGACGTGCACGAACTCGCCCGGCTCGAAGCCGGAGACCTGGGCCATCATCATGGTCAGCACCGCGTACTGCACCACGTTCCAGTTGTTGGCGGCCAGCATGTCCTGGCTGCGCTGGTTCAGGATGGCGTTGAGGCGGTTGCCGGAGACGTTGAAGGTCATGGAATAGGCGCAGGGATAGAGCGCCATCTCCGAGAGGTCGGCGAAGGTGTAGATGTTGGTCATGATCCGGCGGGAGGCGGGATTGTTCTTCAGGTCCCAGAGGACCTTGTCCACCTGGTCCATGTCCCCCTGGGGATAGTGATGCTTCACCCCAAGCTGGTAGCCGTAGGCCTTGCCGATGGAGCCGTTCTCGTCCGCCCAGGCGTCCCACACCCGGGTGCGCAGATCGTGGACGTTGTTGCTCTTCTTCTGCCAGATCCACAGCAGCTCGTCGATGGCGGACTTCCAGTAGGTCCGCCGGAGGGTCAGGATGGGGAATTCCTCAGACAGGTCATAGCGGTTCACGATGCCGAATTTCTTCACCGTGTGGGCGGGGGCGCCGTCCTCCCAGCGGGGGCGCACCTCCCGGTCCGTGTCCCAGACCCCGTTTTCCAGGATATCTTTGCAATTTTGAATAAAGATCTCGTCTGCTCTGCTCATCTCTCTGCTCCTTTGCCGGAGGGCCGTAGGGGCGGCCTTTGGCCGCCTGGCCGATAGAATCATCTTTTGCAGGCGAGCGCAGCTCGCCCCTACGATATTACCATAGACACCTTGCCCTGCGCAACAGAATAATATAACTCGGAGGTGAGAGCTCATGAAATTTGCCGTGATCGGCGGGGACCGCCGTTCTGCCGCCCTGGCGGAACTTCTGCATGCCGACGGGCACAGGGTCCGGACCTTTGCCCTGGAGCGGGCGGCGCTGCCCCCGGAGATCGGCCGGGAGAGCTGCCTGCAGGGCTGTGTCTACGGGGCGGACTGCATTCTGCTGCCCTGCCCGGCGGAGAAGGGGGGCTGTCTGTCCGCGCCCCTCTCGGAGGAGAAGCTCCCCATGCCCCGGCTGCTGGAGAGCCTCTGGCCCGGGCAGCTGCTGCTGGGGGGACGCTTCAGCGACGAGACGGTGACTGCCGCCCTCAAAGCGAAGCTTCAGACAGCGGATCTGCTGCGGCGGCCGGAGCTGGCCGTGGGCAACGCCGCCCTGACCGCCGAGGGGGCCCTCTGCCGCCTGATGGAACATAGCGATCGCGCCCTCTGGCGCAGCCGGGTCCTGGTGCTGGGCTGGGGACGCATCGGCAGCATCCTGACCCGAAGGCTCCAGGGCCTGGGCACCCTGGTCAGCGTGGCCGCCCGGGGCCGGCGGGACCGGGCCATGGCGGAGGCTCTGGGCTGCCGGGCCTTTGCCTATGAGGAGCTGGAGCACTGCCTGGGGGACATGGACTTCATCGTGAACACCGTGCCCGCCCGGGTGCTGACGGAGGGGATGCTCTGCCTCATCCGGCCGGACACCCTTGTGCTGGAGCTGGCCAGCCCGCCCGGCGGCTTCGACCAGGAGCTTGCCCGAAACATCGGGCTGCAGGCCCTGTCTGCGCCGGGGCTGCCGGGGGAGACTTCGCCCCGCTCCGCGGCGGAGCTGCTCAAAAAGGCGGTGTACGCCGCCATGGAGGAAATGGAGGAATGAGCATGGAAAAAAAGCGGCTGGGCCTTGCCCTCTGCGGCTCCTACTGTACCTATGAAAAACTCTTTGCTGCCCTGCCGGGACTGCGGGAGCGCTATGAGCTGATCCCGATTATGAGCGACACCGCCGCCGAGACGGACACCCGCTTCGGCAGGGCTGCGGAGCACATCCGGCGCCTCACGGAACTCACGGGGCGCAGGGTCGTCACCACCGTGGCGGAGGCGGAGCCTCTGGGCCCGAAGGAGCCTCTGGACGCGCTGCTCATCGCCCCCTGCACGGGCAACACCCTGGCAAAGCTCGCCCAGGGCATCACCGACAGCAGCGTCACCATGGCGGCCAAGGCCCATCTGAGGAACGGGAGGCCCCTGGTGATCGCCTTCTCCACCAACGACGGGCTCTCCGGCTCGGCGGAGAACATCGGGCGGCTCCTGAACCGGAAACACGTGTATTTCGTCCCCTTCGGCCAGGACGATCCTGCGGCGAAGCCCCGGTCCCTCCAGGCGGATTTTTCGCGGCTCACCGAGACGGTGGAGGCCGCCCTCCGGGGCGAGCAGCTGCAACCCATCCTGCGCTGATTTTGTTTGCCGCGGGAGCGATTCCCTCTGGCCTTTCTTGCTCTGCAATGCTATAATGAAATAAAGTACGCATGACAGAGAAAGAGGGCGGATCCGATGAAGAGCACTGCACAAAAAGGAAGAGCGGGCCAGGCGGCAGACGCCGGCATGATCGGAAAGCTGATGCTTCGCCTGCTGCCCATCCAGGTGATGCTGGCGGTGGTCAGCTCCGTCAACGGCATCGTCTCCAGCTATTTTGCCAGCAATCATATCAGCGTGGAGGCCATGGGCGCGGTGGGCCTCTTTTCCCCGCTGAACATGCTGCTGTTCGCCGTGAGCCTGATGCTCACCGGCGGCGCCTCCATCCTCTGCGGCAAGTACATGGGGCAGAACGCACGGGATGAGATGCAGAACGTCTTTTCCGTGAGCGTGGCTGTCTCCGGGCTGACGGCGCTGTTCTTCGCCGCCGTCTTCGCGCTCATGGGCGGCTTTGACCTCACCGGCTTTCTCACCCGGGACGAAGTGGTGCGGCCCCTGCTGAACCGATATCTGCTGGGCCAGGCCATCGGCGTTTTGCCGCTGATGCTGGGCAACCAGCTGGCAGCCTTCCTCTTTATCGAGAACAGGACCCGCCTCACCTTTCTTGCGAGCCTTGCCAATATCGCGGTGAATACGCTGATGAATCTGCTCTTTGTCCTCAAACTGCGGATGGGGGCCTTCGGCCTGGCACTGTCCAACGCCCTGGGTCTCTGGACCTTCCTGCTGGTGCAGGCCTGGCCCTTTGTCACCGGGGCCTCCCACTTCCGCTTCCGTCTGCGGGGACTGGCCTGGGGCGAATGCGGTCAGATCCTCAAGATCGGCGCCCCCGGTGCCCTTTCCAACGGCTATCAGACGATCCGCGGTCTGCTGGTGAACGAAATGATCCTGCTCTATGTGGGCAGCGCGGGCGTGTCCGCCTTCGCGACGGCGGACAATGTGATGCGCATCTTCTGGGCGGTCCCCACCGGCATGGTGGCGGTCTCCCGGCTGCTGCTCAGTGTGAGCTACGGCGAAGAGGACCGGCAGACCCTCACCGACGTGATGCGCGTCATGTTCACCCGCTTTCTCCCGCTCCAGGGCCTGATCTGCGCGGGCATCATCCTCTGCGCCGAGCCCTTCACCCGCCTCTTCTTCCAGGACCCCACAGCCCCGGTCTATGAGATGACCGCCTGGGGCCTGCGCATCCTGCCGATCTGCATGCCGCTGAGCATCATCGCCATGCATTTCACCGCCCTCGGGCAGATCACCGGCAGGAAGGTCCTGGTACACGGGCTCGCGCTGCTGGACGGCGTGGTCTGTGTCGCCGGCTACACGGCGCTGCTGATCCGCTGGATGGGGATGAACAGCGCCTATGTTGCCAATATCCTGAACGGTCTGACCACCACGCTCTTCATCGTGGCCTTTGCCTGGTGGGTGGGCAAACGCTTCCCCCGGAGCATGGATGCGCTGATGAGCTTTCCGGCGGGCTTTGGCGCAAAGCCGGAGGATCGGATGGATCTCACTGTGCGGGACCTGGACCAGGTGGTCTCGGTGGCTCGCAGGGTGCAGGAATTCTGCCTCTCCCGGGGCGTGGATCCCCGCCGGGCCAATCTCTCCGGCCTTGCCATGGAGGAGATGGCGGGCAATGTGGTGGAGCACGGCTTCACAAAAGACAAAAAAAGACACGCTATCGACCTGCGTGTCACGGTAAAGGACAGCGATGTGATCCTGCGCATCAAGGACGACTGCGTCCCCTTCGATCCCGGCACCCGCCTGGAGTTGGCGGAAGGGGAGGACCCCATCCGCAACGTGGGCATCCGGCTGGTCTTCCGCATGGCCCGGGACGTGGAGTATCAGAACATCCTGGGCATGAACGTGCTGACGGTCCGGATCTGAGCTATGAGCTTGGAGCGGCTGCTGAAAACTCAACTCTCAAATCTTGAAGCAGGGCGCGCTGCGTAATATGCGCATAGCCTGGTCAAAACCGTAGGGGAGGGGCTTGCCCCTCCCGGCAGCACAATGCGCTGTTATGAAAAATGTTCGGCGAATTCGATACATCTGCGAATTCGCCGAACATTTCTTGTTAATGGCGTCTGCTTCCGCCGGGAGGGCCAAGGCCCTCCCCTACGCCGGTTTCATAGGGATCCGCTTCTCTTGGCGTAGGAAAACGGATTGCCGCGGCCAGTTTGCGAACTGGTCTCGCAATGACAGCACATTTTGCTCTTGATCAGTCGCGCCGGGCGGCCTTTACCACCAGGGCGGAAAGGGCGACGAGAGCCAGGACGTTGGGGATCACCATGAGCTGGTTGAACAGGTCTGCCAGCTCCCACACCAGGTCGTTGGACAGCACCGAGCCCAGGAAGAGGAAGACCAGGGCGATCACGGAGTACACCGGCACCGCCTTTTTGCCGAAGAGGTATTCCACGTTGATCTTGCCGAAGTAGTTCCAGCTGAGAATGGTGGAGAAGGCGAAGAACAGCAGGCAAAGGGCCACGAACAGGGGGCCGAAGCGCTCGCCCAGAACGGAGGAGAAGGCCAGCTGGGCCATGTTGGTCTTGCTGATCCCCTCCGCCGCGCCGGCGGCCAGCACGCCGTTTCCGGCATAGAGGGTGGAGATCACCACGAGGGCCGTCATGGTCAGCACCACAAAGGTGTCGATGAAAAGGCCGATCATGGCCACAACGCCCTGGTCATGGGGCTTTTTCACATTGGCCATGGCGTGGGCGTGGGGGGTGGAGCCCATGCCGGCCTCGTTGGAGAAGAGGCCCCGCTTTACGCCCTGGCTGATGGCGGTCTTGATGGCATAGCCGATACTGCCGCCGATGATGGCGTTGGGCACAAAGGCATAGCGGAAGATCATGCCGAAGGTCTCCGGCAGGTAGCGGATGCGGACGATCAGCACCACAAAACCGCCCAGGAGGAAGAGCACCGCCATCACGGGCACCAGCTTCTCCGTCACCGCGGCGATGCGCTGGATGCCGCCCAGGAAGATGAGGGCGGCCACCAGGGTGACGGCCGCGCCGATGACCCAGGAGGGGATGCCCAGGGCGTTGCTGCAGGTCTCGCCGATGGAGTTGGACTGCACCATGCTGCCCATAAAGCCCAGCGCCAGGATGATGGCCACCGCGAAGAAGCCCGCCAGGAAGCTGCCGAAGCCCGAGGGGAATGCCTTCTTGATGTAGAACACCGGGCCGCCGTGGACGACGCCGTCTTCGGTCTTCACCCGGGTCTCCTGGGCCAGGACAGCCTCCGCGTAGATGGTGGCCATGCCGAAGAAGGCGATGATCCACATCCAGAAGATGGCGCCGGGGCCGCCGATCAGGATGGCGCCGCAGGCGCCCACGATGTTGCCGGTGCCCACCTGGGCCGCCACGGCGGTGGCCAGGGCCTGGAAGGAACTGAGCCCGCTCTCCTGCCTGCCGCCCTTCAGACTGAAGCTGCCGAAAAAGCGGCGCCAGCCCTCCTTGAAGCAGCGCAGCTGCACGAAGCGGGTCTTGATGGAGAAGAAGAGTCCCGTCCCCACCAGAAGGAGGATCAGAACATAGTCCGAGAGGTATCCGTTGATGGTCTGTACGAGCTTGAGCATGGGGCTTTCCTCCAATAAAAAAAGTTGCTGACAATATCAGCAACTCTGGAAAAGACAGGCGAAACATCGTTTTGCCCGCTTACTCTGTCCTTTGGCCTGAGAGATTCGGCTTGCGCCTTGCACCTTCGGCACTCAAATGAATGAGATTCTCCAGAGTTCCTCCGCCTCCAGTTTTTGCATTCTGGAGACATCATCGGTATGCAATTATCAGTACGGCTGTCAGTTTAGCATAAGGACCTCCGTTCCGCAAGGGGTTTCCCGCGGAGGGAGCGCCAGAGTTTTTCCGCCGAAAAGGCCGCAAATTGTGGAAAAACGCCAAAAAACACGGACCGAAGCCCTGCCGCGGCGCTGCTGATCTTTGCCGAATCGTTCTGGCTGCTGTTTCGCTGCAAGATCAATCCACTCTATGTCATGGCAGGCTCCGGCCTGCTGGGCCTGATCTTCTATTCCGTCTGGCCCTGAGCGAGAGAAAAAGAATAAGACAAGACCCCGAAACCACAACGGTTTCGGGGTCTTGCCTGTTTTGAAACGAGAACTGCGGCGCGCGGCGCTCAGCCCTTGATCGCGCCGGCGATAAAGCTCTCCTGGATCTTTTTCGACAGGAAGATGTAGATGAACAGCGTCGGGAAGGTGGCCAGTACCAGCGCGGCGCCGATGGGACCCCATTCCGTCGTATACTGGCCGGAGAGAGCCTGGACGCCCACAGGCAGCGTGCGCAGCGCGGACTTGCTGATGAAGATGTTGGCGAACATCAGCTCGTTCCAGCACTGCAGGAAGGTGTAGATGCCGACCGTGGCGACCGCCGGCTTCATCAGCGGGACGATGATGCGCAGGAAGATGCCCCAGACGCTGCAGCCGTCGATACAGGCGGACTCGTCAAGGTCGCGCGGGATCTCGTTCATGAAGCCCGTGCAGACGAGGATGGCCATGGACAGCGAGAAGGCGGCATAGGGGATGATGAGCGCCCAGTAGGTGTTGAGCATGTGCATGCGCGAGAGCGTCACGTACACGGGGACGATGGAGGCGTGGATGGGGATCGTGAGGCCCAGCATGAAGAACTTGTTGAGCGTCTTGCGCCGCTTCCAGATCAGGCGCGTGAGCGCGAAGGTCGCCATCAGCGCCACGACCAGCGTGATCAGGATCGTGGCCACGGCCACGATGGCGCTGTTGAGGAAGTAGCGGCCCATGTTGCCTGTTTTCAGGGCGCTTGCATAGTTGGACCAGAGCCAGTGATGCGGCAGGCCCACCACGTTTTCGCCGAAGATCTCCGCGTTGTTCTTCAGCGAGAAGGTGAACATCCAGTAGACCGGGAAGAGGTTGACGAGCAGCCAGAAGACCAGGCCGATGTAGATGAGGATCCGCGCGGTTTTGCTGTTGTTGTTCACGGTCTCATTCCTCCTCTCTGAAGATCGCGCTGATCAGCAGCGCAAAGCCGAAGCACAGGACGATCAGCAGCACCGCGATCGTGCTGCCCATGCCGTAGCGATTGCGGAGGAAGAGCATGTTGATCATCAGGGTGCTGGGCACCTCCGTGGCGTGCAGGGGACCGCCGTTTGTGAGAACGTAGATGAGGTCGAAGGACTTGAGGGAGCCGGTCACCGCAAAAATGACGCTGATGCGGATGATGGGCTTGATATAGGGCAGCACGATGAAGCGGTTGACCTGCCCGTCCGTGGCGCCGTCCAGCATAGCGGCCTCGCGCAGCTCCGGCGGCACGCTCTTGACGCCCGCGTAGAGCAGCAGCATGTGATAACCCACGTACTGCCACAGCGTCGGCACGAAGACCGCGCCGAGGGCGGTCTCCTTCGTCCCGAGCCAGATCTTCGCCCAGCGCTCAAGGCCGATGGCGCGGAGAAAAACATTCAAAATGCCGTAGTCCGGATTGTAGATCTTCAGCCAAAGCTGGCCGATGACCACCGTGGAGATCAGAACGGGCATGAAATAGACAGAGAGGAAGAGGCGCTCGCCCTTGATCTTCCTGCCCAGCGTGAGGGCCAGACCGAGAGCCAGCGGGAGCTGCAGGAAGACCGACAGCGCGGCCAGCAGCAGCGAATTGCGCAGCGCCTTCAGAAAGCCGATGGCGTCGCTGGTGAAAAGCTCCTTGTAGTTGGAAAAGCCAATGAAGGTCTTGGGACCGAAACCGTTCCAGTCAAAAAGACTGTAATAGGCCGAGGCGCCGATGGGCGCGATGAGCACGCCGCAGAACAGGGCCAGGGCCGGAAGGAGAAAAATCAGAATATGGATTTTTTTGCTGTACATCCGATTCATGGTCGGTGTCCTCCTCGTGGCAGGGGTGACGGCGCCTCTCAAGTCCTGGACAGTATGAGAGGCGCCGTTTTGCTATGTCAGATCTTGATGCGAAACAGGATCGATGCGAAGCGCGGTCAGCCGATGTCCTTGGTCAGGCCGGCGACGAAGCCCTCGCCGTCGATAGCGCCGCCATAGACCTGGGCGACATAGCTCAGGTAGATCTGGGCGGGATCGGCAGCCATCGCGGTGTCGCCGAAGAGGACCAGGCCTTCGCAGGAGTTGACCAGCGCGCCGATGTCGACGAGCAGCGGGGGCAGGGAGCTGGTGTCGTAGTCGACGGCCCAGGCGGGCATACCGACGGCGTTGAGGAAGTTGTAGTGGCAGATCTCCTTGCCGAGCTCAACGGCGGCGGCAGAGGCGGCCTCCAGGTTCTTGGAAGCAGAGCAGACAGCCAGGACGTCGGACGGGCCGCCGATGGTCTGGTTGTAGGAGGAACGGTCGGCGTTCATGAGCGGGAAGAGGCCGACGCCGGACTTGAACTCGGCAGCGGCGACTTCGCCGGTGTTCCAGGAGCCGTTCTGATAGAAGGCGGTCTTGCCGGCCAGGAAGTTGGCCTTGACCTCGTCGTTGCCGAGGGCGGCGCCGTTGGGATCAAAGTAACCCTTGGCGATCATGTCCTGCAGGGTATCGACGGACTTGGCGATGTCGGGATCGTTCCAGCTGGCCTCGCCAGCGAAGATCTTGTTGAGATCCTGGTAGCCGATCGTCTTGATGATGATGGGCTCGAGGTACTCGGTCACGCACCAGGTCTCCTTGCCGGCGCAGCCGAAGGGGATCTTGCCGGCGGCGACGAGCGCGTCGCAGCAGGCGGTCAGGTCTTCATAGGTCTCGGGGACGTGGTCCCAGCCGACCTCGGCCAGCATGTCCATGTTGGCGTACATGGCGACGATGTTGAAGGTCGTGGGCACGCCGTAGTGCTTGCCTTCATAGGTGGTGGTGGACAGCATGGATTCGGGGATCTTGTCGGCATAGGCCTTGAAGTTCTCGTCGAGGCACTGGACTCTGCCGGCATTGACGAACTCACCGAGGAAGGCGCCGGACCAGCTGAAGAAGATATCGGGCAGATCATCGGTGTCGCCGCCCATCATCGCAGCCTTGATCTTGGTCTTGTAGGACTCGTTCTCGAAGGCCTCCATCTCGATCTTCACGCCGGGGTGCGCGGCCTCGTAGTCGGCGATGGCCTGCAGGTAGGCGGGACGGTTGGCGTCGGACTCGGTGGCGATGCACCACAGCTTCAGAACAGTTTCTCCGCCGTCGGTCTTCCCGTCGGTCTTCGCGGCGGTCCCGCCGCAGGCAGCCAGGGCGAAGATCATGCAGAGAGCGAGGAGAAGGGCAAGAATCTTTTTCATGGGTATCCTCCTTTTTTATTATAATGGTTTTGCTGATACGTCTATCAAGATCTGGGCCCGGAGCGGGACGGCCTGAGTCCAGGCAGACCGGCCGCGGCCGGCCCAAGGTCTTACGGAGTGGAGCGGATCGGCACGGACAGGGCCTTCCGGCCTGTCAGCGCTTCGGTGCGGGCGTCCGGCCCGCCAAAGCCGGCGTAGAGCGTCCAGCGGCCGCTGCCGGGGACGTGCTCGCCCGCGTCGTTGACCGCGGTGAAGGCCTGTTCGCCCAGTGGGACGCTCAGGCTCTTCTCCTCGCCCGCGGCGAGGAAAACGCGGCGGAAGCCGCAGAGCACGGGGTTCGGCGGGGCGAAGGGGCTCGCCTCGTCGCGCAGATAGAGCTGGAGGACTTCTTCGGTATCGCGCGCCCCCCCGTTGCGGACCGTGACGCGGGCCTGCGTCCGGTCGGCCGTGAGCCCGGTCACGGCACAGTCACCGTAGCTCAGACCGTAGCCGAAAGGATAGAGCGGCTCGCCCTGATAGTAGCGGTAGGTGCGCCCGGTCAGGGAATAGTCGGTGAAGGCGGGCAGCTCGGCCAGCGCTTCGTTGCGGTAGAAGGTGACCGGAAGCTTGCCGGAGGGGGAAACCGCCCCGAAGAGCAGCTCCGCCACGGCCCTGCCGCCGCCCGCGCCGGGATACCAGCCGAGCAGGACGGCGTCCGCCCTCTCCTGGGCGGGGGACAGATCGATGGCGCTGCCGGCGAGCAGGATCACAACTGTAGGCTTACCCACGGCAAGCACGCGCTCCAGCAGCCGGCGCTGGGACTCGGGTAGGAGCAGATCCTCCTTGTCGCCGGAGCTGTAGCTGTTGCCGGTGTCGCCCTCCTCGCCCTCCAGCGTCTCGTCCAGGCCGAGCACGAGGATCACGGTGTCGCTGGCCTTCGCGACGGCGGAGGCCTCCGCCAGGCGGTCGTCCGGCAGGGCCAGGGGCTCCACCCGGTCGGCGCAGAGGGCGCAGCCCTGCGAGTAGAGCACGCGGCAGCGCTCGCCAACGAAGTCCTGGATCCCCTGCAGCACCGTCACATAGCGGGAGGCGGTGCCGTGGTAGTTGCCGACCAGTGCCGCACGGCTGTCGGCATTGGGGCCGATCACGCCGATGGTACCGCAGGAGGCGGGGTCCAGCGGAAGCAGGCCGTTGTTTTTCAGCAGAACACAGCTCTCCCGCGCGGCCTTCTGCGCCAGCGCCAGATGCGCGGGGCATTCGATGGTCTCGTAAGGAAGGGCGTCGTATTCGCTGCCCTCGTCTCCGAGGGTGCCGAGCAGGAAGCGGGTCGTGAACAGACGCACGGCACTGCGTGTGACGTCCGCCTCGTCGATCATCCCCAGCTCCATGGCGTGCAGGATGTGCTGATAGGTGCAGCCGCAGTTGAGGTCGCAGCCGGATCTCAGCGCCAGCTGCACGGATTCTGCCGGAGCGGCCGTGACGCCGTGGCTTTCGTGAAAATCCCTGATCGCCCAGCAGTCCGAGACGAAGTGACCCTCAAAGCCCCAGTCGCCGCGGAGCTTGCCCATCAGATAGGAGCTCGCGCAGCAGGGCTCGCCGTTGAGGCGGTTGTAGGCGCCCATGACGGACTCCACGCCCTCGTCCACCAGCGCGCGGAAGGCGGGGAGATAGGTCTCCTCCAGGTCCTTTTCGGAGATCTGCGCGTCAAAACTGTGGCGCAGGGCCTCGGGACCGCTGTGGCCGGCAAAATGCTTGGCGCAGGCCGAGGTCTTGAGCGTGCCGCCTTTGCCCTGCAGGCCCCTGACAAAGGCGCGTCCCAGCCGGGCGGTGAGAAAGGGATCCTCTCCGTAGGTCTCCTGTCCGCGTCCCCAGCGGGGATCGCGGAAGATGTTCACATTGGGCGACCACATGGTCAGCCCGTGGTAGATGTCGCGGTCCCCCTCGCGGGAGACGGCGTTGTATTTGGCTCTGGCCTCATCGCCGGCGGCGGAGGCGATCTGCTCCAGAAGCTCCTCGTCAAACATGGCGGCCAGGCCGATCGCCTGAGGGAAGCTGGTGGCCGTGCCGCCGCGGGCCAGCCCGTGCAGCGCTTCGTTCCACCAGTTGTAGGCGGGGATGCCCAGCCGCTCGATCGCAGGAGCGTCAAAGCGGAGCTGTCCGGCCTTTTCCTCCGCGGTCATGCGGCCGACCAGTTCCTCGGCCAGTTGTTTCGCTCGTTCACGCGTCATGGCCTGTCCTTCCCTTCGGCAATGCTTCCGTCAAGCTGTCGGACCGTTTCGCCCTCCAGCAGCCGGCCCTGCACGGTGATGTGCTTCGGCGGCGTCGTGCGCGGATGCTCGATCCGCTCGATGAGCTGCTCGGCGGCGATCCTGCCCAGATCCGTGGTGTTCTGCTGCCAGGTGGTGAGCTTCGGGCTGACCATCTTGGCCATGTGGATGCCGTCGTAACCGACAATCGAAATGTCCTCCGGGACCCGGAGCCCCTCTTCGTAAATGGCGTTGATGCCGCCGATATAGGAGTAATCGTCTGAAAACAGGATGCAGCTCGGTCTCTCGGGCAGCGCCAGCAGACGCTTGGTCGCCCGGTAGCAGCTGACCGGTTCATGGTAGATGCAGTCGGTGACGTATTCGTCCGGGATCCGGAGACCGAGCTCTTCGCAGGCGCGGAAAAAGCCGGTCAGGCGGCTCTCGGTCACGGCCGTCCGGTTCCCGTGGATGTAGGCGATGCGGCGGTGGCCTTTTCCGTAGACGTAGCGGACCAGGGATTCAAGCCCGTCCATGTTGTCGGAGAGGACCGCCGCGCGGTTGTTGAAGGCATGGTCCAGCGTGATGACCGGCAGTTCGGAAAAGACGAGCTCCTGTACCCGCGGATCGAAAAAGTCGGCGCAGATGATGGCCACGCCATCCAGACCCCGGGTCAGCGCGTGTTGCAGATAGCTCGTATTCGTCAGCCCCATGCTGTCGCTGATAAAGGTGATGTCGTAGCCGCGGCGCTCTGCCTCCTGCCGGAAGTTGTTGAGCGTCGAGGCGAAATACTCGTGCATGAAGCCGCTGTTGGACAGGTCCGTGAACAGGATCCCGATGCTGTAGCTGCGGTTGGTCTTCAGGGCGCGGGCAACGGAGTTGGCGGTGTAGCCAAGCTCCTTCGCGGCCGCGAGGATCCGCTGTTTCGTCTCCTCGCTGACGTCATGACGTCCGTTGAGGGCCTTGCTCACCGTGCCCATGGAAACGCCGCAGCGCTGCGCGATCTCCTTCATGGATACCATGGACACGCCCCCCCTTTTTTTCGAAATCGTTTTCGCAGTTTAAAAATACCGCATTCTTTGCCTTTGTTCAATAGATTTTTTGGTAAAAGTTTGTGTTTCTTGAATTTTTGTTGCAATGATCAATTTCGGCTTTTGCCTTTTGTGGTTTTTGCACAGAAGAGTTTCGCAGTTTTCGTAAATGTGCCGCTAAACCGCGTTTTATCCGGCAGATCGCGCTCTTTTTTGCAGAATCGGCCGGACCGAACGGGGCGGGATCTGCGAAATCGATTGCCGCGAACCGGCTGCGGGCACGGCCTCCTCTCCGGAAATGGAAGGTCTATTTCAGATGGACAGGGAGAGCCTGGGCGATATCATGAGAACATGAGCCGTCTCATTTTTTGGAAAATGTCATTCCGGGTATGCTGTACCATCGCGAAGATGCGGCGAAGGCGGATCTCACGGAGGATAAGGTCTGATTGAAAAAGGGAAAAGAGTGTGGTAGCATAGAAACGCATCAGCCGATGTCTGCGACGGACGGGCGGATATGGAAGGACAGGATCCTCCCGGCCTCGTGTTTGCATGCGGCGATCAAACAGAATTGACGGGGCTGTTGAAGCTTCGCAGCATCAAAGAAAGGTTGAGAAGACCATGTCATTTGCAGAGCATAGGGAAAGACTGTATCAGACCTTGGCGGAAAACACTTTGGTGATCGCCTATGCCGGCATCCCCATCCATACCAACGAGGATGATTATTATGATTTCGCGGTCAACAGCCAGTTTTTTTATTTGACGGGGCTGGAGCGGCAAAACACGGCGTTTCTTGCGTACAGGACCGCGGAAAAGACACGGGAGATCCTGTTCATCGAAGAGCCGGATCCGCAGTCTGAGAGATGGACCGGAAAGATGCCCACCAAGGAGGAAGTCCGGAGCATCTCCGGGATCGAGGACGTGCGCTATACCGACAAACTGGAAGATGCGATCGGCGGTATTATGGGCTTCTGCCGAGTGGATCAGGCCTACTTCGACCTGTACCGCTGCCAGATGAACGATCTGCCGGATTATAATCTGGTCATGGCAGAACGGTTCAAACAGGCTTATCCGCATGTGATCCTGAAGGATCTGCACACGGCCTGCGTGCCGCTCCGGGAACGGAAGGACGCGGAAGAGGTGGAACGCATCCGCAAAGCGCTGGATGTTACCCGCAGCGGACTGGAATTCGTGATGAAGAACCTGAAGCCGGGCATGATGGAATACCAGGTGCAGGCGGACTTTGAGTACGCCTGCAAACGGCTGGGTGCGAAGCGCCTGGCATTCCCCGTGATCGCCGGCTCCGGGATCAACGGCTGTATGATGCACTACGAAACGAACCACTGTGAGGTGCTGGACGGCTCGCTGATCCTGCTGGACCTTGGCGCAAAGCTTGAAAACTACTGCAGCGACATCACGAGGACCTATCCGGCAAATGGGAAGTTCAGCCCGAGACAGCGTGAGATCTATGAGCTGGTCCTGAAGGCGAACGAGGCGGTCGCAGCGGCCGCGAAGCCGGGGACCACCACCCGGGATCTGAACGACGTGGCGTGTCGTGTCCTCGGGGAAGGGCTGCTTGCCATGGGCATGATTCGGGACGCCTCTGAGGTGGACAAGTATTACATGCACAGCGTGAGCCACCCCATCGGGATCGACGTGCACGACGTCTCTTTGGCCGGCGATGTGCTTCAGCCCGGTTGGGTCATCAGCAATGAGCCGGGACTGTACATCGATGAAGAGGCGATCGGCATCCGCATTGAGGATGATCTGCTGATCACCGAGGATGGGTGCGAGGTCCTGTCGAAGGATATCATCAAAGATCCTGATTTGATTGAGGCCTTTATGGCATAAAACGGTCATAAAAACAGTAGTAAACACGCGGGAAGCAAGTGGCTTCCCGCGTGTTTTCAAACGCCTCAAGGCCGCCCCGGTATCCGCTGCAAAATCTTCGCCGGGATTCGATAAAACAAATCAAGAGGATTTAGACATGAAAAAACCCCGGAAACATTGCATTTCCGGGGTTTGTGATGATTTCGACCCGAGATCAGAGCTTGCTGAGCTGAGGCGCACGGCGAGCGGCTTTGAGCCCGTACTGCCCGGACTTTTTTACCCGAACAGGATCGGCACAAGGAAGAATCCGATCATGTTGTTGAGAAAATGCGGAACAAAGCTGATCAGGCAGTTGCCGGTCCTGCGGTACAGGATCGCAAAAAGGATCGCGTCGATAAAGATTCCTCCAAGGTCCCACGCAACGATCCCCGCCGCGCCTGCGACGTAGTGCGCCGCGGCAAAGAGCACGGCGCCGACGATCGCCACCGGCCAGAATGAAAAGCGCTTCATGCCCTTCCCCACAAAGAACGCGCGGAATTCGATCTCTTCCCCGAGAACGGAAACGATCTGATTGAACAGCAGCAGAGGAAGCTGATCAAGACCCGGCACATTTACCCGCCCCAGCACATGCTCGATATAGGCGCTGCCGAACACCGCCTTGCTCAGAAGCATTTCGACGGGGGACAAAACCAGCATGAAAAGGATCAGGGGAAGCACGCCCGGCTTTTTCAGGTCCGGGAAGAAGCGCTTGAAGCTCAGCCCGGATTCGGAATCGGGCGTTTTTTCCATGCCCTCGATGATGAAGAAGCAGGCCAGACCCGCGATGTGGATCGCAGCGGCAGCGATATTAGAGGCTGTTGCCGCCTTTACCGCGACCGCGATGATCATGACAGCCATGCCGATGAGGGTGATGATCGTGACTTTGTCTTTTTTCATGGATTCAAACATTTTTCTGGCTCCTTATTCTTTTTTTGTCAGTCATCCGCGGAAGACGCCGCCGCGAGCACCGCGCCGTTCCAGGCGCGCTCCAGGTGTTCCGCGATCAGCTTTTCGTCATATTCCAGATGATTGTTGGCGATGATGCTTGCGTATCCATGGGCAAACAAGGCCACTGTGATAAATACATTTCTGGTCTTTTGCAGACTCAGCCCTGCTCCTTCCCGCATGGCTTCCAGCACGGGGACCAGCTCTTCGGAATCCACCATTTGCAGCAGGCTGTTCTCCTCCGCATATCCGGACTGAAACAGGAAGCGGAACAGCTGCGGCTCCTCCACGGCGAAGCGAATATAGTTCAGGCCGATTCCAAGGATCGGATCCTGCCCGGGCGGCGTTTTCATCATGTATTCCGTGTGCAGACGATCCGCCTTTCTGTAGGCGGCTCTCTTCAGGCTGTCGATGGTCGAAAAATGATACATCACCGGCTGCGTGGAGCAGTGCAGCTGCGCGGAAACCGCCCGGGCGTTGATATTCTCAAAACCGCGTTGACGAACTACTTCAATGGCGGCGCTGACGATCATCTCCGCAGTAACCTTCGTTTTTGGCGGCATGCACGGTCTCTCCTTTTTTATTATAACGATCGTTATGTAACAATCATTATAATACACCCTCTTCCGCGTCCTTGTCAACAGCGAAGGATTTGGGCGTGAAAAAACCCCGGAACCATTGCGGTTCCAGGGCTTTCATGTGCTGTAAAAATCGATCAGCGCTTGCTGAACTGCGGAGCACGACGTGCGGCTTTGAGGCCGTACTTCTTACGCTCTTTCATGCGAGGATCGCGGGTCAGCAGACCGGCGGCCTTCAGGATGGCGCGGTAGCTCTCGTCCACCAGCAGGAGGGCGCGGGCGATGCCATGGCGGATGGCGCCGGCCTGGCCGGAGACGCCGCCGCCCTTGACGGTAGCTTCGATGTCGACCTTACCCAGGGTGGAGGTGGCCACCAGGGGCTGACGGACGATGAGCTTCAGGGTCTCGAGCCCGAAGTAATCGTCGATATCACGGCCGTTGACGGTGATGACGCCGGAGCCGTTGGGGATCAGGTGAACGCGGGCCACGGAGGACTTCCGGCGGCCGGTTCCGTACATATAGGGCTTCTTGGTCTTGTAGGTTGCCATGATCGTTTACCTCCTCTTAGCGGTCCCAGACTTCGGGCTTCTGGGCGGCGTGGTCGTGCTCGGCACCGGCGAAGATGCGCAGACGCTTCAGCTGCCACTGGGCGATGGTGTTCTTCTGCAGCATGCCGCGGACAGCCAGACGCATGGCCAGCTCAGGCTTCTTCTGCATGAGGGTCTTGTACTGGGTCTCCTTCAGGCCGCCGGGATAACCGGAGTGGGTACGGTAGTACTTCTGCTCCAGCTTCTTGCCGGTGAGGACGGCGTCCTTGGCGTTGATGATGATGACGTAATCGCCGCAATCAACATGGGGGGTGTAATCGGTCTTCAGCTTGCCGCGGAGCAGATCGGCCGCCAGAGCGGCGGTCTTGCCCATGGGCTTGCCGGCTGCGTCAAGGATGTACCATTTACGGTCAACCTTCTCCTTGGTGAGCATGGTAGTGGACATGTTTTGTGCCTCCAATATAGAATCAAAAAGTTTTGACA
>JAFSMZ010000030.1:0-65023 GCA_017447685.1 Oscillospiraceae bacterium
CCATTTCCTTCGGCACGCCGCACTGATACAGCTTCAGCTCCGGACCGACGACGATAACGCTTCGGCCGGAATAGTCAACACGCTTGCCGAGCAGGTTCTGGCGGAAACGGCCCTGCTTGCCCTTGAGCATATCGCTCAGGGACTTGAGGGCGCGGGAGTTGGCGCCGGTGACGGCACGGCCGCGGCGGCCGTTGTCGATGAGGGCGTCCACCGCCTCCTGGAGCATGCGCTTCTCATTGCGGACGATGATGTCGGGCGCGTTGAGCTGCTGCAGTCTCTTCAGGCGGTTGTTGCGGTTGATGACGCGGCGGTACAGGTCGTTCAGGTCGGAGGTGGCGAAACGGCCGCCGTCCAGCTGGACCATGGGGCGGATCTCGGGCGGGATCACAGGCAGAATGTCGATGATCATCCACTCGGGCCGATTGCCGCTGATGCGGAAGGCCTCCACGGCCTCCAGGCGCTTGACGATCTTGGCCTTCTTCTGGCCGGAGGCGTTCTTCAGGTCCTCGCGCAGCTCCTGGGCCAGCTTCTCGCAGTCGATCTGCTGGAGCAGCTCCTTGATGGCCTCGGCGCCGATCCCGGCCTTGAAGTCGTCCTCATACTTCTCGCGCATCTCCCGGTATTCCCGCTCGGAGAGGATCTGACACTTCTCCAGGGGCGTGAAGCCGGGGTCGATGACGATATAATTGGCAAAGTACAGCACCTTCTCCAGGGTTCGGGGGGTCAGATCCAGCATCAGGCCGATGCGGCTGGGGATGCCCTTGAAGTACCAGATATGGCTCACAGGGGCAGCCAGCTCGATATGGCCCATGCGCTCACGGCGGACCTTGGACTTGGTGACCTCGACGCCGCAGCGGTCGCAGATCTTGCCCTTGTAGCGGATCTTCTTATACTTGCCGCAGTGGCACTCCCAGTCCTTGGTGGGTCCGAAGATGCGCTCGCAGAACAGGCCGTCCCGCTCGGGCTTCAGGGTGCGGTAGTTGATGGTCTCGGGCTTCTTTACTTCGCCGTGAGACCAGCTGAGGATCATTTCCGGAGAAGCAATGCCGATTTGAATGGCATCAAAAGGTGTGTAGCTCATCACAGATCCTCCTCTTCGTTCTCAAAATCCATACCGAAGTCGGCGCCGAGTTCGTCCTCGGGCACGTCCTCGATGCTGAAGCCGCTTTCTTCGATCTCGCTGTCATCGGCGGCGTACATCTCATCCTTCATATCGGGGATGAAATCGTCTTCATCATCGTCCTTGAGCTCGATCTCCTCGCCCTGCTCGTCCAGCACGCGGACGTTCAGGCACAGGCTCTGCAGCTCCTTGACCAGGACCTTGAAGCTCTCGGGCACGCCCGGCTGGGGGATGTTGTTGCCCTTGACGATGGCCTCGTAGGTCTTGACACGGCCGGTGACATCGTCAGACTTGACGGTCAGGATCTCCTGCAGGGTGTAGGCAGCGCCGTAAGCCTCCAGGGCCCAGACTTCCATTTCGCCGAAGCGCTGGCCGCCGAACTGGGCCTTGCCGCCCAGAGGCTGCTGGGTGACCAGGCTGTAGGGGCCGGTGGAGCGGGCGTGGATCTTATCGTCGACCAGGTGGTGCAGCTTCAGGAAGTACACCCAGCCCACGGTGACGTCGTTGTCGAACTTCTCACCGGTGCGGCCGTCGTACATCTCGCTCTTGCCGTCCTCGCGGAGGCCGGCCAGCTTCAGGGTCTCGCGAATGGTGGTCTCGTTGGCGCCGTTGAAGGTGGGGGTGGCCACCTTCCAGCCCAGAGCCTGAGCCGCGTAGCCCAGGTGGACTTCCAGCACCTGACCGATGTTCATACGGGAGGGAACGCCCAGAGGATTCAGCACGATGTCCAGCGGGGTGCCGTCGGGCAGGTAAGGCATATCCTCACGGGGCAGGATGCGGGAGACAACGCCCTTGTTGCCGTGACGGCCGGCCATCTTGTCGCCCACGGAGATCTTGCGCTTCTGGGCGATATAGACGCGGACGACCTGGTTCACGCCGGGGTTCATCTCGTCGCCGTTGTCGCGGGTGAAGACCTTCACGTCCACGATGATGCCGCTTTCGCCGTGGGGCACCTTCAGGGAGGTGTCACGGACTTCGCGGGCCTTTTCGCCGAAGATGGCGCGCAGCAGGCGCTCCTCCGCAGTGAGATCGGTCTCGCCCTTGGGAGTGACCTTGCCCACCAGGATGTCGCCGGCAGTGACCTCGGCGCCCACCATGATGATGCCGCGCTCGTCCAGGTACTTCAGCGCATCGTCGCCCACGCCGGGGATGTCCCGGGTGATCTCCTCGGGTCCCAGCTTGGTGTCACGGGCGTCGCACTCATACTCCTCCACGTGGATGGAGGTGAACACGTCCTCCATGACCAGGCGCTCGTTGAGCAGGATGGCGTCCTCGTAGTTGTAGCCTTCCCAGTTCATGTAGCCCACCAGGATGTTCTTGCCCAGGGAGATCTCGCCGTTGGAGGTGCTGGGACCGTCGGCCAGAACGTCGCCCTTCTGGACACGCTGTCCGGCGGAAACGATGGGACGCTGGTTGATGCAGGTGCCCTGGTTGGACCGGGCAAACTTGATGAGCTTGTAGTCCTTCACTTCACCGGCGTCGTAACGCACGGTGATGTAGTTGGCGTCGACCCGGGTGACGATGCCGTCATCCTCGGCCAGGACGCAGACACCGGAGTCCACAGCGCACTTGTGCTCGATGCCGGTGGCGACGATCGGCGCCTGGGTGGTCATCAGAGGCACGGCCTGACGCTGCATGTTGGCGCCCATCAGGGCGCGGTTGGCGTCGTCGTTCTCCAGGAAGGGGATCATGGCGGTGGCGATGGAGATCATCATCTTGGGGCTGACGTCCACATAGTCCACGTCTTCCCGGTTCACTTCCACGGTATCGTTGCGGTGACGGCAGGTGACGCGCTTGTTGATGATGACGCCGTTCTCGTCCACAGGCTCGCTGGCCTGGGCGACGATATACTGGTCCTCCTGATCGGCGGTCATGTACTCGACCTCGTCGGTCAGGCGGCAGGTGCCCTTCTCCACCTTGCGGTAGGGCGCTACCAGGAAGCCGTACTCATTGGCACGGGCATAGGAGGCCAGATAGTTGATCAGGCCGATGTTGGGACCTTCAGGGGTCTCAATGGGGCAGAGACGGCCGTAGTGGCTGTAGTGCACGTCTCGCACATCGAAGCTGGCGCGCTCGCGGCTTAAGCCCCCGGGGCCCAGAGCGGACATACGGCGCTTGTGGGTCAGTTCGGCCAGAGGGTTGGTCTGGTCCATGAACTGAGACAGCGGGGAGGAGCCGAAGAACTCCTTGATGGCCGCGGTGACGGGACGGATGTTGATGAGGCTCTGGGGGGTGACGATGTCCAGATCCTGCAGGGTCATGCGCTCGCGGATCACGCGCTCCATACGGGAGAAGCCGATGCGGAACTGGTTCTGCAGCAGCTCGCCCACGCAGCGGACGCGGCGGTTGCCCAGGTGGTCAATGTCATCGGCCTCACCGATGCCGTGGGCCAGGGCGTTGAGATAGTTGACGGAGGAGAAGATATCGTCCACCACGATGTGCTTGGGGATCAGCACGTCGATATTGGCGCGGATGGCGTCCTTCAGGGCCTCGCCCTCAAACTGCTTGCAGAGCGCGGCCATGTAGCAGCCGTGCACCAGTTCCCTGACGCCCACCTCGGCGGGGTCAAAGTCGATGTAGCGGCGGATGTCCACCATACCGTTGGAGAAGACCTTGACGTTCTTGCCGTCCACCTTCAGCACCACGCAGATGACGCCGGCGTCGGCGATCTGGCGGGCCTTGTCGCGGGTGATGATCTCGCCGGGCTCGGCCAGCAGCTCCCCGGTGAAGGGATCGGACACGGCCTCGGCCAGCTCAAAACCGGCGATGCGGGGATAAAGGGACAGCTTCTTGTTGAACTTGTAGCGGCCCACATTGGAGATCTCATAGCGGCGGCGGTCAAAGAACAGGCCGTCCAGCAGGGTCTCGGCAGACTCCACCGTGGGAGGATCGCCGGGACGCAGCTTCTTGTAGATCTCAATGAGGCACTCCTCGCGGGTGGAGAAGGTGTCCTTGTCCAGAGTGGAGATGATGCGCTCATCCTCACCGAAGATCTCCTTGATGCGCTCGTTTGTGACGGCGCCCACATAGGGATCGTCCACGCAGCTGAGCCAGGTGGCGGGCTTATTCTCGTCATAAGCGCCCATGGCCTTCAGGAACCAGGTGATGGGGAGCTTGCGGTTCTTGTCGATGCGGACGTTGAAGGTATCGTTGGCATCGGTCTCGTACTCCAGCCAGGCGCCGTGATACGGGATCACGGTGGAGGCGTAGATGGCGATCATGGACTTGTCCAGGCTCTTGTCAAAGTACACGCCGGGAGAACGGACGATCTGGGAGACGATGACGCGCTCGGCGCCGTTGATGATGAAGGTTCCGCCATCGGTCATGATGGGGAAATCTCCCATGAAGATCTCCTGCTCCTTGATCTCCTCCGTCTCCTTGTTGCGCAGACGGACGCGGACCTTCAGAGGCTTTGCGTACGTGGCGTCACGGGCCTTGCACTCTTCCTCATTGTACTTGGGCTTATCGTCCATGGAATAGTCGATGAAGCTCAGTTCCAGATTGCCGGAATAGTCCGTGACGGAATCCACGTCCCGGAACACCTCGCGCAGGCCGGTCTCCAAAAACCATTTGTAGGAACTCTTCTGGATCTCCAGCAGGTTGGGCATCTCCTGGATCTCCGGGGTGCGGGCAAAGCTCTTGCGCAGAGTTTTGCCGTAGAGAACATCTTTTGGCATTGGTGCACTCTCCTTATCGTTTTACGAACGCCCGGGGTTGTTGTCAAATTCAGCTCCCCCGGCATTGATTTACAGCAGCCAAGCTGGTATACTACGTACAGATAGAAAGTGGGACAGCATGCCCCTCCCCTGCACATAAAGCAAGCCATTTTACCATTGTGGTCCTGCCCTTGTCAAGAGAGATTTTATGAATTTAGACTTTTTTTCGCGGGAGCCTGTGTGCTCCCGTTTTGTTTTTGAGGAAACGCCATGCTCAACGGAACAGTTTTATTTGTGATCATGCTCTATGCGGCGCTGGCGCTGTGGCTGCTGTACCGGGACGGGCTCATCCGAAAGCCCTGGACGGCAGTGCTCTGCGCTGTCCTTGTCGCGGCGGCGCTGGCCGCGCGGGCCTCGGTTTTCGACATGCAGACCGGGGACTACCGGGACTGGCTGGCGCGCTGGATGAGCTATTATCGGGAAAACGGCGGCTTCCGGGCCTTTCGGGAACTGCCGCCCTACTGCAACTACCACGTGCCTTACCTGTATTTCCTGGCGCTGTTCTCCTACCTGCGGGTGCCGGAGCTCTATCTCATCAAGCTTTTGAGCGTCCTGTTCGACATTCTGCTGGCCTGGGCGGTGCTGAAGCTCTGCGGCAGGATGACAAAAAACCGGGGGCTGCGGCTCTGCGCCTTCTTCGCGGTGCTCTTCTGGCCCACGGTGTTCCTCAACAGCGCGGTCTGGGGGCAGTGCGACAGCATCTATGTGGCCCTTGCCCTCATCGGGATCTGGCTGGCGCTGGAGGGAAAGCCGGTGCTCTCCATGAGCATGCTGGCCTTCTCCTTTGCCTTCAAGCTGCAGGCGGTGTTTCTTCTGCCGGTGATCGCGGTGCTCTGGATCTACGGAAAATACAATTGGAAGCATCTGCTGGTCTTCCCCGCCGCCTATGTGCTGATTTTGGTCCCCTCCATGCTGCTGGGCCGGCCGGTGATGGAAACGATCTTCTTCTATCTGAATCAGACCGGTTCCATCGGAGACGGGCTCAACTACAACTCCCCTTCCATCTTCGCCATCTTCTGGAACGTGCCGGCCGAACGGACGGAAAGCATTTCCCGCATCGCCATCTGTGCGGCGGGGCTGTATCTGGTCAACCTCCTCGCCCTGGCCTGGATCAAGCGCAAAAGGCTGAACGACCGGGCGGTGCTCTGTCTGGCCCTGCTGACGGCCATCGGCGTCCCCTTCCTGCTGCCCCACATGCATGACCGTTACTTCTACCCGGCGGACGCACTGTCCCTGGTGCTGGCCTTCGGCATGCCGAGTCTGTTTCTCACAGCGCCGCTGGTGGAGTTCGGATCCTTCCTGGGCTATTACGCCTATCTGAGCTTTTATTTCTCCGAAAAGGGCGGCCACTTCCTTTTGTTTATGTATTACGGCGCATACGCCCTGATCGCAGCCCTGGTCCTCACGGGGATCGGCTTTGCCTGGAGCACAGCGTCCTCCGCCTCCGGCAAACGGGCAAGCCCGGCGAAACGAAAAAAAGCGTAAAAAACCCGCGTTCCCAGGAACGCGGGTTTTTTTGCGGCGCGTCAGCCGCCGTAGACGTCGTTGTTCTCCATAAGAAGGACATCGAACTCCAGGATCTGGCCGCTGCGCCAAACCTTGAAGTGCAGACTGTCCCCCACAGTGAACTGGTTCTTGATCTCACTGACATCCTGGGTCGTGAGGACCGGGGTCCCGTTGACCTCCATCAGGATATCCCCGGGGCGGACGCCCTTGGCCCAGGCATCGGAATTCAGCTGCACATCGGTGATGTAGAGGCCCTTGGGCAGTTCATATTTGCTCTCGGCCTCCTCGGGGATGGCGCCCACGGTGATGCCGATGGAGGGACGGCCCCGAACCTCGCCGAAGCGGCCGATGCTGTTGACCACTTCGCGGACCGTCGTAGACGGAATGGCAAAGCCGATGCCCTCGATGCTGGAGTAGGAAGACATCATCTTCATGTTGGTAATGCCAACCACCTGGCCGTGCATATTGAACAGCGCGCCGCCGGAGTTGCCCTCGTTCAGGGCGGTGTTGGTCTGCAGCAGGGTCATGCTGCGGCCCTTGTAGCTGATGTCCCGGGAAATGGCGGAAATGATGCCGTCGGTCAGGGTGCTGCGGAAGGTGTCTCCCAGGGGGTTGCCGATGGCAGCCACCGGATCGCCCACCCGAAGGCTGGCGCTCTCTCCGAACTCCGCGGGAACGAGATCCTTTGCTTCGATTTGCAGAACGCACAGATCGCTGATGGTATCCGCGCCGATGAGCTTGGCTTCAAACTCCCGGTCGTCATAGAGGGTGACGGCGGCACGGTCGCAGCCGTCCACCACATGGGTATTGGTCAGGATCAGCCCATCGGCAGTGAGAACCACGCCGGTGCCCCAGTTATAGCCGACCTCCCCGTTCATATAACCGGAAATGGCCACGATGGAAGGAGCGCACTTTTCATAGAGCTGCTGCAGCGTAAGCGCGGGGCCGGAGACGCTGTTCAGCTTCAGGCCGATATCCCCCACCGGATCGCTG
Organism: Oscillospiraceae bacterium; assembly: GCA_017447685.1. Lineage (GTDB taxonomy): Bacteria > Bacillota > Clostridia > Oscillospirales > Oscillospiraceae > Limivicinus. The sequence goes on from JAFSMZ010000030.1 coordinate 7,336, forward strand.
CGCTCGATCTTCACATCGGCGCTGGACGTATCCGTCTCCTGATAATAGCTTTTGAAAAACTCCGTCCAGTCCTCGGGCATCATGGAGTCCCCGTCCTGCTTCGGCGCGCCCTCATCGGCATCCCTGCCGAAAGAGGGATCCTCGCCGGAGTCGTCTCCCCCCTTGCCCCAGCTCCAGCTCCAGTTCCACTCCCCGGAGGAATCCTGCCCCTGTTCGGGTTCGGGTGCGGGCTCCACACTGGCCTTCTGGCTGCGCCCCAGCTTGGGGATGGTGACGCCCAGGACGATCGCCACGATCAGCAGCGCGGCAATGAGCCCGGTCCAGACCAGTCTGCCGGTGGGGTCTGCTTTTTTGACTTCCTTCGGCTGGGGAGATGCGGCTTCGGCCTTTGGCTGCGGCGTCTCCTGGGGAGCATACCAGTTTTCCGTATCATACCAACTCATATCTTCACCCCTGATGTTCCTTCGGATTCTCTTTTTTTCTATCATATACGGCAAGAGGCAGCGTGAACACAAATTCCGTCTCGCCATTCTCGCTTTTCACCGCGATGTCCTCATCGTGGCTGTTGATGATGGTCTTGACCAGATACAGCCCCAGGCCCATGCCGTCCTTGTCCATGCTGCGGGAGCGGTCAGACTTGTGGAAACGGTCAAAGATGAAGGGCAGATCGTCCGGCGGGATGGTCTCTCCCCTGTCCTTCACGGAGACGTAAGCCTTGCCGTCGTCCTTATAGAGTTTCAGCACCAGGCAACTGCCGGGCTCGGCAAATTTGACGGCGTTATCCAGCAGATTGTAGATGACCTGGGTGATGGCGTCCCGGTCGGCGCGGACCATGAGATGATCGTCCGGCAGCTGAGGGTCCACATCCAGATTCTTTTTGGTTGCCCGGCTCTCAAAGCTCAGGAGGATCTGGAGCACCAGCTCCGTCAAATCGAAATTGCTGCGTGTGCCGGGATTGGCCGCCCTGGCCTTGGCCTGGGTAATGGAAAGCATCTCCCGCACCAGACGGGAGAGCCTTCTGGTCTCGTCCCGGATGGAGGTCAGGTACTTGCGTTCCTGCTCCGGCGGGATGGTCCCGTCCAGGATGCCGTCGGCAAAGCCGGCGATGGTGGTCATGGGCGTACGCAGTTCGTGGGAGATGTTGGCGATGAACTCGCTGCGGCGCTTTTCCGCCTGCTCCAGGGAATCCGCCATTTTGTTGAAGGACTCGATCAGCGCGCCCATTTCGTCGGTGGGGTCCTCGGTCTGCTTGACGCGGACGGAGAAGTCGCCCCGGGCGAACTTGCGGGAGGCCGCGGCCATCTCATCCAGCGGTCGGGCCATACGGCGGGTATAGACCATGGTGAGCGCAAGAGTGATGCAGAACACCACCACGGAGATCAACACCGCAACGGAGAGGAAGGTGGACCAGGCGCCCAGCATATTATCGGCCATATTGTTGACAAAAACATAGCCGATGAGCGCCCCCTCGGGATTCCGGATCGTCTCCGCCGCCACATAGCGGCGCATCGGGAAAACGCCGCCCAGATCGCTGCGCCGGTCCAGAAAACCGCTTTCCGCCTGAGCAAGGATCTCACCGGAGATCTGAAGACCGATATGCTCGCACTTGGGATCCTTGTCCGAGCAGCAGCGAACGACGCCTTCCTCATCGGTGACGAAAATCTGGTTTCCCGCGGCGGCGGCCACAGAGCAGACGTTCATGCGCAGCGCCCAGCTATCCAGGGAATCCTGGCGGGACACCGCGCCGGCGATGTGGGCGATCTCCTCGGCGCTGCGATCCATGTTTTTGCTGTTCTCGCTGATCACATACTGCCGGCCCACGCCCACGAAGGACAGGGCCACCAGCAGAAAGCAGATCGCGACCAGGGCGGCGATGGCAACAAAGTTGCGCAGATAAATGCTTTTCATCCGTTTTCGCCGCTGAGCAGCTCAAACTTGTAGCCGACGCCCCAGACGGTCTTCAGGCTCCACTTGTCCGAAACGCCCTCCAGCTTCTCCCGCAGACGCTTGATGTGCACGTCCACCGTCCGGGAGTCGCCGAAATAGTCAAAGCCCCAGACCTCATCCAGCAGCTGGTTGCGGGTAAAGACCCGGTTGGGACTGGAGGCCAGGTGGTAAAGCAGCTCCATCTCCTTGGGAGGCGTATCCACCTTTTTGCCGTCCACGATCAGCTCATAGGAATCCAGATTGATGACGAGCTTATCGAAAGTCAGCTTCTTCTCCACAGGGCCTTCCCCGTCGGAGCGGCGCATCACCGCGTGGATGCGGGCCAGCAGCTCCTTGACCTCGAAGGGCTTTGTCACATAGTCGTCCGCGCCCATCTCCAGACCGCTGACCTTATCCGCCGTCTCGCCCTTGGCGGTGAGCATGATGATGGGGACCGCGGATTTCTTGCGCAGGTCCCGGCAGATCTGCCAGCCGTCCTTCCCGGGCAGCATGATATCCAGCAGGACCAGGTCCGGCGTGAAAAGATCAAAGCTCTTCTCCGCCCTGGCGCCGTCGGAAACGAGCATGACCTCAAAGCCGTCACGCCCCAGATAAAGGCGCAGAAGCTCGGCAATATTGGCGTCATCCTCCACGACCAGTGCTCTCTTACTCATATTCTTCCCTCCAGTCTTCCACTCTTATGATACCCGATTATACCGCGCGGGGAACGATAAAGGTTAAAAAAATGTAAAAACGCACGGAAAACAGAGCGGATCGGAACCTCCGTTCCCCTCTCCAGGCGCAAAGCCCGAAGGAGCTGTTTTGTATTATAGGCCTTTCTCGCGGCTCTGGCAAGGCGGAGGCGTAAAAAGCTTGCAGAAATCACGCGTTTTTTGCTATACTGGTGCAGATCAAAGGAGGGAGCGCCGTGAAATACTACAAGCTGGTTCTTTCTTACGAAGGGACGCGCTACCGGGGCTGGCAGCGCCAGGGCAACACTGCGGGATCCATCCAGGAGAAGCTGGAGACGCTGCTGAGCCGCATGCTGGAGCAGCAGGTGGAGCTGGCCGCCAGCGGGCGCACCGACGCCGGCGTCCACGCCAGGATGCAGGTCTGCTCCTTCCGGGCCGAGACGGAATGCAGCGCGGAGGAGATTCTGCGGGAACTGCGGCGCTATTTGCCGGAGGACATCGGCGCCGTCTCCCTTGAGGAAGCCGATCCCCGCTTCCACGCAAGGCTGAGCTGCCGGGAGAAGACCTATCTCTACCGGATCTGGAACAGCGAGATGCCCAATGTGTTCACCCGGCGATTTCAGCTGCGCGTTCCGGAAAAGCTGGATTCGGACGCCATGCGCAGCGCCGCGGAGCTCCTCTGCGGGGAGCACGACTTTGCCGCCTTTTGCTCGCTGAAAAACGCCAAACGCTCCACGGTGCGGGAGCTCCGCTCCATTGAGATCCGCAGAGAGGGCGAAGAACTGCAGCTCTTTTTCACAGGAGACGGCTTTCTCTATAACATGGTGCGGATCCTGACAGGGACACTTCTGGAGGTGGGGCAGGGCATCCGATGCCCGGAATCCGTCGCCGAAGCGCTGCTGACCAAGGACCGGGCACAGGCCGGTCCCACAGCTCCGGCCCAGGGCTTGTGTCTCTGGGAGGTCAGATACTGACTTTTCGCACAAAAAAGAGCGCGTGGCTCTCTTCGATTTCATACGCTAAACCAAGACGATTTCCTTGACATTGCAGGGGAAACTTGTTAGAATGAGTCGTCTCAATTGGATATAGAAAGAGTTTATCCGAAGCAAGATAGCGACCGCCCTATCGAGGGCCAAGGCCACACGGACAGCCGGGTCGAATGCCGAATTCCGCAGGTGCGGCGGCAACTTCTGTTGCCTTATTGATTGCGTTCGAAGCGCAAGTTTTATAAGTTGGTTACTATAAACCGATGCTTCCAGAAGCATACAACTTGTGAAATGGTCAATAAGAGTAGTAAAAGTGTTTTGCTATATAGACTCTCAAACCCATTGTGACCCGGCGTCCCGTACAGGACGCCGCAACGGTCGTATCAAGAGGACGTATGCTGTTGGCATACGTCTTTTTTCTTACATGTCGAAACGCGTTTCGCCATGCAGATGCTCGCGCTTATCGCATTTTTATTGGGAGGGGCATGTATGAACAGGTCCAAAAAGATCATCGAGCTGAAAAACGTATCCAAGTCCTTTGACGGACAGAAGGTGCTGGACAATATCAATCTCTACATCTGCGACAACGAGTTTCTGACGCTGCTGGGTCCCTCCGGCTGCGGCAAGACCACCACGCTGCGGATCATCGGCGGCTTTGAGTTTGCCGACGAGGGTGACGTGATTTTCCTGGGCGACCGGATCAACGACGTGCCGCCCCACAAGCGCAATGTGAACACCGTGTTCCAGCGCTACGCCCTCTTCCCCCACCTGAACGTGTTCGAAAACGTGGCCTTCCCCCTGCGGGAAAAGAAGGTCCCCAAGGCGGAGATCAACGAGCGCGTCACCGAGATGCTGAAGCTGGTGGCGCTGGCCGGCTTTGAAAAGCGCAGCGTCAACTCTCTCTCCGGCGGCCAGCAGCAGCGCGTGGCCATCGCCCGCGCCCTGGTATCCAAGCCCTCGGTGCTGCTGCTGGACGAGCCCCTGGCCGCCCTGGACCTGAAGCTGCGCAAGGACATGCAGCAGGAGCTCAAGAAGATCCAGAAGGCCACCGGCATCACCTTCGTCTTCGTCACCCATGACCAGGAGGAAGCGCTCTCCATGTCCGACACGGTGGTGGTCATGTCCGAGGGCCGCATCCAGCAGATCGGCACGCCTGTGGATATCTACAACGAGCCCAAGAACGCCTTTGTGGCGGACTTCATCGGCGAGAGCAATATCCTGGACGGCATCATGCTGCGGGATCGTAAGGTAAGCTTCGCAGGCCATATCTTTGACTGTGTGGACAGCGGCTTTGAGCTGAAGGAGCCGGTGGACGTGGTGGTCCGCCCGGAGGACGTGGACATCGTGCCGGAGGAGAAGGGCATGCTGAAGGGCGTGGTCACCTCCGTCACCTTCCTGGGCGTCCACTATGAGATCATCGTGGATATCGACGGCTTCAAGTGGATGATACAGACCACGGACTTTGTGGACGTGGATGAGCATATCGGCCTCTACATCGAGCCGGACGCCATCCACATCATGCACAAGTCCGAGTACTCCGGCATGTTCGGCGACTACTCCAGCTTCTCCATGGAGTTGGACGAGATCGGCGAGCTGGAGGAGGAGAACCTGGAGGAGCTTGGCGAGGCCGCCGCGCCGGAAAGCGAGGCGGACACATGAAGAACAAAAACGCTGTCTCATCCCGCAGCGGGCTGATCCAGCGCATGCTCCTGACGCCCTATTCCGTCTGGGCCCTGCTGTTCATCGTGGTGCCGCTGTTTTTCATCGCATTCTACGCCTTTACCGACAGCCAGATGCACTTCACCCTGGACAACATGCGCAAGGTCTTCACCTACCGCATCAACGAAGATCAGAGACTCCCCTATTATGTGATGGTCTTCGGCAGGTCCTTTAAGCTGGCGGTGATCTCCACCCTGATCTGTCTGCTGCTGGGCTATCCCTTCGCCTACCGGATCGCCCACTCCTCCGCGAAGGTGCAGAGCATCCTGATCACCGTGATCATGATCCCCATGTGGATGAACTTCCTGATCCGCACCTATGCCTGGATGGTCATCCTCCAGGACAAGGGCATTCTCAATGCCGGGCTGGAGCTGCTTGGCGCCGGGCCCATCCATGTGATCGGCACGGAGACCGCCGTTATCATCGGCATGGTCTATGACTACCTGCCCTATATGATCCTGCCCATCTACTCCGTGATGGCCAAGATGGACAACAAGCTTCTGGAAGCTGCCAAGGACCTGGGCTGCAACGGCTTTGGGGTCCTGCGCCGGGTGATTTGGCCGCTGAGCCTGCCGGGTGTGATCTCAGGCGTCAACATGGTGCTGATCCCCTCGGTTTCCACCTTCTACATCTCCCAGAAGCTGGGCGGCAAGATGAAGCTCATCGGCGACGAAATCGAGGAAAAATACGCAAACTTCGATTTTAACGGCGCGGCGGCCATCGCTTTCATCATGATGGTGCTGCTGCTTGTGGTGATGGCGCTGCTGCAGCACCGGGCCACGAAGCGCTCGGTCGCATAAGGAGGGAAGAAGCATGAAAACCATGTCCAGGATCTATACCGGGCTCATTCTGCTCTTTCTCTTCGCCCCCATTCTGATCCTTATCCTCTATTCCTTCAACGGCACCAACAGCACCGCCGTTATGAGCGGCTTTTCACTCCAGTGGTACGCTGAGCTCTTCCACAACTCCAACATTCTGGAGGCGCTGCGCAACACCCTGGTGCTGGCCGTGTCCTCCGCCCTGATCGCAACGGTCATGGGCACCGCCGCCGCGGTGGGGATCTTCCGGCTGCGCAACAAATACCTCCACGCGGCGCTGGACACCGTGACCAACATCCCCATGATCAACCCCGATATCATCACCGGCATCTCTCTGATGCTGATGTTCGTGTTCGCGGGACGGCTCTTCGGGCTGAACAATTCCCTGAATTTCGCGACCATCCTCATCGCCCACGTGACTTTCTGCCTGCCCTATGTGATCCTTCAGGTACTGCCGAAGCTGCAGCAGATGGACAAATCCCTTCCCGAGGCCGCCATGGACCTGGGCTGCACCCACCTGAGAGCCTTTTTCAAGGTGGAGATCCCCGAGCTCTTCCCCGGCATCCTCACCGGCATGATCATGGCCTTCACCATGTCGCTGGACGATTTCGTCATCAGCTATTTCACCTCCGGCCCGGGCTTCCAGACTCTGCCGGTTCTGATCTACAGCATGACCAAGAAGACCGTGAAGCCCACCATTTACGCACTGGCCACCATCATCTTCTTTGTGATCCTGGCGCTTCTCACGCTCACGAACCTGATCGACAGCGACACCGACAAGGCCGTGAAGGAAGCCCGCAGGAAGAAAAAAGCCAAGAAAAAAGCAAATGCATAATACATAGGAGGAACCAAAATGAAGAAACTGCTTTCCGTTCTGCTCTGCGTCGCCATGCTGCTGGGCGTATGCGCCATGCTCGCCGCCTGCGGCGGCGGCTCCGCGCTGACCCTGAACGTGTATAACTGGGGCGAATACATCTCCGACGGCTCCGAGGGCAGCCTGGACACCATCAAGGCTTTTGAGGCCTGGTATCAGGAAACCTACGGACAGAAGATCAAGGTGAACTACACCACCTTCGCCAGCAACGAGGATATGTACAACAAGCTCTCCAGCGGTGCTGTGAGCTATGACGTGATCATCCCCTCCGATTACATGATCGCCAAGATGATCGAGGAAGGCATGCTGCTGCCCCTGAACTTTGACAACATCCCCAACTACGCCAACATCGACCAGAACTTCCGCGGGCTGAACTATGACCCGGAGGACAAGTACACTGTCCCCTACTCCTACGGTGTGGTGGGCATCATCTACAACGCCAATGTTGTGGATGAGGCTGACGCTCAGGGCTGGGATCTGCTGTGGAACGAGAAGTACGCCGGTCAGATCCTGCAGTTCAACAATCCCCGGGACGCCTTCGGCACCGCCCAGTACAAGCTGGGTCTGGACGTGAACAGCACCGACAAGGCCCAGTGGGATCTGGCCTATGAAGAACTGAAGAAGCAGGAGCCCCTGGTGCAGAAGTATGTGATGGATGAAGTGTACAACATGATGGAGATCGGCGAGGCTGCCGTCGCCGTCTACTACGCCGGCGACTACTTCACCATGCTGGACGCCCAGGCCGAGGACGTGGACCTGCGCTTCTATTACCCCGAGCGCACCAACTACTTCGTGGACGCCATGTGCATCCCCAGCTGCTGCAAGAACCAGGAGCTGGCTGAGATCTTCATCAACTACATGCTGTCCGAAGAGCCCGCCATCGCCAACGCCGAGTATATTTACTACGCCAGCCCCAACTCTGTCGTTTACAACAGTGAGGACTACCAGGACGAGATGGGCGAGGAGACCATGGAGATCCTGTACATGGACGTGGAGAACTTCAAGGAACTCTACAACCAGTACGGCTTCCTGAACCAGTCCAACGACATGCTCACCTATGTCTCCGAGCTCTGGCACAAGGTGAGAAACTGATTTTCTTCCCTCACAGGAAAACACCGCCGCAACCGCGGCGGTGTTTTTTGCGTAAAAAAGCTGCTTCGGGGAAAACTAAGCCCATCCTGAAAGAAAACGAGGATGGGCTATGACAAAACGAATCGGCAAACAGACTCTGGTTTTGGAAAACGCGCCGGCAGTGGAGGGCTATGCCGCCGTTGTAGGGAAAAAAGAGGGCGACGGGCCCCTGGGAAAGCGTTTTGACCGGATCAGCGAGGACAGCTACTTCGGACAGGAGAGCTGGGAGAAGGCGGAGAGCCACATGCTGCGGCAGTGCTTTTCCCTGGCCTGTGACAAGGCGAAGCTGCCTCCCTCCGCGCTGCAGTATATCCTGGCCGGCGATCTGCTGAATCAATGCGTGAGCTCCGCTTTCGCCATGCGGGAAACGCAGGTCCCCTATCTGGGGCTCTACGGCGCCTGCTCCACCATGGCGGAGGGGCTGAGCCTGGGTGCGCTGCTGATCGACGCGGGCGCTGCCTCCCATATCTGCGCCCTTACCGGTTCCCATTTCTGCACAGCGGAGCGGCAGTACCGCTTCCCCCTGGAATACGGCGGCCAGCGGACCCCAAGCTCCCAATGGACCGTGACCGGAGCGGGCGCTGTGGTGCTGGGCAAAAGCGGCAGGATCCGCGTGACCCATGTGACCCACGGCAGGATCGTCGACGCCGGGATCAAGGACCCCAACAGCATGGGCAGCGCCATGGCCCCGGCGGCCTTTGACACCCTGCGGGCTCATTTCCGGGACACCGGACGCAGTCCGGAGGATTACGGCGCCATCTTTACCGGGGATCTGGGCGCTTTGGGCCACGACATCCTGCAGGCGCTGTTCAAGGCCGACGGGCTGGAGCTTGGTCCGCGGTATATGGACTGCGGCGTGCTGATCTACGACCTGGCCACCCAGGAGGTAAACGCCGGCGGCTCCGGCTGCGGCTGCTGCGCCTCGGTTCTGGCGGGGCACATCCTGCAGGCCATGGAAGACGGCGTCTGGGAGCGGGTGCTCTTTGCCGCTACCGGCGCCCTCATGTCCCCCACCAGCTCCCAGCAGGGGGAGAGCATCCCCGGCATCTGCCACGCGCTGGTGCTGGAACGGGAGGGCTGAAGATGGAGACGCTTTGGGAATACGCAAGAGTCTTTGCGGTGGGCGGAGCGCTTTGCGTAATCGGCCAGCTGCTGATCGATCATACCCGGCTCACCCCGGCCCGGATCCTCACCGGATTTGTGGTGGCCGGCGTCATCCTGGGCGCTTTGGGGATCTACGGTCCCCTGGCGGATTGGGCCGGAGCGGGAGCCACCGTGCCCCTCACGGGCTTTGGCTGGAACCTGGCAAAGGGCGTGAAGCAGGCCATTGCCGAACAGGGAGTGCTCGGCGTGTTCACCGGGGGCTTCCGGGCAGCCGCAGGCGGGCTCTGCGCCGCGGTGTCCTTCGGCCTGCTGGCGGCTCTGCTGGGGAGACCGAGGGACAAGAACAAATAAGCCGTTGAATAAAGGCACCCCGCCTGCCGGGCAGCGTTTGCGCTGTCCGGCAGGCGGGGTATCTGTATCGGTTTCTCAATCAGAAGTCGATAGTCTCCGGGGCCTCGGTAAAGGAGCAGAAAGTGGCCGTTCCGTGGGCAAAGGCAAGCATCTGCATATTGCCGTCGTCCGGGTTATACATGCCCTTCAGGCCGGGCATTTTCTCCAGCATGGCCTCTTTCACCTCACGGCGGTCGTCATCGACCAGCTCGCCCGTAAGGCGGAGCCACTTCCCGCCATGGAAAGCGCAGATCTCAACCTTGGGATTTGCCGCGATCTGCCGGGAGACAGGCTTGATCTTGCCGGTTTGGATATACAGTTTACCGTCATACAGCAGGGCCGTGCCAAAGGGTCTTACGCGGGGCTGATCGCCCTCCACCGTGGCAAGATAATAGGTCTTCGCCTCGTCGAGAAACGCGCACACTTTTTCCAGATTGTTCATTGGATCCATCCTTTTCATTTCAGCATCAGATTATATCGACATTCCGGGATTGAGGCTGCGGGAAGCAGCCTGAAGGCTCAGAGGTTCAGCAGCGCCGCGGCGGCGGAGCCAGCCAGGGTGGTCTCGTAGCCCACGGTGAAGTGAAGCTTCTTCCCCATCTTCTCCCGGATCTCCTCGTTCACCAGCTTTTCAAGCAGCGGGCGATAGACGCGGCCCTTCTGCACCAGGGAGCCCTCGGCACAGATGGAAACCGTCTCCTCCCCGCTCAGACGCGCGATGGCCGCAAGATTGGTGCACATGCAGCGGGCGGAGCGCTCAAACATGGCGGCGCAGAGGGTCTGCACAAAGTCAGCGTCCTCCTCACAGGCGCTGATACTCTCCAGCTTCTCCCCCACGGCCCAGGCGTCTATAACAGCGGAATCGATCCAGCCAAGAGCGCGGATCTTCTCCCCGGTGGCCGGCGAGAGCAGCCCTTCCTCCGCGGCATGCAGGAGCATACGGTGGCAGAGCTCTCCCAGGTACACGCCGGCGGTGATCTTTTCAAAATGCTTGATGCCGGGATTGTGGCTGGCCTCGTCCAGTTCCCGGTCAAAATCGCCACGGGGCATGCCATCGTACATGCCGGATTCCAGATTCACGATCATGCGGCGCTCTCCGCTGCGGCCAAGCTTGCCGATGCGGTTTTCCGGCAGCGAGCAGCAGGTGTTGGTGCCGGTGCCGCTGACCTGGCCGATGGCGCAGCCGCCGTCCTCATCGCCGGAGACAAGGCCGCCCAGCAGCACCGCAACGGTGTCGTTCAGGATGACGATCTTCTTGCCGGTGACGCCGCGGCGCTCCAGCTCCCCCAGCAGGGACGCGCCCACCAGCTGCCCCTCGCAGCCGTTGATGACCACTTCCTTGTCGATGCGCTGGACCCTGCCGTCCATCTCCGGGGTGATGTCCGCAGAGTAGGAGAAGCAAAAGCCGATCTTATCGGTCTCCTTCAGCAGGGGCTCGATGGCGTCCGCCGTGAAACGAATGAACTCCTCCCAGGTGGCAGGGGCTTCGATGCCGGGCATCTTCCACTTGCGCATCTGCTCCTCGCGGCAGCCCTCCGCCGTAAAGCGAACCAGGCCGCAGCGGAAATTGGTGCCGCCGGCGTCGATGACGACCACAGGCTCGTTCTGCGGGATCTTTCCCGCGTCGCTGAGATAGGTGGGGATCATGGGCATGGACCCGCCTTTTCCGGCAAGACCCAGCTCCATCTCCTCCGCCATTTTTTCCGCTTCCCGCGCGGGGTCGATCCCATCGGGGGCCATGCCGTGCTTTGCCAGAAACCGCAGTGCTTTTTCGCTGCTCATGCTCTGTCCTCCTGTTTATGCTTTCGTTTTCTTTCTGGGGATCACCAGTGCAAGCTGAATAAGGGCAAAGATCGCCGCACCCAGAGCGGAATAGCTGTCTCCCCTGCCCTGCATGCGGCACAGAAGCTCCGCCGCCACAGCGCAGCCCAGACATAGGATCACCGGTGCAACGAGCCAGAAGCGGCTCTTGTTCTTTTCAAAGGCCGAGGGGATCTGCAAAAATCCGACCACGCCGCCGAAGATCAGCAGGCAGCCGATCCAAAGGAGATCGGAAAAGTGTTCCCGGATCTGTCGGGAGAGGAGGGCGGTGTAGTCGTCCGCGGCCTCCAGCAGTTCCATCCCGCGCTCCGTGCGCTCCCAGATCTCGTCCCGCTCCAGCAGCATCAGACGAAGGGAGGTCTCCCTCCGTTCCATCTCCTGCAGCGCCTGGGCCGCGGCGCTCTTTTCTTCCAGTTCCGCCGCTTTCCGATCCAGGTTCTCCTTTTCCCGGCGCAGGGTCTCTTCCTTCTCTTTGAGCTCCGCAAACTTGGCTTCCAGCTCACGGCGCCCATCCACAAGGGCCTGTTCGCCGGCCAGCATCTGTCCCGCCGCCATGTCCAGGGCGGCACGGGCCTGCTCGATGGCGGACTTTCCCTGCTCCATCACGGGCTCCAGGGTGTCGATCTGCTTTTGCGCCTCGTCCAGCTGGGCTTTGGTCTCACCGAGCTGGACTTCCCATTCTGTGAGCTTGGTCTCCATGGCCGCGTCGACCTGCTCCAGCAGAGCGCGGTTGGCAGCGTAGGCAGCCTGAATAGCGGCAAACTGCTCCTCGGTGATGGGGCTTTCCGCGTCCATCCCGGCGGCTTCATCCCGCGCCTGCTGGATGCCTGCTCGAATCTCCTCCGCGCTCATGCCGGTGCTGGACTGGATCTGTTCCTCCAGCTCGCGGAGAGAATCGCCGCTGATCCCCTGCCAGCTGACGCCGTCCAGAAACTCGCTGATATCCACATCGCTCTGCTCCGCCAGGAGCTGGGCAAGAAGCTGCACCTGCTCCGGACTGATGCCGTCCTGCTCAATCAGCGTCTCCTTGATTTCGATGGCGCCGTCCAGTGCCTGCAGCATGCTGTCATAGGCGGCGACGGTGATCTCCTGCCGGGCGTTTTCATCGTCACTTTCCAGGATGGCGGCAAGGCTCCGCCCCTGATCCAGCTGGGCGCGCAGTCCGCCAAGGGCGGCATCGGCCAGCGCCACGGTATTGCGCCCGGCCTCCAGCTGCTTTTTGCCCTGCTGGAACTGTTCATAGCCCTCCCAGAAGGCCTTCTCCTGTTCTTCAAACAGGGCCAGGCCCTGCTCATACTTGTACTTGCCGTACCAGAAGGCACGGTCCGCCTCATCCAGGGCGGCAAGCCCCGTCTGCAGGCCGCTGCGGGTGGCGGTGTAGAAGGCAAGATCGATCTTGTGCTGGGACGCATCCTTCTGATGCTGATCCTGCTCCTTCTGCAGGGCGGCGTTGGTCTCCTCATAGCTCTTGCTCCCGCTCAGGGCATCGTACACCTCACGATACTCTTCCACCCGATCGCTCAGGCGCTGATAGCCCGCCTGCTCGGAGGCCCTTGTGCGAATGGCGTTTCTGATGAGGCCAAAGCCTGCCCCAAGCATCGTCAAGCACAGGACTGCCAATATGAGGGAAAATATCCTTGTCAATGCCGGGTGCTTCACGTACTCTCCTCCGAAATCAAATCCACGAAAGCTTCTTTTCCAAATTCATATTATACAGCAAATTCCGCTTCTTGTGTGAATAAAGTTTAACCATTGAAAAGTTTTTTTGACCGGAGAGAGAAGTTCTGGTATGCTGGTGGGGAGGTGAAAGCCGTGAATCTTTCCTTTGCCCCCATGGAGGGGCTGAGTTATGCTGAATATCGGAGGATCCATGCCCGTTTTTTTCCCGGCGTGGACCGGTACTGCGCTCCCTTTCTGGCGCCGGACGGCCAGGGCAAGGTAAAGACCTCCGCCCTGAAGGATCTGCTGCCGGAGAAAAATGCCGATCTGCGCCTGATCCCTCAGATCCTCTGCAACAGCGCAGGGGCCTTTCTGGCCCTGAGCCGTGAGCTGGAGGCCATGGGCTACCGGGAGGTGGACCTGAACGCGGGCTGCCCTTCCGGGACCGTGGTGCCCAAGCACAAGGGCGCCGGCATGCTGCTGGATCTCCTGAGCCTGGACGCCTTTCTGGAAGAGGTCTTCTCCCACACCGGACTCTCCGTTTCGGTGAAGACAAGGCTTGGGCTCTCCGGACCGGAGGAGTTTCCGGCAGTGCTGGAAATCTATAATCGCTATCCCCTTTTGGAGCTCACCGTCCACGCCAGGACCCGGGACGGGCTCTACCAGAGTACGCCGGACCTGAGCGCATTTGCCCTGGCGATGGAAGCAAGCAAGGCCCCCCTGCGCTACAACGGGAATATTCTGTCCCCTGCCCACGCGACCAGCGTGATCGCGCGTTTCCCGATGCTGGAGCGCCTGATGGTCGGCAGAGGCGCCATGGCAAACCCGGCCCTGTTTCGGGTGCTGAAGGGCGGAGAGAAGCTCGAAAAAGAGGAACTCCAGGCCTTTCTGGAAACGCTCTTTGCCGCATACCTCGACGCCGGCATCGGGGAGCATTTCAGCCTGAATCGGATGAAGGAGCTGTGGTACTACGTCCACCACATGTTCCCGGGCACAGAGCGGGAGCTGAAGCGGATCAACAAGGCCAGGTCGAAGGAGGAATACCGGGAAGCCGTCCGGGCGCTCTTTGCCTCCGGACGTTTCGACCCCGAGGCCTGCTTCCCCGGCGCGATGCCACGATAGCGCAAAGTCCCGCCGTGACTGGCGGGACTTTCATGCTGTCGACAAAGTGTCGACAGCTTGAAAACAAAAATGGGAACTTCCAAAAAATGTTCCCATTTTTGCATCGATTGGACGTGAAGAGGGGCATCCCTTCGCCCTCCCCTCTTCACAATCTCCCCATGCGAGTCGGTACATCGCCGCATGGGCGAAGGCTTGTCTACCGTCTGGACTTTTGGTTTGGTTTCTTCTGCCGGGATTTAAATCTTGTATTTCTCCGCGTAGCTCTCCACCAGCTGCTCAAACTGCTGGGAGTGGAGCTCCTTGAGGTTGATGATATAATCGTGGGTATCGAAGGCGTCGGACTCCAGCTCGATCATGGCGATGGCCAGATTGGAGCAGTGGTCCGCCACACGCTCGAAGTTGGAGAGGATATCGTTGAACACAAAGCCCTGGGACAGGGAGCACTGGCCCTTCTGCAGACGGTCCACGTGGCGAAGCTTCATGGTGTCGCACAGGTGGTCGATATGTTCCTCCAGGGGTTCCACCAAACGGGCCTTGTTTTTGTCCTCATCGATGAAAGCGGAAAAGGCCAGCTCCAGGATCTCGTTGAGCGCGGCAGACAGCACTTCCAGCTCGTTTCTGGCGGCGCCGGAGAAGACGATCTGCTTCTCTTTGAGTTCCCGGGCCACATCGGCCACGTTCATGGCGTGGTCGCTGATTCGTTCAAAGTCGCTGAGGGTGGTGAGGAATTTGGAGACGCTTTCGTTCTGGTGCCGGTCCAGCTCGTTGGTGTTGAGCTTGACCAGGTAGGTGCCGAGCTTGTCCTCGTAGCGGTCCACCAGTTCCTCGGTGGCCTCCACCTTGCGCATGCCATCCTCGGTGAAGTTATCCAGCAAGCTCATCGCCAGGCGGATGTTCTCCAGGGAGGTGCGGGCCATGGCGTTGACGGTATAATGGCTTTGCTCGATGGCGAGGGCCGGATGCTGGAGGAAGCGCTCGTCCAGACGGTCAAGCTCGCCCTCGGCCGCCTGCTCGTCCGCCTTCGGCTTGATAAGCAGAGACACCAGCTTGATGATCAGCTTGCCCGCCGGGAGCAGCAGGATAGCGGTTGCCAAACGGAAGAGGGTGTTCACCAGAGCGATGTTTACCGGGTTCATGGGGAGCTTTTCAATCCCGAAGGAGAACACCGCGTTCAGCCCGTAATACAGAGAGCCGATCAGCACCGCGCCGATGGACTCCACCACCAGGTAAGAGAGGGCAGCTCTGCGGCCGTCCACCTTGGCGCCCAGAGAAGAGAGCAGCACCGGCAGCGAAGAGCCGATGGCAATGCCCAGGATCAGAGGAAAGGCGGTATCAAAGTTGATGGCGCCCGTCATGGAGAGGGCCTGCAGGATACCGACGGCGGCGGAAGCGCTCTGCAGCACGGCGGTAAAGGCCGCGCCCACCAGAATGCCGAGAAGTGGGTTGGAGAAGGCGGTCATCAGTTGGAGAAAGCCCGGATCGCTCTTCAGGGGCGCCACGGCGCCGCTCATATCCTGCATGCCGAACATGAGCACCGCAAAGCCCAGGAGGATGTCCCCCACGTGATGGTG
Source organism: Oscillospiraceae bacterium (assembly GCA_017447685.1). GTDB lineage: Bacteria > Bacillota > Clostridia > Oscillospirales > Oscillospiraceae > Limivicinus. The sequence goes on from JAFSMZ010000030.1 coordinate 23,149, forward strand.
CATCTGTTTCTTGGAAAACATCCGCATCAGGATGCCCACGACGGCCATCACAGCGGCCAGGGTGGAGGTGGAGAAGAGCGTGGCCCAGTTGGAGCCGGAGACGCTGGAAAGTGCAATGATCCAGCCAGTGATGCTGGTGCCGATGAGGGCGCCCTGGATCACCGGGACGGCCTGCTGCAGCTTCATCATGCCGGAGTTCACAAAGCCCACCACCATCACCGAGGTAGCGGAGGAAGACTGGATCACCGCGGTAACGCCGGCGCCGAGAATGGCCCCCTTCAGGGGAGTGCCGGTTAGCCGATACAGCACCAGCTCCATCTTATTGCCCGCAACACGCTTCAGTCCGTCCCCCATCAGGCTCATGCCGAAGAGGAAAAGTGCGACGCCGCCCAGCAGCGCCAAAACATTCGATATGCTCAAGGTCAAGTTCCTCCTTGCCCAAAATCAGCTATTATAATCATATCATGTTCCGCATCAATATGCAAGGAAAGATAAAAGGGAAACAAAAGACTGGCATTTTGCCAAAAGATGCGGTACACTTTTCGCGGGTGATATCATGAAGATTCTCTATCAGGACAGGGCTCTCGTGCTCTGCGAAAAGCCGGCGGGCCTGCTGTCTGAGGAAGGCGGGATGCCGGAGCTGCTGCGGGAGGCCCTGGGTACGCAGGAAATCTACTGCGTCCATCGCCTGGACCGGGAGACCGGCGGGCTTATGGTCTATGCCAAGACGAAGCAGGCCGCGGCTGTGCTCTCCCGAACCATCGCGGAGGGCGGGCTGCAGAAGGAATACCTGGCCGTGGCGGAGGGCGAAACACCCGAGAGCGGCACCCTGCGGGACCTGCTGTACCGAGACGCGGCCAAAAACAAATCCTACGTGGTCAAACGCATGCGCCGGGGCGTGCGGGAGGCGGAGCTGCGCTATGAGCGTCTGGCCTTCCGGGGAGGCATGAGCCTGCTGCGCGTCCGGCTGAAAACCGGGCGGAGCCACCAGATCCGGGTGCAGTTTGCCTCCCGGGGCTTTCCCCTGGTGGGCGACAAAAAGTACGGAAGCACGGTTCGGGACGCAGGCCTGGCCCTTTGGTCTACCAGGCTCAGTCTCCCCCACCCCGGGAGCGGCGAAACGCTCTGCCGGGAGCTGCCGCCGCCGGAGAGCTGGCCCTGGACGCTGTTTTCCGATCTGATTTGAGCATAAAAAATCCCACGTCAAAAGACGTGGGATTTTCACATTTCAATCAAGGGTCAGGCGACAGCGCTCTCCAGCAGATGGGTGAGCTGCCGCTCATCCAGGTGCAGGCCCTGGGACAGAAGCTCTACCGTATCGTGTAGGTCCAGCTCATGCAGCCGCTCAAAATTGGTCTTGCGGTGCCGCAGAACAGGCTCCACCCGGCGGCCTTCGATATAGCCGCACTCATAGCACATCATCAGGTCGATCTTACGATGACCGTCCATCTCCATCTCATGACCGCAGCAGGGGCACTTCATAATTATTTCCTCCTATATCGCAATCGGCATTGCCGATACATTGTTATTTCTTTCACTTGCAGATGAGAATATAGCACTTTGTCATGTTTCCGTCAATCGGCGTTTGTCACAAAACTGACAAGTCGGAGAAGGCCGTTTCCCCTGCCCAATTGTGCATTATTTCACAGGTTCCCGGAGTGATGAAGAAGGGGCGATCTCCCCTGCCCTCTTACCACGGTTTCCTTACGAAATCGCCGGTCTCGCGGCCCCTCTCCGTCATTTCGTGACACCTCTCCCCGGCGCGGGGAGAGGCAAGCACGTGGCTGCGTGAAACCTTCCCGCTCTGTGGGAAGGCGAAAAACTGTTCGGGCTTACGCTAATCCTCCGGTTTTTCGACTGCCGCGGAGATTACGGGTCGCCTCTTTCTGCCACCGGCAGAGCGAAGCGGGCATTCTCCGTTAGCGGGGAGGGCTGTGACCCCTCATCCGTCACCCGCCTCGCGGGGGATCGGCGGCTGACAGCTTCTCCTCAAGTAAACGATGATTAAATCGGCAAGAGCGAATCCCGAGAGAATTTGAGTTCTGATGAAGGCACTTTTTCGCAGGAATACTTTGTGTATTTCAAGAAAAAGTGACGAAATCAGGGCACAAATTGTCCGGGAGGCGCCGCAGGCGATTTGATCAGCGTTTACTCAAGGGAGAAGCCGATACAAGCTCATCCGGCCGCTGCTATGGAACCTTCCCGTGCGCGGGGAAGGCTCGGGCGAGATTCGCTTTTCGCCGGGGAACACTTGCGGAGTGTGCCGCGCTTTGCTATAATCGCGGCAGGAAAACCATATCTGAAGGAGAAACAAAATGCGCTATATCGAAGTGATCGTGGATACCCCGTCCAAGGACATCGACCGCCGCTGCGAGGAGATGACCGCCATGGGTGTAGGCGGCTTCGTCATTGAAAACGAAGAGGATTTCAAAGATTTTCTGGAGCACAACCACGCTTACTGGGACTATGTGGATCAGGATCTGGAGCAGAAATACGCCGGGGTAAGCCGCATCAAATGCTACCTCACCGACAACGCGGAGGGACAGGACACCCTGCGGCAGATCCGGGCCGCCTACGGCGAGATCCAGGTGAGCTATGTGCAGGACAGCGACTGGGAAAACAACTGGCGGGAATACTACAAGCCCATTGAAGTGGGCGAAAAGCTGGTGGTGGTCCCGGAGTGGGAGGAGATCCCCAAGGACGGGCGGGTCCCCCTGCGACTGGACCCGGGTCTGATCTTCGGCACCGGGAGTCATGCCACCACCCGGCTCTGTCTCGCCGCCATGGAGCAATTTGTGAACGGTGACACCAAGGTGCTGGACCTGGGCTGCGGCAGCGGGATCCTGGGGATCGGGGCGCTGGTGCTGGGTGCCAAGAGCTGCCTGGGCTGCGACATTGATCCCAAAGCCCCGGACGTGGTACGCTCCAACGCCGCGCTGAACGGCATCGGTCCGGAGCGGCTCACCGCCTGCGCGGGAGATATCCTCTCCGACGCCTCCCTGCGCCGGCGCTTCGGGACCGGCTACGATCTGGTGCTGTCCAATATCGTCTCCGATGTGATCATCCCCCTCTCCCGCTATGTGAAAGATTTTCTGGCACCGGGCGGTATCTGGATCAGCTCCGGCATCATTGAGGGCAGGCAGGACGAGGTGCGCGCCGCCATCGAACAGGCGGGCTTCACAGTGCTGGAGCACCGGCAGGAGGAAGAGTGGCACGCCTTCGTGGCTCGTTGACTTTTGCGTTAAGCCTTATTCTCTTTCATGCAGCCACTGCAGCGCATCGGAGAGGCTGCCCAGCCGGTCGATAAGACCCAGGCGCACTGCCTCCTCCCCGTTTATGACGCTGCCCACATCGTTTGCCAGCTCATCGGTATTGGTCATGAGGCGCAGATAGTCCTCCCGGGTGATGCGGGAATGCTCCGTCACGAAGCGGACGATCCGGTCCTGGATCCGGGCGAAGTAGTGATAGGTCTGGGGTACGCCGATCACCACGCCGTTTAATCGCACCGGGTGGATCGTCATGGCCGCGGAAGGTGCGATCATGCTGCACTGGGCCGCAGCGGCCAGAGGCACGCCGATGCTGTGGCCCCCGCCCAGCACCAGGGAGACGGTGGGCGTTTTCATGCCGGCGATCATCTCCGCGATGGCAAGGCCCGCCTCCACATCCCCGCCCATGGTGTTGAGCAGGATGAGAAGGCCCCGGATTTCCTCGCTCTCCTCGATGGCGGCAAGAAGCGGCAAGATATGCTCATATTTTGTCGCCTTGGTATCCTCCGGCAGGATCTGGTGCCCTTCGATCTGCCCCACGATGGTGAGGCAGTGGATGCTCCCCTGCTTTGCCGCCGCCAGTTCTTTCAATTCATCCATCAAAAACACCTCCCGGGTATTGTTCCCGGGAGGTGTTCCGTTTATTGCTCAAAACGCAAATCTCAAAGCTCACTTATCCGCATAGGCGGCGAGGACGCCCTTATAGGTCATGTAGCAGTCAAACTTGGCGACCACTTCGAAGGGGGCGTGCATGCTGAGCACGGGGACGCCGGCGTCGATGGTGTCGATGTTGCGATTGGCCATGAACTTGGCGATGGTACCGCCGCCGCCCTGGTCCACCTTGCCAAGCTCCGCCATCTGCCACACCACGTTTTCTCGCTCGAAGAGCCGGCGGAGGTAGGCAACCACTTCGGCAGAGGCGTCACTGGTGCCGCCCTTGCCCCGGGCGCCGGTGAACTTGCAGATGGCCATGCCGTAGTTGACCTTGGAGTCGCTGCGCTTCTCGGAGACCTCGGGGTAGAGGGGATCGAAGGCGTTGGACACGTCCGCGGAGAGGCAGAAGCTTTTCTCATAGCAGCGGCGCAGGGCCACGCCCTGGCCCTCGCAGAGATCCTTCATGAACACATCAAAGCAGGCGGACTGCATGCCGGTGACGCCGTCGGATCCGGTCTCTTCCTTGTCGGCCAGGATGCAGACGCAGGTGCGCTCCGGATCCTGCACATCGAAGAGGGCCTTTAGCTCGGCATAGGCGCAGACCCGGTCGTCGTGGCCGTAGCCACCGATAAGGGAGCGGTCCAGTCCGATCTCACAGACATCAAAGGCAGGAACAGCGGCAAGCTCCGCGGAGAGGAAGTCCTCCTCGGTGATGCCGTACATGTCGTTCAGGATGCTCATGACCGCCAGCTTCACCCGGTCCTTGCCCTCGTCGGCATAGGGGGCAGAGCCCAGCAGGATGTTGAGACCTTCGCCGGTGAAGCCCTCGGCCAGGGTCTTCTTCATCTGGTCGGCAGAGAGGTGGGGCAGCAGATCGGTGATGACGAACTTGGGCTCGTCCTTCTCCCGGCCGATGACCACGTTGACCACTTCCCCGCTCTTCAGGGCCACGGCGCCGTGAAGCTCCAGCGGAATGGTGACCCACTGGTACTTCTTGATGCCGCCGTAATAATGGGTCTTGAAGTAGGCCATCTCGTCCTGCTCATAGAGGGTGACCTGCTTGAGATCGAGGCGGGGAGAGTCGATATGAGCGCCGGCAATGACAGCGCCCTCGGAGAGAGGCTTTTTGCCCATGACCGCCAGGATCAGGGACTTGTCGCGATTGTTCTTGTAGATCTTGTCCCCGGCCTTGAGGTCCATGCCCGGGACATACTCCGCAAAGCCCAGATCCTCCGCCAGCTCAATGGCGCTGGCCACAGCCTCCCGCTCCATGCGGGAACGGTCCAGGTAAGCCATGTAGCCCTTGCAGTAGTCCTCCACCTTGAGGCGCTCCTCGGTGTCGATCAGGTCATACCCGTTCTTCTGCTCGTAAAACAGCTTGCTTCTCAGTTCATCCATGACGCAGTTTCTCCTTCAATACTTTGTTGATATTGGCATAAAATGTTGCTTCGTCGTCGTTGTTCTCCACCGTGACGGTGCAGCGGGAACGGAAGTACTCCTCCCCATGCTGGGCGCGGACGCGGGAGAGGGCATAGTCCCGGGAGATGCCGTCCCGGGCCATGATGCGCCGGACGCGGGTCTCTTCCTCCGCGATGACCCCGATGGTGAAGCCGCAGAGGCCAGCCAGTGGACTTTCCAGCAGCTCGCTGGCGTCCAGGGCGGACAGGGTCCCGCCCTGCAGGGCAAAGTCCCGCAGGCGGCGCCGCACTTCCCCGGTGATAAAACGATGGGTGATCCTGTTCAGATCCAGCAGGGCTGCCGGGTCCCCGAAGACCTGCTGCCCCAGCTTTTTCCGCAGGAGATGACCGTTCTCCACCGTGCCGGGGAAACGGGCTTCCAGTTCGCTTAAGAGCTCCGGATCCGCCTCCAGAAGCTCGTGGTACACCCCGTCGCAGTCCAGCACCAGGGCGCCCCGGTCCCGCAGGCATTGAAGGGCGGTGCTCTTTCCACTGCCGCTGGGGCCTGTGACGCCTACGATCTCCATGGCGTCCACCAGAGCGTCTGCGATCTCCTCCGCGGGGAGGGCTCCCTGCCGCAGGATGCGGAAGGGCTTTTGGCTCATGTCCAGAATGGTGGATTCCTTGCCCAGGCCGCAGGGACCGCCGTCCACGATGGCGTCGATCTTCCCATCAAAATAGGCCCGGACCTCCCCCGCGGTCTTGGGACTGGGGGCTCCGGAGGGATTGGCGGAGGGCGCCGCAAAGGGGATCCCGGCAAGGCGCAGCAGCTCCAGGGTCATGGGATGGTCCGGGCAGCGGAGGCCCACAGTCTCCCCGCCCGCGCGAACGATGGCGGGCACCAGGTCCTTTGACCGGAGCACAATGGTGAGAGGCCCGGGCCAGAAACGCGCAGCCAGGGCCTGTGCCTGGAGCGGCACCTCCCTGCAGCAGCGCTCCATGGCGCCCGCATCCGGGACCATGAGGGAGAGGGGCTTTACCTGGGGTCTGCCCTTTACCTCGTAGATCTGCTCCACCGCCTTCTCATCGAGCCCGTTTCCCGCAAGGCCGTACACCGTCTCCGTGGGGACGGCCACCAGCCGGCCGGCCTGCAACAGTGCGGCAGCTGCCGTCAATTCAGTTTGTTTGCTGATGATTTTCGTATTCATACTTCCGAATTCCGCATGCCGAACTCCGAATTTTCCGCAAGCTTCTCCGCCTGGTCCGCTGTGACCAGGGCATCAATGAGCTCGTCCAGATCTCCGTTGATGATGCGGTCGATGTTGAAATTCTTGTTGTCTCCTCCCAGGCGGTGGTCCGTCACCCGGTTCTGGGGGAAGTTATAGGTGCGGACCCGCTCGCTCCGGTCCCCGGAGCCGATCTGGCTCTTCCGCTGGGCTGCCACGGCGGCGTTCTGCTTTGCCTGCTCCATTTCATAGAGCTTGGAGCGCAGGATCTGCATGGCCCGGTCCTTATTCTTATACTGGCTGCGCTCGTCCTGACACTCCACCACCACACCGCTTGGCAGATGGGTGATGCGGATGGCGCTTTCGGTCTTGTTGACATGCTGGCCGCCGGCGCCGGAGGAGCGATAGGTATCGATTTTGAGATCGTTGGGGTCCAGCTTGAAGTCCACTTCCCCGATCTCCGGCAGGACAGCCACTGTGGCGGCGCTGGTGTGGATGCGCCCACCAGACTCCGTCACCGGAATGCGCTGGACCCGGTGGCCGCCGGCCTCGAACTTGAGCCGGGACCAGGCGCCGCTGCCCTCGATGAGAAAGCTGATCTCCTTGATGCCCCCCAGCTCCGTCTCGCTGATATTGGCGATCTCGATGTGCCAGCCCTTCCGTTCCGCGTACATGGTATACATCCGGTAGAGGTCGGAGGCGAAGAGCATGCCCTCTTCCCCGCCCACGCCGCCGCGGATCTCCATGATGACGTTTTTGCTGTCGTTGGGGTCCTTGGGCAGCAAAAGAAGCCGGATCTCCCGCTCCAGCTGCTCTTTCTCCGCCCTGGCAGCCGTATACTCCTCCTGGGCCAGCTCCCGCATCTCGGGATCGGCCTGGAGCAAAAGGGCGTCTTCCATATCGGCGCAGGCCTTGCGATAGGCCGCATGGGCCTCCGCCACAGGCTGCAGCTCTCTGGCCTCCCGCTCCACCCGGGCATAAAGCGCGGGGTCGGAATAGGTCTCGGGCAGCTCCAGTCGCTGCCGCAGCTCCTCATATTGACGTTCTATGGCTTGCAATCGCTCGAACATATGCTACTCCCCAGATGATTTGCTTTATTTTACCACAGGCTTTGGAAAAAAGGAAGAGCGGGGCTTCCCACTTGAAAGATTTCTCCGTCTGTGCTATGCTGGCAGCAACAAACAGGAAAGTGAGGCAGCGCCATGATCGATCCCCGCGATGTTGATAAAGTCCCCGACGAGGAATGGGAGGAATTCAAAAAGCGCGCCGCGAAGGATGAGCTTTTTTATAATGGCCCGGGCGACATGCTGGACAACCCCGAAGGCCGGGCCAAGTTCTGCCGCCTTAATGTGAGCGGGCTTTTCAACAAGGACGACCCGAACTTCCCCGGCTACAAGATCTGGGTCTTCAACAACCAGGGACAAGGCCTGGTGGTGAAAAAACGCAGCCGGGTGGATCCCGCGCTGATGGAAAACGTGGAATACGACGCCGAGGGCAAGGAACTGAGCCGCAGCTACGAGCCCGCGTGACACACAGAGAACTCCCGGAAGAGCTTTTGCTTTTCCGGGAGTCCTCTGTATTCTCGAATCGATGGTTTCTTACTTTTTGTTGCCGAAGAGGCCGCGGAGGATGGAGCTGGTGCCGGAGCGCAGCACGGAGGACAGGGCGTTGGTGGCAGCGCGCTTGGCAATGGTGGCGGCGGAGGTGGTCTTGCCGCCGGTGACGGAGTTCACCAGGTTGTGGCTCACGGCGCTCATAACGCTGGAGGTGGCGCTGTTGACAGCCTTCTGGGCCACCTTCTTCTTGGCGGCGGCTTCCCGCTCGGCCGCTCTCTGGGCGGCCAGGGCTTCCTTCTCGGCAGCCTTCTGGGCAGCGGCGGCTTCCCGCTCGGCGGCCTTCTGGGCAGCGGCGGCTTCCCGCTCGGCAGCCTTCTGGGCGGCGGCCTCCTCCTTCAGACGCTGACGCTCGGCCTCGGCTTCCTCCTTCTGGCGCTGCTTCTCGGCGGCGGCCTCCTCAGCCTCGATCCGACGCTGCTCGGCCAGCTCCGCGGTGGCGGCCAGCAGGACCTCGTAGGCGGATTCCCGATCGTCGGTCTCCCGGTACTTGGGCTCAAACTCATCGGTGAGAATGGCCGTGCGGACCGCGTTTTCATCGGCAATGCCCATCAGGCTCTGAGGCGGCAGGATCTTCGCCCGCTCCACCACGGTGGGAATGCCCTTTTCATCCAGGAAGCTGACCAGGGCTTCGCCCACGCCCAGCTCGGTAAGGGCGGTCTCAGTGTCAAAGGCGGGATTCACGCGGAAGGCCTTGGCAGCGGCGCGGATGGCCTTCTGCTCGGAGGGGGTATAGGCACGCAGGGCATGCTGCACCTTGTTGGAGAGCTGCGCCAACACGTCGTTGGGGATGTCCGAGGGGCTCTGGGTAATGAAGTAGATGCCCACGCCCTTGGAACGGATGAGCTTGACCACCTGGACGATCTTCTGCACCAGGGCCTTGGGCGCGTCGGAGAAGAGCAGATGCGCCTCGTCGAAGAAGAAGATCATGCGGGGCTTGTCCAGATCGCCCACCTCGGGCAGCTTCTCGAAGAGCTCCGTCATCATCCACAGCAGGAAGGTGGCGTAGGTCTTGGGGCTCTGGATCAGGCGCTGGGAGGAGAGGATGTTGATGTAGCCCCGGCCGTAGAGGCCGGTGCGCATCCAGTCGTTGATGTCCAGCTGGGGCTCGCCGAAGAAGCGCTCGCCGCCCTCTTCCTCGAAAGCCAGGAGCGCGCGCTGGATGGCGCCGATGCTGGCGGCGGAGACGTTGCCGTACATGGTGGTGAACTCCGCCCGGTTCTCGCCCACGAACTGCAGCATGGCCCGCAGATCCTTCAGGTCCAGCAGCAGCAGACCGTGCTCGTCCGCCACGCGGAAGACGATGTTGAGAACACCGGCCTGGATCTCGGTCAGGTTCAGGAGACGGCCAAGAAGCGTCGGCCCCATCTCGGACACGGTGACGCGCACGGGGATGCCCTTCTCGCCGAAGATATCCCAGAAGCGGGTGGGATAGGACTGATACTTCCAGTCCTCAATGCCGAAGCGCTCAATGCGGCGCTGCATATCCTCGCTGTCCACACCGGGACGGCACATGCCGCTGAGATCGCCCTTCACATCCGCCAGGAACACGGGGACGCCCATATCGGAGAAGGACTCCGCCATCACCTTCAGGGTGATGGTCTTGCCGGTGCCGGTGGCGCCGGCGATGAGGCCGTGGCGGTTGGCCATGGAGGGAAGCAGGAACAGATTCTTGTCGGACTGCGCAAGCCAGATCTTGTCTTCGCGGAACATATGGATACCCCCTGTTACCAGATATTGTTTCTTTTCATTGTCTTCGGGACAACATTTGCTCACTTCATCATAGCACAGCTTTTGTCCAAACACAACAGAAAATTCTGGCGCAGAAGCCGGATTTGGCAAAGCATGTACAGAAAAGGTCTTGTTGAAACGGGCAAACTATGATAAGCTAAGAATGAAGAAAGAGTCGAAACGAGGGATCCAGTTTGAAACAACGCGTCCTTTCCGCCATCGTGCTGCTGGCCATCACCTTGAGCTGCGTGCTGCTGTCGGAGGTCAGCCGGGTGCTGTTCTTTGCCGCAGCGGGCGTACTGTGCTGCTATGAATACAGCAGGGCTGTGGAAAAGCTGAATGTCTACTGTGCCGCCTGGGTGATGTACAGCTACATCGCCGCCCAGGCCCTGCTCACCCTGTTCCATCAGGGACCCATCCTCTACATCGGCTTCATGGTGATCGGCATCTATCTTGCCATGTTCTCCGGCATCATCCATCACAAAGTCACCGGCAACGGCGCTCTCTATACCGTGGCGGGCCTTGCCTATCCGGGCTTTCTGTTCGGTATCCTGATGATGATCGGCGTGGGCGAGATTTGGGAGGAGACCCTGCTGCTGGCCACTGCCGCAACTTTGGTATGCGACACCTTTGCCCTCTTCGGTGGCATGGCCTTCGGCAAGCACAAGATGGCTCCGCTGGTGAGCCCCAAGAAGACCTGGGAGGGCGCCATCTCCGGGGCGCTGTCCTCACTGGTGGTGGGCCTTGTGATTTACCTGCTGCCCATCTTCCCGGATCTGAGCCTCCCCCTGTGCCTCATCACCTGTCTGCTCTCCTCCACCATGGGGCAGATCGGCGATCTGGCGGAGAGCCTGCTGAAGCGGATGATCGGCGTGAAGGACTTCTCCAATCTGATCCCGGGCCACGGCGGCATGTTTGACCGGGCCGACAGCCTGCTCTTCTCCATCCCCACCGCCTATATCATCCTGCACATCGCGGGGATCGGGGTATGATCTTTCTTTTCCCTCATAGAAAAAACCGCAGCCTGACGGCTGCGGTTTTTTCTGCAAAGAAAGCTCAGCGGTTTCCGTACATTCTCTCGTAGTAGTTCTGGTATTCGCCGGAGACGATCTCGCCCCACCAGTCCCGATTGTCCAGATACCAGCGGATGGTCTGCACGATGCCGTCGGAGAACTTCGTATCCGGGAGCCAGTCCAGATCCCGGTGGATCTTGCTTGGGTCGATGGCATAGCGCATGTCGTGGCCCTTGCGGTCCGTCACATAGGTGATGAGGCTCTCGGGCTTGTGCAGTTCCTGGCAAATGAGGCGGACGATGTCGATGTTGCGCATCTCGTTATGGCCGCCGATGTTGTAGACCTGGCCCACGGCGCCCTTGCGCATCACCAGGTCCACCGCCTTGCAGTGGTCCTCCACATAGAGCCAGTCCCGCACGTTCAGGCCCTGCCCGTATACAGGCAGAGGCTTGTCCGAAAGGCAGTTTGCGATCATAAGGGGGATGAGCTTTTCCGGGAACTGATAGGGGCCGTAGTTGTTGGAGCAGCGGCTGAGGGAAACGGGCAAATCATAGGTCCGGTGATAGGCCATGACCAGCAGGTCCGCCGCGGCCTTGGATGAGGAATAGGGGCTGGAGGTGTGGATGGGGGTCTCTTCTGTGAAAAAGAGGTCCGGCCGGTCCAGGGGCAGGTCCCCGTAGACCTCGTCGGTGCTGACCTGATGGAAGCGGCCCACGCCGAAGGTACGGCAGGCGTCCATCAGCACGGCGGTGCCGATGATATTGGTCTGCAGGAAGATCTCCGGGTTTTCAATGCTCCGGTCCACATGGGATTCCGCGGCGAAGTTCACCACGAGATCCGGCTTCTCCTCCTCAAAAATGGCATAGACCGCTTTGCGATCGCAGATGTCGGTCTTATAGAAGCGGAACATGGGGTCGTTCAGCACCGGCGCCAGGGTGGAGAGGTTGCCCGCGTAGGTGAGCTTGTCCACGCAGACGATCCGGTCCTCCGGATGATGGGCCCGCTCATAGAAGATGAAGTTGGAGCCGATGAAGCCGGCGCCGCCGGTGACAAGAATGGTCATATCACAATTCTCCTTCCGCAATCGAGATCAAATACCGGCCGTAATCGGTCATTTTCAGCTCTTCGCCCAGGGCGCGCAGCTCCTCCCGGGAAATGAAGCCCCGGCGCCATGCGATCTCCTCGATGCAGGAGACGTAGAAGCCCTGGCGGTCCTGCACGGCCTCCACAAACTCGGCGGCCTTCAGCATGCCCTCGGGGGTACCGGTGTCCAGCCAGGCCATGCCTCGGCCCAGCAGAGTGACCCGCAGCTCGCCCAGCGCAAGATAGGCGTTGTTGACCGCGGTGATCTCGATCTCTCCCCGGGCGGAGGGCCGCACCTGCTTTGCGATCTCCACCACCCGGTTGTCATAGAAATACAGGCCGGGGACCGCGTAATTGGACTTGGGCTTTTCCGGCTTTTCCTCGATGGAGAGGACCTTTCCCTCCCGATCAAACTCCACCACACCGAAGCTGCGCGGATCCTTCACCGGGTAGCCGAAGATGGTAGCACCGGTGTTCTGCGCCATGGCGGCGCGGAGCGTACTGGTCATATCCAGACCGTAGAACACGTTGTCCCCCAGGATGAGACAGACGCTGTCTGTCCCGATGAAGTCCTCCCCCAGGATGAAGGCGTCCGCCAAGCCCCGGGGCGTCTCCTGGACCTTGTAGGAGAGGGAGATGCCGATGCGCTTCCCGTCTCCCAGGAGTTTCTCATACACCGGGGTATCCTCCGGCGTGGAGATGATCAGGATCTCCCGGATGCCTGCCAGCATCAGGATGGACAGGGGGTAATAGATCATGGGCTTGTCGTAGATGGGAAGAAGCTGCTTGGAGACGGCCTTGGTCATGGGATAGAGCCTGGTGCCCTTCCCGCCGGCCAGAATAATCCCTTTCATGGGAGGCCTCCTTTCTATCGATTTGGATAAAATCAGAGTCTCCAGAATTTCATCCCGGAAGCTTTCAGCTCGTCCATACGGTAAAGGCTCTTCACATCGAGAAGGACCTTTTCGTTATCCGGCAGCTTCTGGTCAAACAGCGTCTTGAGCGCGGACATGGGCAGCGAGCGGAACTCGTTATGTCCTACAGCTACGATCACGCAGTCCGCGTCATGAACCTCCTCAAAGGGGACCAGATCGACGCCGTACTCATGCTTCGTGACGGCAGGGTCCGCCCAGGGATCACAGACCAGCGGCTCAATGTCATATTCCCTCAGGCGGCAAATGACATCATAGATCTTGCTGTTGCGGACGTCCGGGCAGTTTTCCTTAAAGGTGATGCCCAGAATGAAAACCTTGCAGAACTTGGGAGCCTTGCCCGCGTCGATCATCTGGCGGATGGCAGCATCGGCAACAAAAGCGCCCATACTGTCGTTCACCCGGCGGCCGTTCAGAATGATCTGGCTGTGATAGCCCAGTTTTTCCGCGGCATTGGTCAGGTAATAGGGATCCACGCCGATGCAGTGACCGCCGACCAGGCCGGGCCGGAAGCCCAGGGCGTTCCACTTGGTGTTCATGCCGGCCAGGACCTCGTCCGTGTCGATGTCCATCTTATCGCAGATCATGGCGATCTCATTCATAAAGGCAATGTTGATGTCCCTTTGGCTGTTTTCCACCACCTTGACAGCCTCCGCGGTCTTGATGCTGGAAACCGGGAAGGTTCCGGCCTTGATGATGATATCATATACCTTCTTGATCTGCTGAGCAGACTCCTTGTCCATACCGGAGACGATCTTTACGATATTGGGAAGGCGGTGGACCCGGTCGCCCGGATTGATCCGTTCGGGACTGTAGCCGATCTTGAAATCGACCCCGCACTTCAGGCCGGACTCCTTCTCCAGGATCGGAATGCAGATATCCTCGGTCACGCCGGGGTATACCGTGGATTCATACACCACGATGGTACCGGGAACCAGGTTGCGGCCCACGATCCTGGTGGCGTTCTCCACCGGCTCCAGATCCGGGTTCTTGTCGTCCCGCACAGGTGTGGGGACAGCCACTATGATGAACCTGGCCTCCCGCAGCCGTGTTTCATCGGAGGTGAAATCCACGCTGGTCTGCCTGATCACATCGTTTCCCACCTCATTGGTGGGATCGACGCCGCTCTTATACTGCTGGATCCGGCTCTCGTTGTGATTAAAACCGATGACCTTGATGTGTTTGGCAAATTCCACGGCAATGGGCATGCCCACATAGCCCAGCCCAACCAGAGCAAGCTTTTCCTGGCCGTGGATCAAACGTTCGTATAAACTGTTGAATTCTACCGCGCTCATGACAATCTTCCTTTCCCAGGCTCTTTCGGGGTCAGCCTTCTTCCCGGATCCCGCGATCCGTTTTCCCGTAGCTTCTTGCGCAGGATTCACAGGTTGCGTGATCTCCTTCAAAACAAAGGATATTGCCGCATTCGCAGACCCATCCCTTTTGCCTTGCCGGTACGCCCAGCATCAGCGCATGATCCGGAACATCTCCGGTCACCACCGCGCCGGCCCCGATCAGAGCCCATTTCCCTACCGTGTGTCCGCACACGATGGTTGCATTTGCTCCAATGGAGGCGCCCTCCCGAACCAGCGTTCTGCGATAGCCGGCGCTGCCTTTGGGATATTTCGCACGGGGCGTCAAGTCATTTGTAAACACGCAGGAGGGTCCGCAAAACACAAAGTCTTCCAGCTCCACTCCTTCATACAGGGACACATTGTTCTGAAGCTTGCAGCCGTCACCGATGCGCACATGGTTGCTGATATTGACATTCTGTCCCAGGGAGCAGTTTCTACCGATCCGCGCACCTCGCTGGATATGGCAGAAGTGCCAGATCTTGGTCCCCTCCCCGATCTCAACGTCATCATCCACATAGCTGCTCTCATGCAGAAAGTAGTTTTTCTCCATCAGAGGGCCTCCAGCAGAGAAGCAATGATCAGATCCTGCTCCTCTTCTTTCAAATAAGGATGCATGGGCAGGCTAAGGACGCGCCGGGTCGCCTCCAGCGTGTTCGGATAGTCCTCATCGCGCAGCCCCATCCAATGGTATGCGGCCTGCTGATGAAGACCCCGGGGATAGTAGATCATGGAGGGGATCCCCTTCGCCTTGAGATGGGCCTGAACCTCATCACGCTGCCTCTTGTTTTCCAGCAGGATCGTATACTGGGCCCAGCTGGAAAGATATCCCTCCGGGACCGTGGGGGTGCAGACCCTGTCCCTCAGCACTTCGGTATAGCGCTGCGCAGCAAGGTTCACGGCATCCAGCTCATAATCCGCGAAGGCTTTCAGCTTCGGCAGCAGAATGGCCGCCTGCAGCGTATCCAGACGGGAGTTCATGCCGATCTCCCGGTTATCATACTTGTCCTCGGGAGATTTGCCGGAAGCGCGCAGAGAGCGGAGCCGGGCGTCAATGGCGTCGTCATCGGTAAAGACGGCGCCGCCGTCCCCATAACAGCCGAGCGGCTTGGCCGGGAAAAAGGACGTGGCGGAAATATCTTCGAAGGAGCAGGCCCGCTTATCGCCGATCCTGCCGCCAAAGCCCTGGGCCGCGTCCTCCAGGATCCTGAGGCCGTACCGGGCAGCGATCCTCTCGATCTCCCCATAGTTCGCCGGAAGTCCGAAGAGATCCACGGGGATGATGAAGCGGGGTTTCAGCTTTCCTTCCTCCAGGACCCGCCGGATCTGTTCCTCCAGGGCGTGAGGGCTCATGTTGAAGGTGGCCAGATCGATGTCCACCAGGACGGGCGTTGCGCCGATGATGGAAGCGCAGCCCGCGGACGCAAAATACGTAAAATCCGATGTAAACACCGCGTCGCCCGGCCCCACATCATAGGCCATCAGGGCAAGCTGGAGCGCCTCTGTGCCGTTGGCGACGCCGATGCAGTGCCTGCGCCCCGCATAGGAGGCCAGCGCCCTTTCCAGTTCTTCAACCGGTTTTCCCAGAATGAAGCCGGCGCTGTCGATCACAGCCTGGATACCGGCGTCGATCTCCGGCTTCAGGGCTTCATACTGCGCATGTAAATCTCGAAACTGCATAGCTTATTTCCTCGATTCTTCCAGGGCCATCACCAGCGCATAGCCGTCAGCGCCGGTGGAGTATGCCGGCGGGGTGTCCAGATGGGCGACAAAATAACGCAGCTCCCGCTCCAGCGGCATCTGGCTGTAATCCACCGGAACGATTTCAGCCGGCGCGTCGATCAAGGCGGGAAGATCTCCGGCCGTTTCCACCGTGCTGAAATCGACAGTTTTTTTGCTGAGCCTCACCTGCTTGTCCCCGGCGTCGTCGAACCAGATCATACCCTTGCTGCCGACCACCACGACGCGCTGCTCCTTGAAGGGGTGCAGCCAGGAAACCTGAATATGGGCTTTCACGTTGTTCGGATATTCCAGGTAAGCCAGCACATAGTCGCAGATATCCTTTTGCAGGAAATAGCCGCGATGAAGAACCATCTTTTCCGCCGGAACGCCGGCAAAGTAATTCAGGGTGGCAATATCGTGAGGCGCAAAGGACTCAAACACATTCTCTTCCGTGCGCACCACGCCGAACTTGATGCGGGTGGAATACATGTAAAACACATCCCCCACCGCGCCGGCGTCGATGAGCTCCTTGATCTTGTTGATGGCCGGATGAAACAGGAGGATATGGGCCACCATGAAATTGGCCCCGGTGCGCTCCGCGATCTCCACCAGTTCCCGGGACTCCTCGAGGTGCATGGTCATGGGCTTTTCGATCAGGGTAGGCAGCCCCAGTCCCAGCAGCTTTTTTCCGATGGCATAATGCGTCTCCGCCGAAGTGGAGACCACATAACCGTCGTATCCGTGGGCAATGGCTTCGTCCAAATCTGTGTAGACCGCCATGCCGTATTTTTCTTTCAGTTCCTCCAGCCGGGCGGCGTTCATGTCCACCACCGCGCCGAGATTGCCCATCTCGTGGAGGGTCCGGATGTGGTTTTCTCCCCAGCGCCCCCCGCCGATCACGCAGATTTTTTTCAAATGCAAAACCTCTCTCAGAACCTTGCCCTGCGACCAATGATGATCCCGAAAGGCAATATGGCTAATTTATATAATGTATTTTTTTACATATTTACTGGTGTAGAGCCGAAGCAAAGAATGGTATTTCAGTTTGAACTTCAGAATATCACCAACCTGATAATGCTTTGTAGGATCCAATTGAACAATTGTATGATCACTGCTTGAGCCAAGAAAAGTCACACCAGGCTCCGCCGGGACGAGATATTCATACTCCACATCCTGAGACCCGAAAGCCAGCAGTCCTCTCAGCATGTTTCCATAGTCAGGTCTTTCGACATAGATCCCGAAAGCATTCCCGCCAATTTTTCCTATGGGTTTCGACGGTTTTTCTTTGATTTCTATGATCTGTGCATGGAAAAGAAAGGCGTCATCATAATACTCGGGATACCTTACCCTAGAGACTGACTCAAAGCCCAGCAGCCACAGTTCTCCAAATCGGCCATGGTTAATGCGTGTCGGCATCGAGCCGTCTTTTGCCATCCCGTAAGCGGCTGAAGTCATTCCAGAAATATAACCAAGTTTGCAGTGAAACTTCTTTTCAATATAGTCGGCAACTGCAATCAGCCCTTCCATATTGTTCCGGTCCGTTATCACGCCTCCGAAACAGCCAAGATTTGTACCGATGCCCATCAATTTGAGATTCGGAGAACGCTGAACACTCATCACAGCGGCATCAATATCTGCGAGATTCTGAAAGAAGCAGCCTTCCCGCAGATCGCCCATATCTATGGCTATGATAATGCCATGCGTCACATTCTGGCGTTTAGCCTCTTCCTGTAATGCCTGGATCGTAGTTACTTCCGATTCGAAACTGACATCAGAGCCCAAAATAACATTCGGTATTTCAGATAATTGGCTCAAGCGGATCAGAAATCGATTCTTTTTTGTACTTAGCTTAAGCAGATCTTCTATTCGGGAGTCTGCAATCCAATCGCAGTCAGATTCTTCAATAATGTGAATGATATCATCGTCTGCGCTGAACCCTTTGATAACAGCAGCAAAAATGCGGTTATCCTTGTGCATCTGTTCCGCTAAAGTATTCAAGTTGTGCAATAGTTTTTGCCTGTCACACGTCACGCAGGGGTAAGATATCATGTTTGTCATCTCCAGTTGAACTTCCTCAGCACATTTCGAGTCAAGTATGTGGCCTCCTCACACTTAAACAAGTTTAGCACCAGGAAATACACGCCGCCTCCGACAATAGTAATCGCGGTAAACCTGAAAAGAGGGTGTGTCTCAACAAGGGCATATTTTATGGCAACCGCCACTATAAGCAAGGGAAGCAACGCTAAAGCACACTTTATCATTTCCCGGAACAATTTTCTATAATGGACACCGCGGAACCGCTGTCGTACAGAATTCATGAGCAAACACGCAGTTACTATCTCAGCTGCAGATGTAGCCAAAGCGATGCCGCTTACCCCCATAATCTTTGAAAGGGTATAACTCAGAATGACATTGATCAGCACCGCAATAGCTCCGTTCATAGTGACGATTGACATGCGATTCACCGCATAAAGCGTTTTGGAAGATAATTCTCTTATTCCGCTAAAAGCAAAGCCCAGAGCGTAACACATAAGCACCCCAGATGTAAGCGAAGCATTTTCCGGGGAGAAACTCCCTCTTTCATAAACAATCGAGATAATTTCCCTACTTGTAACGATCGTAATCGCAGTAATAGGAAGGAGTGTCAGAGTCAAGCCAATGAATGTTTTGTTGATCAGATTATTCAGCAGCTGATCGTTGTCCTTCGCAACCGCTTCCGAAATATAGGGATAATACACCGAAGAAAGTGCATTGATGATAATTGTCTTTACGAGGTTGCTCAGTGTGAGGCCATAAGTCAAAACCGATATGGTGCCGGAAGGAAGCGTCGATCCAATCAGCTGGTCTACGATTTCATGGATTTGAATGACCGCATTCCCCAGCAGCACAGGAAGTGCAAGCTTAAAAACCGCAAGGACATCTTCATCAAACGTAAAAACAGGTCTGTACCGGAAAACCTTCCTTGATACAAGCCCAAGATAGGCAACCTGTCCAACTGCACCAAGAAGAGCGCCAACAACAAGGCTGTTGATACCAAGTGATTTGGCGCCGAGTGTCACTGCAGCGATATAGAAAAGATTTAAAAGCGCACCAGATAATTGCGGAACTCCGAACTGCTTGTTTGCATTCAGAATGGCAAGAAGCATATAGTGTGTCATTACAAGGAAAAGAGTGCTCGTAATGACCCTCGTATACTTGATTGCCAAGTTCCTGGTCATCGCATCAAATCCGGGAGCCAATAGACTTACGATGATCGGCGAAAAAATGATGGCGATCGCGCTGATCGCAATGGCAATGATAATCCCGACCGTAAGCACCTTAGAAGCAAATCCGTCCCCTGCTTCTTTCCCGAAATTGGTTCTTTTCTTCACATAAAGCGGAAGAAAAACAGTGGAAAGCGTCATGGAAATAGCAGGAATGCCGGGCATGCTGCTCGCAAAAAAGAATGCGTCTGTTTGGTAAGAGGCGCCAAAGAACGCTGCTATGATTGCATCGCGAATGAAGCCAAGCCCTTTGCTGAGAACAACAATTGCGGCAATTATGATCGCGGATTTGATGATGCTGTTCTTTGTAGATTTACTCATGCTTGTTATTAAAAAACCTTTACATTCGGCAATTCAAGCATATCTCCGAATCGATAGTCCCACTCTTCCGGTTCAAAGTGAGTAAGCCCTGCAGGAGCAGGGGTAAGTTCGCTCAGGATGACTCTGCCGTCTCCTACATAAAGGTCAACGCGCAGGAAAAGGAAATCTTTCGCCAATTCTTGGGCAAGCCGGTAGGCTTCCTCATACTCTTCGGGCTTCGGTATTACATAGCCCATTTTTTGATAATTTGCTTCAACGGGAAGCGGATTCCAGTCAGCGTCATACAGATTTCTGGTGTAATCATGTCCGATTTTCCCGTCATCATCCAGATAATCATTCACAACAAGTGTAAATTTCGGAACACCATTACAACAATAAAAATTCAGTTCCAGAAACTGTGACCCGTCCTTTTTCTCCAGGAACTCTTCGCAGATAATCCGCGCTTTCCCCTCATTGATCCACGCCAAATTATGTGCCGTCCATTTTTGCTTGTTCAAAATGAACAGCATCTCTCGCAGGGCACGCTTCACTTCCTCAACATCCAATTTGCTCTTGTCCGTACAAATAATATTGTAACCGCTTGCCTTCGTCAGCTTCAGCGCGAACTTATCCGGAAGGCTGTCAAAATCGATCTCATCCGGTGAATCATATACACCGAACATCTTTTTCAGATACTTTCCATAACCTTTTTCCTGCATGTATTCTGTGACTTCATATTTGTCTGCGATTCGTCTGATCAAATCTGGACAATGCTTTTCATTGTAGTACATTACCCACCACCACTTTTCAGACAGGCGCTTGGGATGATCGAGATCGATACTTCCTTTTGAAAACCAGCGATAGCAGACCTTCACATATTGTCTTGTTGGAAGGGTAATGTAGAGCAACTGCCGAATATAACCTACAAGCTTTGTTCTTTTGATTTTTATTTTCATTGTATTCACCTGTTACTTTTCTCGGGAGCAGAAGCAACGCTCGTAATTTATAGTCTTCACTTTATGCTCAGGTCCTCGGCTATCACGTTCGACGAGATGCTCAGTACGGAAGTCTCACTTTCCGAAAGCGCCTTCCAATCCTTTTAGCCGGTCTCGTTTCATCGCTGCCAAAAGCAGGATCGTCACGAGTAAACCATGCGTCAATAACGATACAAACAAAAAGGAGTTCGTCAATACCATAGCCACATAAACAGACACTGTAGCATAGATGCGGGAATCCAGGCCCTTGGAGCTGCGGTCAAATAGCTTCAACACCATTGATATCAAAGCTGGGAATACAACAATGCCTCCATAACCCAGATTTGTCATGGCATCCGCAATCAGTCCATTGTTGGCCCCCATATCGTAACCATAGTACTCCCTGCCAATCATTGTTGCAATGTTCGGATATGGGCTGGAAAAGCCTAAGAATCTCAAAAAGCTCTGTCTGAAATAATCCGGAGTATTCTCAGAAAAGAAGGTAAAATAGTCTTTTGCCAAACGCGCGGGCATATAGAATATACGACGGGTAAAAAGGGAAATCAGCAGATAGCTACCGGAGGAAAGATACACGATCAGGCAAACCACCGCCAAAATAGCAATCCCCCTCAGAAACCATTTATTCAATTCCTGCAAACTGAAAGCTGGCAAGAAGCTGATGAAAATGGCAAGCAGGAGTAAGAAAAAGGTACTCTTCGAACCGTCATATCCAAAGGCAAGCAACTGGATAAGACTGGAAAACGCCGCCCATAAATACTTTTTTCTCCGGATGAAGTATGCAACGATGATAGCATTCAGGTTCCTGCTCCAGGAAAACAAATATACAAGGACCTTTGGCAGATTGTTGGAGGCGGCTTCTGCCCGAAATTCATATACCGCCAACAAGTCGAAGTTCAATCGAAAGCGGGCATACCGACCAGAAACATATAAGACGACAGCAGCAAAAACCAGCGAAAGCATCATGATTTGTGCATCGCCAAGTTTTTTTCTCCCATTTCGAAAAAGAACGATTTTTGTACCGCTCCTCCAAGGCCAGCGCATCATACCGAAAAGGAAAAGGAAACTCCAATAAATGACATTAGCTGCTATATAGCTTGGTTCATATACACCAAAGGCAATCATAGATGTAAAAGGAACAAATGCCATGATATAGAGCATAGACAGTACTTCGAGGGATAGGCAGTTATCAGAATTGATATACGCTTTGTACGCCGTGCAATTGCCCAGCAGAAAAACGAGCCATGATACAGTTTTCCAGTTCATGCTGGCTCTGTTAAAAAAGCCCATATACGCAAAGCGTGTAGAAATCGCACTCTCATAGGTCAAATCAAGAGCAATTCTGAACAGTATTAATATGGCGAAGTATTCCAGAAAGCGCCGTTCCTTCAGAGATGCTACGTGCCTCCGCAATTGTCTATGCTTTTCCATTTCCTACATCTTCCCGTGGATTAAAACAATATTATTCCTAGATTGAATACTGCGACAACCAGAATGACAGTTTCAAGATGCTTATTCCAGCCTAGCTCGGCTATTATTTCAATTTGAGCAGATGCTCCAGTAATCTCCCAGTGAATTGCCAAAAACCGAATAGATGAACTCAAAATCTCTCTCTTAGTATAGCGCAGATCTTCTCCGCGGCGTGTCCGTCGCCAAAGGGCTGATAGTCCGGATCTATCGTCTGTTCTGCAGACAGCTTCTGCAGAATATCCAGATGATCCGCACGGGCAAGCTGATTGCGATTTCCCACCATCGTCTCAGGCCAGACCACATAATCCAGGACAAACACACACTGGACCCCGGCATAAAAAGCCTCACACTGTAATCCACCCGAATCTGTAACGATTTTCTTCGCATTTTGCGTCAGGTGGACAGAATCAGAATAGCCTACCGGTTGGGTCAGAATCACATTGAAAAAGTGATTGTTCTCACATATCCGTTTTGCGCGATCACGGTTTCTCGGGTGGACAGGGTAAATCGTCGGCGAATCCAGGCTGTTCATGGCCAACAGGATCTCCGTCAGCGGCTCGTCGCTGAAGGTGTTTTCCTGTCGATGACAAGTCATATAGTAGAATTCTGCGGGGATTTGAATCAGTCTCCCTTCATAATCCAAGATGTTCGGATGATCCCAAGGCTTGTCCGCAAAATGGAGGAAAGAATCATACATGATATTTCCGACGCAATAAGAGCGGTCGCCCAATCCCTCCCGGACAAGCTTTTGAAGCGCGTCTTCCGTGGCGCAGAAATCCAGCGTCGCAACATGATCCGTGGTGATGCGGTTGACTTCCTCAGGATTGTCCAGGGTACCAAGCCGGTTGCCGGCCTCAACATGGAGCACCGGGATACGGAGCTTCACCGCCGCCAACGCTGCCGCCAGGGTGGAATTTGTGTCTCCGTAAACCAAAAGCGCATCCGGCTTCTCTTTGAGCAGGATTTCCTCGATACCAACCAGCATTTTCGCGGTCATCTGTGCGTGACTGCCGCCGGAGATGCCGAGATTATAGTCCGGCGCGGGGATCTCCATCTCCCGGAAAAATACCGCCGACATATTGTCGTCAAAATGCTGTCCCGTATGGACTAGGACTTCCTGATGTTCTTTTCGAATCTGACGGGAACCTGCAGCCGCCTTGATAAACTGCGGTCGAGCTCCGACTACCGTGAGTGTTTTCATCATATTCTCCTTCAATCATGAACTTCGTCTTCGCAACAGAGAAACGGGACACCGAGTCGCTTTTCTATCGCAATAAACCGCAAATCGATAGAATTGCAGTAATTTTGGTCCATGATAAAGCAGTCACTTAAGAAACGAATAAAGCTCCAACAGGACCATCGCCGCCTCTTTCCACTGGAACTCCTGTTTGACTGCAATCGCTCCGTTCTGGCCCATCTCTTCGGCCCTATCCGGGTTATCTAACAGATACTGTAGCGCATTTACGATCTCGTCAATGCTTGACGGATTCAGACAAACGCCGCAATCATATCGTTCTACAAATTCTTTCCACAAAACAAAATCCGTGCAGATGACCGGCAAGCCAGCCATCATCTCTTCGAAGATCTTGGTGTTGCCCATGGTGCCGTTATGCCCGTCTGTATTTCTGCCCGGACTAAGGAGGGCCACACCCAAATAAGCCTTGCTCATAAGCTCGGCCACTTCCTCATGCGGGATTTTGCCGAGATAATCGACCCTATCCCAGGCGGGCATCTCCCTCAGTTTCCGAAGATAGGCTTCGCCGGCTGAACCGCAGAGGCAATACCGATACTCTGGGACACGCTCCATTGCTTTCAGCAAAATGTGATGATTCCACTGCTCTGAGATACCGCCGGCAAAGACAATGGTTTTTTCCCTGCAGTTTTGCTGCGTTCCCCGCTCCTCCAGGATCGGGTAGTTCCTGACTTCCCAAACGCTGGGATTCACCTTTTGAAACGCTCTGGTGAGACTGGGGGTAACGGTAACAATAGCATCCAGCCGCCTGCAGACATAATTCTGATAACGGACATACAGCGTATGCACAAGACTCCGCATGCCCCACGGGAGATACTGCTTTTCCAGGATCGCGTCGGCGGTGTTTTCGTGACAGTCAAACACCACCTTTTTCCCCTGTCTTTTCAGCTTGAGGCCATAGGGAAGAAGCTCAGGATCATGGAAATGATACACATCGCAGTCCAGAGAAAGCGCTTTCTCATAGACCATCCTCGCACCTTCGGTCATACGCTTGATCCGGCTGCTCGGGATCTCACCGACTCCTACGATGTGCACTCCGTTCTTCTCATAGCTCTCTCCCCGCTCCACCAGATACACATCATATCCGGCCTTGGCAAGCGAAACACATTCTTTATGAAAGATCCGAACATCTTCCGGTCGATGTGCGCTGGTCATGTGACAGACTTTTATCATTTAGAAACCTCTTTCGCGCAATTCTCAGCGCAGGATCTCCAGGAGCTGATCCGCAAGCTTGTCGAAACTGTACTGCTCTGCCGCCATCCTGGCATTTTTGCCGAAGCGCTCCAGTTCTGCCGGTTCCATACCCGCAAACTCGTCGATCCTGGCGGCGATCGCCCGGGCGGAGTGCTCCTCGGTTCCGAGCCCTGCGCCAAAGCGATCCGCAGGATTGTAGGGACAGGGGAAATCCGTCAGCACAGGCTTGCCGGCGGCAAAATAATCGAAAAGCTTGTTGGCGCTGATACCGAAGCGGAATATCGGTCCGCCGTTATTGTGCATCAGATTCAAATCTGCCTGCGAGGTAATGTACGGAATGTACTTTTTTCCGATATGTCCCTTGAAGACGACGTTATCGATCCCCTCTTTCCGGGCACGCTCCTCCAGAGCGGGCCTCTCATCTCCGTCGCCCCAAATCAGGAACCTGACTCTTTGATTCTTCACTAGCTTTGCAGCATCCAAAAGCAGCCCCAGATTATTGGCCTTACGAATAGAGCCGGAGTAGACGACCTTAAAGGCATCCTTATTATCCAGGTCTTGGTCCTGCACGGACAGTTCCTGCCGGTTGGCGTCAAACAGCTCCAAATCCACACCATTGTTAAGGTAAAAGACTTTCTCTCGGGGAATCTCTCGTTCCCAGCCCTGCTCAACGATGTATGCATAGGCGCCTTCCATGGTGAACACAACGGAGTCCGCATGGACATAAAGCCACTTTTCCAGCCGCCTGAGCGCCAGGACCAGCGGATTGTGCGCGCCGGCAACGCCAAAAGCCACGATGCTTTCCGGCCAGAGGTCCCGGATCTCTACCACGGATTTGGCGTGGAACTTTTTCCCCAGCTGGACCGCCAAGAGGGCAGCCAGGGGGTGAGCGGAGGAACCGATGATCACATCCGGCTTTTCAAAATGCTTCGCTGCCGTCCTTGCATGGAAATAGTATTCAAACATGGACCAGACGCGTTTGACCTTGCTTCCCTCATAATTGCAGGTTTTTATCAGAACCCAGGGAAAAGGCTCCGTCTGGTAGACCTTAAAGGGTTCCTTCCCTTCGATCAGCTGCAGAGCGGTATTGTGGGGATGGCTGCCCGCAAAGACGACGGGAAACTCTCCCTTTCGGACCAGATACTTTCCGAGGGAGTACGGTCTATTCAGCTGTCCATGCTCGGGAAGCATGCTGTAGTTATGAAAGATCCAAATATTCATATTCTCTATTTATTTGTCGGTTCTGCCTGTTTCCTGCCTTCACCTGTGCCGCCTTCCACAACGCCTTCACTCCTTGCAACGGAGAAGATCGTTCCAATGAAGCAGCGGCAGTCAAACAGAAAGGCTTTGAAGCCCCCTGCCATGAGGACTTTTCCGTAGTCCCCGTCCAGTTTTGCCTTCGCTGGGATCTCCAGTTCGTCCCGTCCGTTGATCTGCGCCCAGCCGGTAAGACCCGGACGAATGTCGTTGGCGCCGTACCGCTCCCGCTCCGCCGTGAGCACATCCTGGTTCCACAAAGCGGGCCGAGGGCCAATGATGCTCATATTTCCCATCAGGATATCCAGGATCTGCGGCAGCTCGTCCAGGCTGCTCCTGCGCAGGAAGCGGCCAACCCGGGTGATGTACTTGTCGGGATCGTCCAGCATATGGGTGGGCACGTCGTGAGGCGTACTCATCTTCATACTGCGGAACTTGTGAAGCTTGAAATACTGCTTGTTTTTTCCGACCCGCTTCTGGACGAAAAAGATCGGGCCGGGATCGTCCAGGTAAATCGCGGCGCTCAGGCCCAGGTAGACCGGGCTGAGGACGATAAGCCCGCCAAGGGAGAGCGCCACATCCAGGGCGCGTTTCCAGATCCTGTCGTAAGAGCTGCTTTGGAGCTTCGCTTCTCCGACGGCTTCCAGATGGCCGTGTTCCCCATCCGCATTTGCGGGCTCTTCAGGATCCGTCACAAAACGGACTCTTTTCCCCTCCAGCGGGTTCTTCTGTTCCGGCTGTCCGGAATAAACGCTGGACGGTTTACAGATGAATGCGGCGATCGCAATGGCGGAAGCGCCCAGGCCCAGCGCCAGTGCCAGTTTCTTGTGTTTTTTCATATTCGTATCTCCCTGGTACGCAGGCACTGAAACTCGCGTGCGCTCACGGATGCTTCTGATCCTGTCTCAGTCTCGAAAGGCCTCCCACTCCTGCTTCAGCTTGACACTGTTTTTCGTCAGTCCCTTCCAGGTCCTGTAGACAGGCAGAAGCGGCAGAAGGATCTTATGCCGATAAAAGAACGGGAAAGCGGCCTCTACCACATCCATCGGAAGGATCAGCCGGTCCCGCACATAGCGGAGTTTCCCCTTCCAGCCGCCGCCGCCCCTGTTGACTTTGTTGTTTACCTTGTTGCGGATCGTTCCGTAGGTTCCCGAACCAACAAGGTATCGAAAGAGCTCCTCGTCCTCTTCCGGAAGCTCCCCTTCCCCGAAAATGCGGAGCGCAAGCTCTCTGTTTTCCTTTTCAAAATCAGATATTTCCAGCTTTTCAGCCTCTTGGCCGATATAGTTCCAATCCAGGCTGCCATCAAACTTCCGGAGGAAAACGTAGGTATCCAGAACCGACCGGAGCCCGGTGCCACCGGTGGAATAATCCCTGTGGTTGTGGGCGAGCATATAGAGATAAAAGTCTTCCGGGCGGAAAGCGTATTCAAAGCCCTCCAGCCGGACCAGCCTGTCCTTGACGTTTGCGTAATAGCAGTTCAGCCGTTCCTCAAAGCCCGTACCAAATAGCTCCACATGCATCTGCATGTTGGTCACTGGCTTTTTGAAATAAACATCGTGATGGCCCCGGCCGTAGCTTTCCACAGAATAGCCCAGATCCTGCATGATATCCCTGACCTGCTCTTCATATGTCCTGTCAAAGAGGATATCACAGTCCGCGCTCTCCCGCATCCCGAAGGCCGGATACCAGTTGCGAAGAATGGTGCCCTTCAGAGCCATGTGCCAAATCCCGGCTTGGTCCAGTCTGGAAAAGACAGCGTCCTTCTCCGCTTCCAGAATGATGGTCTTGCGATAGGCGGAATCGACTGCCATATCGAATTTGGGGTCATGCACATCTGCACGCTGCAGGACGAGTCCGACAATGGATGCAAGAGAATGACGAACTGCCAGGGAATAGAGTTCCGGCAGATCCAGACTGTCAACGATTTCCTTGTCAGGAGTGCGTTCGTGAACCGCGCAGCCGCACAGATACACGATTCCTTTGGAAGCGTTCATGAACACTCGGTTCCTTTCCTAATGCAATGAGGGCAGCAGGCGTTTCCGCTGATCCGCGCCTGTGTCAGAAACTCACCCCTGGCAGTCAGCGGACTCCTGCCGGTTCAAAGGCAGGCTGAGCCGTCTGGCTCTGCCCGGCTGCCATTTTGCTGTCATCAGGATGGTAGGTAGACACCATGCCCTCCACCGTCTCGCGGATATCCTCCCGGTTGGCATAGGCGCGCTCCATCAACGGCTCCAGCTGGGAGAGGAACTTGTCCGTGTCGAAGGGAATGGGGCTGCCGATGTGGATCAGTTCATTGGCGGTTTTGCGCAGGCCTTCTTCTGCCATCAGCTTCTCTTCATACAGCTTCTCGCCCGGGCGAAGCCCGGTATACTCGATTTTGATATCCACGTCGGGCTTGAAGCCGGAGAGGCGGATCAGGTTGCGTGCCAGAGTATCGATTTTGACGGGGCTGCCCATGTCCAGCACGAAAATCTCACCGCCCTTGGCGTAGGTGCCGGCCTGGAGCACCAGGCTCACCGCCTCGCTGACGGTCATGAAGTAGCGGATAATGTCCGGATGGGTCACCGTAACGGGACCTCCCTTGGCGATCTGCCGCTTGAAAACCGGAACCACCGAGCCGTTGCTGCCCAGCACGTTGCCGAAACGAACCGCTACAAATTCGGTCCGGATCTCATCAGCCGGCACCCGCAGTTTGCTGACAGGATCGCTGAATTCTCCGTTATGGGTATAGAGCGTGGGCATATCGAAGGGCCGGCCCTCCCGCACTTTTCTGTCAAAGGCCTGTATCACCATCTCGCACAGGCGCTTGGAGGCGCCCATGATGTTGGTGGGGTTCACAGCCTTGTCGGTGCTGATGAGCACAAAGCGCTTGCAGCCGTGAGCCATGGCCGCATAGGCAGTCTTGTATGTACCGATGACGTTGTTTTTGATGGCCTCGCAGGGGCTGTCCTCCATAAGCGGTACATGCTTGTGGGCAGCCGCATGATAGACCACATCAGGATGATAGTCCGAAAAAATCTCATCCAACCTCCGGCTGTCCCGCACGGAGCCGATCAGCGTGACAAGATTCAGGTCAGGATACTTGTCCCGCAGCTCCAGCTGAATATCATAGGCGTTATTTTCATAGATATCCAGTATGATCAGCTGCTTGGGAGCGTGAGAGGCGATCTGTCTGCACAGTTCGCTGCCGATGGAGCCGCCTCCGCCGGTGACAAGGATCGTCTTTCCCGCCAGATAGCGGAACACGTCCGTCATATCCGTGCGGATCGGTTCACGGCCGAGCAGGTCCTCGATGGCCACGTCCTTCATGGAGCCCACGGTAACGCTGCCCTTCACCAGCTGAACGATGCTTGGCAGCGTCTTCATTTCACAGCCGGTCTCTTTGCAGATGTCCAGAATATCGCGCTTGGCCTCCGCAGAGGCGGAGGGGATGGCAAGGTAGATCCGATCGATCTTATACTTTTCACAGTTGAGAAGGATATCCTCCCGACCCCCCACAACCGGAACACCGTCAACATAGCGATTCCACTTGTTGGGATTGTCATCGATGATGCAGCAGACCCGATCCTGGCTGTCCCTGGACTTCATCAGGTCATGGAGGATCAGCTGGCCTGCTTCACCCGCGCCGATCAGCATGACCCGGTGGACAGACTGGCCCTTCTTTCCCCGGACGCCCCGCAGCAGCAAAATGAAGCGGTATGCGAAGCGGATGCCCACGACCAGGATCGTCTGCAAAACGATGCCCATGGCATAATAGGAGATGGGCATGCGATACACCAGGAGGGTGATCCCCACAATGTGCACCAGGCCCGCAATGGTGTTGGCCAAGATGATCCGTTCCAGCTCATTGAAGCTGGCAAAACGCCAGATGCTCTGATACAGCTTGAAGCCCCAGAAGATCGCCAGGCAAATCACAGCGTAATAGGGAATAAAGCGCAGCCAGGCACTGTAATACTCCTGCGGGATGAGGGTAAATCTGCAGTCGAAGCGCAGCCAGAGCGCGATCAAAAACGATACGCTGACGCTGACCGCATCATAGGCCAGCAGAAGCGCCGAGATGACCTGCCAGTGAGCGATCAAAGGTTTATGAAGGAAGCTTTCCGGAATTTTTTTATCCATGAAATCCTCTCCGCAATCGTTATGTCAATATGAGCATCATACCACAGCACGCCCTGGATTTCAACCGCGCGTGTCAAGAATCGAGTTGTATTTTCATCCATTCTTTCTGCAGTTTTCCAATTGGTATTTTGCAGATTCGACCGGTTTCCGTTCCTTTCTTACGATGCTGCCGGGCGCGGATAAAGGATCGCTGTTCCGGACGGATGGCAGGCGTCCGGAACAGGGAAAAGATGCCTCTTGGCGGCATGTCCCTGTTTCGCGCTGGACAAAAGCAAGGTTTTGTGCCATAATGCCCCTTGCATTTTTGGGAAAGGATCGTTTGACCATGAATCAAAAGGAGCTGCGGGAGATCCGCCGCCGCATCCGGCCGGAGCACAACAGCATCACCCATCTTTACGGCTGCTATGTGAACGGTTCCGGGGAGATCATCTCCACGCTGAACGAATCTCTGGGCCTGCTCACAGCGGAGGAGCAGGAGAAATACTTTGCACTGCTGAAAAAGAGCCTTTCCGGCGCTTTGGGAAAAAACCTGCTGGACATCGCCTTTGCCACCAAGCAGGTGCTGGACAGCGACGAGCACCGGCTGCTCTCCGCTCTGCGCAAAAGCGAGGGTCAGGACCCTGCGTTGCTGGACCAGTTTTATCATACCATCATCGGGCACCTGGATCTGGACGGTGGAAACTATCTGATCCTGCTGGCCTTTGATACCTACGACGTGCCCCATTACGGCAAGGACGGCAGCCTGGGAGACGCGGGAGAAGTCTACAGATACATGCTTTGCGCCGTGTGTCCGGTGGAGGGCGGAAAGAGCGAACTGGGTTACACCCCGGAGGACAAGCGCTTCCACAGCGCCACAGCGGGCCAGGTGGTATCCGCCCCGGAGCTGGGCTTCCTCTTCCCCGCATTTGACGACCGGGCCACCAATCTCTACAACGCACTGTTCTATTCCCGGGACTGCAAGGCGGATCACGCGGATTTCATCGACGCGGTATTCCGCACCGAAGTCCCCATGCCCGCCCAGCGTCAGCGGGAGAGCTTTGACGGTCTGCTTTCGGATGCGCTGAAGCAGGACTGCCGCTTCGATGTGATCCAGTCCGTGCACGAGCAGCTCTCCGACCGGATCACCCTGCACAAGGAGAGCAAGGACCCGGAGCCGCTGACCGTCACGGTGCAGGAAATGGGAGACATCCTGGAAAACAGCGGCGCCACCGCCGAAGAGAGGCAGCATTTCGAGCAGCGCTGCGAAGAGACCTTCGGCAAGGACGCGGAGCTGCGGCCCGCCAATCTCTCCAACCCCAGGAAGATGGAGATCCAGACCCCGGAGGTCAAGATCCAGGTCTCCCCGGAGCACAGCATGCTGGTCCAGGCCAGGATCCTGGACGGGAAAAAAGTGATCGTCATCGATGCCTCCAACGGCGTGGAGCTGAACGGCGTCCCGGTGAAAATCTGAAGCGGAGCACAAGAATAAGCAACGGGAAAGCGGCTGCAAAGCAGCCGCTTTCAATCATATGCGCACGCAAAGGATCAAAATCGAGCTCAATTCGGCCTGCTTTTTATTCCGCGCTCTCCAGCTTCACGCGGAAGCTGATGCGGCGAGGCGTTTTCATGCCGTCAAACTGCAGCACATAGGCCTCCTTGTCCCGGTCGATCTCCAAAACGGTCCCCTCCCCCAGGATCTCATGGCGGATCCGGGCTCCCACCGCAAAGCCCTCCTCCGGCTTTGCCTCGGGCAGGTACTTCTCGCTGGCGGCGATATAGTCCCGGGCATCCCGGATGAGACTCTCCTTGGGCGGCGCGGTACATGCCAGCAAGTCCGGATCGATGTCCAGCAGAAAGCGGGAGGGATAGCGGGGCGAGGCGTCCAGATTCCGTCCCTCCGCCTCGGAGAGGTAGAGCTCCTTCTCCGCCCGGGTGAGGGCCACGAAGGCCAGGCGCCGCTCCTCTTCCATGCCGGGAAGGGTATTGGTGCGGCCGGAGGGGAAGACGCCCTCGTTGAGGCCGCAGAGGAACACATAAGGAAACTCCAGGCCCTTGGCGGCGTGGACCGTCATGAGTTTGACCTTGTCTCCCCCGTCCTCGGCGTCGGCGTTGGTAAAGAGGGCCACATGGCTGAGATAGTGCTCCAGGGCGGCCTCCTCGCCGCAGCCGGTCTCGTATTCATAGACAGACTGCTTCAGCTCCGCCAAGTTATCAAGCCGCTCCTGACTGCCCTCGGTGCGCAGCATCCGCTCGTAGCCGCTCTTGTCCAGCAGGTCGCTCAGGAGCTCGGAGATGGGGCGGGATTCGTAGCTCTGGGCAAAGCCTTCGATGAGGGAGATGAACTTGAGGGCGCCGGTGCCCTTGAAAAGCTCCTCCTCCGTGCTGCGGCAGAGAGCCTGATAGAGGCTGCAGCTCTCCTTCTCGGCCCGTTCCCGCAAAAACTGCATCCGCCGCTGCCCCAGGTTGCGCTTGGGGACGTTGGCGATGCGGGCGAAGGAGAGATCGTCCTTATAGGCCACCATGCGCAGATAGCTCAGGGCGTCCTTGATCTCCCGGCGGCCGAAGAAGGGCACGCCGCTGTAGAGCACATAGGGGATCTTCCGCTTGCGCAGCACCTCCTCCAGCTTGTTGGTGAGATAGTGGGCCCGATAGAGCACCGTCATCTCCCGGAAGGGCACGCCTTTGTCATGGAGCTCCCACATCTGGAAGGCGATCTGCTCCGCCTCCGCCTCCGCATTGGGGGCGTGGTGGCAGAGAGGCAGGGGGCCCTCCGGCAAAGTGGGGATCAGGTCTTTTTTGATCCTCGTCCGGTTCTTTTCGATGAGGGAATTGGCCGCCGCCAGGATCTGGGGCGTGGAGCGGTAGTTTTCCATCATCAGGATGGTCTTCGTCCCGGGAAACTCCTTGTCGAAGTCCAGCAGAAAGCGGACGTCGGCTCCCCGCCAGGTGTAGATGGTCTGGTCCGGATCCCCCACGATGAAGAGGTTCTTGTGGTAGCCGCAGAGGACCTTCATCAGCCGGTACTGGGGCGGGTCGATATCCTGAAACTCATCGATCATGATGTATTCCAGGCGCTGCTGCCACTTTTGTCGGATCTCCCCGTTCTGCTCGAAGATGTAGAGGGTCACGAAGATGAGATCGTTGTAGTCCAGACCGAAG
Organism: Oscillospiraceae bacterium; assembly: GCA_017447685.1. GTDB lineage: Bacteria > Bacillota > Clostridia > Oscillospirales > Oscillospiraceae > Limivicinus. The sequence goes on from JAFSMZ010000030.1 coordinate 56,126, forward strand.
CACTTTTTCTCCTGATAGAGATAGCCGTAGAAAATGATATCGTCCACGGACTTAGCCTGCTCGTATTTCCTGCGAAGCTCCTCCAGGGACATGTCGATCAGGTCCTTGTAGTAGTCCGGCTTTCGGATGCCCTTCTGGATCTCGATCATGTCCCGGGCCTGGGCGAAGGTCTTGTCCCGCAGGCTCAGTCCCCGCTCTTCATAGATGATCTGGAGCATGGCGTCGATATCCGAATTGTCCAACACCAGAAAGCTGCGGGGATACTGGACGGCGTAGCTGTCCTCCTGCAGGACGGAAACGCAGAAGCCGTGGAAGGTGTTGATATAGCCGGTGTCGTTGTCCCCGGTGAGATTGTGGATGCGCCGGCGCATCTCGTTTGCTGCCTTGTTGGTGAAGGTGACGCAGAGGATATTTCCCGGGAGGATGCCCATGGCGTTCACCAGATAGGCAAAACGGTGGCTCAGGGCACGGGTCTTGCCGGAGCCGGCTCCGGCGATGACCCGGATATAGCCCTCCGTGCTGGTGACAGCCTCCCGTTGGGCGGCGTTCAATTGACTCAAATCCATAGGCTTCTCCTCGCTGTCGGTTCTTTCCTCATTTTTACCACAAACACCCCCTTCTCCGCAAGAGAAAGGGGTGTTCCTGTTTGATTCTGTTCAGTCCTCGGAGAAACCGCCGGCCAGGAGCTTGGCCGCCATCTTCCGGGTCCCCAGCACCCAGACCAGATCGTCCTTCTGGATGGTCATGTTCACATCGGGCTGGAGGATGGGCAGGCGATTTCGCTGCAGGCCCAGGATCATGCAGTCGTACTTCTCCCTGAGACCGCTGGAGCGGATGGTCTTGCCCTGAAGCTCGATGGCCTTCTCTACGGGGATGACCGTGGCATACACGTGGTTGGCGTCCTCCCCGTACTTTTCGATAAAGGCGCGGAGGGTGGGCGGGTCCGTCTCCTCCATATTCAGGCTCAAACGCAGAGCCCTGATATCTTCCTTCCGGCCGATGAGCAGGATCTTGTCTCCTTCCCGCAGCTCCGCGCTGCCGGATGGCATGTTCAGATGCTTCTTGCCCCGCACGATGCGGAACACGTTCACGCTGAAGCGGCGGCCCCAGTCCAGTTGCTTGAGCGTCTTGCTGGAGACTTCCGCAGGGCAGTACATCTTGTCCACAAAAAGCTTGTCGTCCAGCCACTCGGTGTTTTCGTCATACCGCTGGAGGTTGCGCTCATTGAAGTTGGCCATGAACTGGGCCTCGGCGGAGATATAGGCGGAGGAGAGCCAGCCGGAGCGGGAGATGAGCGCAATCGCCGCGGCGATGATGGGCAGCAGCCAAACGCCATTGATGCCAAGCAGGGTCTGCAGCGGGAAGAAAGCGAGGAACACGATGATAAGATAGCGCAGCGCCGTCAGCGTAATGAGCGGCAGACGGTAATAACGGTTCTTCACCCAGAGGGTGGTATACTCCGTGGAATGGAGATCCAGCATGGGCCGCACGAAGAGCGCGATGCCCAGGACGCAGAAAACCATGGCGATGGGCCCGGCAAAGCGCCGGTCCGGCAGGGTCCGCTGCAGCAGCGGGAAGAGCACGAACTGCCCCAGCAGGATCACGCCCGCCATCAACACGCCGTAGAGAGCGGTGACCTTGGCATAACGTCGGAGGAAGCGGCCCCAGTCGCTGTCCTGCTCCCGGGAGGCCGTATCCTCGCCGGTGTAGCGCTCCAGCTTGTTGATGAGTTTTGCGGGAAGCACTCTTGTGAGCGCACCGTAGATCTTGTCCGCACTCTTGATAAAGAAGGGCGTGGTCAGGGTTGTGAGGATGGAAACCGCCACCACGATGGGATAGACCTTATCCTCGATGACGCCGAGGCCCATGCCCAGGGAGGCGATGATGAAGGCAAACTCACCGATCTGGGCCAGGGAGCAGCCGCAGTGGACCGCCTTGGAAAGGCTCTGGCCGGAGAGCAGAACGCCCAGGCCCGAGATGAGCAGCTTTCCGAAAATGGTCACCAGGGTCACGATCAGGATGGGGACGATGTACTTCACGATCATGGCGGGGTCCAGCATCATGCCCACAGACAGGAAAAACACCGAGCCGAAGAGGTCCTTGACCCCGGAGGTCAGATGCTCCACCCGCTCGGCATGGATGGTGCCGGCCAGCAGCGAGCCCGCAAGAAAAGCGCCGAGAGCGGAGGAGAAGCCCAGCGCGTCCGCCAGCAGCACCATGCCGAAGCAGACGCCCAGGGAGGCCAGGAGCAGGGACTCGTCATTCATATAGCGCTCCGCCTTGCGCAGAAGGGTGGGGATGATGTAAATGCCCAGGATCAGCCAAAGGGCCAGGTACAGCACCAGCAGCCCCAGCTGCAGAGCCAGATCCACGCCGGAAATGTTCTTGCTCACCGACACGGTGGAGAGGATGATCATCATAAAGATGCCGGCGATATCCTCAATGACCAAAGTGCCGAAAACCAGTTGGGCAAAGGACTCCTGCCGGACGCCAAGCTCGTCAAAGGCCTTGATGATGATGGTGGTGGAGCTCATGGAGAGCATGCCGCCCAGGAAAATACTGTCCATCATGCCCCAGCCCATGGCCTGGCCCACCAGGTATCCCAGCACCAACATGCCGAAGACCTCGGTCAGCGCGGTGATGATGGCGGTACCGCCCACGGAGGCAAGCTTATGCAGATTGAATTCCAGGCCGAGACCGAACATCAGCACGATGATGCCGATTTCGCTCCAGGTCTCGATGGAGCTCTCATCCGCCACGGTAAAGAACCAGGGCATATAGGGCCCTACCAGAAAGCCCGCCAGGATGTAGCCCAGCACCAGGGGGAGCTTAAAGCGTTTGAAGAGGACCGCCACCACGCCCGCGGTAAGCAGCATGATCGCAAGATCCGATATGAGCTTTGGCATTCGCATCGCTCCTTTTCTGCATTTTCTCAAAATGGTATTATATCAGTCTTTTCCACGTTTGGAAAGACCTGCCGTCAATCTTTTCCGGATCTCCGGGCAGTGCCTTGCCTTTACAAAAATCCGGAGGGCGGGTATAATCGGGGCATCGACAGAAAGAAGGAGTCCTTTGGATGCAACAACACCTGTTTCTCACCGGTCCATCCGGCTGCGGCAAAAGTAACGCGCTGCGCAGTGTGCTGGGTCCGGCGCTTCTCGGCGCCGGCGGCTTTATGACCCAGCATGAGCGCGGAGCAGACGGAAAGCTGATGCGCTCCCTGCTCCTGCCTGCCGCGGCCGCGGGCGGAGCGGAGGGCTTTGAGGCTCTTCCCTATCTGGATCTGCGTGGGACGGCGCCGCTGCACGACAACGAAATCTTCCGCGGGGAAGGGGTTCGCCTGCTGCAGGAGGCAGCCTGGTATCCCTTTACCGTGCTGGACGCCATCGGCGGCTTCGAGCTGCTGATCCCCCAGTTTCGCGCAGCGCTGGCGGATACGCTGTCCTCCGAGCAGCCTCTGCTGGGCGTACTGATGCAGCAGAATGAGGCCGCGGCGCTCTGCCGCCGGCTGGGCCTGGGCGAGCGGGTCGAGGCCAACATCGCCCAGCTATGGAAGGCCCTGCAGGCAGACAGGGACACCTTGATCGTGGAGCTTGCGGGCCTGCATCGGAGAAGGGCGCTCCGGGCTTTGGAGCAGTGGACGGAGGAATATGCCCGATGATCTATCCCAACATCCGGGAGGCTGTCTTTCTCCGTCGTCCCAACCGTTTTATCGCCATGGCGGAGCTGGATGGGGCGGAGACGGTCTGCCACGTGAAAAACACCGGGCGCTGCCGGGAGCTTCTGGTCCCCGGGGCAAAGATCTATCTGCAGCGGGCCGAGAACCCCCTGCGCAAAACCGCCTGGGATCTGATCGCGGTGCAAAAGGGAGAGCGCCTCATCAACATGGACGCCGCAGCGCCCAACACGGTCTTCGGCGAGTGGCTGCGCAAAGGCGACGCCGGTTTTGTTCCTGATCTGCTGAAGCCCGAGAGTGTTCACGGGGACTCCCGTTTTGACTTTTATCTGGAGCATGAGGACCGGCGCATCTTTGCGGAGGTCAAGGGCGTCACCCTGGAAGAGGACGGCGTGGTCCGCTTCCCCGACGCGCCCACCGAGCGGGGTGTAAAGCACCTGCGGGGCCTGACCAATGCCGTTGCGGTGGGCTATGAGGCCTGGGTCGTGTTTGTGATCCAGATGGCCGATGTGGATCACTTTGAGCCAAACCGCAGCACCCATCCCGCCTTTGCCGACGCGCTGCGGGAGGCAAGCGAGGCCGGTGTGCGGCTCCTGGCCCTGGACTGCAGCGTCACGCCGGAAAGCCTCGAAATCCGACAGGAGGTCCCCATCCGCCTGATCTGATCCATATCTTCCCTTTTCCCGCTTCTCTTCACTCTATATTATTCGCTTTACTATTCGCTCTTCCCTTTTTCCTCTTCTCTCTTCTCTCTTCCCTCTTCACTTTTCCCTCCGCTATCCCCCCGGGGGGCTTGTCAAATTCCTCCAAATCGGGTATAGTTTGTAAGAATTAAAAGAAAGCGTGAATGCCATGCACGAACACGAAAAAGAAGAAGTCTATTACCACGACCGTGGGGACGGCCGCCTCCACAGCCATCCCGTGGAGCACGACCATGAGCACAGCCATGCTCACGGCCACGTCCACACCGAGACCAAGGCCGTGCTGAATCGGCTCTCCCGGGCCATCGGGCACCTGGAATCGGTGAAGCGGATGGTGGAGGACGGGCGGGACTGCACCGAGGTGCTGGTCCAGCTTGCCGCGGTCCGCTCCGCTCTCAGCAGCACCGCCAAGGTGATTTTGAAGGATCACCTGGAGCACTGCGTGGCGGACGCTCACGACGCGGACCTCCAGGCGCTGAACGAGGCCATCGACAAGTTTATGTGAGTTTTCCCACAGAAAAGCCACCGGCAGGGCACGAAGCCCCGCCGGCTGCTTGTTTGTATGTCGGGAAGTTTAATCCCCTTTGTGGACCACCACCTGGGGGAAGGGGATCTCCACGCCGTTGTCGTCGAAGAGGATCTTCAGATCCCTTGCCAGCATCCGCTGGCCGGCAAAAACGTCCTGCTCCTTTACATCCACGGCGAATTTCAGATTCACGCCGCTGTCCGCCAGGGCGTCCACGCCCAGATACCGGGGCGCGCTGAGGTAGAGCTCCGGGTGCTCCTTCTGCAGATCGCCCAGCTTTTCCTTCAATAGCTTCTCCAGCTTCCGCAGATCGGTGGCATAGGAGACGGCCACCAGCACCAGGGCCACGGAATTGTTCCGGGATCGGTTCTGGAAGTTGCGGATGTCGGAGTTGTTCACCACCTTCAGGTTGCCGCCGGCGTCCTCGATCACGGTGGTGCGCACGCCGATGCTCCGCACGGTGCCGCGGAAGTCATCCAGGATGATGATGTCCCCCACGCTGTACTGGTTTTCAAAGATGATGAAGGCGCCGGTGATGATATCCTCGATCAGGCTCTGGGCGCCGAAGCCCAGGATCAGGCCCACGATGCCAACGCCTGCCAGCACCGCGGTGGTGTTCACGCCCAGGATTCCCAGGCCCCAGACCACGGCGACGATCACCGCCAGATATTTCAGCAGTCCCGCGATCAGGTTGGTGACGGTCAGGGCTCTTCCGCCCCGCTTGCCGACGGCGTGCAGGATCAGCTTCAGGATCTGGTAGGCCAGCCACACCAGGGCGATGGCCAGCAGCAGAGTCAGGAGCTGGGCGATGGTGGTATGAGCGTCGCTCTGGAAGAGAAGATTGTTCTTCTCCGTCTCCGTCAGAGCTGTTTTCAGACCCGCCGGCAGTGGTAACCAATTGGGATTTGCCAAAAGCAGGGCCAAGATCGCCACGATCACAATGCTGATGTAGGTCTTGGTGTTTTTCTTTTTCATGTTCCATCCTCCTTCAGGTCAGAAGCAGCTTTCAACCCAGATCGATTGTTGCATAGACTTCGTTTTTCCAGCGGGGACCTTTGCCGTTATAGAAGGTAAGCTGCACATCCATACTGTAGCTTCCGGGTTCCAGCGTTTCCAGGGGCACCTTGAAAATCATACGATAGGTCCCGTCTCCGGCCGCGTAGCAGTCCGCCAGCGTGGGGGCGTCGAGATTCGTCCAGGTGTCGCGTCTCGCGCTCGTACTTGTGATGCTGATATTCTCCATCTCCACCAGAGAGAGATTCACCGCAAGCTCCATCACGAGGCACTTGTTCTCCTCGTCATAGCAGAAGGGCGGATCGTTGGCGCTGGAAACAAAGCGCCCACCGTACTGTTCAAATTCCGCACTCTCCAGACTGCCCTTGGTACCGTCGGCGTAGGTGTACTCCACGACGATCTTGGACTTATCCCTGGCTCCCTCGCTGTCGTTGGCAGAGAGATCCTCAAGATCCGGATCAAACAGCCAGGCGTAATACTTGCCTCCTGTTTCGTCTCCGGGGACGCAGGTCAGCTCTGCGCAATCACCGTAGATGGGTAAAAAGCCGCCATATCCCCAGAAAAGCAGCCGGAAAACTGCGGTTCCTCCCTCCAGGTCGTTCAGGGTGAGGATCCCAAGCGCGCCGTAGCCGGGATCGCCCTCCGTGCCGGACAGGTCTATTTCCAGCGTCGGAGCGCCGCGCAGGTAGAATACCGCAAGCCCGCAGGAATCCCAGTCGATGGCTCCGCCATAGTCCTGATAATGCAAGGCCAGAGCTACAGATGTATGCTTCGTCAGATCAAGGCTTTCTCCGTTCAGCGTGTAGCTCACGGTGCAGATCCCGTCTTCTCCGGAACCGGTGATTACGGCTTTGTCGGAGAGCTCCCAGGATTGCTCGCCGTTGCGCAGGGCGCAGGAAACGATCGTGAGCTTGCTCGAATCGGGAACCAGGCCCTTGTCCACCCGGAACTTTGCGGTGATCTTCCCGTCCTGCATCTCCGCAGATTCGCCGCGGATATAGTCGCCGGTGAAGATGTAGAGGCTGCGGAGGTCGGTGGAATACGCAAGGCCGTAGGTGCCGTCACTCAGTTTGTACTTGGCGGCGAGCCGCACCTGCTTCTTCAAGCCCATGGCACCCTTCAGGTCGAGCGCAGCCGTGTCCAGGATCAGGTCCTCAGAATGCCAGACGCTTTCCGACGGGCTGTGATACACCCAGATCATACTGTCCCCGTCGGAAGGGCAGGTTTCCCAGTTCCCGCTGCCGATATCGGCGTATTGCAGGGAGACGACCACATCTTCATAGGGATCTGCGTCATTGAGTTCCAGATCAAAGGCGTACCGGAAGCGATCCTGGCTCCCCGAACTGTGGTCGTGGCTTGAACTCACCGAAACAAAGGCCGGCGGCGTCAGATCCGAAGGCGAGGATCTGAGGAAGTCATAATAGAGGCTCCAGGGTTCCCAAAGAGTGTTCTCGTCGACCCATCCGCGGGTAGACGGGTAAAAAGTATACTCGCCATCCACAAAGGGAGAGTTGGAAACGAAGGTGTAGCGCATGTGACAGATCCCGCTCTCGTCGGTCCAGATTTCGGTTTCGGGATCCTTATAGTTTTTCCGGGCGTCCGTATTCCAAAGACTTCCGCCATAGACTTCCACATTGTCGGGATCCATCAGATCGGTGTCGATGATCAGGTCGAAGCTCATGGTATAGAGGGTATCGCCTGTATCGGAATCGGTCCGTTCGCCTTCGATCCAGCCCTGCCCGCCATAACTCTTGTCGATCTTGGCAAAGAAGCCCATAAACACGGTTCTGGTCTCGGTCTCGATCTGATCGGTTTCCCCGTCGGGATAGACGATGTCGAAGACGATCTTCGCCACGCCCCGGATCCCCCCGCCGTCGGCGGGCTCGGCCAGGTAGACTTCCGAATGGTCTTTCCAAGTGTCTCCCGGCTCTTCCGCCGGGTCATACGTACCGATATAGTGCGAGGCATACTCCGCATCCCAGGGAGTTGCTGCCTTGTAGAACCCGTCTCCGGTATCGATGTAGACCGAGGCGGTGGCCGTACCGCCCTTCAGATCGTTGAGCGTCACAGTATAGAACAACGTCGGATACCAGGCGCCTTCGCCATAGGGGCCGTACAGATAGGGGTCAAGCTCCACCGTCGGCATGTTGCGCACTTTGACGCGGGCCCAGGCGCCGTCCCTCCAGTCGATCCCCTTGTCCTCGTCCTTGTAATGGAGAACCAGCAGGACCTCGTCATTGCTGCCGGAATGGGCGGGTTCTCCGGGACCCAGTATGTCGGCAAGCGGGCAGGTGAGCCGAAGGATCCCCTCCTCCGTCATGGGGAACATGGTCAGCTTGTCCGGATCCATATCGATCCAGGTGTTGCCGATGTATACGACGACTTCCACCTTCTCCAGCTTGTCGGGATCCAGAATCAGGTCCTTCTGCACCCGGAAAGTAACGTCAAGGCCTTTGCCGTCCACTTTGCCGGATTTCCCGTCCGCGTCCGGATTGTCGGTCAAATATCCGCCCGTATAGGCGTAGAGCTCCTTGATGTCGGTGGAATACACGGTTCCCGAAGTGCCGTCCGTCAGCGTGTAGTCGCAGGCGACGCGCATCTGCATGAGAGCGCCCAGCTCGCCATGGTCCCAATCCCACTCGACAAAGGCCATATCATAGGCCATTTCGCCGGACCATACGCCGCCGGAACCGCTGTAGCTCAGGGTGGGGATCGAGTATCCTCCGCTTGGGATATCCTGCCAGTCTCCGCCTGTGGGGCTGCCTGCCTGCAGACGGGCCGTAATGGGCTTGTCAGGATCGGCGTCATGCAGATCCAGATCAAAGGAAACGGAGAAGTAATTATAACTTCCAACTTCGTCAATCCCGACATACTTCTGATGCTCGGAGCTAAGCGCTGTGAATTGCGGGCCGATCACCGGGGTCGGGGTGGGCGTGGGCGTAGGCGTCGGCGTCGGCGTGGGCGTCGGCGTGGGCGTAGGC